>JBLILN010000005.1:0-109541 GCA_047635695.1 Alphaproteobacteria bacterium
TTAAAATGGTTGCGGGAGCAGGATTTGAACCTACGACCTTCAGGTTATGAGCCTGACGAGCTACCGGACTGCTCCATCCCGCGTCACCAATTAATATACGGGTTATACCTCTATGTATGCAGTCTGTCAAGAGGTAAAATACAGTTGTTTTTCTCAGCCCGTTCTATGATACATATACATATACATATACATATACATATGATAATATTGATAATTGAATATTTGACTTGATGAAATATGATTTAAGTATTCTTAAAATAAACTATAGAAAAAAACATAAAATATAAGATTGTTAGGTGATTGTGTTGAAGTTGAAATTTATAAAGTATACTTTTTATATGATATTTTATATTCAGGCATCAAATGCCCAAATAAACACGTCTAGCGGTGATCTTATCTTTCAGGTGTCAGGGCAGGAAGTTGCACGTTTAACATCTAGTGGTGTATTAGAAGTATCAGAAAGCATTAAAATTGGGGGGGGGGTAGCGACCTGCGACGCCAGCAAGGAAGGTGTTATTCGCTATGATGATGCTAGTAAGTCTTTAAGTTTTTGCAACGGTACTAATTGGAAGGAGGCATCTGCAGGGTCTGAGTACGACATCTCTGTATTTATGCCAAATGTGCCTAATAACAATGCCATTATGCGCGTAACTTTACCGCGCACCATACGTTTAGAACAAAACTTGCCTAATGTGCAATGTGTTGCAGAAACAGCTGCAGCTGCTTCTACCGTTGTTACTCTTAACAAGGTAGTCTCAGGTATGCCTACATCAATTGGCACTTTAACTTGGGCAGCGGCCTCAAAAACATGCACGGCTTCATTCTCTTCAGATATTGACTTCGCTGCAGGGGAGCAAGTAGGTATTGCTTTCCCAGCATCAGCCGACGCTACACTTGCTAATATAGCTATAACCTTAGCTGGTATAAAATTATAAGGAAAAAACAAATGCTCAAGAAGTACATATTTCTATTTGCCTTACTCTCGATTAAAACGGCTTCTGCAGAGGTTTTATTTGCTGGCGGTGAGTTAGAAGATTTCATAAGGCCCGCAACTTCTTATACAACAACAAACACAATTAATCATGATCAATCATATAGCCGTGTAGCTTTTACATCCGACCACACTGGTACACATAAAACACCACATTTCAAACCATCTACTGACTTTTGGTTAACGGTTTATATGCGCTGCGAGGGCACAGGTAGTTCAAGTTACGATTTCCTTTCATTCTACGATTCAGATTCCGTTCGAAGGTTAATTATTGATATTAATTCTTCAGGGCGTTTTAACCTAAAGACAAGGAATGCCGCAGGAACAGAAACCACGCTTACAACACAAACAGAACCTAAACCCTTTAATAGCCTGCGCCGTTATGATATTCATATAAACTATGCCGCTGCAGGTGTGTTTTCACTGTATACGGATGGTGTTTTAGTAGCTGAATATACAGGTGATATTACAACAGATGGGGAAGCAACCTTGAGTCAAATTGGATTTGGTTATTTACATAGTCACAATAACTATGAAACATGGTATTCACAAATTATTGTAGCCGACACAGACACCAGAAAAATGCACCTCGCCACTATAGAACCTACCGCGAATGGGGATACTATGGACTGGTCTGGCTTAGTGAGCGATATTAATGAGATTTCAATAAGTGATTCAACTGTTATTACATCTGGCGTCGCTGATGAATTAGCTTTATTTACAATACCTGCGCTACCAGCGGGTGACTACACTGTCCAAGCTGTTGTGCAGTCTGTTAAAATAGCAAAAGGTGCAACGGGGCCGCAAAACTTCGAATATGCTGTCCGTACTGGCGCGGCAAATTATACAGCTACAGGAGGTACGTTAGATATTGGCTATGGCAAATTTCAAAAAATGTGGGCAAACAATCCCGCTACTGCCGCAAGCTGGACAACCACAGAAATTGAAGACGCAGGTTTTAACCTAGGTATTAAAAGTAAAAATTAATGCGTTATTTTATTGTGAGCATATTATTTATATTTTCAAGCAATGCTTACGCTCAAAGTGTAAGCACCAGCCAAGTCATCAATTACGCCGTACTTGAACGACCTATGAATATTGTCGACATACCCCATATGATGACCTATGTCGTGTTAGAAGATCAGATGGATATTATAAGTACCCCTCACACAATAAACTATGTTGTGCTGGAAGACATTTTAAAAATTCAATATCCGAGTATATTAATCTCCCAATAAGCTACATTATAAGGGTTTATTGTATAGTTTTTTTTAATTTTATGCGATTTTTATTACAACTGTGTATTTCCCTTATTGAATATAATGCTCTGAATGCCTATATTATAGAGATACATCAATATTAGGGCATATAATGGAATTAAAAAATCAAAAGGTTTATACGGCACGTCGTAAAAATAATCCGAAGCGCCGTAAAATTAATGAGCGTCGTGACGATATGAAGATTATTGTTTCTGCGTCACAGGTGGATATTTATGTCTGGACTGTTTCTATAGCTATTATGGTTGGCCTTATTTGTATTGCCATTATTGCATCATTAAAGGGCTGATAAAATGTATTTAAAAGGTGTTATACAGTCGTTTGGTGTTGTATTTATAAGCTCATTTTTCTTTGTTTATATACGTTATTTTTCACTTAATTATAATATTGATGCTGTTGTGTTTACTTTGATATCTATGATAGCGGCGGCACTGACACTGTCTCTTTTTGCAGGGCCTGGGAAGTATATTGCCTCTACCTTAAAAAGTTGGGACACATGGTTTTATGGTTTCTTACTCATTGGTACTTATATTGTTGATATTATTCTAGTGGAAAGTGTGACTGGTACAGAAACAGGTTTACTGAACCGCCTTACAATACCTTTTTCCTTGGTATTTGCTTATATGTTTTTAAAACGTACGCCAAGCAAGGCAAATCTTCTTGGTAATGCGGTTATTCTAATTGGTTTTTTTGTATTAATAAATTACCAAGGCATAGAGGCTTGGCATAATATCTGGCTACCTGTCTTACTTGTAGTGTTGTTTAATGGTGGGTCATTTATTGTAGCTGAAACACATAAAGAATATACCAAAGCGCATGAAATTGGTAATTTACGAGACAAGATGCGTGTTGTGGCCTTTGTTTCGTTTGTTACATCGATGATCTTCTTGATTATATCGGTTTATCTAACCTATTTAAAATTGACAGTTTCTTATCTATCCACAAGCCCTATACTGGTTTTTGTACCTGCACCTGATGCCTATATTCATGCACCAAGTATTATTTCAGGTGTTGTTTATGGGCTTATTTTTGCACCTTTATCACGTTATTTTATATGGTCTGCAAGCCAGAATATTAAGTCAGAAAATGTGTTGGCTATCCTTTCCATTATCCCTATTGTGACACTTGTAATGGAATGGGTGATATCGCAAGTAACAGGCAGTGTATTTATCATTCATGAAGCGCTTATTATTGCAGCTATTTTAATATCATTTGGTGCTATGTTACCTATTGTCTTAAAGGTACGAGAAGAACATAAAGGTGGCACGTCTATGTGGAAAAATATAAAAGCACATATGAAAATTAACAAAGAAAGCCTTGTTATTAAACATAGTTCTGTCGCCATTGATGATTATGAAATTGTGCGTAATACAATCGAGTTTACCGACGGTGATACAGCTAAGGTGGGCGAACTTTTAAACTTGTCTGAAAATACGATTATTGTACTAAATCAAGGTAAGGGAAGCCTTGCTTTGGTGGAAAGCGAAAGTAAAAATCTGGCACGTAGGTATCGCAAGCATGTTGCCAATAGTGATGCACTCACAGGTTTGGTGAATCGTAGTGGTTTTATGGTGGCACTTAAATCAGAAATTGAAAAAAAATCTAAATTTACGGTTTTGTTTTTAGATCTCGATAAATTTAAACCCGTGAATGATACTTATGGCCATGACGCTGGCGACGATATTTTAAAAGAGGTGGCGATGAGGCTTAAGGAAGCTTTGCCTAAATCATCAGTTATTGCCCGCATTGGTGGCGACGAATTTGTGGCGCTTCTTAAGTGCGATAAATATAAGGTATTGGACTATTCAGAAGATATGGTCGTTAATATTACGCGGCCATTCAATCTCACAAACTCTGATGATCCAGTTTGTATCGGTGTGAGTGTTGGTACTGCAAGTTACCCAGATGACGCTAAAACAGCGAAGGGTTTACTAAAGTTTGCTGATACAGGTATGTATGTAGATAAAGATCCTACTAGATAAGAACATTCTCAATAATAGCTCTGAAATCATCGTCGCTGACACGCCCTTTTTCGGCTTTTTGCATGAACATTGGATAAATACGTTTGATATCTTCTTTTGAAAGGTTGTAACCCAGCTCTTTTGATTTTTGCATCAATCCATCACTGCCTGACGTTACCCCAAGTGAAATAGTTGTATGCCCCCAACCAACCGACTTTGGTGTCATAATTTCATAGGTACGTGCATCTTTTCCAACACCATGTTGATGGATACCACTTTCATGCGCAAAGGCGTTTATACCAACAATAGCTTTGTTTTTTTGTACAGGTGCATCTGTATACTTGGCCAACATATCGGAGGCCTCTTTAAATTTTTCTGTTATGATGTTATTTTTATAGAGCATGCGGTCTCCACGTACATGATAAGCCATAATAATCTCTTCCATAGCGGCATTACCAGCACGTTCCCCAAGGCCATTGATGGTACATTCTATCTGCCGCGCACCTCCTATAACACCTGCTAAGGAATTAGCGACTGCCAAGCCTAAGTCATTATGACAGTGCGTTGAAAAAATAGCTTTATCACTATTTGGTACATTGTGAAGTAACTCAATAACCATACGTTTAAATTCTTGTGGCAATGTATAGCCGACAGTATCGGGCAGGTTAACCGTGGTCGCACCTGCATTAATAACGGCCTCTACCATTCGAAAGGCAAAGTCCTTTTCGGTTCTTGTGTAATCTTCGAGTGAAAATTGAATGTCGTCAGTGTATTTAGATGCCATTTTTATACCCTTAACAGCATTGTCTAAGACTTCTTCGGGTGTCATATTAAGTTTGGCAGTCATGTGAATAGGGCTGGTCGAAATAAATGTGTGAATGCGCCCACGTCTTGCGCCTTTAATGGCTTCACCTGCGGCGTCAATATCAGCGGGCATACTGCGGGCGAGGGAACATATCGTGTTATCAAGGCCCATAGACGCAAGGCCTTTAATGGTATCAAAATCATTTTTGGAGCCAATGGCAAAACCTGCTTCAATAATATCCACATTCATGTTGGCGAGTAATGCCCCTATTTCAAGCCGCTGTTTGATGTTAACAGGGTTTGTATTTGGTGCTTGTAGGCCATCACGCAGTGTTGTGTCTAAAATATATATACGTTCTTTTTTCATTTTATATATCCTTGCTGTTGATGGTTTTTGTTGTCAAGCGGGAGAGGGCCAATACAATTTTATCACCCATTTCACTTGTTGTGACTTGTGTCTGACCCTTTGTCATAATATCGGCTGTGCGGTAACCGTCATTTAATACAATTTCTACGGCTTTTTTAATATTTTTAGCCAGATCAATTTCTTTCAATGAATATTCAAGTAACATGGCAAAGCTTAAAATTGTTGCGATGGGGTTGGCAATATTTTGTCCTGCAATATCAGGGGCACTGCCATGTACGGGCTCATATAAACCCTTCGTGTAACCTGTGACAGCGTTTTTGTCGGTAATAGAGGCAGACGGTAACATGCCGAGTGACCCTGTGAGTGCGCCGCCAAGGTCAGATAAAATGTCGCCCATAAGGTTCGGGCATAACATAATTTCAAATTGCTGAGGCTTTGTGGCAAGTTGCATGGCTGCGTTGTCCACATACATGTGAGAAAGCTCAATTTCAGGGTAGGTACTGTTTCTCAATTCTTGCACAGCTTCACGCCAAACAATCGAAGCTTCAAGCACATTAGCTTTATCAATGGAACAGACTTTTTTACCAGACGCTTTTGCCGCTTCAAAAGCAATGGTTGCAATGCGCTTTGCTTCTACATTGGTATAACTTGCCGTGTTGTAGCCTTTTTTAACGCCCTTGTTATCGACTGTTATACCGCGTGGCTCACCAAAGTAAATACCACCAATAAGTTCGCGCACAATCATAAGGTTTAAACCATTGACAATGTCAGGCTTAAGGCTTGATGATTTTTTAAGGGCATCAAAGGTAAAAGTTGGACGCAAATTCGCAAACAAGTCCATGTCTTTTCTAATATCGAGTAGGCCTTGTTCGGGACGTGTTTGAAAAGGTTCGTTGTCCCATTGAGGACCGCCAACGGCGCCAAGCATTACAGCGTCAGCCTTGGTTACCTTAACTTTTGTTTCATCAGGGTATGGCTGGCCAAAGGTGTTGGTGGCGCAACCGCCGAGTAAGCCATCTTCTGCGCTTATGTTAAGATGACTATTTTCGTTAAACCATGAGGCCACTTTTTTTGCCTCATGAATAACTTCAGGGCCAATTCCATCACCCGCTAGCCATACTATATGAATATTTTTCTCAGTCATTTTATCCCCTTAAAGCCATGGCTTTGATATTTTATTAGCCTGTTCGAATTTTTTTATTTTATGTGATAATTCTTCTGTTAAAGCTATCTCATCAAGGCCATTTAAAAGTGTATTTTTCCTGTCGGCACCAATATTGAAATTATAACTTAACGCGCCTGCTGTGATAGACTGTTCTTTCAAATTAATTTCAATGTCATTTTGTTTTGTAGCAGCCAAAAGTGCGTTTATTTTTTCAATGGACATTTTGATTGTCAGAATGCCGTTTTTCTTACAGTTATTCGCAAAGATATCTGCAAAACTTGGTGCAATTACACAACGAATGCCAAAATCTAATAAAGCCCATGGCGCATGCTCACGTGATGAACCGCAACCAAAATTATCATCCGCAAGTAACACGCAAGCGTTATGATATTTTTTTTGATTCAGCACAAATTCTTCCTGTGGTAAACCATCCTCATCAAAGCGCCAGTCATAAAATAAACCTTTGGAAAGACCTTCACGTTTAACGGTTGTTAAAAATTGCTTGGGTATAATTTGGTCGGTATCAATGTTTTTAACAAGTAAAGGTACTGCCGTGCCTTTTAGTGATATAAATTTTTCCATACATTTAACTTTCTTATAAATATTTCCGTACATCTTCAATGTGGCCAGCAATTGCAGCGGCGGCTGCCATAATAGGGCTCATTAAATGTGTGCGTCCGCCACGCCCTTGCCGCCCTTCAAAATTCCTGTTTGATGTTGATGCACAGCGCTCACCACTTTTTAAGCGATCGGCATTCATAGCAAGACACATCGAGCAGCCAGGTTCACGCCACTCACATCCTGCGGCTATAAATACTTTATCTAACCCTTCAGCTTCAGCTTGTTGTTTAACAAGCCCCGAACCTGGTACAACTAAAGCACGCACACCTTTGGCAACTTTATGTGACTTGAAGATATTGGCTGCTGCACGTAAGTCTTCTATGCGAGAGTTGGTGCAACTTCCAATAAATACTATGTCAATTTTAAGGTCAGTTAATTTCATGCCTGCTGTTGCACCCATGTATGAAAACATGGCGGCTAGGCCTTCATTTTCTTTGTTTAAAAGGGGTAAATTTTCACTTATGTTTAATACAGTTTCAGGAGAGGTCCCCCACGTCACTTGTGGCTCAAGTTTTGAAACGTCTATGACAATATTTTTATCAAAATGCGCGTCTTTGTCACTTGACAGTGTATGCCAATAGTCTAAAGCTTCTTGCCATCGGTCACCTGTAGGTGACATGTTGAGACCTTTAAGATAGCTATATGTTTTTTCATCAGGCGCTATTAAACCTGCCTTTGCACCTGCTTCGATACTCATGTTGCAAACGGTCATACGACCTTCCATGGAAAGTGCCGTAATAGCCTCTCCCGTAAATTCCATAACATGTCCAGTACCTCCCGCTGTACCAACTTTTCGGATAAGGGCAAGTACTATATCTTTCGCACCCACACCTTTAGGGCATGTACCATTAAAGGTGACAAGCATGTTTTTTGATTTGTTTTGTGCAAGTGTTTGCGTGGCAAGGACATGTTCTACTTCACTGGTGCCAATACCAAAGGCGAGGGCACCAAAAGCACCGTGCGTAGATGTGTGGCTGTCTCCACATACAATGGTTGTCCCAGGGAGTGTAAACCCTTGTTCGGGGCCTACCACATGGACAATACCTTGTCGTTTATCCATCAGTTTAAAATAAGTAATGTCATTTTCACTACAGTTCTCTTCAAGAATTTTGACCTGAAGTTTTGCAGTGGGTTCTGTAATACCTTGTGCTTGGTTTTTTGTGGGTACATTATGATCGCAAACGGCGAGCGTTTTGTCTTTTGCGTGTACTTTGCGTCCTGCAATTTTTAAAGCTTCAAAAGCTTGCGGGCTTGTTACTTCGTGGACAAGGTGCCGGTCTATATAGATAATAGTTTGGTTATCTGCACGTTTGGCAATTAGGTGGTCTTTCCAAATTTTATCATAGAGCGTTTGTGGCATTTTTTTTATCCTTATAAGAATTAAGTCATTACTATTTAACTATAATTTTACGGATTTTACCATTTTAAAGAAAGGTTGAAGCGGTTATATGGATGTATTTTAAGAAGGTGAGGGTATATTAATACTTAAATGTCACTGAAAATGAATGCTGTAAAAATTATAATGATATGACATACACATCATGTAATAAAATGAGCAATATAAATTACACTATATGTAAAGCTACAAAATTAATTTTTAAATATTTGTTTAAGCGGTATATCGGCCCAGTTTTTTTCAAGCCCTGATATAAAAGTGCTTAACTCTTTATCACGTGCTTTGCCTTGCATCTTTTTATGCCTGTTTGAAAGAGTGTTTATGACGTCAAGTAATGTGAGTTTATCGATAGATTTTATAAGGATAAGCTCTTCGCCCTCATTTTCTGCAAAGGCAATAATTTTTGCATTGACGAGGCCATGAATAATATCTTGCGCAAAAATATGGCTACCCAGTTTTTGTGATATTTCTGCGAGCGTTATTGGCTGTTCTCCAGCTACATATTTTTTATGGATATTTTTAATTAAATATAAGGCGTTAAAGAGTTTGTCTTGATAGCTCAATTCTGTTTTATGTAGAGAAATTTTAGCCTGTTCAGGGTTTTGCAGATAAAAGCTTAAGCTACCACCAATGAGGATAATTAACCAGTTGAGATACAGCCAAATAAATACCAATAAAATAATGGCGAAAGATGAATAAATAGCATCGTAATTACCGCTGTTACTCATGAAGCTACCAAAGCCACTGGCAATACCTTTCCACATGTACGCGGTTGCAATGCCCGCCGTAATGGCAGGCCACCAATTAACTTTTGTATTGGGAATTGCCTTACACATAAAAGTAAACAATAAAATAGGCATAGCCACGGCTGAAATTGTATCAATAATGTAAGGCATAACGCCTGTACTTACAGACAAACCTAAAGTGTCTGCCACCATAGGGTTGGTGGTGAATTTTGTTTTTAGGCCAATTAAGCTAAACATCACAATAGGACCCACGGTAATAACACTTAAATAACCAGTGAAGCGCTGCATATGCGGACGTGCTTTTTCGATATGCCAAATATTATTAAATGCCGATTCAATTTTTTGCACTAAAGAAACAACCGTAAAGAGTAAGAACCCAAGACCAATAGCACCTAAAACACCAACCTGAATATTGTCGACAAATAACAACACATTTTGTGATATTTCATGACCTTTATCGCCCAAAGGCGCGAGTAAACTATCTAAAAAAGGTGCGAGTTGATTATGAGCACCAAATGATTTTAACACTGAAAAACTGAGTGCTAAAAGCGGCACGAATGACAATATAGTTGTGTAAACCAAACTTGTAGCGCGTAATGGTAACTTGCCCTGTATAAAATCTCTTAGTATAGCCCCAATTATATTGACTGCCGTTTTAATGTTAGCCATTTGTTTTTCTTTTAAGTTGGGAAATATTGTTTTAAAATTCACAGCGTCATTCTTTTCTTCGTTTTATTATTTTAAAGGTTAGCACAATTTTTTGTTTTTTTATAGCCTAGAAGTCTAGAATTACATATATTTTTCGGCGTTTCTGCCATTATATCATCGCTTTTTTATGAAATGTGTATATAGTGCAGGGCAATGAACTCTAATATAATTTACATGTAACTTAATAAGGATACTATGAAGCACATTTTAAATAGCATGGCAGATAAAATGCCAGAACACTGGACATTAAGCGTCTTTAAAACTGAAATTTTAGCTGGCTTAACGGTTGCTTTAGCCTTGGTGCCAGAGGCTGTGGCTTTTTCATTTGTAGCCGGTGTTGAACCTCTTGTTGGTTTGTATGCTGCCTTTTTAGTGGGTCTCATTACAGCCTGTATAGGTGGCCGCCCAGGGATGATCTCTGGCGCAACAGGTGCACTTGCAGTTGTGATGGTGGCGCTGGTTGCGCAACATGGTGTTGAATACTTATTTGCGACTGTTGTTTTGATGGGTCTCATTCAAATACTGGCGGGTGTTCTGCGTCTCGGGCGCTTTATCCGCATCGTACCGCACCCAGTGATGCTTGGTTTTGTAAATGGCCTTGCAATTGTTATTTTCCTTGCTCAATTAGAGCAATTTACAACAGCGGGTGAATGGATGGTTGGTTCTGAACTTGCCTTAATGCTCGGCCTTGTGACGGCAACGATGGTTATTATATTTGGTTTGCCAAAAATAACCAAAATTGTACCATCACCGTTAGTGGCTATTTTGGCTGTAAGTTTTACGGTTATTGGCTTTGGTCTAGATACAAAAACTGTGGGTGATTTAGCCAGTATTGCTGGCGGATTACCGACATTCCATATCCCTATGGTTGACCTGAATTTTGAAACGTTACAAATTATTTTCCCTTATGCCCTTATTTTGGCAGCAATTGGTTTGATAGAATCACTGCTGACATTAACAGTTGTGGCTGAAATTACAGAAACACAAGGCTCTTCTACAAAAGAATGTATCGCACAGGGTGCTGCAAATACGGTTACTGGTTTCTTTGGTGGTATGGGTGGTTGCGCAATGATTGGCCAAAGTATTATCAATGTTGCATCGGGAGCACGTCACCGTTTAAGTGGTATTAGTGCGTCCTTATTTTTATTGGCATTTATTTTGTTTGCTTCAGGTTTAATTGAACAAATTCCAATTGCTGCACTTATTGGCGTTATGTTTATGGTTGTTATTGGTACATTTGAATGGGCGTCTTTTAAAATTGTACGTGATGTCCCTAAAGAAGATGCTTTTGTCCTTGTTTTAGTAACGGTGGTGACGGTATTCACAGACCTTGCTATTGCCGTTATTGTCGGTGTTATTGTTTCAGCACTTGTGTATGCATGGAAGTCAGCTTTGCATATTCATGTTAAAATAACAGAAGGTGAAAATGGGGCTAAAATTTACACACTTGAAGGGCCTTTGTTCTTTGGGAGCGCTGCGACATTTGGTGAGATATTTGACTATAAAAATGACCCTAAAGATGTGATTGTTGACTTTGCAAAATGCCGTGTGCTTGACCATAGTGGTATCGAAGCTATTGACGCTCTGGCCGGCCGCTACATGCGCAACAAAACACAATTACACTTGCGTCACTTAAGTCCTGATTGTCACATTATGCTTTCAAAGGCAAGCCGCTTTGTCGAAGCTAATACTGATGAAGACCCACATTATGGCTTGGCTGTTGACTATTCTAAGGCGCCAGCATCTAGCAATCATTAAAGAAAAGCCTCCGTTTTGGAGGCTTTTCAATATGCTGCATTATAAAATGTAACTTTTTTGATTTTTAAGCAGAACTACTGTAATGTAGTGCGTAATAATATAAAAAGGATTCTGTAATTGTGAGGCAAATCATTCTACTTACTTTAATGATATTGATAAATGCATCAGCCTATGCCAGAGACAAAACGCTGGACGATTATATGAATGACATCTCAAAACACCCTGAGGTCTTGTACAATTTATCCCTTGCAGACGAATATCGTGAATTATCAACGCTAGCCTTATCGTTACCCGACCCTTCATTGATGATTGGTGTTGATAATATGCCTGTGGATGACCCTGCATTTGACCGATTTTTACCAACATCAAAAATATTTGGTTTTAAACAAGATATACCTAATTATTCCTTACGAAAAGCACGTTCAGGTAAACAAAAACAACTTTCCAAAAAACTGGTTGTCATATCTTCTTTTGCAAAAAGCCGTTTAGAAAGTTCATTCATAGCTACCCTTTTAAGGCTCGGAAAAGTGCGAACTCAACAGGAATTAGAAGCGAAACAACTACGAAATTTTAAAGAATTAGATACGTATTTTAAAGGGCGACTGGAATCGGGTAGTGGTGTCTATTGGCGCTTGTCAGAAGTCGATGTTGCACGTTCTTTGGTAGAACAAAATATCAATAATTTAAACGCTGAATATAAATCCATTGAAGCTGAACTGATTCATTTAGTCGGCGAAGTACCTACCCTTAAAATTTATCAAATCGACAGTAAAGACTGGCAGTCTGTTGATGATCTTTACCCTGTTAAGATTGCAGGGAAAAATATCTTACTTGGCGGTCATGCCGTGCAAATGGCTAAATCATCTTATGGTTCTAATTATGGTGTTCAAGCTTTGTACAAACAACGCGATGAAGGTAAGAATTTTACAGGGGATGACTGGTTTTCTGTGCAAGCAACATTCACAGTTCCTTTATGGTACAAGTCAAACCAACAACCTAAAAACCGCGCGGCTTTGGCCAAAAAACAAGCTGCTGAACAGGCACTTGATAATGTAAAACGCCAATGGCTCAAAAAAATGACATCACTTGAAAGCGTGCGTGACGCCGCGCTTCAAAATGTTCACCTTTTGGTTGCGAAAGACAAAGCATTCAATGAAATGGTGGCGGCTGCAAAACGTACTTATGAATCGGGTGAAACCTCACTTGATAATCTACTGGCGGCGAAAAATAGTCGTTTGTCCATTCAATCTCAACTAGCAGAGCAACGCTATAAACATATGTCGTTGCTGGCTGAAATTAATAGCTATATAGGGAAATAATAAATGCGCAGCATAATCACTTTAAGTTTAATGATGTTCAGTATAATGACGTCTTTGGCCTTTGCCGAAGAGCAAAAATATACATGCCCCATGCACCCACATTATATTGCAGAGGAGCCTGGGAACTGCCCTATTTGCGGCATGGACTTAGTGGCTATAGCGCAAGAGAAGGCTGAAGAAGCTGGATCTGAAGTTAAAGTATCGAATGAAAAAGAAATTTTATATTGGGTCGCACCGATGAACTCTAGCTTTAAAATGGATAAACCTGGCAAGTCACCTATGGGGATGGATCTTGTACCTGTTTATGCAGAAGCGACAGAAGCAACGAAAAACAAACAAAAGGGCGGACGTCAAATTGTAAGTATTGTTTCTGAAACTGTACAAAATATGGGTGTGCGTGTTGAAAAGGCAGAGGTTGCACGCTTTGGTATGGGGATTCGTAGCTATGGTTTGGTGACAGAAAATGTCCGTTTAAAGCAAGTTATTTCAAGCCGTATTGCAGGTTGGGTCGAGGGTCTTCAAATTACAGCCGTAGGTGACGTTGTGGAAAAGGGTGATTTACTCTTTAAGCTGTATAGCCCCGAGCTTGATTCTGCGCAACAAGACTTTATCGCCGCTTTAACGGCTGGGTCTAAAGGGCGTATTTCTTCGGCGTCTAAACGTTTACAGTCGCTTGGCGTACAAAAGAAATATATCGATAATTTAAAAAGAAGTCGTCAAAAAAGCCAGCAAGTGCCCTTTTTTGCAGAAACGAACGGTATTGTAAGCTCTCTTATGGTAAGCCAAGGCACGTATGTTAAGCCTGGTATGCAAATTGCGACCATACAGGATTATTCTAGCGTATGGATAAACGTCAGCGTTGCAGAAAAAGATCTTCAGTTTTTAACAAAAGGTGCGCCAGCTCATATTGTTTTTCCTAATTTAGGTGGTGTAGGGCATAACGCTGCTATTGATTATATTTACCCCACTATTAGCACGGCAAGCCGTACGGGACAGATAAGGCTTGTGCTTGAAAACCAAGACAACACCCTTAAACCTGGTGCATATGCCGACGTTGTTTTTGAAGCGAATGTTGAAAAACGCCTCGCTATTCCGTCGGAAGCTGTTTTGAAAAGCTCCGAAGGTGACTATGTGGTTGTAGCGCTTGGCAATGGTAAATTCCAATCACAAAAAATTACAGTAGGTGTGCTTGGTAACGGCAAAACTGAAGTACTTTCTGGTATTAAAGAAGGCGATGATATTGTTGTCAGTAGCCAATTTTTAATTGATTCTGAAAGTGCTTTAAGAGAGTCATTCCGTAAACTACAAACGTCACAAACACCACTTTCAGACATTGACATTTCGGCTGATGAGCTTGCGATGATTGATCATTTTATTGATACAGCCTTATATATACATGAATCCCTAACGACAAAAACAGAATTTACGGATAGCTTTATTCAACCGTCATTAAAATTGAGTAAATTTTTACTGCCAAAATTTAGAGGCACACAGTTACAGTTTGTTTTAGAAAATGCTGAACGTGCCATACTTGATGCCACAACGAGTGTGACGGATAGCGAATTACGCACAGCCTTAAGTGCGTTAATGAAGGCCTTAAAGCCATGGTTATTTAATGGGAAACCTAATTATTACCAATTAAAAGGCCTGAATGTTTATATGGACCATAATTCAGGCTTGCAGTGGATTCAACAAGGCAATGAAGCATCTAACCCATATAGTGATGGGCATTCTATGCCTCAAAAATGGCCAAATGTAAAACCTGTTGAAGCTGCAGGAGAAGGTTAGTGTCTGTAAACAACAATGTATCGCACGACCCAACAAAGTCATTTGTGGCTAATGTTATTGAATGGTCGGTAAAAAACCAGCTCTTGGTTTTTGTGATGGCTTTGGCTATTACAGTGATTGGCTGGATATCTGTCCAAAAAATGTCGCTGGATGCTATACCCGATTTAAGTGATACGCAGGTTATTATACGTACAGATTTTCCGGGGCAGTCGCCTCAAATTATTGAAGATCTTGTGACGTACCCACTTTCAACAACTATGCTTGGCTTGCCAAAAACCAAAGACGTGCGTGGTTATTCAATGTTTGGTACTTCGTTTGTTTATATTATTTTTGAAGACGATGTTGACCAATATTGGGCAAGAAGCCGTGTAACGGACGCCCTGGCTAAAATTCAAAATGACTTACCAGAAAATGCAAAGGCACAAATGGGGCCTGACGCA
Source organism: Alphaproteobacteria bacterium (assembly GCA_047635695.1). Taxonomy (GTDB): domain Bacteria; phylum Pseudomonadota; class Alphaproteobacteria; order UBA2136; family UBA2136; genus UBA2136. Next base: position 15,342 of record JBLILN010000005.1, read on the forward strand.
ACAGGCGTGGGCTGGATATATCAATATGCATTGGTGGATAAAAGCGGCAAATATGACCTTGCAGAGTTACGTTCACTGCAAGACTGGTTTTTAAAATTTGAACTGGCAACAGTTAAAGGTGTTTCTGAAATTGCTTCTGTGGGTGGTTTTGTTAAAGAGTATCAGGTGTTGGTTGACCCCAACCGTTTGCGTGCTTACGATATTCCGCTACAGCGCATTACTAATGCCGTTAAAGCGGCCAGTAAGGAAGTGGGTGGTCGTGTTATTGAACAGGCCGAAATGGAACTGATGATCCGCTCTAAGGGATATATCACCAACCTCGATGAACTTAAGAAGGTTGTTGTCTATTCGAAGGGTGGTACACCTGTTATTTTAAGCGATGTGGCACGTATTATTGAAGGGCCAGAGTTGCGTCGTGGTGTGGTGGAACTTAATGGTGAAGGTGAAGTTGTTAGCGGTATTGTAGTGATGCGCAGTGGAGAAAATGCCCTCAGTGTCATTAAAGCTGTTAAAGAAAAACTTAAAAGTTTACAAAATGGTTTGCCTGAAGGCGTTGAAATTGTAACGGTCTATGACCGTGCTCCCCTTATTGAAGGTGCTGTTTCATACCTCAAAACTAAATTAATTGAAGAAGGCCTTGTTGTCGCCTTTGTCTGCTTTATATTTTTACTGCATGTGCGTAGCGCCTTTGTAGCTATTATTACGTTGCCGCTTGGCGTATTAGCGGCGTTTATTCTTATGTCATGGCAGGGTATTACGGCCAATATTATGTCGCTTGGTGGTATTGCTATTGCCATTGGTGCGATGGTAGACGCTTCGGTCGTCATGGTTGAAAATGCACACCGTAAATTGTCAAATATGAAAGCGGATGCCAGTGAAACGGCTAAGCGCGACGCTATATTATTGTCAGCGAAAGAGGTTGGCCCTGGATTGTTTTTCTCCTTACTTATTATTACAGTTTCATTTTTACCGGTTTTTGCTTTAACGGGGCAGTCATTCCGTTTGTTTAGCCCTTTGGCTTTCACTAAAACTTATGCCATGGCTTTTGCCGCTATTTTATCAGTTACGCTTGTACCTGTTTTAATGGTTTGGCTGATACGCGGTAAAATTAAAAAAGAAGAAGCCAACCCTATTAACCGCTGGTTTATAAAAATGTATAAACCTATTTTAACAAAGGCACTGCAACAAAAATGGAATGCTTTAGCACTGGCTTTTGCTTTGCTTGTAAGTATGGCCTTTCCTTTAATGAAAACAGGGTCAGAATTTATGCCGGCACTGTATGAAGGTGAACTTTTATATATGCCGACAACATTACCCGGTGTTTCTATTACCAAAGCCAAAGAAATACTTGCGCAAACAAACCGCCTTATTAAAACCGTACCCGAAGTTGACCGTGTTTTTGGTAAAGTTGGCCGCGCTGATACAGCGACAGACCCTGCACCTATCTCTATGATAGAAACATGGGTTCATCTCAAAGAAAAAGACAAGTGGCGTGAAGGCGTAACCGTTGAAAGTTTAATCAAAGAGCTTGATGGTCGCGTTAAATTACCAGGCCTTGTGAACAGTTGGGGTTACCCGATTAAAATCCGCATGGATATGATATCAACAGGTATCCGTACACCTATTGGTGTTAAAATATCAGGGGCTGATTTAGACGTTATTAGCCGTATTGCACTAGACGTGGAAGCCGCTGTTAAAGACATTGAAGGCACGAGAAGTTCCTTTGCTGACCGTGTTGTAGGTGGTAAGTACCTAGAAATAACACCAAACCGAGATGAACTTGCAAGGCAAAATGTTGACCTTGGTATCTTCCAGCAGGTTATTCAAACCGCATTGGGCGGTATGCACATATCTGAGTCGGTTCAAGGGCGAGAGCGTTATAATATTATGTTGCGTTATGAACGCCAGTTCCGCGAAGAAGAAAAAGATATTGCAAATATACTTGTACCAACACCTGCAGGGCAACATATACCACTTGGCGAAATGGCAACCATTCAATTTGTAGAAGGCCCTCCTATGATTAAGTCTGAAAATGCAAGGCTTAATGGTTGGGTGTTTGTGGATTTTGCAGATATAGATATTGGCACATATGTTAACAAAGCGCGTGAAGTTGTATCAAAAAAAGTTAAGTTACCTACTGGTTATTCTATTAGTTGGTCAGGCCAATTTGAGCAAATGCTTGAAGCACGTGAACGTATGAACCTTGCTGTGCCGGCAGCCGTAACGATTATCTTTATTTTACTCATGCTTCACTTTGGAAACGTTAGCCGTACACTCATGGTCATGCTTTCATTGCCATTTGGCCTTATTGGCGGCGTGTGGGCTTTATACTTTGCAGGTTATAATTTTTCTGTGGCTGTAGGCGTTGGTTTTATTGCGCTTGGCGGTATTGCCGCTGAAACAGCGGTTGTGATGTTGTTATATATTGACCAACAAGTTAGGCACAGTAAACCGCAAAACCTCAAAGAATTGCGTGCCACGATTATGCACGGCGCTGTGTTACGTGTACGACCTAAACTTATGACAGTTGCAGTCATTATGGCTGGCCTTTTACCTATATTTTTAAGCAGTGGTATAGGGTCTGACGTTATGCGTCGTATTGCTTTACCTATGCTTGGTGGTATGGTGACAACTACTATTTTAACATTGCTTATTATCCCTGTGGTTTATTACATTTGGGAAGGGCGTCAACTTAAAAATAATATTAAAAAGGTATAAATCATGAAAATTTTAATGGTGCTTATATTTACAGTGACTGTTCTTTTTAATACAAGCGTTTATGCAAAAGGTATGCATAAGGGTGAACATAATAAAGCAGAAAACGAAGTGAAGGCAATAATGACATATCAAGATGGTTTAGATATATTAAGTAAAGCCATTTTAGTTATGCAAAAAACCGTTTTAGATAGCAATATTGAAGAAATGTTTGCAGGAGGTGCTATTATGGATGAATGGCATGAGGCGACCTTTGCAATTGCCGATGCCGTTGAAGCTATCGATACTTATGTCGAAACTTTAGAGGGGCAAAAGCAAGAAGATACCTCTCTTGCTTTGGAGGATTTTCTAGAAGTTCTTGATCAATTTCATATTGAAACACACGAAAAAAACATGCAAGGTTCTCGTGATCAGGCTATGAAAGCACATACTTTACTTGGTGAATTAAAAGATGTTTTAGCTCTATAGGCTTAAAGTTCTGCCAAGATACATGCTAAAAAATTCACTTTTTTGATGTTATGCTTAAAAAATAAGCAAAAAGTGCTTGTGTTAATTATCGGTGTGGTGTATACACTTAAACTCTGTTTAGCGAAACAATCCGCAAAATAGAAAATAATTTAGCATTTAGGGCTTGTAATTTAATTCAATAATCCTTATGTATGCTAGACGCAAATAAGCTTGTTCAATTTTTCTTTTAATTAAGACGTAAAATTCAGCAGCTTCAGGGGCAGGAATGGCCTGTTACCCTTGTATGAATTTTACCTTTTTTAAAACGAAGGTCTAATTTCTACTGTGCCTCTTGAAAGTGATGATCACTTTTAAGTAATATAATTTAGAAATGGATAATTTAATGACACTCTTTAAAGACCTTAACCTACACGAAGACCTACTCAAAAGCCTTGATAAAATGGGCTTCGAAAAAGCAACAGAAATTCAAGCGCAATTTATTCCAATGGCACTAGAAGGTGGCGACGTTATGGCGTCTGCCCAAACTGGTTCTGGTAAAACAGCCGCATTCCTACTACCTGCATTCCAAAGATTTCTTGTGAACCCAGATGCAAGCAAGGCACAACGCAAAAAACGTGGCCCACGTATTTTGGTTTTAACACCAACACGCGAACTTGCTGACCAAGTAATGAAGGTTGCAAACGAACTACGTTCATTCACAGACATGACATGTCGTTGTGTTGTCGGTGGTGTACCTATCATGAAGCATAAGCGTATGTTGCGTGAAACTGTTGACGTTCTTGTGGCAACACCAGGTCGCCTTATTGACCTTATGAAACAAGGTGACGTTCACTTGCGTGATGTTGAAACATTTATTCTCGATGAAGCTGACCGCATGCTTGACATGGGCTTCAGTGAAGACGTTCTTAAAATTTCTAAGGCAACACCAACACACCGTCAAGCGATGTTGCTTAGTGCAACACTTGAAGGTAAAACAGGTGGTATCGTTAATAAAATTATGAACCGCCCTAAATCAATTGAGTTGACTCAAGCAACACAAAAACACGAAAATATTACACAAGTTCTTTACCGTGCGAACGACGCTGCTGGTAAGCAAGCATTGATGGATTCACTTGTTGAAGACAACAATATTTGGCAGGCTGTTATTTTTGCTGGTACGAAAGCAATGACAGAAAAACTTTGCAAGCGTATTCAAGCGCAAGGCGAAAAAGCTGATTTCCTAAATGGTGACATGCGTCAATCTGCACGTACGGCTTCTATTCGTCGTATGCAAGCGGGTCAAATCCGTTTCCTTGTAGCGACAGACGTTGCTGCACGTGGTCTTGATATTAAATCACTGACACACGTTATTAACTTTGATCTTCCACGCAACAGTGAAGATTACATCCACCGTATTGGTCGTGTTGGCCGTGCAGGTAAGACAGGTGACGCGATTTCACTTGTTTCAAACGAACAGTGGGGTTTAATGCGTGGTATCGAGCGTATGCTTGGTGAAGAGTTAGAGCAAAAAACAATTGAAGGTTTAGAATACGTCCCAAGTAAATCTAAACCAAGATCTAACGGTAAGCATGCAGGTGGACGTGACAGTAATCGCCCACGTAAGCCTTATTCAAAATCTAATTCGTCACGTGATGCAGGCGCTCCATCTGATAAGCCTAAACGTTCATTTAAGCCACGTGATTCAGAAGGTGGTTCATCTGAAGGTTACAAAGGTAAACGTTCATTCGGTGATAAGCCATCTGGTTCATCTGAAGGTTACAAAGGTAAGCGTTCATTCGGTGATAAGCCAACTGGTTCATCTGAAGGTTATAAAGGTAAGCGTTCATTCGGTGATAAGCCAACTGGTTCATCAGAAGGTTATAAAGGTAAGCGTTCATTCGGTGATAAGCCAACTGGTTCATCTGAAGGTTACAAAGGTAAACGTTCATTCGATGATAAGCCAAAAGGTGCATCTGAAGGTGGTCAAAAACGTTCTTTCGGTAAGCCAGCTGCTTCAGCTGATGGCGCTAAAAAACGTTCATTTGGTAATAAGTCAAATGATGGTTTTAAAGGTAAAGCGAATGCTCGTGTGAAGGATATGTCTTCAGAGCGTTCTGCTGAACGTCCATCAAAAGTGAAGCAAGCTACATCTGCTGGCCGTAAGGTTAAGTCACTTGCAGGTCGTATTGCACACTAAAAACTTCTTTTAAGTTTTGGAAAAGGCGCTCTTGAGCGCCTTTTTTTTATTAGCATGGTCGGTCATTTACTTCAAATAAAACAATGCTATGTATCACATGCTCTAACGGGGCGACTTATTTCAAATGGTGTTTTTATATTTTTAACGCTACACTGGTTTCATATTAAAAAAGAAATTTGAATTCATGTTTGCACTAACAAAAAAAGAAGCTGGTAAAGGCGTTCACGCCACAAAAATAAAAAAGCCAAATGCACCCGGTAATAATGATGTACAGGTACGTGTGACGCATGCGGGTATTTGTGGTACTGACTTTCATATTTACAATTGGGATGAATGGTCCATGGGGCGTGTAAAACCACCCCTTGTTATGGGGCATGAATTTGTTGGTACGATTGAAGCCATCGGTAAAAATGTCGTCAAATATAAAGTGGGGCAACGTGTCAGTGCTGAATGCCACATTGTTTGTGGTGTTTGTCGTTATTGTCGCACGGGCCGTTCACACCTTTGTCAGGAGACTTCTATTATAGGTGTGGATAGAGACGGTATTTTTACCAGCCTTGTGAATATTCCAGCCAGTAATATTTGGACAGTGGACGACGCTATTCCAAACCATCATGCTGCTATATTTGATCCGATTGGTAATGCCATGCATGCTGTTTCTAAGGGAGAAGTTGCAGGTCACAGTGTTGTTATTACGGGTGCTGGCGCCATTGGCCTTATTTCTATTGCTATTGCACGTTCGCTCGGTGCACGCCATATCAGTGTTATCGAACCACAAGAATATAAACGTAAACTTGCTTTAGAACTTGGGGCGGATATTGCCCTTGCGCCAGGCATTGAAGCGAACAATACAATTATGAGCGCCACAAATAATGTTGGCCCACACGTGTTGATCGAAATGAGTGGTAATTCTATGGCTATTGACAATGGCTTAACACTTTTACAGCCTGGCGGTACTGCTGTTATGTTGGGTATTCCATCAAAACCCATTACTTTTGACCTCGCTGAAAAATTTGTTTTTAAGGGCATTACCATGAAGGGTATTGTTGGCCGTGAAATGTTCAAGACATGGTTCCAAGTTGAAAGCTTTATGTTGAATAACCCTGAAGCCGTTGAAAAGATTATTACACATATACTACCCGCAAAAGATTTTCAAAAAGGATTTGACCTGATGACGGCGGGCACCTGCGGAAAAATTGTTTTAGAATTTCAAGGAGCAGACGATGCATCATTTTAATGAACAAATATCAAACGACATAAAAAATCTTAAAGAAGCGGGTACTTATAAGCAGGCAAAGCATTTGTTAGGGCCTATGTCATCACATGCACATATGGTTGAATCTTCTGATCCCATCACAATTTTATCGTCTAATAATTACTTGGGTCTCGCAAACCATGTCGATGTCGTTAAAGCAGGGCATGAAGCTCTCGATAAATATGGCCTTGGTACGGCGTCTGTGCGCTTTATTTGCGGTACAATGACTATCCATGAAGAATTGGAAGCTAAAATAGCCGCATTCCATTCTACAGAAGCGGCGCTAACCTATTCTTCTTGCTGGGCTGCCAATACGGGCTTATTTGCTGTGATTTGTAAAGCAGGGGACGTTCTTGTGAGTGACGCCTTAAATCACGCCAGTATTATTGACGGTTGTCGTTTGGTGAACAAGCAAGTTACAAAGGCAGTTTATGCACATAGTGATATGAGTGACCTTGAAAAAACCCTACAAAAACACAAAGACGCCAATAATATTTTTGTAGTGACTGATGGTGTGTTTTCCATGGAAGGTGACCTTGCTAAACTGCCAGAAATAACGGCTTTGTGTGAACGATATAATGCAGTATTAATTGTAGATGATTCACATGGTGTGGGTGTTATGGGGCAAAACGGTAAAGGTACAGCCGAACATTTTGGCGTTGAAAATAAAGTGGATATATACACAGGTACACTCGGTAAAGCTTTAGGAGGTGCCGCGGGCGGTTATGTGGCAGGTAAAAAGGACGTGATTGATATTCTTTTTCAAGCGTCACGCCCACAGATATTTTCTAATGGTATTTCACCTGTCACAGCGGCAGGTGCCATGAAGGCGATAGAATTAGTAACACAAAAACGACTAACAAGTTTGCACGAAAAAATAAAATATTTTAGAGAAGGCCTACAAAAGATAGGCCTTATGCCTGTTGAAGGTGATAGCGCTATTTTGGCTATTATTTTAGGCGAGACAGCTTTCGCTATTAAAGTGTCTGATACGTTGCTGAAATATGGTTTTTTTGTGACTGGGTTTGGTTTTCCTGTTGTGCCAGAGGGTGAGGCACGTATACGTATTCAGGTGAGTGATGGTCTTTCTTACGCGGATATTGACGCTGCGATAGTCGCCTTACAAAAAACATCTATAGATTTAAATTTCCCTAAGTTTTAAAAGTGAATTAATCGAGTTTTATTTCAAATAACATATGTTTTAATTTTTTTAAAGAACTGTTTCTATTAGCTCTGTTGTGCTGAAACTTACCATAAGCCTCTAATTGGTTTGGGTTTATGTTGAAAGACCATAAAGGTTCAGTGCTATCAGGCGTTGATGAGTATCTTAAATCACCCAGAGTATATTCTGCACCTTCTACAACATATAAAAATTTTGATGTGAATTTTTCAAACCTTAAAATATCATTTCTTGCTTGATTGTCTTGTCCTATTTCGGGGTAAACAAAGGCGCCCTCAATAATGGGCACGTCTGTACCCGATATTAACTTTATATTGTAGTGCGGAAGTGAATGGATAGCGTCAATGTAGTGACGTCCATTATAGCGGTATATACTGCGCCATAGCACACTATTACCAAGCGTAGGGTTTAAGAATAGTCGTTCAATTTTATGTCCTCGATCATGGGCTACTTTATGCACATGTGCGCTTACGATATTTTGATTGTAAAATGTGAAACTTATATAAGTAAATGCGTAAATAACAGAGAAAATACTCAGTTTACGTGATCTTAAAACAGTCGCTGTAATAACAAAAACAAGCAATGGAATTGTGAATAAAGGGTCAATAATAGATAAGTTGCTCCACGCAACGCGCTCAAAAGAAAAAGGCCAATATAGATATGTGCCATAAGCCGTGCAGGCATCTAACAGGCCATGCGTCGCCACCCCCACAGTTGTAAATATATAATAAAGTTTAAAATCAGCTTTTTTACGAGAAAAAATAGCCCATAACGCTAAACAAACAACAAGGCCCACAAACGGAATACTTATGAGAGCATGTGTAAACTGCCTATGGTATTCAAGTGCAAGGAGAGTATCTGAATTTGAGCGAATAATGATATCAAGGTCTGGCGCCATACCACCTACAACACCACAAAAAGCAGCAAGTCTCATTGTTGCGCGTTTTGATGCACTCATTGAAAAAACAACGCCAACAACGGCCTGTGATAAAGGGTCCATAACTCTTTTTTATCCTTTTATAAATGAATAGGCTTCAAGGGCTCTTTCACGTGATTCTTTAACGTCGACAATGGGCATGGGGTAATCACAGCCCATTTTGACACCCGCAAGCGTTAATATTGCTGCTGGTGCGTCCCAAGGTTTAAATAGATATTTAGGTGGCATATCTTTTAATTCAGGTACATATTTTTTTGTGTATGAACCAAGTTTATCAAATTTTTCACCCTGTGTTATGGGGTTGAATATTCTAAAATAGGGGGCGGCATCAGAGCCACAGCCAGCTACCCATTGCCAGCTTGCGCTATTGCTTGCATGGTCAGCATCTACCAAGCAATCCCAAAACCATTTTTCGCCTTCGGTCCAATGAATGAGTAAGTTTTTAACTAAAAATGAAGCGACGATCATACGTACACGGTTATGCATATACCCTGTTTGCCATAATTCTCGCATGCCAGCGTCAACAATAGGATAACCCGTTTGACCCATTTGCCATTTTTGTAAAAATTCAAGGTCTACACACCAAGGGAAGTGATCAAATTTTGCCTGTAAATTTTTATGTTTTATTTCAGGGTTATGGTATAGCAAGTTGTACGAAAACTCGCGCCAACCTAATTCAGAACAAAATGTATCAATATTGTTATTTGAATTGTTAAATTGTGCTTTGTGCCAAACTTCATTGGGCGAAATTTGACCAAAATGTAAATAAGGTGATAGTTTAGACGTGATATCTTTTGCTGGAAAATTACGCCCATCCGCATATTCATCTATACGATCAGAAATAAATGAACTCAGGCATTTGTGTGCGCCGTCTTCACTGATATTCCATTTGTTCGTGATACCTTCATGCCATTTTAAGGAGGACAGTAAATTAAGAGACTTGATGGTTTCATATTTTATGTCACATACCACTATTTTTGAAATATCAATAGGTGGTAAAGGTTTACGCGGGTTTTGGGTCTTAAGTGCATTTTTATAGTAGGGCGTGAAAACTTTGTAAGGCGTACCATCACCTTTTAAGTTTTCCCAAGGTTCCCACAATAAAGAGCCATTAAAGCTATGAACGTTCATTTTTTCTTGAGTTAACGCCTTTTTTAATTCTTTGTCCTTGGGAATACGCCATGGTTCGTAGCACTTGTTCCAATAAATAGAATTTATGGAAAGTTTTGACATGACAGTCGGTATAATTTTCGCTGGATCACCTTTTAATATAACAAGTTTCCCATTCAATGACTCATTAAGTGATGCGAGTGCATGGTGCAGCCAAACTTTGCTGGTAGCTCCCATATAACCAGTCTCACTCTCATCGAGTATATAAATAGGGATAGTATCACCCTCTTTTACCGCATGAAAGAGTGCAGGGTTATCCGAAAGCCTTAAATCTTGTCTAAACCAATGTATGGAAGTAGTCATGCTATATCAACCTTTTTAATGATTTGTAGTTATACATTGTATAGACGTAAAATAGGTAAAAAAAGTATATATAGGCTAAAATAAATGTTTAACTTGCCGAACCGATATTGATGGACTAAGAGCCATTGCAGTTTTGTCTGTTTTAATTATTCATCTTAACAACGTTTGGCTCACAGGAGGCTTTATGGTTCGATATGTTAAAGAACAAAACCTTTCGGTGCTATTTTACACGAACTATTTGGCTGTTATCAAATTCATGACGGTGCAAATATTAAGAATAAAAACATAACATTATAATGCGTTGGAATTTAATTTTCTCTGAAAGAAGGTTGGTTACTTGCGCGATTTTTAGTAATTATTCTCTTAGGATTTTAAATGAGGTGGAACTTGTAACACGGGCTAACATCTTTTAAATGGTGGGCAGGGAGGGAATCGAACCCCCGACACAATGAGCTTCAATTACAAATTGCATTATATATGTCAGTTTTAAAAGCTAACATGTTGAAATATATAGGGTGTTATTGTATGCAGTTGGTGGTTATTGACTATTATTGCACCGCCAGTGCACCATGAGTGCACCACGAAAACTCTCTAAGGTATACATCTATAAGCAAGTATACAGAAATATTTTAGAAAGTAAATACATTGGCAGTTATAACACCTAGAAAAGCTTTAGATGGTAACATCACATACAGAGTTCAAATTCGTATGAAGGGGCAAAGAGCAATTAGCAAAACATTTAATCGTAAAACAGATGCTAAAATGTGGGCAGCAGAAAAAGAAACAGAATTGCGTAACCGTAAGCATTTTAAAAATTATGATTCTAAGACGAGAACGGTCAATGATTTATTCGATCGTTATTTAAAAGATGAACTTCCTAAAAGACAATCTGATCAAAAAAAATTTGAGCTGCATATAAAATGGTGGCGCAAAAGAGTTGGGCATTTTATTCTTATTGACCTATCACCGTCTGAAATTGCTGCTTGCCGAGACGAACTTCTTAAAGAAGGCAATGGGCGTTTTGACGAAGACGGAACACCTCAGTTAAAATCTGCCTGTACGGTCACAAAGTACATGATAACATTTTCAATTATTCTTAACATCGCCATGAAGGAATGGGAGTGGCTGGATATATCTCCCATGTCGAGGGTTCGTAAACCAAAGGTAAGCAATGAACGTTACAGGTTTTTAAGTGTGGGTGAACGCCGTAGGCTTCTCGAAGCTTGCAAACTTCAGCACCTTTATACAGCTTATAAACCAGAATGGCTCTATAACCTAGTCGTTATTCGTTTAGGTACGGGGCTTAGGCCTAATGAAGCTGTGTTTTTAAAATGGAGTGAAATAGATTTAGATACTGGGTATATCCGCATACAAAAGACAAAAAATGGTGAGCCTCATACAGTGCCTTTACCTGATAGTTCAAAAAAAATATTAAATGACATGTACAAAATAAGACGCATGAACTGTGAATGGGTTTTTCCGCGTAAGGACGGTATAAAACCACTTCTCTTTAGGGCACGTTTTGTGCATGCCTTAAAAGTAGCTGAGATTGAAAACTTCACATTACATGACTTGCGCCATACCACGGCTTCATATCTTGCTATGCAAGGCGCATCACTTCGTGAAATAGCAGAAGTATTAAAACACAAAACACTTCAAACAACCCAGCGCTATGCCCACATTTCAAAAGAGCACACACAAAAGTTACTGAACAAACTTGATGAAGAAATGTTTGGTTGAAGAGATTGTAGCGAATTATTCAATCAAAAAGATTGTTTATGCACATATGCAAAACATTTTCTTGCTGGCGGAATGAATGTTAACTCGTACTTTTTAACCAATACTTTTGGATGCATACCTTAATCTATGGAAAAATGAAGTCGAGTATTATAAAGGAAAGAAAAATAAAACTTTATAGCTTGTGAAAATCCTTGGATTTTAGTTACCATGATCTATAGAAATGCATTCTACAGATCATAGTAGTCATTTTTTGATACCGATCGGTATCAAAATGTATTGAAATGGACAAGATCTATAAAAATGTTACCGAACGGAAAAAATTATTGAAATATACTCAGTAAAGTACCATAATGTTACTGAACGGTAACATTTATTGATAAGGTTGGTATCATGGAAAACAATATCTCAGACACAAAAGAACTTGCTAGTGTAATTAAAGATGCACGTAAAGAGCAAGGTATGACACAGGATGACTTGGCAGGTTTAACAGGAACTGGCAGGCGATTTATTAGTGATCTAGAAAAAGGTAAGGATACAGCCCAACTAGGTAAAGTTTTATTGGTATTAGGTGCACTTGGAATTGGCTTGTATGCCTTTAGTAAATGGAAGAAATAATAAATGGCGGTTTATAAATTAGATGTTTATTTAAAAGATAAAATGGTAGGGAAATTATGTTCGGACAATGCAACTTTATCATTTGCTTATACTGAAGAATATTTATCGGCAGAGTTTAATATAAAGCTTTCCGCATCATTACCGTTGGAACATGTCATATATAAACATAATGAAACTCACGCATTCTTTTCGGGGCTTTTGCCTGATGAGAGTGTTAGATCAAAACTTGCTGAGATTTTAAGTGTTAGTGAAAAAAATGTTTTTGCATTATTAGAGCGCGTGGGTGGTGAATGCGCAGGAGCGATATCCCTTTACCCTGAAGGAGAGAAGCCATCAGATATGCCCAATAATGAATTTAAAGTCTTTTCCACTAACGATGCAGATAACATTTTATCCAGCTTAGACAAGCACCCAATGCTCGCAGACGATGAAAATATTCGAATTTCAGGTGCAGGTGCTCAAAATAAACTGATGATCTCATTTAAGGATGATAAAATTGCTGTTCCTTTAGGGAGCACACCATCTACCCATATTATTAAGCCCGCGATTCAAAACTCTATTAATGGTTTAAATATTAGCGATTCTGTACATAATGAATTGTTTTGTATGAAGCTTGCAAAAGAAGTGGGTTTACCAGTTCCTGATGTTAATGTTTATTGGTTAAAGGATAAACCTTACTACGTGATTGATAGATATGACCGTATAATTGAAGGTTCTGGAAGTGTTATAAGGCTACACCAAGAAGATTTTTGCCAAGCACTTAATATTGCACCTGAAATGAAATATGAAAACGAAAATGGTCCATCTATAAAGGATTGTTTTGATTTAATTTCAGGGCGCATTGCATCAGGCTCTATGGCTGGTATGAATAAAATTACTCTTCTACAAGCTGTTATTTTTAACTACCTTGTTGGCAATGGTGACGCACATGGTAAAAATTTTTCCATCCTGTATAAAGATGATTATGAAGAATTAGCGCCTTTTTATGACATCCTCTCTACAGTTGTGTATGGGAACCGTCATAAAGATAAGATGGCTATGAAAATAGGTAGTAAATACAAATTTAAAGATGTACAGACACGTCACCTTATACAATTGGGTGTTGATGTAGGATTTAAAGAAACGTTCGTGAAAAAACAAATTCATATGTTGGCTGAAATGCGTATAGGTAAGGCTGCTCAGAAGGTTTATACCAAATTAAATGCAGATAAAAGCACATCATCAAAAATTTACGATGAGATTATGGCTACAATTATACGCAATTCAAAACAAATATTATCTGGCATATAATCTTAAATTCTTAATTTTAACCCAATACCTAGGTTTAACGCTTTCTTGATGTCTTTAAGCTGCTTAATGCTTTTACTGGTATCTGTTTTGGTCACTTTTCCAACAGCTTTGAAGTGACGAATGGCGGCGTTTACTTCTTTTTCAAAATGCTGAAGGTATTTTTTCAGGTGTTGGCGCTGCCTTTTACTTGTTGGTTTACGAGATTTTAACTTTTTAGCTTCATTCTGTAATTGCCAGGTTGATATACGTGTTTCATTTATTTGTTGATCAGGTGTTATACTTTTATTTTCTTGTTTGAACTGTCTTTTGAATACTTTCAATTCTTCTAAATTAGCTTGAAGTTCTATTGAGCGCTTAGGCGTGAGTTTTGAATATTTTAATTCACGCTCCGTTATAGCTTGTAAGCGTATTAGTTTTTTCTCTAACGTATCTCTATACTTTTGTACATTGATAGGTTTGTTCTCAGCGTATTTTTCTTTGAAAATTTCATGACGGACAAATAGCTCTTCTTTCTGAGCTTTGATTGACTTGAGGGTTATCACACGGTCACGGCGTAGAGTTGCTACACGCTTAATGCCCATTTGCTTAAGGTGGTAAGCATAGTCATGGCGCAGGGTGAATAAATCGGCCTTATCAAATTGGACACGCTTACCATCAATAATATTTTTGTTTTTTAGAATGACATGGAAATGTAAGTTCTCAGTATCATTATGCGCTAGAAACATATACCTGTAACCCTGCGCTTCAAAGTTATCTCGTAGAAAGCGCCTAGTCGCTTCAGTGGCATGTTTCACATTATGATTATCCTCACCGAGTGAAAATATAATGTGGGTGATATCCTTCGGTGCATGAAAATGAAAGTTCACTTCTTCACCATTATCATCTGTCATTTTCTCACGCTTAAGCGCCAAGTTAATTTCCCTTAACCTTTTATCGTCGTTGCCGTTATATTGAAGTTGCGCTCGTTCAAATTCTAACTTGTTTTTCAGCTCTAACTTCCATAGCTGGTCTTTGTAACTCGCTAATGGCTCAAAATCTTCAACCCAATCATCAACTGTGCCTTTTTCATTTTCGATGATATTGCCAAGCTCATCTTCAAGGGTGAGGGGATCTTCGTTATCCATATATTCTGCACTGCGGGCGATGTAGGCCGTTAACTGCGCTAATGATTGCTTGCCCATGCCTGTACTGACAATATTCATAACGGCTTCAGGGTTACCCGAATTAGCATCATTTAAATAACTAGGTGAGAGTAGGCGCTTAAACATGGAAAGTTCCCGAGACGTATCATTCACATCTCGTTTACGCAAATGCGATGGCGTATCCCACAATAGTGGGTCATGGTTACGGGCGAAGCGTGTCATTAAGCCACCTTGTTTTCACACATGATAAGAATGGACTTTTTCAAGTCACGTACTTCACGTTCTATCTTCTGACAAAGTCTTTGAAGCTCACTTGCATCAATTTCAATGTTTTCCTTTTCACCGTTGATGATATTCAAATGATCACTGTTAAGGTGATAAGCGAATTGGTTCAAAAGCCCGCCTAAACGAGCGGTGTTGGTGAAGTGAAATTTCAGCATATCCAGTTGAGAGTCTGAAAGGGTAAAAGGCCTTTCATAATTATGAATCATGGTGCGAATAAGCTTCGATGCATCCAAATTTTCTTCGTCTGATATGCGAGAAATAAGCTCTTTCGTTTGCTTGTTTACCCGTAATTTGATATAGTCTTCCCTACGTTTCATTGTGTTACCTCCGTTAGTTACTTATGGAGGTCAGCATAAAAGTGTGGCCACAAATTACCTATCCTGCCAATACAAATGAGAGGTGCATCACCTCGGTATATAGCTAAAATAGACAAAAATGGTGAATTTTTGCTGAATTTGATAGGCCCACAAGCGAATGTGGGGGTAAAATAGCTGAATTTGGCACCTTTTCAGGTGAATGTGGGCTGTTCTATAGTGAATTTATAGTGTTTAGGGGTGAATGTGCAGAAATGACCAATGATGAAATAGAACAAAATATACATCTTGGTGTTATAGGGTATAACAAGCATAAAATAATCAGTTTAAAAAGACACTTAAATAAGCTAAATTCTAAAGATAGCCTTCAGCCTCTTGTAGATTATCAAATTAAAATCATTTGGTGATGCTGTTACTTATAAATATATAAGTAAGTGGAACCTTAAGCGATTAATTTTTAAATTACTAAATAAAGATTGTTTTTTGTGGGTGTAGGTCAAAAGTATATTTTAGGTGTAGTTGCTGTTGCGGTGGTTTGGTTTGGTCACCCTTATGCCTTAGACGCTTATAAGCAATACAAAGAGGAACATAAAAAACAGGAGCAAGAAGATAAGCGTTTAGCCCTTCTCGCAAACTCTGAAAAATCGTATAAAGAATACAAAAAAAGAAAACAAGCTCATGAAGAGAAGTTTAGACCTATAAGAATAGAAGGTTTTAAATCTGACATAAAGCATCAAACAAAATTCCGAAAAGACGCTTTAGTGCGGTACAAAGAAGACAATAATAATGTGAATTCTTTATATAGTTTAACACAAACAAGCTGGTTAATTTCTAGAAGTTTAAAAAATTTGGGGCAAGATGAAGAATCGCAAAAAGAATATGACCTAGCAAGAAAATATTTAAAAGAATTTGACGAAAAGATGACAGAAGGTTGGAAGGATGAATCTTTCCGTGAAAATAAACAACATGAAGTTCGAAGTATAATTAAATTTTATCACCATCTTTATGAAGATATGGATATGTCCTATAAATGGCGCAAGATATATCTAGAGCATTTACTTAACAAATGGGAGTCTGGTCAAAAAGATCGTGACACCGCTTGTTGGATACATAACATGTATTCAACATTACACAGCCATACGCCGTTTTCTGACTATGATATGAAAGGCGAGTGGCGTAAAAAATCTAATCAATGGTTTAACTCTGTGATAAAAACCTTGCCTCCTGAAAAAGGCAGAAAAAGACAATGTAATATGCCGTACTATTTCTAAAAATACAGTGAAGCACTTTAACTACTAAATAAATTATTACAGAAAACTAATGCTAAGCTAATTAAGTATGACGTAAGGCTTTGAGGTTCTAGAGGTTTTGTCACCTGACAGTTTAATGTATCGTGGCGATTATATCATAATATAATGCAAAGAAGTCTGTCTGCAGACAAGCTTCAAAGTTCTTACAAGACGGATTACTTGGTATATATAGATACTTTCCAGTATTTAATATCTTGGGAGGATGTAGTCTAAATATAAGTCATTACCGTTAATATTTATTAATAGCGGTGATGCCCACTTGATTTATGGTTATTATGGTAACCATATACATCACTATGGTCGATTTTTTATTGTCAGTATGTGTATGATCTACAAATTTTGTAGCAATCACGTAACCACCAGATAACATTAATGCTTAAAAAAGAACTGCGATTAACATTTTTTTATCTGTAGGTTTATTAAAAAGCCTTTGTTGGCCAAGAGAATTTTGTTTTGATTTTGTTGAATGTCACCTCAATAATAAATCGTGCACATAGACGTTCGTTATAATCTTTATGGGCACGTTTCCATCCATTTTTTGCTATACGTTTTCTCTCCTCAACATTCTCTTTAAAATATTTTATTTTTTTAATTAAATCCTCATCATCTTTATAGAAAACCATTTCGTCTTTCGTAAATAGTTTACCTATACTAAACTCTTCATTTGTAAAGGTTAGCAGTCCATTACCGATATACTGTGCTAGTCTATCAGAGGAATACATGTAAAGGTCTTCTGGCTCTGCAATAAATATACGTTCTTTTGTACGTGAAAGATTTAAGCCCATTTTACTGTCTTTTAATACCTTATTATATTCATTCCCCCATAAGGCAGTACCACGTGATGTTACACAGTATTTAAAATTTAAATTTGGTAAGTTGTTTATTATTTTATGAGGAATATGGAATCGTCGATCACCATTTGGAGCATTTCCACAAACAAATAGCAAGTCAATAGAAGGATCTACTTCAAATGCTTTATGTGATTCAATACTTTTATCTACAGGGTTAGGGATATAGTAAATTGGTTTGTTGTTTTGTTTTACTTTTTTAACGGCATCTCCATAAGTTGTTAAAAAATTCGCGTCAACCAATCCACTTTTAGATTTTATACGTTTTACGTTATCTGGATTAAAAAGAGCATCAATATTTATTTGAACTATTTTAATTTCAGGGAATTTACTTTTTATACGAATAAGAGACTCTGCGGTTATATTATCTGCATGTTTTAACACAATTAGATGAGGTCTATACGATGTAATTTGCTCAATAAATGTTACATTGCATTTTTTCTTACCTAATTTTCTAATATTAAATATATTACTCTGTCTAGCAACGTCACGGTCAGAAAAATGTATAACGTTATGCCCCTCACGCGTGAATCCATTTATGAGTTTTTGAACTGTATTATAATACTTATTAGCTTTATCCTTTTGTTGGATACCACCTACAAATAATATACGCATAAAATCCGCTCTTTTCTATTAAATTACATTTAGATAAATTTTAACAATATTTATAATGATTACTATAAAATAGCAATATCTAATCTTTGTGATAAGTGTTTTTTAGGAACCTATATATTTTTTTGTACAATAAAATATTCATTGATGCAATTTATAAGGTAGTGGCCAATTAAATTTGGCTTGTCAGTATGGTTCTTTGAAATAAGAAAAAGGCCAACAGCGCAAATACTACTAACTGACATTTTAGTTTTACTCATTAAAGTTATAATAACTTCTGCACGTACAGCACCATGAAATCGTTGTTTCTCGGTAGATGTAAGGTAGCGAGTGATATCTGAATATAAAGGTGCATCCTTTGTAAAGTCTTCCCAGTCAAATACACGTAATTTACCTTTAGTAAATGAAATATTTTGTGCTGAAAGGTCTCCGTGAGCCCAAGCGGTATCTATTGTTTTTAAATTAATTTTACTGGGGATATTTTCTGTTAAACTGTCGTTCCACCAGGAACAGGTTTTAATATCCATTGAGTTTTTCTCAATTTGATTAAACTGAGCGAATCTAGAAATAAGAATGTCCTCCTCACTTCCTGAAAGCTTGGCTCTTGAGTTTGTCGGTTCATAATTAAAGCTCATTAAGCATATATTTTCATGTACTATGAGTTTTTTAGGCTTTGATACCGTGAAGTTAATATCAGGCGTTTGAGAGACTTCCTGCAGTGTATTAAATTCAGTTTGTAGACGAGCAGCGTTTGTTTTGTCAAAAACAGACTTCCAAAATAATACATCATCATTATATGTTGTTTGAAAATAGATACGTTTACTTGTTTCGTCCATAGGGAAGAGGAATATGATATCGTCACTATTAAAGCCTTCTTTTTGCAAAATTGTGCTTATGGATACTAACTTCTCTGTAAGAGGTTTGTTTTCCTCTTTATTTACACTAAAAATGCCAAGTATAGATTTAAGTTTCCAAATGAATTTATGTGTTTTTGATCGCAAGCCTGTTGGCATAAAGAAATTTATACCGAGCTTTATACTTCCCTTCGACGGTTTTTCTAGGCTTGCAAAACATAATTTGCCTCGATAATAATGTGCGTGAATCATACGACTTTTTGCTCTCTACTTTTATTGGAATTGTACTTTAATATTAGGTAGCCCAAACCGATAGGGATGAGGGAAAGTAAACCTTTCGTAAGTATTGAATATATATTTACGTCTTCCTGCCACCCTTGTAGATAAATGAACAATGCAATAGGTGCGTAGATAAAGAGCATCGGGGCGATACTATGCATAATGCTCCAGTTTGTCTGATTGTTTATTTTTTTTGCTTGATAACAACATAAAACAAGGTAAGTAAAGGCAGATATAGCACCAGCTAAAGCCATACCCATTACACCATAAAGTGTGGTGAAAATGTATCCTAATACAATTATAGTAATAAGAGATATAAAAGATAATTTAGATACCTTGCGGTTGCCACCTTCATGGTACAAAATACCAGCTAGGTAAAAAGTAGGACCTATATGAAGTAAAAAACGTAAACTTAAAATAGTAACAAAGTCGTAACTTACATAGTAAGAACTTGGTAGGAGCATCATAATAATTTCCTGAGCCCAAATAATCCATAGTGCTGCAATTACTGAGAGGCCAGCTGAGCAATTTTGCAGTAACTTATGGACATCTTTGTATTTACCTTCTTCTATATATCTATATATTACAGAACGTACGGTAATACCTATATTAACAGCAATAGTATAAAGAACGGCACATAAAGAATTTATAACAGTATAAAAACTAACTTTTTCTAGACCTTCTAGTGCCACTATAATATAGCGATCAACTATAGGGAGGAGCGTGCTGAATATAACATGTGGCAACATGTTTAATCCAAAAATTGTTAGTGGTTTAACTAAGGCTTTGTCAAATTTGTAATTGTCTTTTATAAGCCAATATATACAAAGTAAAATACCAACACTATAGGATAGTAAAACTGAAAGAAATACGCCTAATACACCAAGTTTTAAACCTGCCACAAACAGTAAGTTACTAAGGATAATCAGTGTAATAATGTTTATATGAAGTGTTAAAAATTTTTTATTTTTTAAATGAACACGCAGGTATTCAGAATACATAAATATCGGCGACATAAGTGTTGCCTGCAAAATTGCAAAGATACCGTAATAAAACCATGGTTGCCAGCTAGCGGTAAAGCTAATGCCATATAATAGTAAAGCTGCAACAAAACAAAATGCAATAGAAAATAAGACGGCGCATGTAAATAACGTTGATAGCAAGCGTTGCATATATTCATTGTCGTCAAAGGCTTTTGTATCGGCTAAAAACCTAAGTGAAGCACCTTTGATGCCGAGACCATTAAAAGCGAGGAAGAAGGTTGTTACCGCTGACATAGTCACAACAATACCATATTCTTCTGGTGCTAAAAAATGGGTATGAAGCGGAAGAAGCAAAAGCATAACAGAGCTTTTAATGAGATTAATAGTGGTAAATACACCTGTACTGATTATTTTTTTTTTCACACTATTTTGCCTCTGAGCTATTTTGTAATTCAGGTAAAATAATAGGTGCAATTTGTGCATGTATTATATCAATGCTTAATGTAGCATCAATGGGGTGTACTTCTTTTCTATTTAGTAAAGTAGCGTCATACACCTTTACATTTTCTTTTTTTTCAGCTTCAGTATAGTCTTGCTTGCGCTTATAAGCCTCTTCACCACTTATACGTAAATAGATAGTAGCGTCAGGTGTGTAGCCAATTCTGTTATTTAAAAAGCGAAGGAACTTAATTTTTTTGCCCTTACGACCAGATAACTTTACCTTTTCGCAATACATTAAATCATCATAAAAATAACGGTCACAAATAACAAGGTAGCCCTTTGCTTTGTAATAAAGAGCCCTTAAAAGGCGTAAACGGCGATCTAATATTGTCAGTAAAATAGATATTTTACGACTGAATGACCCAAGCTTACTTGCGTTTGCAACTTTTAGGAAGCATGTTAGACCTGGTATCCAAAATTCATTAGCGCCAAAGTAAATGCGTTTTACGCCAGTACGCTGGAAGTAGTTTGTATTTAGAATAAGGTCAACCTGTGTTGATTTACCTGCACCATCAACACCGATAAAGGCGACGAGGCGACCACAAGACTTCTTACGCATTTGTGGGGCCCCTGATTTACGACGTAAGAATGCAATAACTCGTAATACGAATTTGGAAATAGCTGCTTTTTTGTTAAAGAATAAACTAGAACAAATGTTTTTGCCAAAATGTTTATGAGCGATTTTACCAAAGTTTTTGAGAGTATCTTTTAAGTTATCAGTTCTGATTATTTTCTTGAAAAACTCAGGGCGGTGTACTTTAGTTAATGATAGTAATTGATCTATAGTTTTGTTGTGCCAATTATGCTTTAAAGCTTCGACTGAAAGTTCTTTTAGATGATTAGTATCTGATCTTTTTATAGTTTTCTTTAATGAAAGACGTAAGATTAAGCCCGCAAACTCATCTTCGGGGCTGGCTACTTTTACGTTGAAATTTTTATCAGTAATAGCGTTGTCAATAAAATGTTCTGCGATGTTCCATTTGTATTGCTTGTTGTTTCCAACAGGGATGTGGTCATGAAAATGAACAAAAGCAGTTTTTTTACTTACTGCGCAATACGAGATATAAAACCACATGCCACTAAATTTACAAGGCCATGTGACGGGCGTAAATCCTGCCGATCCCATTGCTTTTTTTAAATCATCAGTATCTTCATTGACTAGGATATCTAGATCACCTCTTGCACCGATCAAGTCATCACTTAGGCATTCTAAGCTTTTAAATATGCAATAGCCTACATCAAATTTTTCAAGTGCATTAAATAGATCTTTATATTTTGGTATCACTGCTAATTCCTTAAAATTTTTACTGTGCATACTATACGTAAACTTTATTTATAATATAAACAAATAAATAAATATACTTATCGCTATTTGTTTTGCTTGTAAGGTCTTAATTTAATGTTTACCAATCCGCAAACCTGCCCAATACCAACATAAAAGTGTTGTACGCCTTTATATTTATATTTTTGGGAAATGATACCAGTACATAAAAGCGGTATACTAAAAATAATATGCAAAACAGATTTAGGAAGCCATTTTATTATAGCTGCCATTTTTCCATAGGCCACCATATAAGCTCTTACACCTGAGCATGAAAGTGTAAAACAACGTTTTTTAAAGTATGAATAAGTGTATCTGTCGTCACTTAACCCTTCGCTAACTTCAGCACCTGTAAGCCAAAATCCTTGACCGCCATTTTTTTGTATTTCAAAGAAGAATAAAGCATCTTCACCTCCCGAAACATTAAAGTCTTTATTAAAGGTGATTTTATGCTTTTTGATAAATTCTAAATTAATAAGTACATTGCCGCATCCTACTATTTGTTTGTCCGTAAGAGGGCCTGATGCGCGTGTGGGTGTGCTATAACAAGATGTATTTTCTAGCCAAGGCACGGCACATTTTTCTTTATCTATAAGAGGTTTTACAGGAGCGGCAATAAATGCTGGTTTGTTGAGCTCATGGTAAGCCATTACGTAGTTATCTATAAAATCATTTTGTACGATTTCATCGTCATCAAGAAATATAAGTGCGCCATAGTTATTTTTCATTGTGTATGAAAGGATATTGTTGCGCGCATGTACAATACCTTCTATGTTTTCATGTAGGTAAATTTCCTTATGAGTTAAAACGTCTTTAGCTGATTGTTTCATGCTGTTATCACATACAATAATATCAAGCGTTATCTCTTCAGGTATATTTATTTGTGAATGAAGGCTTTCTAATAGTTTGTTCAACATTTCATTGCGGTTATAAGTGCAAATACCAACTATAATCTTCATTTGTATTCTTCCTTGTTTGTTTGCTGTGTAGAGGTGTCGTTCAGAAGTTCTAAAAATCTTTCTGCTGATTTAACATCAGTAAAATCGCTAGCACGATTGCGATAAAACAACTTATCTTCTAGTGGTTTTTTCATGTGTTTAATAACGGCATTGGCCATTTCTTTATTTGTTGCGTTAAATGGTATTAGTAGGCCGATGTTACCATCTTTTAGAATTTCTCTTGGGCCATGAGGACAGTCAACAGACATGCAGTCTGTGCCCATGCTTAATGCTTCTGCTAAAACGAGAGAAAATCCTTCGAGGTTTGATGTTAGCCAAAAATGATCAGCGTGAAAGAAATATTCCTTAGGGTTTGTTTTCATGCCCAGAAAATCAACATATTCACTTATGTTTAGATTGTTTGCTTGCTGTTGTAATTCGTTCATTAAGGGACCGCTACCAACAATGATTAGCCTTGTGTTGTTTTGTTGTGTGTTGATTAACGCAAAGCTTTCAAGCATGCGAGAAAAGTTCTTTTCTTTGCATAGTCGGCCGCAAGTGACGATTGCTTTAAGGTTTTTATCTTCTAGCCACTTGTGCGGTATTTCTGTTGATGTATGAGTTAATTCTTCCTCTGTACAAGCCGGGTTATATAGGCAATGCACTTTTGTTCCTCCTAATACTTTTTCAGCATCCTTTGCTGCTTTAGCAGAATCGTTCGCGAGGATATCAGCTTTTCTTACAATAAAGAAAAGCGATTTTAAAATAGCGGTCTTAATATTGTTTTGGCTGGCTAAATATTCTGACAAACATGTATGGAAATTTACAACTGTCTTTGCGTTACATTTTGCAAATATATTGGCCAATAGGCAAACAATTGCAGGGATAAGACATGCAATATAAATTGCATTAAATTTATTGTTTTTTATAAAATTGTAATAGTCTTTTGTAACTGTAAATATTTGTTTTGGGCCAAAGGCTTTATTTGAAGTGCTGTAATAGCCAATATTATGTTCATTTAATCTTTGTAATTGTGGGCTAGTCACATTGTCTACCATGCTTAATATAGATGCTTTGTAACCCTGTTTACTTAATGCTACGGCTAAATTCTCACAAACCCTTGTCACACCACCAGCCTGCATTGACACGGAAACAATAAGAATTTTTTTATCTTGGGACTTAGGTGTATTTGACATTATAAAATTACTTTTTAAGTGATTAGATGCTCTAAAACTGTCTACAATATAAGCATTTTTAAAGTTTATTTACAATGATTTTCACAGATATTTAAAGGATTGTTTTGTCTGTCAGTGATGCTTTAGATTTTAAATTTGCATATTAAGAGGGCATGCTTTATAAATTCAGTAGTTATCATATTAAATATTTAAAAGTTTCAAGCATGCTATTTAGGCTTATTTTTATACTTATTGCTCTAGGTTTACCGTCTCTATATTTAAATAAAGGCGGTGTTGCTGTTTTTGTTGGACTTGCATTGATTATATCGCTCATTCCTTTGTTTAAAAATCGCGGTGATGTTTTTTCATTTAATATGTTAAAGGGCGCTATCAAAAATTGGCCGTTACGAATTTTACTGCTATTTATACTTTCCTCAGGCGTTTCCTCTTACTTGGGTATTTACCCTGACTATAATATGAGTCAGTGGGGAAAAATTGTAGCTGTTTTACTTGGCGGTATTATTATGTTTACAGGTATTAGATATGCACGTCCAAGCGACTTTGAACACTTTCTTAAATATACCTATTACACACTCGGATTTTTTTCAGTATGGGCATTAATAGACCATACAAACCTTATCCCAGCTTTTACTGAATTTGTGCATGGTGAAAACCCAAAACTTACCAAATTTAGTTCAGTTATAGCTATTGTTTTGCCATTTGCACTTGGCTATACATTAAATCAAAGAGATTTTCGTTATTGGGTCGTTCCTGCTCTTGCTATTACTGCAAGCGTTGCCTGTGGGGGGCGTAGCGGCTGGTTGGCTCTTGTAGCTTCTACATCTGTCGTTTATTTTTCTTACCCCTGGGAGACGGTTTACCGTAAAAGACGCAACCGCCTCATATTTAAGGTGATAGCTGTAGTAGGTGTTATTATAGGCCTTATTATTCATAAAATGCATGTTTCTGCTGACGCTTTTGCATCACGTTTAACTCTGAGTTCTCCAAATGGTATGGGCTCTGGTCGTCTAAATATTTGGGATTTTGCGCTAGAAAAATATATGGATCATCCATGGCTTGGTATTGGCGTTAAAGGTTTTCGTAAACTTGATTTTTCAGAGGTTACGCTTACATCTACAATGCACCCACACAATGCGCTTATAGAGATTTTACTTGAAACAGGTGCTGTTGGTTTATTCTTCGCACTTTCGTTTGTGCTTGTAGTTATGTATCGATTGATTAAAACGCTGTATAAAAATGTAAGTTATACGAACCCTGTTTTTCATATAACAGCATTATGTTCACTATCTGGCCTTGTCGCCTTTACTACAGCAAGTATGACTCTTACATCTATCTTCCATTCTTATTGGCTAAGCTACCTTGTTGTTCTTATTGTTTTGATGGAAGTAACCAGGATGAATATTATTCAACATAAAAAAAATGACTATTCTAATGCAGATAAAAATAAGAAAACAACCGAATCATACGGCGTAGCTGTTAGTGTTATTATGCCATGCTATAACGCAGAAAAATTTATAAAAAGCGCTATTGAAAGTGTACAAGCGCAAACATTTGAAAATTGGGAATTGATTATATTTAACGATGGTTCTAAAGACAGCTGTAAAAATATTATTGAGATGTTTGCCAAAGATGATAAACGTATTAAAATATTAAATGGAAATGTATCTATAGGTTCAGGGCTTGCTAGAAAAGAAGCAATTAAAATAGCTAAAGGCCGCTATGTCGCATTTCTTGATAGTGACGATAAGTGGAGGGCAGATAAGTTAGAAAAACAGGTGTTATTTATGGAAAGTACAGAGGCACCTCTTTCAGGAACTCATTACTATGTTATAAATGAACATGACGAGGTGACAGGTATTATTACACCGTCTAAAGATCATGTTACATATTTCTCAATGCTTAAGGCAAACGATATTGGCTGCTTAACAGCTATGTATGATGTACATCAGTTAGGGAAAATGTATATGGGTAGTAAGCCCGTTGCACAAGACTTACAGCTTTGGTTGGATATTTTAAAAGAAAAGCCTTTCGGTGCAATTATACATGAACCATTGGCATATTACCGTGTGCACACCGACTCTAAAACATATCGTAAAGGTAGAAGCATTAAAATGCGTTGGCAGATGATTAAGGACGAAAAAGAAGTGAGTCATCTACGTAGTGTTTATTATTTTGTTTGGTATGCACTCAATGGCGTTTGCAAATCTATTAAAGGTCGCATTGGTTGTGCGTCAAGAGGAAATAAGAAATAATCTTATTTAGGGTTTGTTATAGTTACGTAACCATTTTAAGCTCGGTTTTTCAATTACATAAAACAATATTGTAGCAGTTTTTATGCTTGCTAGTGTGGCAAATAATAACATAGCTTCAACTGGTATAACTTGTTCAAGATTATACATTTGCCACGTCTTGGCTATGGATATAATAACTGGTATATGGACTAGATAAAGTGCATAGGAGATATTTCCACCAAATAGACTTATAGCTTTATGAGCCCTCCAATTTATTTTTTCAGCGAATAGGAATGTGGCTACCCAGAAAAAAGCAGGTATGCCATAAATAAAGCCTCGAGGCATATTTTCAAGCACTAGGATAGCTAGCGTTGTGACTATTGCAAACATAAATAAAGAAGCAACTAAAACTCTAGATTTTTTTATTCTTTCGTAGGCATGGGCAAGCCACATACCTGCTACAAACTCTAACAGCATAGAGGATGTGGTTAATGTTAGTAATGCTTGTGTATTATCCGAAGGATTTAAGTGCTCTCCAAGCGTAAAGGAAAGAAAAAATAAAATTGTGATAGCTGTTATCTGTTTACGGTGTCCCATAAACATTGTTAATGCAAATATGATGTAAAAGAACATTTCAAACTCTAGTGTCCACGCAACCATTAGCAATGGTGCACCTTCTGTTGGAAATAAGAAAAATGAATGCCAAAATGATGGTGGGACAGAACTACTTGCGTTTATCCATTCAGGCTTTAAGATTAAAATTGGCAGTAGGGCTAAGCATATTATCCAGTAAACAGGGTAAACTCTTGTAAAACGATTATATAAAAAATCTTTAATAGAAACAGGTTTGTATTTGGTTGTAAAAGTCATAATAAAACCACTGATAACAAAGAAGATATCAACTCCTATCCTTAAAATTAGCTCAGCATCGAATAATGATGGTAAATCAAGGCCGTACTTACGGTTCCCAAATAAAATAATATGAGTTAGTACGATCATAAATGCCGCAATAAAACGTAATAACTGTAAGTTTATAAGTATGTGAGTCTCTTTCATTTAAGCTCTTTTTAGTTTTTTAAAATTTCTAGCTAAAGATGATTTAAGTTTTTTAAAGAACATGTAATAAACCACCACCATTCGTTCCAAATATTTGATTTATTATACATGAATCTTCTTGTGCAAAACTTTTTATTTCTGTATTTGAGTGATGGAATTTATGAAGCTTCCATAGTGGTTTAATCTTATGGAAGGACCTATGAAACCAGTATTCGAAAAATGACATAATAATTATAGATACGACAGTATTACTTATTTCTGATTCTATAAGTTTGATAAATTGAAAATTATGAGTTTCTGAGATAAATCCACCCATTAGAAATGGAAGTCCTAGTAAAAGTGTATAACCAATTAAGTGTTTAAATCCTGTTATATAAATGAGACTCGATATAACATCACGTTTCATAGACACAGTAGATTCTTTGAACTTCTTTAATGTAGTTAACATAATAAGACCTTCCCTCGAATATTATAATGATATATAACTCCTGTGTACGGAGTAATCAACTAAAAAATTATGGGTTGGTCTGTGATTTGAACATTTAAATAAAAAAATGAGTGGAGAATGCACTTTAAGTAATGGTGTGTCTCGAGTCTGGTTAAGTCATGAACTGAAAGCATTGAGATTCAAAAAGCAAAGTACCTCCTGCACGTGGCTATGGCATGTACTAAACTAAGTTTGTAAGCATTATAAAAAAAGTGCACAAAAATAAAATATATGTATAATCAGCCGTTGGAATAGATATCAAATTTTAGAGAGTTTGATGCTGGTTTTTTGGCTACTGCACCGTGAGTGCACCATGGATAATTTTGATGACTTGTAACACGGGCTACCATTTAAGCTGTAAGTCAATGTGACGTTAGCGTTTTAAATGGTGGGCAGGGAGGGAATCGAACCCCCGACACAATGAGCTTCAATCATTTGCTCTACCAACTGAGCTACCTGCCCATGTCCAAGTGACCCAGAATATAACCATGTTTAATGTTGAATGCAAGCCTATTGTGTATGAAAAAGGCACAATTATTAAAAAAAAGTTATTTTTACTGTAATTAAGCTTTATTGATGTTTGCTTTTACTTTGTTTTTTCGTAAAGTTCTTCCACATCAGAAAGTATAGGTATACCCGTTTCGGCACCCATTTTTTGAATACATAATGCAGACGCACAGCGTGCAAATTTAAAGTGATCCTCCCATGAACGTTCAGGGTTTTCAATATATGAATAAACGTAAGCGCCATGAAAGACGTCACCAGCACCCGTTGTGTCTATAATTTTATCCATAGGGATATCTAAGGCAGGTAATGTTTTAATGCCGTGACCTTCACTGTATAGTAAGCCTTTGTCGCCGACTGTTACTGCAGCAATTTTCACACCTTTTTCATGTAAATATGCCAAAGTTTGTTCATGGCTTAGCTTCATGTCATTGGCATAGTCTTCTGAAACCACGGCAATATCTATATATTCTAAAATTTCTGCCATGCCAGGGCGTACTGTGCCACCATCAAGTGATGTTAAAATGCCTTTTTCACGCCCTTTTTTGACATACTCTAAGGCGCTGATAGGCATATGTCCATCAACATGAATGGCTTGTACGTTTTTTAAGCGGATTTTGGGGATGGGGCCAGAATATTCAAGATCACGGCAGCGTACAATGGCACGTTTGTTACCGCTGTTCGGTAGAATAAGTGATAATGAGCTTCTGTCCACGGCACGAGGGAATATTCGAATACCACGTCTTGCTGCACGTTGTAAAAAATGGTCACCTAATCTGTCTTCGGCTACTTGTGTCAACAGCCCTGCATCGAGGCCTAGTTTTGCAACTGTAAAAGCTGCAACCACGGCATTACCGCCTACGCCAAAGGCATAGTCTTGTCCTACATGTTTTTCATCACCTGTTGGTAGGTAATCTGTTAGAAAAGTCACATCAGTGTAGTTGTGGCCAATGAAGAGAGCATCCATTCAGTTTATCCCATTATTTCTTTGAATTTAATTTTAAAAGCTGTATTAATTATGGACTGATTAAAAAGTTTTTCAAGAAAGAAGATATTTAAATGCCTTATAAAGCTATCATCTTTGACCGTGACGGTACCCTAAATGCAACGTCAACGGGGCCAGGGGGTTATGTTTTGTCACCTAAAGACATCAAGTTATTGCCGCATGTTCAAGAAAGTTTGGCTCAGCTTAAAAGTAAGGGCGTTGCACTGTACGTTTTTACACAGCAACGCTGTATCAATAAAGGCTTGCTAAAAGTTGAAGTGTTGAACCAAATTCATGATCGTTTAAATGCTTTATTAGGTGACGCAGCCGATATTGACGCTTTTTATTATTGCCCGCACCTAGCGGATGAAGGTTGCGACTGTTCAAAGCCAAAGCCAGGGATGTTATTTGACTGCATGAAAGACCATAACTTAAAACCTGAAGAGGTACTGGTTGTTGGTGATTCTGTCCGTGATTATGATTCTGCTAAAGCCGCAAGCTTAGATTTCGCCTTTGTACCCAATGACCTTGGTAAACACACGGCAGAAGAATATGCGGCAACAGGCAAGGCTTTATACAAGGACTTAGAAAAGCTTATAGCTGGAGAGTTTTAAATACTGTTTATCCAAATAAAAAGCACCTGTTTGGGTGCTTTTTATTATTATGGGTTAGAGCTGTCTTTAAACAGTTGCTAGAACTTTGAGTAATTTACCCTGAAGTTTGTGGTTGGCGGCAATAATACTTGTGCTACCAATTTCAACGGTACTGTTATCAATTTCACAAGTGTAACCACCTGATTCACGGATAATGAACTCAGCAACCAATACGTCCATTGGGTTAAGGTTCATTGCAACCATGGCATCAAGCTTGGCAGCACTGAGGCTTAAAGCATCGTGGATAACGTTACCAGAGATGCGCGTGTGGCATTTGTGGGCACGTACTGCACGTATGGCATCTAAAAACTTCGTATCGTCTTCAGTGCTTGTAATAGGAGAGAATACTGAAACAAGGCTGTTTTCAAGCATGTCACGACCTGTCACACGTAAACGTCTTGTGCGGCTGCGCGCACCTTTACCTTTTTCAATGGCATAAATTTCGTTTGTAATAGGGTATAAAACAACAGCGCTTTCAGCTTTACCGTCAACCACGTAAGCGATGTAAATACATACATCTTCATTACCGTGGCTAAGGTTAACAAGGCTACCGCAACTGTGGGCAACCCAAACAGCGCCTGTTGCTGGAATATCTGTATCGTCGCCATACATAACGACTGCTGCTTCTTGAGCGTATTTTTCAGAGATTTCTTTACGGAAGAATTTAAGAAGTTTGTCGTTAACTTCAGTTGCTTGTTCAGCACCACCTTCTTTTGTTACTAGAGTTTGTTCAAGGTCACCGAACGCAAAACGGAAAGGGTTCATTGCTTTACGTACAAGAACTTCCATAATGTTTAACTGAGGGTTCTCAGAAAAGTTCATATCGCCGTCACGCATACGCTTCATAGACTGTTTCATAAAAAAGGTTTCCTATTTATATTTTCAAAAGAGCTGTGGTTTTATATGGTCGTTTGCTTACTTGGCGCGTTCCATATATGTACCGTCGGTAGTGTTTATCACAATATTCTCTCCAGAGGAAATGAATTGTGGCACTAAAACAGTTTCACCATTTTCTAAAACGGCAGGCTTAAAGGATGAAGATTGTGTTTGTCCTTTAACCACGGCATCAGCTTCAGTTATATTCATGGTAACTTTTTCTGGAATTTCAACCCCTATGGCTTTATCTTCATACATTTCTACCTTCACCATCATGTTTTCTTGTAACCAAACACGTCCTTCGCCTAAAATATCATAATTTAGAGCAAGTTGTTCGTAGTTTACATTGTTCATGAAGTTCAGCATTTCGCCATCGTCGTAAAGATATTGCATTTCTACTTGGTCAAGACGTGCTTTTTCAACAGCTTCAGATGAACGGAAGCGTTGGTTTAGTTTTGTACCGTTAACGATGTCTTTCATTTCAGCTTGCGTGTATGCACCGCCTTTGCCAGGTTGGGTGTGCGCAATCTTTGCAACACGCCAAAGGTTACCTTGGTGTTCTATTATCATTCCTGGACGAATTTGGTTGCCATTGATTCTCATGAAAGCTTATCCTTAACTTCAGTAATTTATAATCATATATGATAAGGTAGCAATAGGGGCCCATGAAATCAACTGTTCGATTCGAAATAAGGCACTTTTATGCCACTTTAACACTCTTATTCTTTGTTATGGCCTCTATTCAGCCAGCATTAGCGGGTTACGGGCTTAAATTAAAAGACGCATACCTAACTTTTTTTATTGAAGTTGACGACAACCGTATTGCCAAGCTTATAGGTTTACCTTTAGAAGGTGACTATTTATTTGATCTTAATAAGGCGTCTCTTATTTTTACACCGCAGGGTTCTGAGGTTGCTTATAAATTAAGTGTTTCCCCGCTTGAGCGCGCATTACCAAAAGCACTTTTTTCACGTGATACTAAGCGTGATGGTGTGTTTTTACTCGGTTACGACACGGTTCATTGGCGTTTATCGACAAACAATAAAGACTGCAAGGAAATATATTCATCAAAAAAACTAGGTGACATGGCAAAAATCACCATGACAGACCTTTCACGTATTAATATAGCCTTGGCTTATATAACAGGGCAAAATTTAAGTAACCCTTGTTCAAGCCATGTTGTTTCGAAGGCTGTGGGTAATATGATGGGCTTACCGCTTCATTCTTATAGTATGGAAGATAGTAGCGACTTTGAAGTTAAAAAAATCCTTGAAGACGTGACGCTTACAGGGCATAAAATGCCTGAAAATATTGTTCCTTTTAATGAGGATGCACAGGCCGACTACTTAGAAACACTGTTAACCGAAAATGCTTATAAAAGTTACTTGCAAACGGTTAAGCTTTTAGGGAAAAGCGGTATTACCAAGGTCAAGGCCTTGAAACAGTTATTAAAATGGCCTGAAAATCGTCGAAAGATTTTACCAAACATAGGCTTGGTACCGTAAGGTTTATGCTTGAACTTTTGTAACTTTTGCGTCTAACGTACCCTTACCACCCTTAATAACATCAAAAATGAAGGCGCTTTTTTGCCAAGGGTCTTGCCCTGTGAACAATGGCTTATCGTAGGCCTTTAATTGTGTGCATAGTGTTTTAACGTCTTTATTAGAGGCACCAAAATGTTTGAGTATATTTTTAGGGATATGCAGGTCAACAAGTTTAGAATCAGTGCCATCAAGCGCTGTATGCAAGGTGTTTAATAATCGGGTT
Source organism: Alphaproteobacteria bacterium (assembly GCA_047635695.1). Classification (GTDB taxonomy): domain Bacteria; phylum Pseudomonadota; class Alphaproteobacteria; order UBA2136; family UBA2136; genus UBA2136. Next base: position 48,333 of record JBLILN010000005.1, read on the forward strand.
AATGACCCTTCGTCAAAGCAGTGGTGCGGAATAGCGAGTGTTACTTCAACTGTATCAGCCTCAACATAATGGGCGCAAACAGGCCTTGCAATAGGGCTGCTTTTATTTGTCATGGAAGGGTAAAAACGTTCGATATTATTACCATTGGCGGCATTGCTTATAATACGTGTGGCGTCACTGGTGCTTAATTCAGCACCTTTAACTTCAAAGCTCGCTAAAATATCTGTAGCGTCAGTTGAATGGTCGGTATTAAGCTTTGTTATGTTCACGTTTATAAATGCCTCTAAAATAAAATTGACTTGATGTTATTATATGTATGTAAGGGAGGGGCATAAATCAACCTCTGTGTGCTTAATTTAATTAATTTTATGGATGTATATGTAGGAGGTTTATGTCAAAATCTTTGATATAAATACACTTTTAGTATTTACAATAAACCTAAAAAAATGAATTTTAAATTCAATAGGTGCTGTTGATTTCTAGTAAACAATATTTGCGAGATATTGATCTATGGGGTCTTTGTGGCCTGCGCATTTTTGTACGTAACGGTAAATATAGTAGCTTTCGCCATGTTTTGGCTCTATATAACTTTCTTCTTTAAAGCATCCATAGCTTATAAGCTTACGTAAGTTTTTATGTGCGTTAAAGCTTGTGTCGAAGGCGGGGTTCATCACGTTGTTTTTTGTTACCCACATGGTCATGCGTTGGTTAAGAGCCGCATTTAAAATATCGGTTGGGCTGCCGTAAGCCACAGGAATTTTTTCTTGGAAGACAGCCGGTGCGTAAATACCCTTTGATCCCAGCTGATAGTTCATGGTACCAAGTTCTGTATAAACAACACGGTCACCTTTTTCCATCGTGCTCTTTAAGTACTGTGCAAGAGGTAAAGCAGGTGATTTTTGTGCAATATATGTTGAAAGCGAATCCTTTTTAAAGAAGACCGCAATAGCAGGTTTATTCATACCAACAGAAATACCCATTTGAATAGCAACAAGTACAAAAATACTGGCAAGCATGGTACTGCGCAGGGCAAAGCCACTTCTGGCAATAAGGTTTTGACCCACAACCCAAGCCGGTAAAGCAAGTAGTGGGAATGTTGCTAATAGGTACTTAGGTTCCATTGAGAAACCATAGGAGAACCATAAGGCATAGTATATACAAAATATAGCGACATGAAGTTCTAGTACACCAATGGTTTTTTCCCAGCTCATGAACGGGAAACGACGCATAAGAAGCATCATGCTTGGTACGAGCGCCATCAAAAAGACAGGGCCAAGGCCTAAATGTGCAATGCCAAGGTTACGTGCATTCATGGTCACTTCAAGTGGGTAGTTAAACATCATGTTTAATTTTGTGCGTTCCATCATTTCAGCTTCAGGCACGTAGTGGTTATTGAAAAATGTTTGTTGTGCAGCTGACCATGTTTCTGGTGCTGTGATATCGGTTAAAAATGGTAAAAAGAAGGACCCTGTCTGTTGAAATGCCCATAAGTAAAATGGTGCAACTACTAACATAGCCACAAAACTGTACAAGGCTGTATGTACCAGGCATTTTTTGTAACCAAAATCTTTGTTTATCATAACAAGAGCCGCTAACATAGCGCCTGCGGCAAATAAGCCTGTAATATGTATGTTACATGCACCTGCTATGAGAATAGCGCTAAGAATAAGCCATGAAAGACGTTCACTGCGTGCGTATAAAAAGAGCGATAATGCACTTAAAGTAATAAGCCCCATAAGGCGTGGCTCAATAATACCTGTGCCTGCTGTATAGGTGAGGGCGGGAAGCGTGAAGACAACCGTTGCAAACAACCACGAAGGTGCTGTGCGCAGGCGGCGGCGTGCAAGTGCAAATGCAGCAAGGCCAGCCATAATGCTCATGGACCAGTTGTGAAGCATCATTAATGTTTCACCACCTACAATATAGGACGCTGCACTTATAACGTGGCTTACCAGTGGCCCTGCATTTGCAAATGTATTTGTGTCGGCGACAAGCGTTCCTGTTTCTGCAATGGTTTTAGGTAAAGCAAAGTGGTAAGCAAGGCTTGAGCTTTCGGTTGGTGCAATCATACTTGCTGGTAATGTTAAAAGGGCGGCTAAAATAAATAAACTACTTAAAAAATGCCCTTGATCAAAATGTGTGAGCGTGTTTTTTTTCTTGTTTCTAATGAGAATGGTTGCCGATGCAATCACAAGTACAGTTGTAACAGAGGTAATATTTAAAGAGCCTGCTATACTTAAAACGGTAAAAATAAGGCCAACAGCAACATAGCCCAACCAGTATGCAAATGTAAGCTTGGTAATACCTGTTAAATTATGACAGCCAATAACTTTAAGGCTTATGCGACCAAGAAGCATGATACTGAGTATCCAAGGAAGTAATAATAAAAATGTAAATTGCCCCACTGTGCTTTGCCCTTATAAACGCGTTAACCGATAAAAATTGAATGGAAGATTGACGTAAAAACGTCCTTATATTGCCCGAGCCAAAGGCTTAGAGCTACGATGACCCAACTGGTCATAAATATAGGTGATGCTGTTCTTACTATCCACTTCATGGACGGAGACTATAGAGAATTCAAAAATGAGATACAATAGCAACAAGGACAGTTTGTGACTAAAAATTCATCAGACATATGATTGTTGAGCAATACAGCCATTTCAAGGGCTTCGTCTTATATAACTATTGTTTACAACTGTTGCAAAGATACAATTTCTGCTATGTGCCTATTTCTATATGTGATACCTGTGACTGTGCTGTGGCGCTATCATGTATAAAAAAAATCCCGACAAATCGGGCTTTTTTGTGATTGAGACAAAAACGTTTTATTACGTACGGAATTTTTCAAGCTGTGCTTGTAGGTTTTCAGATTCCGTTTTGACATCATTTGCCGCTTCGTCATTGGCCATGATGTTGGTTGTCATTTCTTCCATGTTTGATGAGAATTCGTGCATGGTAGATGACACTTCCTGAATCGCCGTTGACTGTTGTTCTAAGGCATGTGAAACGCTTGATATACTCCCAGAAACCTCTTCGATAGAAGATGAGATTTTTGTGAACGATGTCGTTGTTAGCCCCACATTTTGCTGTAATTCAGAAATCACGGAAGTAATACGCTGTGTGGACTCGTTGGTGTTTGCTGCGAGTTTTCTAACCTCATCAGCCACAACGGCGAAGCCACGACCCGCATCACCCGCTCTTGCCGCTTCAATAGCTGCGTTAAGGGCGAGAAGGTTAATTTGATCAGAGATATCTTCAATCACCTTAATGACCTCAACAATCTGATCGGAATTGCTTTGCAATGTACGCATTACTTTATCTGATTCACCTGTTTCTGCTGATACAAGGTCGATGTTTGATCTCGCACCTTGTGAAAGAGCATTAATTTCATGAATAGTGGAAGATGTTTCTTCTACTGCAGCCACAATTTGAGTGATCGAATCTTTTTGCCTGTTGCTAAAGTCACTCATGGTTGCTGAACGCTCACCCATTTCTTCTGCAGAATTGTGCATACTGCCTGAAGCTGCTGTAATGCTATGAATTTGCGCTTTCAAATTCTCTACAAACAAGTTGAATTTTTTGGCAGCTTGGCCAATTTCGTCTTGGCTATTGCTGTCAACAGTAACGGTTAAGTCGTTGCTTGCAAGTATATCTAAACCTGTTGCGATCTTTTGAATAGACCCCACAATTTGTCTTGAAACAATAACACCAAAAACAATGGCAGTCGTTGCGATAACAAGTAATGTAATACCAAGGATTATGATATTTTTAATAAAGTGTTGATCTGCCGTTTTTATAGCGTGCACTTTAAATACTTCTACCATTTTATCAATGGCTTCTGTTGGGGCACGGTCAATACCTGAAACAAGCTTATCGACTTTTTCAATGGACGACAAATCACTGTGGTCATATGATTTAAGCGCTTCTCTGTAAGAGTCGATCATGTTTTTATAGTCGGTGCGTAATGTAACAATCAGGCTGTTATTAAGGCCTTCACTTTTGAAAACACTGTCAATATCTTTAAGGGAGTTGTCAATGTCAACATAACGCTTTTCAACACGTTCCCAATATTTAATGAACTGCTTTTTGTTTTGACCACGTATAAGAGTGTTTTTCCATTCTTGTACCTGCGTTTTAAAGTTAACTTGCGCGGCTCTTGTGTTATCTAACTTTTCTAGGTAAAAATGGTTTTCTAAATTACCTTGATACTGCCCGTATGCCCCAAGTGAAGCGACAAGTACAAGTGCCATTATAAATACTGTTGTATAGGCCATTAATTGTTTCGATATGGAAATGTCTTGTAAAGATCTCATGGTGTTAAATGCCTTTTTGTTTTTATTAAGTTCATTATCACGATCATACACATTTTTTATGTGCCCTCTTAATAAGTATAAGAGTTACTTATCTGTAAAACAAGTATTTGAAGTGTTGTATGTCGCTTTTATTATTGAAATTAAGGGGTGTTTGAAAGGTGTTATGGTTTTTGTGGTTTTTTTTTAATACGTTATGTCGTTGCCGTTTCGGCATAAAAAAACACCCGTAAGGGTGGCTATTACTTATTCAAAAAATGGTGGCGATGCAGAGATACGCTCAAGCCATGTCGGCACTAATCAAATCAACAGCTTACGCTTAAGTGGTTGAAATATTTGTCTCACCTAATTGTACTAAATATTATTAGGTTCTGCAAGGATGTACATTGACGTATTTTTTGATGGTGACACATGATACAGCTTAAATACCTTGCGTATTTAATATAACATATTGTTTAATATAGATTTGAAAAGGGTGTTAGCAATACCTATAATATTTATATGAGTGTGAATTAAGGAAAAAAATGCATCAAGTTGTACTAGACTTTATAGATAAGGCAAGGCACTGTAAAACAATCGAAGAGCTTAGCACTGCGGTTCAGTGTATCTTTGAACAGCTTGGTTTCCCATTATGGGCATACCAAACCTATGATGAGGTTATTATGGCTGAGGCTAGCCCCATCTTTATTCATAACTTCCCTGAAAAGTGGGGTGAGTATTATATGGACAATAATTGTATTGAAGTTGACCCTGTTATAAAGCTGAGTAAAAAATCGATTGTGCCATTTCAATGGTCTCAAGCTTATACCATTGAGGATAATAAAAAAGAAGGGGTAAAGGAATACCAGTCTACCGCATCTGATTTTAATATGAATGACGGTATAACAATACCAATTATAGGCGGCAATGGCAGGTCTTCTCTTCTTTCATTGTCTACTTCTTATAAAGATGAGGAGTTTCAAAAGCTGATGTCTGAACATCAGGAAACGCTTATGCTTGTTTCGCTTTCATTTCATTCAATTGCAAAAGACCTTATAAGAGACGGTAACCTAACTATTTCACGAGCTGACTTAACTGACCGCGAGAGAGAATGCTTGCTGTGGACGGCTAAAGGCAAGAGTTGCTGGGGTATTTCTATGATATTAGGCATTTCAGAGCGGACAGTCTTGTATCATTTATCAAATGCCAAAAATAAATTTAAAGTTTCTAGTAAATACCACTTGGTCGCTAAGGCAATAGCAGAGGGGTACATTACAATCTGACCACTTAATTGCGGACTTTGACAGGTTATTTCAAAACCTGAATAGCTATAAAATACTCCTAACAACTTAAAGTAGGAGTATTTTTTTTATGCTAATTTTAGTCAACCAACACAACATGCATCTCTATTCAAGGGAGTTGGAGTCTATGTTCCAGCTTAGGAAAAAGGTGTTTATAGACAAGCTTGGTTGGGATATTGAGCCAGTGGGCGATATGGAAATTGACCAATTTGACACCTGTGAAGCCCATTATCTTATATATCTAGATAAAGATAGCAATGCTGTCGGTAGCACACGCCTTATACCAACAACAGAGCCTTATATATTAGGCGATATTTTTAGTAGCTTAGTTGAAATAGAAGAAGTTCCTCGATGTGCAAGCACTTGGGAAACGACAAGGTTCTGTGCAGACCGACAATATGCACCTATGGATGTTTCCTGCATCCTTATGGCTGGGATGATAGAGTTTGCTTATGAGTTACGCATAAAAAATTATGTTTCTGTAACTGATGTTCGCCTTGAAAAGCAAATTCAAAGATGTGGTTGGACACCTCTAAGGTTGGGTTCGGTTCAAAATATCAACGGGTGTCGTGTTGTAGGTAATCGTTTTATGGTTCGTGACCAGTTTTACCAAAGATTGACATCAAAATGCCAAGAAAAAAGAGAGGTATATATTCAAAACTTAACAACCCTTTCATTAAATATAAACAAAGACAAGGTGGCATAAACATGAACACAAAAAAACGAGATATTATAATGTATGTAGATGGTCAACTCATAAATAATGAAAAAAGTGCTTATAACAACTATCTGATTATCGACCTTGTGAATGCTGTTTGGTCTTTATCAATGGCAACCAAAGAAGTTGAAGGTTTGGAGTTAATAACTGAGAAGCTTATTGAGTTACTGGATATAATAGATAAGACTATTCCACAGGAGAATGCATCATGATTCAAACACTTTTAAACAATACGGAATCAAAAAGCATTATTCAAAGTTTAGAGGCTGATGGTGCTGTCATTATTAATGATATGCTAGATATGCACTCATTAAACCTGTTGGAAAGTGAGTGTAATGATACTTTAAAACAAAGAAGAAATTGCAATGGTTACTTCTTTGGTTTTGAAACAAAGCGTGTTGGTTCTATGGTTGGGAAGTCTAAGTCGTGTAGAGATATGGCGACGAATAGCCTTATCCTTAAAGTTATGGATCACTTTTTATTGCCGCACTGTAGTCAATATCAATTGAACTTATCACAGCTCATTTCTATTGGCTCTGGCGAAAAGAGTCAAATTATCCATGCGGATGACCCTATGTTCCCGTTCCCTCACGATAATGATATGCAAGTGATGATAAATGTTATGTGGGCTATTGATGATTTCACAGAAGAAAATGGTGCTACGAATGTTATTACAGGTAGTCATTTATGGGACAGAGATAGACACCCGACAGGAGATGATACTATAGAGCCAGCGGTTATGAAGAAAGGTTCTTGCCTGATATGGCTTGGTTCAGCAAGACATGGTGGTGGTGCTAACAAAACATTAACTTCTCGCCGTGGTGTCGTTATAAGTTATAACTTAGGTTGGTTAAAGTCTTCTGATAATCATTTCTTATCTATTTCGAAGGAAGACACAATGAGCTACCCAAGGAAACTGCAAGAGTTATTGGGATACTTTGTTCACAAGCCAAATTTAAATATGGTTGATGGTGGTGACCCTATTGAAGTTCTACAATCGGACAATGATAACGACAGAACTTTCCTAGAGTTTTTACCAGAGGGCGTAGAGAGTGTTTTGAAGGAGCATTATAGTAGTCAAAGTGGTTCTATAAGTGAGGTTAAATTCAAATAATCAATAAAAAGGGTAGGGGCTTGTGTGGTGTATGCTCTCTTTTATGTACTTGGTATAGCTAATTTAAGAGTAATTTGGCATAGACTGTAAGGTGTGCGTAGCAGAGATACGCTTAATCCATGTCGGCACTAATCAAGTCAAAAACTTACGCTTAAGCGGTTGAAATATTTGTCTCACCTAATTGTAGCGCAATGAATATCTCAGTCAATAGTGCTAGGCATGATAAAGCCTAAGCCAGCCAATATTTCATTGCGCATGTCAGCAACCATGCCGTCATCTACTCTGTAATAAGAGTCAGGGTCTGCTACCATAGTCATGCTACTCATGTTTATTATTTGTTTGTCATTGTACGAAAAGGATGGAGCTTTAGGGATACACATCCGTAATGCGCTAATTTCTGCAAATAGATAATTTTGTGCTAATGAAGGGTGGTCAGCTTCTAAAATTGGCACATGCTCCTTTAGTCGACTAAGCACTTCACCGCTTAAGTAGTTTTTTGATAAGCAACCGTCACCTATACACAGAACCATGACCAGAGTTTTATACTTGAACATTATAACTCCTGAGTAAGGGCTTGTCCTAAAATCAAAATCATCATTTTCTGTTTTAAAGGCATATAGACTTGAAGGTAACATGAAGGCATTGCCATCCTTGTAAGACTTCCTTATTAAATCAAAATTAACGTCATCAATAATCTGCTTTTGTAGGCTATCATTGCCTAGGCTAGTATCCCTTAAATAGTCGTTGTAGAATAAGCCGTAGTATATCTTGCATAGCCACGCTGAAATAATAGCAGCAGAGCTATCATTAACTCCTCCAATGACAGGCATAGAAGGTTCAGAGAGGCATATATCTTCGTATAAAGCATCAACGTCATTCAATAGCTCTAAGACCCTGCTCTCATAAGCGTTCCCAAAGCCATTGTTGCATGACCTGTGAGCAGGGACTTTTACCCTGCTATATGTTCTTTCATGATTCCCGTATAAAGTCGCATTTTGAATACCTAATGACCGTAATAAACTATTAGGGATAATATGCTCTAAATCTCTATCCTGTTTACTGTTAATGCCACCTTTACAAAAAAAACATGTATTCTTTAACTCTTCTCTCATTGGTCATCCTTTTGCTAACTAATAAATGGGTGGGCATATACAGGTTCTACTATAGGTTGATTATACTTGAAATTACGTCAAAACACTAGCAAGTATGTTAAGTATATGATATGTATTACCAACAACATTACATTAGGGGTTTTTATGACAGATAAATGTCAAATACTAGCTTTAAGTGGCGGTGGCTATAAAGGGCTATTCACAGCAAGTATTATGCACTACTTTGAAGAACAAACAGGCAAACCTATTGCTCAGAATTTTGACTTGCTAGCTGGTACGTCTATTGGTGGAATACTAGCTCTTGCTGCAGCATTTGAAATACCTATGAGTAAAGTGATTCAAGCATTTAAAGACCATGGTGAGAGCCTTTTTCCTACGAAGCGTTTCTATGATGGCATCTTGACAGCTAAATACTCTCAGGAGGCTCTCATTGCGATAATCTCATCTGTATTACCTAAGGGTGCGAAGCTAGGTGATGCTCTTCACCCTGTTATTATACCTGCCGTCAATATGACAAAAGGACAGATTCAGATGTTTAAAACACCACATCATGAAAACTTTGTTAATGACCAGCATCTTAGTGTGATTGATATTGCATTGGCAACATCTGCAGCTCCTACATACTTCCCATTAGCTGATGTAAAAAACTGTAGGTACGCTGACGGAGGACTTTTTTCAAATGCACCTGACTTAGCCTCCTTGCACGAAGCTGAACATTTTTGGAGGCTAGATTTAGATAATATTAAGTTAGTTAGCATTGGCGCGCTTTCCTCAAAATTTTCATTAGACACTAATGTTGATAACGATATGGGGGTGTTGAAGTGGATGGATAACATTCGCCTGATTGAAGTTATGATGGCATCGCAACAACAGCTCAGTCACCATTTGATGACGCATAAGCTTGGTGAACGCTATTACAGGATTGATGAGAACATAAGCACAGAACAATCAAAATCCATTGGGCTAGATATAGCCACGCCACAGACCACATCAACCCTTTTAGGGTTAGGTGAGGAACTTGCTAAAGCCAGCTTTACAGGTTTAAGTAAAGGTGGTGTGTGGAGTCACAAACCAAAACAACGTATAATAAGGAAATAACATGGGTACATGTGCACAACTTTTTTACTCTAGTGATTCATCTAAGGAAACACTAACAAGTAGGATTAGCTTAAGTTCTGAACAGGATGATTTACAGCGTGATAAACACAAGAAGGTTTTTGAGTATCTAAAGGTAGGTCTATCCCGTATATACCCTCAAGAGGCTCAATGGCTGCCTAGGCTGCAAGGCTCTGTACAGTACGGAACGCAAATAAGACCTATGGCTATAAATGATGAGTATGATATAGACCTTGGTGTATATGCTTTACAACAAAAAGACGCTACTGAATTTAGCGATGACGCAGCCAACTATAAGGCAAATATTCAAGAGCTTCTTTTGGAGTATTTAGACATTGATGACGACGCTAAAGAGGTTATGAACCCTGATAAAAAGTTTTGTTGTAGGTTGCATTTTGTAGGTAATTTTCATGTTGATATTGTCGCTTACCACCAAAATACTGATGAAGACATTAGGCTTGCAGCAACCAAACATGGTGAATGGGTTAATACCGACCCTAAGAAGATATACGATTGGTTCAAGAATACTGTAAGTGATGTCACCCATAGAGTGCGTATGAGAAGAATGATAAAATACTTGAAATGCTGGGCAGCACTCCACTTTGATGGTGATAATGATAGTAAACCTTCTTCTATATATTTAACTATCCTTTGTGCTAATTCTTATAAAAAGTTAGCAAGAACAGGAGCTATAACTGATAATGATGATGAATGCTTGTATGCTCTTCTAAATGATATTTGCAGCCATGTATCGCCACTTTATGAACCTTACGAAGAGAATCCTGTAGACCCGACAGAGAATATTTGCAGAATATCTATAACACATTGGGACGCTTTTAAAAGTAAGTTAACGAGTTTTTTAAGAACTGCTCAGCTGGCAAATTCAGCTGCTCCTATTGAAAGCCCACTACTTTGGGGGGTAGCTTTCAAGCACTTTATGCCACAACCATCAGAGAGTGTATTGAACAGTACTACCTTACCAGCTTTATGGAATATTCCTGATGTTGAGATAATTGCTAATCACCAGACTGCTAACCGTAGGAACGTTAAGGTTAATGCGGTGGGACCTATTGGTAAATCTTTTGACTTGCATTTTAAGGTGCAAAACCCTAGTGCATTTCCTGTAGATGCAAGGGTTAAATGGACAATTAGAAATCATGGAGCAGAAGCGGGGACTCAAAATGATTTAGGACATGAGAATGAAGAAACAGGTCTATATGAATCTATTCAAGAGAATACTGCTTACAATGGAATACATTACGTAGACTGCGTTATATTTTCTGATAGCAACGGTTCTTTGTATGGATATAGGCGTGTACCCGTTAATATTCAAGATAGTTCTCATTTAAGAAACCCTAGGTCAATACCTAGAGGCCCGAGGCGTTGATAAGATAACGTTACGTTACGTTCAAATGTGAGGGTGGTTTCAATTACAAATCACCCTTAGCGAACACTCTATAAAACCCAGCGAATAACAAGCCTATAAAGAATGCATTACCATTTTCCATGTCTACATTAAGCCACCACATCGCTAGAAGCATTCCAATAGAGAGTGCTATTAAATCCCCCTTTGATATAGCTCCTTCTTGTAGCCTCTTTTTAGCTTTATCCCAATCCACCATATCAGCCCTTTCATTGGTTTTAATTTAATAAACCTTGACATTACCCATCAATATGCGTTATTATAAATAAATAAAGCTCGTATATATCCCACCAGAATAGCAGTTAATAAATACCCCCTTAAAGGCGTATCAGGCACTCACTAAGCAGCTATTGGTATGCATAATGATAAGAGGTAGCTTACGTAAAGTAAACCACCTCAAAAACCCTTAGAAATGTCAACAAATACGGTAGCTTTGGCATAGTCATAAATATGTGCCCACTTGAAGAACTGTCTATAAAAAGTTAAGAAATTATTCTTTGTGTGATTAGTGCAGTCTCGCTCTGCTAGCTTATCTTTAATTTTTGTTGCCATGGCTTTGTCTATAGTAGACATTTTAGTGGAAGCTCCTGCATACTCTAATAGTGCATCTTTGAAGCTTGAGTAACGATGCTCCGTTGCTGACACCCATGAGTTGGTTTTTTCGGCGAAGTATTTATCTATAGCATCTCTTAAGTCAATATTAGCCAATGTGCCATTGAAGGCCAATAGCTCCTTACAAAACTGTATGTATGACTTGTTATACAATTCTGCTAGGTTAGCACGACCTTCTTCTTCACGAGCTATGTATGGTACGCCTGCATCCTTACAAGTTTGAATTAAACTTTCTTCAAATAGAACATTCTTTTCGTCCATGCTTTCATATAGCTCTATGCTTGAGTGTACACCGCTTAACTGTTATTCCATAAGGCAACCCAGCCTATTTAACTTATCTTTGCGTTTTACTAAAGACTCTTTAAAGTATTTAGCTAAAGCGTTCTTTATATCAATATAGTCCATACCCGTACCTTGTAACTTTTCTATAATTAGACCGCCAGAGTAACGCATCATGTCCACATAAGCTAGGGCTTCACGCTTGTTAGGCGTCTGTAAGCTTATTCGAATATGGTCTCGTTTGCCTTGTGGGTGTAATTCGGGTGGTAATGGATATCGTATGTAATAAATACCATGTCGTGACCTATTGAGGTAAGAGGGGTTAAAAGTCATGTTTGTCGCACCTTTTTGTAGCACTAAGCGCAATTGACTGATAACTATTTGATTTTGTGGGAAATGGTGGCGATGCAGAGACTTGAACTCCGGACCTTTGGATTATGATTCCACTGCTCTAACCAACTGAGCTACATCGCCATTACTGTCTGCATAATACAAAGTTATTTTTTTCTGTCAAGAGGTGAAGTGGTTAATATCAAAAAAAAGTCTAAAAATTATTCAAAAAGGTGCAATATCGTTGACTTTTTTTGCCTAGGCTCTATGCTGTATAGCGTGACAAAGTCATAGAGAAATTAAAGAAATAAAATGTAATAGGAAACAAAACCTTATGCGCCTTTCACAGTATTTTTTACCAACACTTAAAGAAAACCCATCTGAAGCACAAGTGCCTTCGCACCGCTTACTGCTTCGCGCAGGGATGATCCGTCAAGTAACAAGTGGCATGTATAGCTGGTTACCGTTGGGCTTGCGCGCGTTACAAAAAGTTGAAAATGTTGTACGTGAAGAAATGAACCGTGCAGGTGCGCAAGAAGTGTTGATGCCAATGGTTCAGCCTGCTGAGTTGTGGCAAGAAACAGGCCGTTGGGACAAGATGGACGCAGAGCTTTGCCGTATTCAGGACCGTCATGGTCGTCACTTCTGCCTCGGCCCAACACATGAGGAAATTGTGACCGACCTTTACCGTAATAACATTCAAAGCTATAAGCAATTTCCTGTGATGCTTTATCAAATTCAAACGAAATTCCGTGACGAAATCCGTCCACGCTTTGGTTTGATGCGTGGCCGTGAATTTATGATGAAAGACTGCTATAGCTTTGACATTAACAAAGAAGAAGCCCTTAAATCATACGAAAAAATGCGCTTGGCTTACCACGCTATCTTTAAGCGTTTAGGCCTTGAATATCGCCAAGTATTGGCAGACACAGGGGCTATTGGTGGTAATTATTCACACGAGTTCCACGTTTTAGCAGAAACGGGTGAGGACGACCTTCTTTTTGATCCACAAAGTGAATATGCCGTTAACGTTGAAAAATATGTTGAAGCAGAAGCACCGCGCCCAAGGGAAGAGCTTGAAGAGAAAAAAGGGATCGAAGTCGGGCATATCTTCTTATTAGAAGACGTTTACTCAAAACCAATGAACGCCATGGTCGCACAGGCTGACGGTACGTCAAACCCTGTTACAATGGGTTGTTACGGTATCGGTGTGTCACGTGTTGTTGCCGCTGCTATTGAGCAAAATCACGACGATAACGGTATTGTCTGGCCAGAGGCTATCACGCCATTTATGGTGGGTATTATCAACATGCGTGCTAGTGATGAAGCCACCTGTGCGGCGGCTGAAAAGCTGTACAATGACCTGACGGCTTCAGGCGTTGAAGTGTTGCTTGATGACCGTGATGCTTCGGCAGGGCAAAAATTTAAAGAAATGGACCTTATCGGTTTGCCTTGGCAGTGCGTTGTTGGTCCTCGTGGTCTCGATAAAGGCATTATGGAATGGAAAAACCGCAAAACAGGTGAGAAATTAGAATTGCCTATCGGTGACCTTCCAGAAACGTTGGTTAAATAAATGTCATTACATAGAAGCGTCGCCCTTCGTTATTTTCGTTCTCGTAAGGGCTTCGTTTCTGTTGTTTCGGGCTTTTCACTCTTTGGTATTTTACTCGGCGTTGCGGCACTTATTGTTGTGATGTCAGTGATGAATGGTTTCCGCAGTGAATTAATGGGACGTATTTTAGGTGTTAGTGGTCATGCCACAGCCCACGTGCCTTATGCGACAAGCGCTGACGCTAAAGTGATGATGGATGAACTAAATAAATTGAGTAGTGTCAAAACCTCAGAGGTTTTTGTTCAAGGTCAAGCGCTGACTATGAACCGTGGCCGTGCGACAGGTGTTTTATTACGTGGTATCGATATTGAGAAAACATATTCTTATGTGAAGGACGCCGACAAAATACTCTCAGGGCAATTGGCCGACCTTGCCAAGCCTAGCACCATTGCGATTGGTAAGGAACTGGCACAAACACTACAAGCAGGTGTTGGTAGCGTTATTACGCTTGTTTCCCCAAGTGGTTCAACCACGCCCTTCGGTTTTATTCCACGTATGGTCAAAGTACAAGTGGTTGCCGTTTTTGATGTGGGTATGCATATGTATAACAGCGGCTGGGTTTATAGTTCTATACAAACAGCACAAAAATTCTTAAATTTAGAAGATACCGTCACAGGTATCGACATTAAATTATACGACCCCATGACGGTGGGCGACGTTAAACCCGCACTTGAAGAGACACTGCATAGCCAAGGTGCATTTATTATGACCTGGCAAGACAGTAACAAGCAGTTTTTTGAAGCGCTTGAAGTTGAACGTGTTTCAATGTTTATTATTTTAACGCTTATTATTGTTGTGGCAGCCTTTAACATTATTACGGGGCAAACCATGACGGTGAATGACAAGCGCAGCGATATTGCTATTTTGCGTACCATGGGCGCAAGGCGCAAAGACATATTGAAAATCTTTATATTTGGTGGCTCTATGATTGGTATTATCGGTACAATATTAGGTACTGTCTGTGGTTTACTTATTGTTGTGAACTTGCAAAGTATTGTAAATTTACTTGAACAGGTTTTTGGCGTTGCTATATTTAGTGGCGAAGTTTATTTTCTCGATAATTTACCAGCGGTTATTAATTATTATGACCTTGGGCTTATTATTTCTATCAGTGTTATTTTGTCAATTCTGGCTGCTGTTTACCCTGCTTGGCGTGCGGCGAAGCTTGACCCTGTTGAAGTCTTAAGGAGCGAATAGCATGAGTATTTTAAAAGCAGAAAACTTACATAAATCATTTAAGTCAAACGCAGAAGATTTAAGCATTTTAGACGGTGTGAACCTCGAAATTAATGCAGGTGAACGCATTGCTATTATAGGTCAAAGTGGTAGCGGTAAAAGCACTTTCTTGCAAATTGCAGGCTTGCTCGATACGCCCACAAGCGGTGACGTTTTTATTGAAGGTGTTTCGAGTAAAAATATGAAGGATCGTGAAAAAACAGATATCCGTTCTCATACCTTTGGCTTTGTCTATCAAAACAATCATCTATTACGTGAATTTACAGCGCTTGAAAATGTGCTTATGCCTGCACAAATTCAAGGTAAATTAACCGCTGAACATAAAAAACGTGCTGAATATTTGCTTAAGCTTGTGGGGCTTGAAGAACGTATGAGCCATTTTCCAAGTGAATTAAGTGGTGGTGAGCAACAACGTGTGGCCATTGCGCGCGCCTTAATGAACAAGCCTAAATTGCTTTTAGCAGATGAACCGACGGGTAATCTTGACCCTGAAACAGCAACAGAAGTTGCGGCACTATTTGATCAATTGGTGAAGGACGAGGGGATGGCGCTGTTACTTGTGACGCATAATGACATTCTTGCTAAGTCTATGGATAAAATATATCATATGCGTCATGGAGTCTTAAGTTAAACATGTCTGTGAATCCTGTTAACGCTCAATTTATCCATCTAAATTGCCATACAAGCTATACGTTGCTTGAAGGTGTACCTTCTGTGAAGGCGTTGGCGGCAAAGGCGGCTGAGTTTGGTATGCCTGCCTTGGGTGTGGCGGACACAAACAACTTATTTGGTTCGGTTGAAATTGGCGAAACAACGCCAAAATTTGGAGTGCAGCCTATTATTGGTTCGCAGGTAAGCTTAACAATGCCTGAAATTGATACAGGTAAAATAGAACAAGCTACAGGTCTTATTACCTTGTTCATTCAAAATGAGCAGGGTTGGCGTAACCTAACAAAAATTTCATCGAAGGCTTCTTGGAATGGTGATGAGCTCGGTACGCCGCAGGTTACTTTAGAAGAACTTGCCCCTTATAGCGAAGGACTTATTTGCTTAACGTCAAGCGCAAGGGAGGGTTACCTTGGTAAGCTGATTGCAGCAGAACAACTTGACGATGCAGACACCTTTGTAACGAACCTTGCAAAGCTATTTGATAACACAAGGCTGTACATTGAAATTCAACGCCATGGTATGGCAGAAGAAATACAAGCCGAACCTCATCTATTAAACTTAGCTTATAAACATAATATTCCACTGGTTGCCACCAACGACATCCGTTATATAAATAAAGATCAAAATGAAGCCTTTAACGTGATGCTTGGTATTGGTGACGGTACCACTGTTTCAAACCCTGCAAGACGAAAATTTTCTGACGAGCACTATTTTAAATCAGCTGACGACATGTGCACGCTTTTTAAAGACCTACCCGAAGCGATAGAAAGTACTATTAATATCGCAAGGCGTTGTTGCTACCAAGTGCCGCTTGGCACATATTATATGCCACAATGGTTAAAGGCTGAAGGTGACGAACGTACAGTTGACCAAATTATGATCGACGAGAGTAACGAGGGCTTGAAAAAACGCCTCGATATTTTTGTTTACCCTACCTGCAAAACAGACGCCGAAAAAGAAGCGAAGTTACAAGAATATAATGACCGTCTCGCCTATGAGTTGGGCATTATTATTAACATGGGCTTTCCTGGGTATTTCCTGATTACGTCTGACTTTATTCGTTGGGCAAAAAATGAAAAAATTCCTGTAGGACCTGGTCGTGGTTCTGGTGCGGGGTCATTGGTGGCTTGGTGTATGGATATTACCGACGTTGACCCTATTCCGTTTGATCTTTACTTTGAACGATTTTTAAACCCTGACCGTGTGTCCATGCCCGATTTTGATATCGACTTTTGCCGTGACAGACGTAGTGAGGTGATTGACTATGTCCGCCGTAAATATGGCAGTGACGCCGTTTCACAAATTGTGACCTTCGGTACACTGAAAGCCAAGGCTTGTATCCGTGACGTAGGCCGTGTGATGGAAATGCCTTATTCACAAGTAAACCGTGTGGCTTCTTACGTGCCAGAAGGGCCAGGTAATTTCACCATAGAATCAGTGATGGAAGACGACGAGCGCTTGCGTGAACTTTACGATGAAGACGAAGACGTGAAACGTGTTCTCAATATTGCCATGAAGCTTGAAGGGTCTTACAGGCACACATCATTGCACGCTGCGGGTGTTATCATAGCCGATAGAGCCATCGACGAAATTTGCCCACTTTATAAAGACCCCGCATCCCCTATGCCGGCCATTCAACTAAACATGAATGTATGTGAACTTGCAGGGCTTGTGAAATTCGATTTCTTGGGTCTTAAAACGCTAACGGTTATTGACACTGCTTTACGCTTTATCCGTGAACGTGGTTCAGAACCTGAATATAACTTCAACATTAACCTTGTACCACTTGACGATCAGGAAACATTTAAACTGCTTATGGCAGGCCATACTTGTGGTGTTTTTCAAGTGGAGTCACGCGGTATGACCGACTTCCTCGTGCGTATGGAACCCGATAAATTTTCATATCTATCAGACGTTGTAGCGCTTTATCGTCCAGGTCCGTTAGAATCAGGTATGACTGATGATTTTATTGAATGTCGACACGGTAGGCAGGAAGTTAAGTACCCGCACCCAGCCCTTGAACCAGTACTTGGTGAAACATTTGGTGTCCCTGTGTATCAAGAACAAGTAATGCGTATGGCACAAGTGATGGCGGGTTATACACTGGGTGGCGCCGACGAATTACGCCGTGCCATGGGTAAGAAAAAAGTTTCTGAAATGGATAGACACCGTCTAATCTTTTCAGAAGGTGCTGAAAAAATTCATGGGCTGACAAAGCCAGAAGCCGACGCCATTTTTGACCTTATGGCCAACTTTGCGGGTTACGGTTTTAACAAAGCACACACCGTTGCTTATGGTTGGGTTTCTTACCAAACAGCTTATTTAAAAACACATTTCCCGCTTGAGTTTATGGCTGCGTCCATGACCCTTGACCGTGGGCAAAGTGACAAAATTTTAAAATTCAAACGCGAACTAGAGCGCATGGAAGTACCCTTACTTACACCTAATATTAATAAGTCATGCGCTGAATTTAGAGTGGAAGATGGTAGCGTGCGTTTTGCGCTTACGGCGCTTAAAGGTTCCAGTGAAGACGGTATTAAATTTATCGAAAAAGAACGTAGCGAAAATGGCGCGTTTAAATGTATGTTTGATTTTATGGAGCGTATTCCACCAGAATATATGAACCGCCGCCAGCTTGAAACACTTACAAAAGGTGGGGCATTTGACTGCTTCAAACTTGAAAGAGCGTACGTTTTTAATAATGTCGATATTTTACTTAATTACATGCAAACTTTCCACAAAGAAAAAAACAGTGATCAAATTGGCCTGTTTGGTGGTGGCGCAGAAATTACGCTTGAACGCCCTAAGTTACGTGACTGTAATAAATGGGACCCCTTCGATAAGTTAGAAAAAGAACAGCAGTCTATTGGTTTTTATCTGTCGTCACATCCGCTCAATATTTATGACGACGAATTACGCCGTAAGCGTGAATTAAAAGAAGTGGCAACCATTGCCGCAATGAACCTAGACGACGGTGAAAAAGTAAAAGTTAAAATTGCTGCCATTGTGCATGAAAAACGTGAGGTCAAAACCAAAAAAGGTGACCGCATGGCTATTTTGAGCATATCAGATAGCTCAGGCCAAGAAGAAGTCGCCGTCTTCCCACGTGACTACCTCAAGTTTGAAGAAACCATCGACAAAGGTCGCCCCATGTTTATGACATTGGTGGTTAACCGTGACGGTGAACGCATTCGTATTAATGTGGAAGCTTTGAGTGACCTTGAAAGTGGCCTAAATAAAACAAATGCCATTAACTTACGCCTAACTGATATGCAAGCGCTTGATGCCCTTAAAACCATTTGGGAAGCGCAAGAGCCAGGCAAAACAAAATGCAAGCTGAGCTACCGTGCTAACAATGTAGGCGATGTTGTTGTGAAGTTGGGCAAAGATGTGCAAGCAGGTAAACGCTTGAAGTATCAGCTTGAGTCTCTTTCAGGCGTTGAATTGCTGTAATCCTCATTTGTGCAGGTTCGGGCTAAATTGCGCGTTAGGTAATTTCTCAGTATTCTCATGTATAAAGTACACATGTCGAACTCGATAAATCAGCTGCCATCTTAATTTATCTCCGAAGTAGAGTGTGCAAATACATATTTTATAGCTTTAAAAGTGATTGTTTTTAATTCCTTTTAATCCTACGTGAATTCGCCGTTGGTTCCACCTCTATTCACTTTCTGTTCGCCTTTTTTAGCTGACAATTGTTAAAAAATAATGTCCTTAGTGACAGTTTTTAATATAAAGAGGCATTTAACGTTATCGCTTGATATTTTATATGTATACACCTATACTATAAGCACAAATACGAAACACTTTTTCTTTTCTACCATTCTGGAGGGCTTTACTATGCCTAAGAAAAACTTGAAAAAATCAAAAACTGACCTGTTCACACTGCCTGAGTTTAAAAAACTACTGAAGGCAAATGCTGTACATATGGATACCTGTACAATTGTCATGTGTATGCGTGCTATAAACCATTTTGAAGAAACGGGCATTCCCGCAGATTCAACCTACAGCTTATACCGCATTGAAGCCGTAAGTGAGGCTGACCTTGAAGCGAAGTACTTATTGGCCACAGCGCCCCTTTTAAAACACTACATGAATAAAGGGTTAACGCGTAAACAATACCTTAAAAAGCTTGCGCCTTTAACCAACGCTGTTAATAAAACTTTGCAAAAGCTTAATGACAAAAGCTTTCCTTTAACCGTTAAGGCTAAAAGACCGCCTAAAATAAAAGGTAAGGCCATGAAAAAATAACCATCGATGATAAGAAAACTCCTTTTAAGGGGTTTTTTTTCTTTTGTCATAAGGTTATAGAATATGATGTTCAGAAACAAGAAAAGCCACTTTTTTCTGGGTAAAAGTGGCTCCTATTCGCTATAAGTTGATCATGAAGCTTCCCTCAAACTTGATTTAACAAGTCGTTTCAAATGATTTTTTTTATTATTTACATTTACTTCATGTGCTTGAAAGTTACTTTTTATTATTTTTATTTAGCAAAATCCAGAATCGTCAAAAAGGGTGAAGTTTAAAAACAGAAGTTTAGGTCATCGCAATCACCTAATGAGGTAATTACATTATTCCAAATTTATAAATGACTTGCAAGCGATAAAACGCGATATATAGTGGGTGTGGTGCTATTTATACACAGTGTATACTATATATATGGTATACATAAGGACGCGTAATATATTGGAAATGGCGTGTTATATAGACATTTACTCTTAATATTATGATTTTAAAGCAAAAAAACTACATTGCGGTATTTTTTTTAATCGATATTTATTTTTATTTTAGAAGCCAGTTAACCAATCTTTAAAAGCATTTATACGTTTTTCTGTAAAGTGATGCTCGGGGATGTGGGTACAATCGAAATTATTTTCGCTTAATAAGTTGTGTTCGTATAAATAATCTGCAAATAAATCGAGTGTAATGTATTTATTTTGCTCTGTCGCACGTAATTCGCTTTGCAATAAAAACGTCCTGTCTGAGTCAAAGTATTCATTTAAACCTTCTTGAATAAAAGGTGTCGGGTTTGCAAATTGTTTAATGCGTGGGTTCAACATGGTTTTCTCCATTGAAGGATAAAAAAGGAAGTGCTTAATTTTTTAAGCAGGTTTTTGTTTGTATGGTTATACATACATGAAGGAAAGGGCTTGATTACAAGCCCTCTTTAATTATTTTGTTACATATGTAAAACACGCTGCGCTGAAATTAAGTAGTTCCTTGCGTATGTAAAACACGCTGCGGGAATGGTATTTCAATACCCTCGGCTTTAAAGCGTTTCCAAATTTCTATGTACATTTGACTACGTACATTGCCTAAACCGTCTTCTGGGTTGTCAAGCCAGAAACGTACTTCAAAGTCTATACTGCTGTCACCAAAAGAAGTTACAAGGGCACGTGGGCTAGGGTCTTTCATCACAAGCTCATTGTCTTTTGCAATTTCTGTGAGGATGTTTTGAACTTGTTCAAGGTCGCTGTCATAGCTTACACCCACTTTAATAACAACACGGACATTTTTATTATTAAAGCTCCAGTTTGTCACTTCGTTTGTCATAAGCATTTCGTTCGGGATAAGAACTTCCATACCATCACGGCGTCGCATAACGGCGTAGCGGGCATGTAGGGCTGTAATAACACCATAACTTTCACCCATAGAAATAACATCACCAGGTTTAATAGATTTGTCGATAATAAGGATCATACCACTAATAAGGTTACCTACAATTTTTTGTAAACCAAAACCAATACCAATACCTAAAGCACCACCAAAGAAGGCAAAGGCTGCAAGGTCAATACCTATAATATCAAGCGTTATAAGGAAGGCAATAACAAGGCCCAATATGTTGCTTACTTTTACAATGAGTGTACGTGCCGATGGCGAAAATTTGCGATTACCTTTTAGGAAATGTTTTTCTATAAATTTAGTCCCCTTACTCACCGCTGTCATAAGGAGCGTGAACATAAGGATAGCCTTGATCACAACCCAAGGTGAAACAGTGCTTTCACCAACAGTGAATTTAGCGCTATCGAGGAAGTTAATGACAGGTGAAATGTTTTGCGTGAGCATTAATGCCAAGACAACCCAAGCCGTAATAATAACTTTTTTACGTGAGCTTTTTTCGAGGGGGCTTAAATTAACAATATGCGGAATGGAACGAATAGCGGTTAGTACAATTGCCGCGTCTAACCACGTTGTTTCAAATTCAGCTATCATAAAGAAGGTGCGTGCAAGCATTAACGCGAATAGTGAATAAGTTTCCCATGACAGCTTTTGTAAAAATGGAATGAACTGTGCTTTTTTAACAGGCTCTCTTTTTCTGACAGATTTTACGAATGAGAATGCGATTAAAAATGTAGCTATAACGGCAGATATTTGTATAAGGGCTGGCGCCATAAGAGATAATTTATTTTGGTAAGCATCAAGGAAGGGGAGGTACTCTACGACTTGCTCAATAAGTTTATGAAGTTCTGGGTGCTTTGTTTCAAACATGCTCATGGCTGTAAAGTGTCCTTTATTAAAATTTCACATAAGTATGCCATAAATGAAACTACGATGCACTTGTTTGATAGACGTCAGTTACTATTATTATGGCCTTTTATAAGGTAATAGGCTGATGGCTATTCAATGGAAATGAACATAAGGAAATAAATATGGCAACAAAGGATCAAATGTCTAGGGCCGCACAGGCTTCGAAAGATAACTTTGAAAATGCACTGGATAAATCTTTTGATGATGGTGCTGATGTTAGCGAGAAGGTTTTTTCTTTGGTTGCTGGTCGTGGTGAAGACGCAGGCCTACCTGATCATGTTATGATCCAATATGTGTTTAAATACAATGAACTTATGAGTGAACGTCAAGACGCTGTTTTGAATGATGTGAACCCTTATGATCAAAATGCAGACATTCAAATTCAATCTATGGCGGTAAGTGCTTTGTTAGCAGAAGATGATATTTCGGAATCATTTGGTGAGCTGAAAGCCGAAATAGATAGCGACAGATTAACGGAACGTTTAAGTGATGCATTGCACGCAAAGGAAAGTCTTTCTATGTTTATGGCAGAACAGGAACTAGAAGATTCTCTTGAAGTAGAGCCAATAGGCTTTGAAACGCAAGTAAACCATAGTGATGAACTAGAGGAGGCTTATAGCTTATAGCCTAGAACAATTCTTATGCAGATAAATAAACAAACGTATTGAAATTTAGGTCGATGCGTTTATACTGCTTTTTATGCAAACTCAAATTAAAAATATAGACGACCCTTATAGTGGCCTTTCCCCTGCGTTAATACTTAGTGCTGTAGAAAGTCTGGGTTTTAAGTGTACAGGCGCTTTTTCTGCGCTTAATTCATATGAAAATCGTGTTTACGATATTGAGTTAAGAGGGCATGCAAATGTGGTTGTTAAGTTTTATCGCCCCCATAGGTGGACGATGGATCAAATAAGGGAAGAACATAGCTTTGCTTTACAGCTAGAAGATGCTGAAGTGCCTGTTGTGCCGCCTCTTCAATTAAACGACGATACTATATTTGACTATGAGGGGTATTTGTTTAGTATTTATCCAAAGCGTGGTGGGCGGTCTATTGAACTTCAAACAGACGAAGACTTTCGCCAAATGGGTCGGCTTGTTGCACGCATTCACTCTATAGGTTCATGGGACACATATAAATACCGCCCAAGTCTCACAGTTAAAAGCATGGGGTGGGATAACCTTGTGCATTTGCGCCAAAGTGGTCATATACCGCCTGATTTGATAGCATCGTATGATATTACCGTCACAAATATTCTTACACAAATTGATACGATATGGGGGAATAGAACATTCGACCTACGTATTCATGGTGACGCGCATCTTGGTAATATATTGGATGATAGTGATGTTTTCCTTGTTGATCTAGACGATTCAGTTTCAGGGCCTGCGATTCAAGACCTATGGCTTTTTGTTAATGGTGAACGCAGTGAGATAGCTTATCAATTTGGTTTGTTGATCGAAGGTTACTCACAGATAAGAGACTTTGACTATAGTGAACTGCAGCTGGTAGAGTCTTTACGTGCATTGCGTATGATACATTATACAGCATGGATATCACGTCGTTGGAACGATAAGGCCTTTCCGCGTAATTTCCCTTTCTTTGATACGGTTGATTATTGGCAAAGGCATCTATTAGACCTTAAAGAGCAAATGTCACTTTTACAAGAGCCTGTCTTTGCACAAATTTAAAAGGATTTTTTTACCGTGAAATTAACGCTAGATGAAATTATAAATGTTTATGAAAATTCACGTTCTTGGTATGGGTGTACAAAGGCTCATAATACAGCGCCTAAAATGGTTCAAGGGTTAAAGGATTCACTAGAGGGTATAGACCTTGTACTATTAGATTCCTATGGTGTGCTTTGTCGTGGCGCAGAAGTTATTCCACAAGCATTAGACGCTATTGCTTATTTGCGTGCACATAACATCCCTTTTTGCATTGTTTCTAACGACACCATGAACGGTCAGCATTCAGTAGAAGCTAAATATAAAACGCTCGGTTATGACTTTACCAAGCAAGAAGTTATAACAAGCCTTGATGTTGTCACGAATCATTTACAAGGTTTAGACGATTTGTCTCATTTTGCAGCCACAGGTTTAGAGTCTAATCTTTTAAAAGACAAATTCCCTGAGATACAAGATTTAAATATAGCGGGTGGTAAAATACGAGAAGGTGTTAATACCTTAATGTTTCATGTTGGAAAGGGCTGGACAATGGAAATGCAAGAAGCGCTCATAAAAAGCGCTGCAAATATTAAAAATATTATCATAGGTAACCCAGATGCGGGTGCGCCAGATGGTGACGATTTTGTTGTAACTCCTGGTTTTTATGCGTCTGACTTTTACAGAAAAACAGGTTTTAGGACTAAGCCGACATTGCTAGGTAAGCCCGCTGCTATTGTTTTTGAACAGGCGTTGAAGCATATTAATTATAAGGGTAAACCTGAAAATGTTTTAATGGTGGGTGACAGTTTGCACACAGACATTTTAGGCGGGCAACTTATGGGCTTTAAAACATTGCTGCTTGAAAGCGGTATTTTTAGAAAAGGTGGTTTACAAGACAATATCAATAAAACGGGTATTATCCCCACCTATATAGCACCAAATTTATAGAAAGTTCATTATTTTGATTGATGCTTCTGAATCTGTTATACGCTTATCTATTTTTATAGGTGTTTTTATGTTGATGACGGCCCTAGAGTTTTTTTTGCCTCGGGTTAAAGCGAAGGCCACATGTAAAAATCGTTGGTTCGATAATTTATCATTAATGCTTTTAAGTGCTTTTTTTGTGCGTTTACTGTTACCGCTTTCGGCCACTGTTGTGGCCGCTTATGTGGAAGGCCATCACATAGGTTTATTACAAGTAATTTCTATGCCTTATTGGTTGCAGGTAGTGTTGGCTGTTCTAATTCTCGACATGGTTATTTATACGCAACACCGCCTTTTTCACCAAGTTAGTTTTTTGTGGCGTTTTCATAAAGTGCACCATACCGACAAAGAAGTGGATGTTACAACAGCTGTACGTTTTCACCCGCTCGAAATATTTATCTCAACGTTGATAAAAATTGTCGCTATTGTCATTTTAGGTGCACCCGCTTTGGCTGTGTTGCTATTTGAAATTATTTTAAGTTCCATGGCCTTGTTTAACCATAGTAATGTTTATTTAGCTAAAGGTCTTGATAAGTGGCTTAGGTTTATTGTTGTAACGCCTGATATGCACCGTATCCATCATTCTATCATTGTACGTGAAACGAACAGTAATTATGGCTTTAGCCTTTCAATTTGGGATAGGTTGTTCGCTAGCTACACTCTAAAGCCTTCAAAAAAATACACACATATGCAATTAGGGTTAAAAAATTACAATAAAATTGATTTAAACCTGACAGCTTTATTTCTTTTACCGTTAAGGGTACGAGGAAATAAAATAAAATAATAGCTGTAGGCGTTTATATATAGTAACATCAAAAAAAATAACTAGGGGTATGTAATAAATGGAAAACGAACAAGAGGTTAAAAAGAAAATAGGGTTTCTTGGTTGGTTAAGGTCTAGCTTTTTTGCAGGACTTTTGGTTGTTTTGCCTGTTATCATAACTTTTTATATTATTAAATTCACAGTGACCATGGTTGACGGAGCGGCGACATCACTTTTCCCCGCAAAATATGCACCAAGTAACTATTTACCATATAACATCCCCGGTGCTGAACTTTTATTAGGCGCCATTTTTCTTGTTATCCTTGGTATGCTTATCCGTAACTTTATTGGTGCTAAACTGGTCAAATGGTCAGAAACCCTAGTGATGAGTATCCCAGGTGTGCGTGCTGTTTATAGTGCTGTTAAGCAAATTATTGACACAGTCAGCGTTTCTAATTCAAGCTCCTTCCGTGAAGTTGTTTTAATTGAATATCCACGTAAAGGTTTATGGGCTATCGCTTTTGTAACAGGCGAAACAAAAGGTGAGGTGAGCCGTATGAACGGTGAAGGCTTGGTTAATATCTTTTTACCAACAACACCTAACCCAACCTCAGGCTTTTTATTATTTGTCCAAAGAAAAGACCTTAAACCACTGCATATGACGGTTGAGCAGGGTATTAAACTGGTTATTTCAGCGGGTATTATTACGCCGACAACGGCAGAAGGCTTTGATGCATTAGAACAAGAGCAACATCGTCATAAAAGTAAATCGCTGGTTGTTGATAAACTCACAAAAGGTGATGTTGAAGAAGCGAGGGCCATAACCGCTGCCCGTAAAGAATCTGAAAAGGCTGCAAAGCCCAAAAAAGCTAAAAAATAATTCGTTAGGGCTTGTAATTACTGCCTTGATCACCATAATTTCTTTTAATCGGTTATGGAAATACATAGATTTTTACAAAAGCACAGCGTTTGCCTGTTTTTTCATACGAACGGTATATCACCGTTCTACCTTCTAGGGGAGCATTATGACTCATAAGAAATCAGGTAAAACGTGTAAAGGCGCTAGACGCAATGCAGCTAACAAAGTTAGTCAGCAGCAACAGGATGCACGCAATTTAATTGCGCAAAATTCTCGCCCTTTTTCAAAGGATGAAAATGCTAAAATTGAAAAAGCTTTAGAACTTGCAGGCTTAGGACCAAGATCTATGAATACTATTGTTATGGATGAAATTGGTAAACAAGGGCTTGATAAAGCCATTGAAAATGCCGTTGTTTTTCCTAATGAAAGCTTTAAACCGATGGATGATAATCCTCAGGTGATTGAAGAAGATAAACCACAAAAATCAGCACTCAATATTGTAGGCGTAAGCTTACTCGCATTTTTTATAACTACCGGTATTTATGGTGCATATCAACACGGTTTAATTACTTGGGTCACAAGCCTTATAGCTTAAAGCTAAGCTTATAACGATAAAAACTCCCCATTCGTGGGGAGTTTTTTTTATGCTTATTTTATGTTCTGAGCAAAAAAAAGAGCCTCCAAATAGGAAGGCTCTTTTATATTTTCGCTAACAGTTATGTGCGTTTGTGGCGTAAGCCATCTTTTAAGCGTTTGTCTTTATCAGCTTGAAGAGATTCATCAGCTTCTACTGTTAAATCCTTCACGCTATTTTTCGCGTATACTTCAGTATAGCCAACACTTACACCAAGCTTAACAACCTCACCATTAAAGTTTAATTCCAGTGCATCAATAGCATTTTGAATTTTAGCTTTAACTTTTTCCGCATCTTCAAGATTTTCAACTTCAGCAAGAATGATAAATTCATCGCCGCTAATATGAAAAACATGGTCAGCAGCACGCAAGGTACTTTTGTAAGTTTTTGCCACAGCCTTTAAGACATCGTCACCAAAAGTATGGTTATAATTGTCATTAATACCTTTAAAGTTATCAAGATCTGTAAAAAACATGACGTTTATACGGTCTACATAACGGCCAGCAGTCGCAATCGCTTCTTCTGTGTGTTCCTTCATACTGAGCTTGTTAGGTAAGCCTGTTAAAGGTGTCGTGCGTTTTTCGTCTTCAATTTGTTGATACAAAGTTTGTATCAGCGCCTCTTGACGTTTAATTTCTGCTTTTGCATCTATTAATTGCGCATCTTTCGATGTGCATGCGTCACAGTGTTTCATTTGAAAGCCTTAGTCCGGACAGGACAATGCGTCTCCAAAATTGGAAAACGGTAAAAAAAATGTGTGAGCATAAGCTCGTTATTATATACTTATATGATGCTATGCGAATGGATTACAAGTGTTTTCCTGACATTTGTTTCGTTTTTCTTTAGTTTGTATTAAGTGGAGTTTTAACTCGATTTAGTGGTGAAAAAATGTTAATTTTAAGCCCATAAAAATAATGTGTAAAAAGGGATATCTATATGAAACTGTTGAACGCGACCTTAATGGTTGTAATTCTTGGCTTAACAGCTTGTTCTTCGACACCAGAAAAACAAGAAGTTGTTGGTGAAGTTGAGCTTCTTTATAACAGTGGTATGGATGCTTTGGAAGAAGGGTCTTTTGGTGCAGCTATCAATACTTTTGAAGAATTGGAACGTCAACACCCTTATTCTGGTTGGGCGACACGTGCACAAATGATGGTTGTTTTTGCCTATTACAGCCGTGAAAGCTACGACGAAGCTGTTGTTTCGGCAAACCGTTTTATTGGTGCTCACCCCGGTCACAAAGACCTCCCTTACATGCTTTACCTAAAAGGTATGTCATTTTATAACCGTATAAGTGACGTCCGCCGTGATCAGGAATTTACAGAGCAAGCGCTTAAAGCTTTTGTTGAACTTACTGAACGTTATGGTGATAGTGAATATGCCCGCGACGCAAAACTAAAAATCACATTGTGTTACGACCACCTTGCAGGTAAAGAAATGATGATAGGTCGTTATTATCAGCGTAATAAGCATTATATTGCGGCAATCAACCGTTTTAGATCTGTTATCGAACAGTATCAACGCACAAGCCAAACACCAGAAGCACTTTTCCGCTTAACAGAAACATACCTAACACTTGGTATTGAAGACGAAGCGACGCAATCTGCCGCTGTATTAGGGCATAACTTCCCAAATACTAGCTGGTATGCTATGGCCTACGACCTTATGGGTGACCATAACCTGAAAGTACCAACAGACATTGATAAAAAATCATGGTTTGGTATGATCTGGAAGGGTGTTAGAGAATCTATTAACGAACAAAACAACTAGGTTTATTCATTTGTTAACGCACTTACACATTCGCAATGTTGGCCTGATAGAACACTGTCAGGTTGACTTTTTGCCTGGTTTTACCATTATTACAGGTGAAACAGGTGCGGGTAAATCTATGCTAATCGACGCGTTGTCTCTTGGTTTAGGCGCAAGGGCTGATAGTTCCCTTATTAGTCATGGCGCTGAAAGTGCCGTGGTTGAAGTGTGTTTTAAACTCGATATAAATCATCCTGTTATTAAAAGTTTAGATGACTATGGCTTAGAGCTAGATGACGGAGAGCTTGTATTACGCCGCATGCTGACTGCCGATAAGAGCCGCGCCTTTGTGAATGGCTCTAAAGTAACGCAAGCGCAATTAAAACTTATTGCAGAGCGTTTGGTCGATATACATGGTCAATATGACCACCAACTTATTTTAAAGCCAGCTAAGCATGCAGACATGCTCGATAAATTTGGCCGCCTGTCAAATGAACGTACTGCGGTTTCTAATCATTATAATGGTTGGTTACATGCCTCTAGTGAATTGAATAAAGCAAGAGAATTACTTAAGTCGCGTGCGGATGAAGAAATTTTGCTAAATGCTTATATCGAAGAACTGCAAGCTTTTAACCCTGAAGAGGGTGAGGAAGAACGCTTAACGCAAGAGCGTAAACGCCTTATGTCTGGCGAAAAAGTTTCTGAGTCTATGAATGCAGCTTTAAATGCGCTTTCAGGCGATGTTGATATTACAGGTGCCCTTGGCTATGCCGAAACAGCTTTAGCATCCGTTGGTGATGTTTCTAAACCTTTGAGTGAACTTTATGAACGCCTTGCAAATGTTGCACATGAAGTGACCGAACTTGTGATCGATATTGAGCGTGCTGGCAGCGATATGGACGCAGACCCCGCAAGGCTTTTGGAAGTTGATGACCGTTTGTTCGCTTTAAAAGATTGTGCGCGAAAACACCAAACAACGGTTGATAATTTACCCAATACACTTGAATTGTTTATTGAACGCCGTGAAAAATTAGACCACTTACAAGAAGACATGTCAGCACTTGAAGTTTCTGAAAAAGAGACACGTCTTATTTTTGAAAAATCTTGTGCCGTCCTTAGCACTTCAAGGATAAAAGCCTCTAAAAACTTATCGATAGAAGTTGAGAAGTCATTAAAGCATCTTGAAATGCCCCATACAAAATTTGAAGCGACTTTATTTGATAAAGAACCTGATCATTGGGATGCTTCTGGCGCTGAGAAAATTGAGTTTATGGTGGCGACAAATGCAGGTAACCCTATGGCACCACTCGTTAAAATTGCTTCTGGCGGTGAAGTTTCAAGGTTAATGTTGGCACTGAAACAGGTTTTCTATAAAAATATGTCTGAAACAACCTTGATATTTGATGAGATTGATACAGGCGTGGGTGGTAGTGTTGCGGAGGCCATGGGCTTGGCCATGAAAGATCTGTCAAGTAAACACCAAGTATTTTCTATTACACACCTTGCACAGGTTGCGGCGAAGGGACATCGCCACGTTAAAATTAGTAAAAATACAGTTGATAACAAAACCATTACAGATTTACTAGAATTAGATGATAAATCTCGTCTAGTGGAGGTTTCACGTATGCTTTCAGGTAAGGATATTACCAAAGAAGCTGAGGCGGCTGCGGCGAAGTTGTTGGATTTATAAATTATTAAAACAAAAAAAAGAGTCTATTCAGCCTCTTTTTTTATCCGTTATTTGTTATGTATAGCACTTAAGGCATTTTTTTAAATGCCTGTATGCGTTTACAATTTGTCCGATAATACGGCATCTATTTTCACTGTTTAGTTCTTTTTTGTTCATAATTTGCAGTGCAAATTTTAAATTAAAGTGGGCCGTTTCGTAATAGAAACATGCGCTATTAGGCGTATCTGGGTGTAATTCCTGTTCATTAAGTAAAACAGAAGTCATACTTGTATATAAGCCTTTGAGGTGGCGTTCTGCTTCTATATATAGAATTATATTGTTTGCTTTTTTAACAGAAAATCCTATAAGCTCAAGTTGATGCATGCAATATTCAGCAGATGTTTTTAGTGTATTCATTAAGGTTACCTACAACAGAGGGAAGTGGAAAAAAATAAGTGTTTCAAGAATCTGTTAATAAGTGTAGGGCTTTTGAATGGTCATTACAAGTATAAGATTAAAAAAAGCACCTGTTATAGATGCTTTTTTATTCGCTTAGCCTACAAGGCAAATTTTTTCACGGCGTTGTTGAACGCGTAAGTGATGTGACTGTTCACATAATCGTGCATGTCCTTCAGCACATTCTTGTTTGTAAAGCATATGCGTGTAAAAAGAAGCTATTGTTTTTTCTATGGCCGTTAAATACTTGTAACAAAAAATGTCGTTCAGGTAATTTTCAAGACCATTTGTTTCACCATGTAAAACGGGTTTAAAGCTATTAATAATACGGTCAATACTGTCAAAACTTGGCGTTTTTGAACCAAACACTGTAAAGTAGTCATTTTTAACGGCTTTAAGTTCTTGTACGGTTTTGCGTATTTCTTGTTCACGGTTTTTTGAGGGTGTAAATTTTGCGCTATTGCATGAAGCAATGGCTTTTTCAAGGTTTGCGATTATGTTTTGCATAATATTTCCTTAAAAGGGACATAAAGTAATTGTTAATTAATATATGGGGTATTTTATGACATGTTTCAAGCTTTGACTTGTTTTTTTTGATTGTTAGTATAAAAACATTTTTTTACAGTGTTATAATGATTATCACGCCATTGGTTATGTATTTAAAGGTATGCCTTTGGGTTATTTATAACGATAAAAGCCATACATAAAAAAAAGACCTCGTAGGAGGTCTTTTTTTTATGCTCTATTTTAGCAATGATTGTAAAACGCTTCATCTAAAAATACTGTTGTTGCGGTCAAGTTAGCCCAGCTTGTTATAAGCAAGCTTTAATATTTTCAATGCTCACATCTTTACCGAATATTTCAATAATATCACCAACACCGGGTGCCTTGCATGTACCTGTAAGGGCTACACGTAGTGGCATGCCAAAGTCTTTAAACTTCAGCGCGTGTTCTTCACATAGAGCACCAATAATTTCTGATACTTTATCGTGGTCTATTGCTGCTTTTTCAGTCTCAATTTTGCTAACAAATAGCTTTAAGTTATCCTTGTATCCATCTGTATCTAATATAGATTGTTCTTTCTCGTCAAGGGTGAATGGTGGTTTATTAAAGAAAAATGTACAAGCGTCTGCAAGGTCACCAAGTTTCTTTGCTTTGTTCTTCACGCTGTCAATACCGCCGTTTAATAGGAAACCTTTAACTTCATCGGTTACCGTTAAGTTCTTTTCATTAAAGACAGGTTCTAGGGCTGTAAATAAATTTTCGGCCTTTGAATTTTTAATATATTGAGCGTTGAACCATTCAAGCTTCATTTGGTCAAAAACAGATGCGCTTTTGTTAACATCGTTAATGTCAAAGTTTTCAATAGCACGTTCCATGCTTATTACTTCTTCATCACCCAGTGACCAACCAAGGCGCATTAAGTAGTTATTTAAAGCCTCAGGTAAAAAGCCAGCTGTTTTATATTCAAGAACGTTTGTTGCGCCGTCACGTTTAGACATTTTACCGTTTTTACCATGAATCATAGGTACATGTGCAAATGTTGGTAGCTCGTAGCCCATCGCTTCGTAAACGAAAATTTGTTTTGGTGTGTTGTTGATATGGTCATCACCACGGATAACGTGCGTAATTTCCATATCGTGGTCGTCTAGTGCCACCACAAAGTTGTAAGTAGGGAAGCCGTCAGTACGCATGATGATATAGTCATCGAGCGTATAGTTAGGCACGTCAATACGGCCTTGAACGGCGTCGTCCCAACCAGTTTTACCTTCTGTTGGTACTTTGATACGAATAACCGCCTGGCGACCTTGGTCACGAAAAGTTTGTTTTTGCTCTTCTGTGAGGTTACGGTGGCGGCCATCGTAGCGAATGGTTTCTTTTTTCGCTTGCTGTTCTTCACGCATTTCGGTGAGTTCTTCTTTGCTTGTGAAGCATTCGTAGGCTTTACCTTCAGCAAGCAATTTTTGTACGGCTTCTTTGTGACGTTCGATACTTGTCGTTTGCAGTACCCATTTGCCGTCTGTTGGGCCAAGCCCTAACCAGCTAAGGCCGTTTTTTATAATTTCTTTGTTTTCGTCTGTTGAACGTGCTTGGTCAGTATCTTCAATACGAATAAGGTATTCACCATTATTAGCCTTTGCAAAAAGGTAGTTAAATAATGCTGTGCGTGCGCCACCAATGTGAAGCATGCCTGTTGGTGATGGAGCGAATCTTGTTCTAACTGTCTTATTCATATATAGTGTTTACCTATGTTTAACCCAAAATCACATATAGAAAGTTATCTTTTCCCTGCGCTGTTTGCGCTTGGTGTGCTTGTGGGTACGTTTATCTATTTCACGTTGCCATTTGAGGTGAGTGTACCGCTTACGGCGCTGATGTCAATATTTCTTCTAACAGGTCTTTATTTTTTGCGTTCTTTTTATGGTTTTTTCTTAATATTTTATGCATTATTTGCAATTTGCTTGGGGTTAACAAATGCGGCTTGGCAGGTTCAAGATAGACAACCTCATTTTTTAGAAAAAAAATACGAAGATCAGCGCTTATGGGTTGTGGGGCAGGTGGGAAAATCTGCCAGTTATAATGGCCGTGATAAAGTAACCCTTGAAAATGTAAATATTTATGGGGTCGATAAAAATAAAACGCCTAAAAAGGTACGTATATCAAGCTCTGTGGGGCGGTTGTCTGTTTTTAATGTGGGAGACTGGGTTGCGGTGGAGGCGAAACTAAGAGCGCCCGGGCATCCAAGACATAAGGGTGATTATAACTTTAGAATGCGTGCCTGGATGGATGAGATTGGCGCCACAGGTTATGTGATGGGGCAGGTTTATAAAACCAGTTGGCCTGTGGACTATAAAAACAGCACTTATAAAATTCAACATATCCGTAATACATTGACAGAAAAGATTGTGAATGTAGACGATGTGCCGCCAGAGCGTGCTGTGATGGCGGCTTTGATCACAGGTAAAAAAACGTATATATCTGCCGAAATTTATAATGCTTATCGTAGCAGTGGTTTGGCGCATTTGTTAGCTATTTCTGGATTGCATCTTGGTTTGATAGGTGGTTTTTTCTTTTTTTCTGTACGGCGTTTATTTGGTTTAAGTGAACGCATAACCTTGCGTTACAACACTAAAATACCTGCTGCTTTAATAGCTATTGTGGCATGCCTCGCTTATACGGCTTTGGCTGGCGGTACGTTACCGACGTTACGTGCCTTTATAATGGCGACCTTTATTTTTATCGGCTTTATTGTGGGTAGGCTGCATAATACATTGCGTATATTTATGATGACCTTGACATTGGTTTTGTTGCTTTGGCCTGAAAGCTTATTAACGGCCTCGTTTCAAATGTCCTTTGCGGCTGTTTTTGCCCTAACATTGTGGAATGAACTTAAAGAAAATAACATGCACTCTCATTTAAAAATTGTCAGGGGGATGACCTACACAAAAGGCGTGTTTTTAACAAGTGTTGTGGCGGGGCTGGCGACAATGCCCATAGCGGCATGGATTTTGGTGAAATTCATTTTACAGGTTTTGTTGTTAATGTATTGGCCATACCTTTAACGGCATTTGTTGTTATGCCTTCTGCACTTTTGTCTGTGATGGCTGTACCATTTTCTGCTGAGGGCCCATTTTTAAAAGTGATGGAATATGGCGTTGGTTTGTTAAATGAGTTAGCTATTCAAGGTGCGAATTTCCCTTATGGGCATTATGTGATCGAGCAGGGGGAGGTTGTTTTACTGGCGATGGCTGTCTTGCTTCTATTGCTTTGTTTATATATGAATAAATTTAAAAAAATAGCCACGTTTGTGCTTATTTCAACGGTTGTTTTTGCTGTGATGCATCATGGCAGTCATCATAACCTTTTGTGGTTAAGAGGTGGTGAAACTATTTTAATGGGGCATGAAGACGCCTATATTAAAGTGCGTTATGATAGTTCGTCTGCCGAAAAGCGTTATTTGAAATATTTTGATATAAGCCGCAAAAT
Source organism: Alphaproteobacteria bacterium (assembly GCA_047635695.1). Classification (GTDB taxonomy): domain Bacteria; phylum Pseudomonadota; class Alphaproteobacteria; order UBA2136; family UBA2136; genus UBA2136. The sequence goes on from JBLILN010000005.1 coordinate 83,438, forward strand.
AAATGAAAGTTGCGACAGTGTGGGTTGCGTTTTTAAGCGTGACGATTACACATTTTTAGTGACTAAAACAGACGCCGACCTAACAACAGAAGACTGTTTGCAAGTTGATTTTATCATTGCAGCCAAAGGCGTATCCACCTCAAGTTGTCCTCATATTTTGCAAGTTCCAAAAGGCGCTGTTTCTGGCAAGGTGGTATTTAAGAATAAAAACGTCTTATTTGTGCCATTTACCCTGCATGAAAAACGTATTTGGCATTGACTATCTATAGATAAAAACGTAAAACTAAAGCCTATAGAATTCTAAATAGTTAAGGTGTTTAAAGCGTGACAAAGTCTTGTGTAATTGGTCTGGGTTATATTGGGTTACCAACAGCTGGTTTATTGGCTGCCTCTGGTCACGAAGTTGTGGGCGTCGATATCAATGACGTTATCGTGGGTTACATCAATGCAGGCAAGCCTCACTTTGAAGAAAAAGGGCTAGAAACACTTATCTCCACTCAAGTCCATGCGGGGAACCTTAAAGCCTCAAACAAACCTGAAACAGCCGATACCTTTCTTATTATTGTACCAACACCTTTTTTCGAAGCCGATAAATCCGCCGACATGAAATATGTGCGCCAAGCCTCAAAGGACATATCGTCTTTCTTAGTAGAGGGTAATCTAATTATCCTTGAATCAACATCTGCTTTGGGGGCGACGAAAAAAGACGTGATGGATGTTATTCATACGGAACGTCCTGAGCTTTTGGGACGGCTACATTTCGCCTTTTGTCCTGAACGTGCCATTCCCGGAAATACCTTGTTCGAACTAGAAAATAATGACCGTGTGGTTGGCGGTGTGGACGAAGCTTCAACAGAAAAGGCTGTGGCTTATTATCAAAGCTTCATTCAAGGTGAAATTTTACCCACATCAGACAAAACAGCCGAAATGGTGAAATTGTGTGAAAATGCCTTCCGTGACGTTAACATAGCCTACGCCAACGAACTTTCTATGATTTGTGATAAATTGGGCGTAGATGTTTGGCAGGTGATTAAACTTGCAAACCATCACCCACGTGTCAACATTTTACAGCCAGGACCAGGTGTGGGTGGGCACTGTATTGCTATCGACCCTTGGTTTATAGCAGCTGCTGCACCAAACGAAGCCAAGCTGATTACACAAGCACGCCAAATTAACGACAGCAAACCACATTGGGTTGCTGCAAAAGTTCAACAGGCAGTTGCTGAAATTGACAAAAAAGATGTTACTGTTGGTTTGCTTGGCCTTGCCTTTAAGCCTAATGTTGACGATATGCGTGAATCACCTTCATTAACCGTGGCGCACTTAATTGGCGAAAAAGTAACCGCAAATATAATTGCTTGTGAACCATATATCGACGACTATAAAGACATAAAAATTGTCGCACTCGATACTTTACTTGAACAGGCCGACGTGATTGTCATGCTGACAGATCACGATGCTTTTAAACATATTACCCTTGCACAGTTAAGTGGTAAAAAAATAATCGATACCAGAGGGAGTTTTGTTTAGCACATGTTTTCATCCACACAAAAATTATATATAAATGTCAGTAACGAACCGTCAGAAATTTCGCTTGAGCGTGCTTTGGCGGGTGACGTCGGAACGTTAAATTTAGGCGAAAATGGCGTACGCTTATGGGTACCGGGTGATAACATTCCCCTTGAAAGTGAAATTGTCTTTGATATTCGCTTGCGTCCTTTAAATGACGAAGACTTTGGGGTTTTTAAAAACGCCTGCAAAGGCCGCTTCATGACAAGCTATATAGCTTTAATGGTAAGCAAAAACCCTGAGCGTATTGAGGCGATGCTTAAACATTACGACTATGTTTTGGTGCCCGATAACAATATTAAAAATATTCCAGCTGATTTTAGAAAACGCATTTTGTCATATAAGGCAAATACTCAAAAGTAATAATAGGTTTAAATTTAAATGAAACAAGTTCTACAAAATATGAAAACAGGTCAAATGTCACTCACAGAAGTGCCTTCTCCACAAGTAGGCGCAGGTGAAGTGTTGGTAGCTACCAAAGCGTCGCTTATCAGTGCAGGTACCGAAAAAATGTTGATCGACTTTGCCAAAAAATCACTTCTTTCTAAAGCGCAAGAAAGGCCTGACCTTGTGCAAAAAGTTGTCAGTAAAATGCAACGTGACGGCTTGGCGTCCACTCTTTCCTCTGTTTTTTCTAAACTAGAAGAACCTTTACCACTTGGTTACAGTGCCTCAGGTGAGGTCATTGCTGTCGGTTCAAGTATGAAAGGTTTATACCAAGTTGGTGACCGTGTTTCTATGGCGGGTGCAGGCTTTGCAAACCATGCTGAAGTCAACAGCGTACCAAAAAACTTAATTGCTAAAATTCCTGAAAATGTGCCTTACAGTCATGCAAGTTTTGCAACTCTTGTGGCCATTGCCATGCAAGGCGTACGTAACTCTAAAACAACCTTAGGTGACAAAGTTATGGTGATGGGGCTTGGCCTTGTTGGCCAGCTAACCATGCAACTTTTAAAAGCTGCGGGCGCTCAAGTATTTGCGGTTGATTTTGATGCAGAACGCCTTAAAACGGCTGAAGAAACGGGCTGTGATCTGGTACATGCACTTAGCGCAGGTAATACTGAAAGTTTAGTGAAAGACTTTACCGAAGGCAATGGTTTTGACGCTATTATTATTTGTGCCGCCACCGATTCGAATGACCCTCTGGAGCAAGCCATTGCCTATGCACGTGACAAAGCAACCATTGTTATGACAGGTAAAACAGGGACAACTATTCCCTATGCGGACTTTATGAAAAAAGAATTAAACTTTGTTATTTCACGTTCATACGGCCCTGGTCGTTACGACAGCACATATGAGCAGGGCGGTAAAAACTACCCTATTGGTTTTGTGCGTTGGTGTGAACGTTCTAACTTAGAAGAAGCGCTACACCTTATGTCCACAGGTGCGCTAAAAATTGAGCCCCTTATTTCCCATAATTTTCCTATTGAAGACGCCAAAGACGCTTATGCTATGGTACTAGGCAAAGACATTTCAAACATGGGTGTTGTCCTTGAATATAACAGTGATTTTGAACAACGCCTTAAACCACGTATGAACTTACGCCCCACAGAATTAGTGACAGGTAAAGTCGGCTTAAGCTTTATTGGTGCTGGTAGTTTTGCCCGTGGCGTTTTATTGCCAACACTTAAAGGCTCTGAAGAAGTTGATTTTACAGGCATTATTTCAAAGGGTGGCGTTACAGCACGTCTGGCAGGGGATAAATTTGGCTTTAACTATGTCGCCAATAATGAAAATGAAATTATTAATGATGCGGCAACGCAAGCCGTTGTTATTGCAACAAGGCATAACACGCATGCCAGCCTTGTTTGTCAGGCGCTTCATTGTGGTAAACATGTGTTTGTGGAAAAACCACTCGGCATGACATATGAAGAGCTAGAACAAGTCGAACAGGAATATCGTGGCAGTAATAAGGTGCTTATGGTTGGTTTTAACCGCCGTTATTCGCCTTATGTACAAGCACTGTATGACCACTTTAAGCAAACAGCTGGTGCACGCCAAGTGATGATCCGTGTTAATGCGGGTAAACTTGAAGGTGACAACTGGCAGCATGATCCTAAAACAGGAGGCGGCCGCCTTATTGGTGAAGTTTGTCACTTTATTGACTTAGCGCTTTATCTTGCAGGTAGCCCTGCTGTGGAAGTTTATGCTGTAGCTGGCCAAGGACAGGATGTTTATAACATCACCATACGACATGAAAATGGCGGTACATCTACTATTATCTATACATCAGAAGGCGACAGTTCATTTTCAAAAGAATTGGTTGAAGTTTACGCTGGTGGCACGGTGGGTATTATTGATAACTTCCGCAAAGCGATGATCGTCTCTGGCGGCAAAAAACGTAAAATTAAAATTAAAAATGGGTTCTTCGGTGGCAGCCAAGACAAAGGCCATACGAATGAATTGGTACAATTTATTCAGGCGGTACAAGGTAATAGCATGCCAGATGTTGACGCTATGTTTGAAGCAAGTCGCCTAACATTACTGATTGCCCGTTCTATGGAAGAAAATAAACCTTTAAAGGTCTCCGTTTAAAATACTTAGGGTTATAAAATATGTGCGGTATAGCAGGGTACGTCGGTAATTTTGATGAGGCTGTCTTGAAGAAGATGACCAAAAAAATCTCACACCGTGGGCCTGACGGTGAGGGCGCTTGGGTATGCAAGGAAGCAGGCCTTGGCCATAGGCGATTATCTATTATTGACCTCAGCGAAGGTGCGTCACAGCCTATGGCCAGTGATGATGGTCGCTATATGGTGACCTTTAACGGTGAAATTTATAACTATAAAGAACTGGCCCATGACCTTCAGTCTAAAGGCTATCATTTTAACGAAAACAGCGACACAGCTATATTAGCTCCTTTGTATGACGCTTATGGCGAAGGTATGTTGAAAAAACTCGATGGTATTTTTGCTTTTGCTATTTGGGACACCAAAGATAAATCACTTTTTGCCGCACGTGACCATTTGGGTATGAAGCCTTTTTATTATGCTGAAACAGCAAAGGGTATGGCTTTTGCGTCTGAGTTAAAAGCGTTACTCGAAGTGCCGTCTGTCCCACGTGATCTTGACGAAGATTCTATCCTTGCCTATGTGCGTTACCTATGGTGTGCGGGGGAAGGAACCATGTTAAAGGCCGTTAAAAAGCTTTTGCCTGGGCATTTTATGACCGTGAGCGAAGACTGTTTCTGCCTTATTTCCCAGTGGTATAAACCACCACTTCACCAAGAACATGAAGCGCGTAAGCCTGAAGAACTTTTATCTATTTTTGATGAGGTTGTTGAAAGCCAAATTATGAGTGATGTCCCTGTGGGTGCCTTCCTTTCTGGCGGTGTCGATTCAAGCGCAATTGTGGCGTCAATGAAAAAATCTACAGGCAAATCTTTTGATACTTTTTGTCTGGGCTTTAAAGGCGATGCCATGGCAAGTGAAGGTTTTGGTAGCGACAAATATTATGCGCAAAAAGTGGCTGATCAAGTAGGGGTTAAACTGCACCATGTGACTGCAAATGAAGGCTTTGTTTCTGAACTCGCTGATATGGTTTATCACCTCGACGAACCACAAGCCGACCCCGCACCTATATATATTAAACATATATGTAAAGCGGCGAAGCGTAAAAAAATCAAAGTTCTTTTAAGTGGTGCTGGTGGAGACGATGTTTTTTCTGGCTACAGGCGACACCAAGTAACGGCCATGCTCGATAAATATAATTTTATCCCACAGCCTTTACAGCGTGCAGGTTTGTCGGCTTTAGCAGTTGTTGTGCCGTCATCTAACTTAAAGAGACGCTTAAAGAAATTGCAAGACATTGTTAAGGCGCCTACAGACAAACGTATGTTACATGCTTTTTATTACACCAGCCCTTCCGTACTTTATCCACTTTTAAGCCCCCGTATGAAAAAAGTTCACGACAATAAAACAGCGGACTATCTTGAGAAGATTCTCGATAAGTCCGAAGGGTATGACAATGTGAATCGCCAACTCGACCTAGAATTACATGGTTTTTTGCCCGATCACAACCTTAATTATACCGACAAAATGTCCATGGCAAGCGGTGTAGAAGTACGCACACCCTTTACATCCAAAAAAATTGTCGATTTTGCCGCATCATTGCCAATAGATCAAAAAATACGTGGAGGTGAAGCAAAATGGATGTTGAAAAAAGCCATGGAAAATCGTTTAAGCCACGATGTTTTATATCGTAGTAAGGCCGGATTCGGGGCGCCAGTGCGCACATGGTTGTTAAAAGAAGATAAGTTTTTAAAAGACATATTGTTTTCTGATAAAGCGCGTGACCGTGATTTGTTTAACTATAACGGTATACAAAACCTTATTGCGCAGACACGCCTGGGTGTGGTAGACGGTAGCTATACTATTTTATCACTGCTTGTGATAGAGTTATGGCTGCTACAATTTTTTGATAAGAAAAAAGCAAAGAAATTAAAGTAAAGGGAATAAATATGATAGAAGCAACAGCAACAAACACAAAGGCAAATACTGCAACAAGTATAGCCGCTGTTGAAAATGTACAAGAAATGATGACTGCGCATATTGACGCCGTTACATCCTTCTTCCCTAAAAATGCAACAAAGCTAAGCGAACTTGCTGTTTTTGTTGCAGACGCCATTACAAATGGTAAAAAAATTATGTTATGTGGTAATGGTGGTAGTGCTTCAGACGCTCAGCATATTGCGGCTGAATTTGTCGGCCGTTTTGTGAATGATCGCCGCGCCCTTGCTTCTATTGCTCTTACAACGGACACATCCATTTTAACCGCTGTCGGTAACGACTATGGATACGACGAAGTTTTTGCCAGACAAGTAGAAGGCCTTGGTAAAGAAGGCGATATTTTAATCGCTATTTCAACTTCAGGTAACAGCGAAAACGTTATTCGTGCTGTGAATTCAGCAAAACTTTTGGGAATGCAGTCTGTTTCACTTACAGGTAAGTCGGGCGGTAAATTACACGAAATGTGTGATTTTAATTTCTGCGTAGAACACTCAACAACAGCACACATTCAAGAATGTCACATCACATTTTTACATATGCTCTGTGCCTTGGTTGAAAAAGAACTTGGTTTCTAAAACAACGCTTCATAAATTAAAAAAAACGCTCATTTTAAGAGCGTTTTTTTATGCGATAAAATAATAAATTGTATATTTTATCCTTTAAATCCTTTGCAGAGTAAAAATACTTCGCGGCTGCCTTTACGAGATGACTCTGGCTTGATAAATTGTACCTTTATGAATTTTTTACGCATCGCTTCACGGAATTTAATTTCTTCGCCACCTTGGAATATTTTGACAACAAAAGTACCGTTTGGTTTTAAAATATTCACAGCAAAATCGGCGGCCATTTCAACAAGTGCCATAATGCGCAAATGGTCGGTGCCGTCGTGACCACTTGTTTCTGGCGCCATGTCTGAAAGGACGACATTTACTTTTTCTGGACATTTATATAGAAGGTCTTCTAAAACGTCTTCGTTGGCAAAATCACCTTTAATAAATTGAACTTCGGCAACTTCTTCCATCCATACTTTATCAAGGCCGAAAATTTTACCGCCACCAAGGCCTTTACCGTCTTTCGACATTTCTTCTTTAACAACCTGACACCAACCACCAGGGGCAGCACCAAGGTCAACCACGCTCATGCCTGGTTTAATAATGTTGTGTTTGTCGTTAATTTCTTTAAGCTTAAAGGCCGCACGTGAATGATAGCCTTGTTCGATGGCCATTTTTACATATTGGTCTTTTGCTTGGCGTAATAGGTATTGCTTAGAAGATTCACTAACCTTCTTACCAAATTTAGTTTTGGCACCAATAATTGCGCGTTTTTTTTCTGCCATTTTAAGCCTCTTTAAATCTTCTTGGCTGCTTTTTCGACAGCTTCAAGTGTTAATTTTTTCATGAGTGGATCTGCATGTGCAAGTGACGTAAAGCAAGTTTCAAATGCAGACGGTGCAATATAAACACCTTCTTCCAATAAAGCGTGGAAAAACTTATTAAAACGCTTTATATCACTGTTTTTAACATCTGCAAAGTTTTCAGGCGCGTCCTTTCTAAAGAATACACTGAACATACTCCCCACACGGGTTGTGCAATGTTCGATATTATTGCTTTTTAAAATACCGCTTATGTCAAAAACAAGCTCTTCTGTGAGTTTATCTAATGTATTGTAGGCTTCTTTGGGAAGTTGCTCAAGTGTAGCACAACCTGCCGCTACAGCCAGAGGGTTACCCGATAAAGTACCTGCTTGATAAACATTTCCTTCAGGGGCAAGTTTTGACATTATTTTTTTGCTACCTGCATAGGCCGCCAGTGGCAGCCCACCACCGATAACTTTACCAAATGTCGTGATATCAGGTTTAATATTGTAAAGTGTTTGTGCAGACCCGTAATGGACACGGCAACCTGTCATCACTTCATCCAGAATAAGCAATACACTATGTGTGTCACATAATTTACGCACAGCTTGCAAATAACCCTCTTTAGGTGGAATGCAGCCCATGTTGCCAGCAATAGGTTCTAGAATAAAGCAGGCCAGATCGTCATATTTTTCAAAAGCTGTTTTAACGGCGTCTATATCATTAAAGGGGATAACAGTGGTCAGGTCGGCAACCGCTTGCGGTACACCTGCACTGCTTGCAACACCTTGAGTGGCAAGGCCACTGCCTGCGTCTACCAATAAACTATCGGCGTGACCATGGTAACAACCTTCACATTTTAAAATGCGGTCTTTACCTGTGTAGCCACGGGCAAGGCGGATAGCACTCATAGTGGCTTCGGTACCAGAATTAACAAGGCGCACCATGTCAACATGGTCATGTCTGCTTTGAATGATATCGGCTATATATGTTTCTTTATCTGTGGGTGCACCAAATGACGTACCAAGCATAGCTGTGTCTGTAATGGCTTTAATAACATGTTTATTACCATGACCCAGTATCATAGGCCCCCATGAAAGAACATAATCCACATACTGGTTTTCATCCATGTCTTGAATAACGGCGTCAAAGGCGCCAGCCACAAATACAGGTGTACCACCCACGCCTTTAAAGGCACGTACAGGAGAATTCACACCACCGGGAATAAGTGTTTGCGCACGTATAAATAACTTATTACTTTTATCGTAACGCCCTGGTTTTAGGTCTTTTTGGTTTTGTGTGAATTGTGGAAACATCGCGCTTTACCCTTTATTAATATACAGAAGGTAATATGCCATAAATCACTTAAAAATGGAAATTTTAAACCATTGACCACATAATATATAGTTCTCACTTCATTTGTGGGTATTGTGCTTAAACGTTTCGTGTTATCCTGTGTACGTTGTGGGGCTTTTATAATGAAGTTTTATGGTTTGTAGTTTGTATTTTAGAAGAAAATAAAAAGGTGGTTTAATATATGGCTGTTTACACAAAGTTAAGTGATGAAGAAATCCTTGATGTCCTCGCTCAATTTTCTATTGCATCTGTGCGTTATACGCAAGGTATTGCAAAGGGCAGTGAAAATAGTAATTACTTTGTTGAAACCAGCTCTGGTAAATATGTTTTAACCATATTTGAATCACGTACTAATGAAGAAAATATTCCACCCATACTCGATATGTTAAGTAAATTAGGTGAGGCCAATATTATTTGTCCAAACACCATTGCCGCTACCACAGGTCAAAGGCGCTACGTTTTGCCAAGCGGCAAAATATGTATTTTGCAAACCTTTATGGACGGTGAAGATATTTTAATGCCTAGCACCATACAATGTTACGCTGCAGGTAAAACATTGGCCAATATTCATAACGTGTCGGCAACCATTGACAACCCAGATATTAATAATTCGCTTGATAAACCAGCGCTTATAGCACTTTTTGCTGAACTTAAAACAGCACCAGAATCAGAAAAGTATGACACTGTAAATAACCTCATATCCGAGGAGTTTGAATTTCAAAATAATATATTGAAAATAGACCTGCCTTCCGGTTTTATTCATGGCGACTATTTTAAAGACAATGTCCTGTTTACAGAAACGTTTGTCAGTGGTGTTATTGACTTTTGGTTTGCTAGCAATGGCAGCTATATTTATGATTTGGCAATCGCACTCAATGCTTGGGGCTTTAAAAATGGCGTTTTTGCTGAAGACGAATTTAACGCATTCCTTAAAGGCTATACCGACAGACGACCATTAACTGACCTTGAGCGCAAACATTTACCCGATAAACTACGTCTTGCAGCCGTTCGATTTTTAATCACAAGACTGCATGATAAGCTTTACGGAAAAAGCAGTGCAATAATGGCAAATAAACCTTTCCAAACATGGGAAAAACGCCTACAGTACCTGCAGAATAAACAATGGAATTTTTAAACGAAAATGTCAGTTGTAAAAGCTTATACAGACGGTGCTTGTAGCGGTAACCCAGGCCCTGGTGGCTGGGGCGTTTTTTTGAGCTATAATGGCAAAGAAAAAGAACTTTATGGTTCTGAGCTATCAACTACCAATAACCGTATGGAACTGACAGCTATCATTGAAAGCTTGAAAGCCCTTAAACGTAGCGTGCCTATTACTATTTATACCGACTCCAAGTATGCGCTAGAAGGTGCGACAAAATGGATGCCGGGATGGAAAGCAAAAGGTTGGACAAAAAAGGGCGGTCTTAAAAATGTAGACCTTTGGCAAGAGCTCGATAAAGTTTTAAACGACCATGATGTTTCATGGCAATGGGTAAAAGGTCATAGCGGTAATGCAGGTAACGAACGTGCCGATGCATTAGCTGTTAAAGGGTCTGAACTTGCGCAATCGACACTCAAAGAAAATAAAGAGGTAACAGGTGAATAAATCATCAGGAATTATTACAAATTTAAGCGGTCATTTTTTATTGGCAACAGAAGAAATGGCAGATTCGTATTTTGAAGATACACTTATTTTTGTATGTACACACGAAGAAGACATGACCCTTGGCTTGGTCATTAATCAAGAAATGATTGAATTTAGTTTCGAACAAATTATTGAAAGCCTTAAGGACGAAATTGACCTTAAACGTGAAAATGTAACAAACTGGCCCATGCTGATGGCTGGCGGCCCTGTGGATATTGAACGTGGTTTGGTTATCCATAGTAATGACTATAAGTCAGCGAAAACCATCGAGCTTACAGACGACATTTTTCTGACCTCTACAGCCGACATTGTCAAGGACATTGCCATCGGCAAAGGGCCTGAAAGCTATAACCTGTGTATGGGTTACAGCGGTTGGAACCCTTTACAACTTGAAGATGAAATTGCCCATGACTGCTGGATGGTGACCCCTGCAACTACAGAGATTTTATTTAAAACGCCTCTCGATGAACGCTACGGTGCTGCCGCTGAAATGATGGGGCTTAACTTTACAAACTTCGCTGGCTTTACAGGCGAAGCTTAAAACGGTATTTAAATAACTAAAAATTAAATTGAGATGAAAGAACTTGATATGATACAAAATGTAATTGTCGGCGGTAATGATGTCAATAAAGTTGAATTTTCGAACGATACGTCGTTTAGCTTACTTTGTGGCCCTTGCCAACTTGAAAGCCGTGACCATACACTTAAAACAGCTGAAGCTATTCAAAAAATTTGTGAGAAGTTGGGCATAGGTTTTGTTTATAAATCATCTTTCGATAAAGCAAACCGTACTTCACTTAAAAGCACACGTGGTGTGGGCATTGAAGAAGGCTGTCGTGTTTTGTCAGACGTTCGTACTCAACTTGGTATCCCTGTTGTGACAGATATCCATGAAATTTCTCAAGTAGATATAGTCGCTGAAGTGGCTGATATTTTGCAAATCCCAGCTTTCCTTTGCCGCCAAACAGATTTAATTTTGAAGGCAGCAGCAACGGGGCGTGTTTTGAACATCAAAAAAGGCCAATTTTTAGCCCCATGGGATATGGAAAATGTGGCGGCTAAGGCAGCTTCAACCAATAATAAAAATATTATGCTTTGTGAGCGTGGTACAAGCTTTGGCTATGGTAACTTAGTGAGTGATATGCGCGGGCTTCCTATTATGGCAAAAACAGGTTTCCCTGTTATTTTTGACGCAACACACAGCGTACAAATGCCTGGCGGTAATGGTACAACTTCAGGCGGTAAGCGAGAATTTGTAGAGCCTTTGGCACGTGCCGCGGCAGCCGTTGGTGTTGCTGGTTTTTTCCTTGAAGCGCATGAAGAACCTAGCCGTGCACCATCGGACGGCCCTAACATGGTACCACTAGACCAACTTGAAGGTTTGTTGCGTAATTTACAAGCAATTGATAATATTGCAAAAGAAACAGCATATATGAATATATTAAGTGACTAAATTTATAACTTGTAGGTCTTTACATTAATTTATATACGAAGAAAGAAAAATTTATGAGCACAATTTTAGAAGTTCACGCCCGAGAAATATTAGACTCACGTGGTAACCCAACAGTTGAAGTTGAAGTGGTGACATCGTCAGGCGCTTTTGGTACGGCAGCTGTGCCATCGGGTGCCTCTACAGGTAGTCGTGAAGCTATTGAAAAACGTGACGGTGATAAAAACCGCTACATGGGCAAAGGTGTATTAGCGGCAGTTGAAGCTGTGAACACTGAAATTAGAGACGCTTTGTATGGCCTTGACGTGCGTGACCAAGCAGAATTAGACGCACTGCTTATTAAACTGGACGGTACAGAAAATAAAGCACGTTTAGGCGCCAATGCTATTCTCGGTGTTTCTTTAGCGATAGCCAAAGCGGCAGCCGACCATGAAGGTATGTTTTTCTATGAATACGTGGCTGAGCTTATGGGCGATGAAACAGACGCTGAATTATTGCCAACACCGATGATGAATGTCATCAATGGGGGTGAACACGCCGATAATTCTCTCGATATTCAAGAATTTATGGTGATGCCTATAGGTGCAAAAAACTTTAGCGAAGCTTTGCGCATGGGGGCAGAAATTTTCCATAACCTTAAAAGTATTTTAAACGCCGAAGGCTTAAACACAGCTGTTGGAGACGAGGGTGGCTTTGCGCCAAACTTACCTTCAAACGAAGCGGCACTCGACTACCTTGTTAAAGCGACAACGGCTGCAGGTTACACACCAGGGCATGACGTTATGTTTGCACTTGACGCCGCAGCCAGTGAGTTTTTAACAGCCGAAGGTTATAAATTTGGTGCGGAAGATCGTCTGCTAACATCAGAAGAATTGGTGGCTTATTACGAAGGCCTTTGTGCTAAATATCCAATTATCTCTATTGAAGATGGTATGGGCGAAGACGACCGCGCAGGCTGGAAACTATTAACAGAAAAACTAGGTGCAACAGTTCAAATTGTCGGTGACGATTTGTTTGTAACAAACAAAGAAATTTTTGCCAAAGGTATCGACGATGACCTCGCAAATTCTATTCTAATTAAAGTTAACCAAATTGGTACATTAAGCGAAACACTTGAAACCATGCAAATGGCTAAAGAAAATGGCTATAGCTGTGTTATGTCGCACCGTAGTGGAGAAACAGAAGACACCACCATCGCCGACCTTGCCCTTGCAACGTCATGTGGGCAAATTAAAACTGGTTCACTGTCACGTAGTGACCGTACGGCTAAATATAACCAGCTTCTGCGCTTAGAAGAAATTTTAGGTCTCTTTGCTAAATTTGCAGGTGCGTCAACCATTAACGCTAACGCTGTGCAAGCAAAAGCAGGATAACGCAAACGTAACGGGTTATAGGAAAAACCAATAATATGAAACTATTTGTAGAACTTAAAAACAGGGCCAACAAGTTGTTGTTTCCGTTTTTGGTTCTACTGGTTTTAGTTTACACCTATTATCAAATGCTTACAGGGGACAGAGGGCTTGTGGTTTGGTATGACCTCAACGCTCAAGTCGAAGACATCACAACACAAAACCTTGCCCTTGCCGAACAAGTGAGCCTTACAGATGTGAAAATTAACCGCCTTAAAGGGGCAACGCTTGACCCCGATTATATCGACGAGCAAATACGCAAGAATTTGCCACGCATGCATAAAAATGAAACCGTTATCTTCCTTAAATAGCTTATAGGTACTTATCCTGCGTGCTCATGGACGTAGAGTGTCCACTTCACCCTTGAATAAGCACCTATAAGCTATTTTAGTTTGATAAACCGTTATCTTCTAAAAAACACCATAAGCCATGTTAGATTCACAGTCCGATAACTACCTTCAATTTATTACAATAATCGACTCTTTAAATTTATACCTTGCCATAAAACTTTCATTTGTATACACTTCTTCTTGAAATATCAATTTGGCCTTGCGCTCTTACCGTTTTCTTTTTAATTTTAAGCTGCGTTTTATCAGCCCCTTTAAAACTGTATTTATTGTTATTTCACTCACCCTTTAACGCAATATTGTGCCAATTTTAGCGCTTTTAGCGCACCTTTTGTGAGGTAAACATTATGTTTAATCAAAAAATCAACCGTAGCCAATTGGGCTATGCATTTTACAAAATTCAAAATGCTGAAAATTACCATTATTACCCCATGGGTCATTCTTCTGATATTGAAATTAAAACACCTGAATTTACGAGGCCGTTACAAGCTAAATTGCATTGGCCACAACGATTTTGGGAGCCTACTAAACTTCAGATTTTTTATAGAAAAGGCCCTGTAACACAGTATTTAACCCGTACAGAAGCTGAAAAATATGCCAAAAAGTATTACCCAAGTGACGAGCAGTTACTTGAGGTTATTACCAAAAGAATTGAACATCACTTTGGTTTTGATAATAGGGTGTTTATAAAGGATGACATAGCACACGCAAGGCAGGTCAAAGACTCTGATATGCAGTTTATTGGAGTTGAAAGGAGCTGGTTTTGTGAATCAGAGTATATGTGTAATATTTATCAAAATATTACTTCTGAAATTCAATGCTCTGTTGTTAGAAAGGCATTAGATGAAGATTTAGGTGTTTATTTAAAGTCAGTTGATAAACTTTTAGAAAGTTATACTTATTTAATGTTTATCGAAAATAGGCTGAATCAATATTTATTTTATGATGTGTTTGATTCTGAACTGTTCGATAAGTCAATTGATATACAGATTGAAAGAATAGTACGGAAGAATATAACCTTCTCATATAATCATTTTAAAAGTCGTATTAGCTTGGTTTTAAAATATACTAAGCGTCCTGATGTTTGTGATCTCATCACAAATAAATTAATGCCTAAAGCCATTGAATTAGACAATGCATTAAAAGTGGCTAGACTCGAAACAGCCTAACGAAAAACACCCTTAGGGGTGTTTTTTTTTGCAGTAAAGCGAACGAAAAGGCATATTTACACAACTTATAGGTAGTAATATTCCACTTTTTTACGCTGTATTCCCATTCAATTCTCTTTCAGTTCCTCTGTTTATGGCGAAAAGAGGCTTAAATTTTGTTCCTCTTTTTACATAAAAAACCCCGCTTTTCAGCAAGGGCTTTTTGTTGTGTTAAAGTAAAAATTAATCGTTGTAAAACGGCTTAACTATATACTTTTTAGTCGCGTTGTTTTTAAAGTAGTCTCTTGTTAATTGATGTACTTTATTGCTCAGTAAAATAAGTGCAATAAGGTTTGGTAGTATCATCAATGCTGTAAAGACCTCACTAATTGTCCAAGCCAGTTCAAGGGTCATAAGTGCCCCTAGTAAACTACAAGCAATGAAAAGAGCTTTATAAAACCTGACTGACTTATAACCAAGGATAAATTCAACACCTTTTTCACCATAGTAATACCAACCAATAATGGTTGAAAATACAAAGAAGACAAGGGTGATAGAAATGATCAGTTCACCAACCTCATAGCCCATAAACATAATATGATGTAGGCCAGAACTAAAGGCTGAGGCGGTTAATGACGCGCCTTCAATTTCTCCACTACTCATGCCCGACATAATAATGATAAGACCTGTAAAACTACAGATTATAAGGGTGTCAATCAACGTTTGTGTCATGGAAACAAGTGCCTGAGAAACAGGGTGGTCGGTTTTAGCCGCCGCCGCAATAATAGGTGCGCTCCCCATGCCTGATTCATTCGAAAATACACCACGGCCCACACCTTTGCTCACAGCGTCACCAATGACACCACCTGCTAGGGCTGTAATACTTGTAAATGCATTGTCAAATATCAGCTCAAATACAGCAGGGATAAGGTCATAATTCATAATCAAAATTGTACTACCTGTTACGACGTAAATCACAATCATAACGGGTACAATTTTAGAAGCAACATCAGCAATACGCTTAATCCCCCCCACGACAACCAGCCCTGCAAAAACTGCAACAACTGTACCTGTTAACCAACGGTCAACTCCGAATGTCGTCTCCATAACATCAGCCATAGAGTTACTCTGTACCATATTACCGATACCAAGGGCTGCAATTGCAAGTGATATACTGAAAAATACAGCTAGCCAATGCCATTTTTTACCAAGGCCATTTTGAATGTAATACATTGGTCCACCTGAAAATTCACCGTTTTCGTGTTTTTCGCGGTAATGAACACCAAGTACAGATTCGGCATATTTTGTCGCCATGCCAAAAAATCCTGTCACCCACATCCAGAATAAAGCGCCAGGGCCACCAAGTGTAACAGCAGTTGCAACACCTGCGATGTTACCTGTACCTACAGTTGCACTTAGAGCGGTCATTAAGGCCTTGAAATGTGAAATATCTCCTTCACCCTCTGTGTCTTTATGTTTTTTTTCGAAGAAGGCTAGGTGTAGTGCTTTACCAAGGCCTGTTATTTGAATACCTTTTAACCTAATCGTGAATAATACTCCTGTAATAAGGAGAGGTAGAAGGAGGGGCCACCCCCATAAAAAGGCGCTAATGCTTTTGAAAAACTCTAGAGTTTGGAATTCGATATCTGACATAATGTGGTGCCCTAACTTTTATTAAAATCAGGCTATGATAGTAATAATCCCCTGTAAATGACAAGGGATTATAATTTTATGTGCTTATTTAATAGACGTATTAAGCTCTGAAAGTGTTAAGATTTGACTTAATATTTGAGGGTTTTCTTTATCTGAAGGCGTATACATGAGATATAGTGGTACGCCATAACGGTCAAACTTATTTAACTCGCTGCTTATGGTTTTATTTCTTGAAGTCCAGTCTGCCTGTAGCATTAAAATACCTTTTTCTTCAATTAACTTTCGTGCCTGATCAGTTTCTAAAACAAGCTTTTCATTGACCTTACAAGTAATGCACCAGTCAGCTGTGAAATTTACAAATACAGGTCGTTCAGCTGCAAGGCCTTTTTGTACTGCTTCACTTGACCATACACCCCATTCTATTGTGTTAGTTTTTGTTTTGTACCAAGTATCGAATGCGTGAATTGTAAAGAAGAAGTAGACAATACCACATAGGAATATGAGTGTACCCAACCATCTTTTTAAGCGTGAGGAGCTTAATACATTCATGCGTCCAAATGTCCATGTTGTTAATGATACGACAAACAGGGCGATGAATAAGAAGTAAACTTCATTGAGAGATGTTTGCCTTGCATAAACCCATGTAAGCCATAAAACGGTTGCGAACATTGGGAACGCAAGGAAATGTTGAAATGTTATTTCCCAGGCGCCTGGCTTTGGTAATAAGTTTAAGAGGCGCTTTGAAAATGTTATGGCTAAATAAGGGAATGCTAAACCAAAGCCTAAAGCCCCAAATGTTGCGTAAATAATATCATTTGGTTGTGCAAGTGCAAATGCAATGGCTGTTGCCATGAAAGGTGCAGTGCAAGGCGTCGCAACCACTGTCATAAGCATACCACTAAAGAATGTGGCGATGGTGCCATGACCTGAAACAAGGTTTTGCAAACGACCAAACGATGCACCAAAATTAAAGACACTTGATAGCTGTAGGCCAACTAAAAGCATTAGCAATGAGAGGCTTGCAACAAAGAGGGGTGTTTGTAGCTGGAAACCCCAACCAAAGTCGGTGCCATTGTCTTTTAAGGTGATTATACTAAAGGCAAGTAAAGCAAAAGTGCAAAGAATACCTGCCGTATAAACAATACCATACCACCAGCTAAATTTACTTTTTGCGTGGTGTATTAAGCTTAACGCTTTAAGTGAAAGGACTGGTAGAACACAAGGCATTAGGTTTAAAATTAAACCACCAAGGAAAGCAAAAAGAAGTGTCATTTGTAGTTTGCGATTCGTTTTGATATCTTCAAGAGTGAATTGTTTAGCGGCATCTTTTTGTAAAGTGACAGATTCAGGGTTTTCTTTATCAGCCGCTGTTGTTTGATTTGTCTTGTTTTGTTTTTCTGCTTTTATGACATTTTTGTTAACGGTAGACGTTGGTTCTGCAATAGTACTTATTGTAGAATCAATGATAATAAATTGACGGTCATCTAAATTTAAAATGCCTTGCGCATTGTCGAATTTGCTTTTGTTGTATATGTCTTTTTGAAAAGTAAGTGTATAAATATTATTTGATTCAGACCAGGTTTGCTTACTAGCGTCGTCTAAAAACCCTTCGGTTGAGGGCATGAAATGAGCAAATTTAGCTCCTTTTTCTAGGCCTTTTAATGTCATTGTGTAGGTGCTGTTATTAAGCGTTGTTGTTGCTTTAACTGCATTGTTAATTTTGGCAACTCTTACACTATGTATATTGAATAATTTAGCGTCAACTGAAGCTGTTTTGTTTGGTCCTAGTGTGAACGCTCTTTCAACGACGAGTTCTTCTGGAATGCATACTTCCTTGCATACAAGGTACTTGACATGAGCTGTCGCAAAAAGCGAAAAGTCTTTTTCTTTGTCCATGTATTGCGCTTGGTTAAAGTAAAGAGTTTGGTTCTTATAAATATAATTAACAATACCTGCGGTTTCATAACGAGAAGGTGTTGGTGCTGTATTTTTTTCAGAGACCTTTACCTTTTTATCGAATGACCATTTTACTTCTGTTTTAAAGCCAGAATTACCTGGGTTCTCAGCATAAATATGCCATCCTGGTTGGATGTTTAGCACAACACCAATATTAAAAGGCTTGTCTGTAGGGATATTTTCTTCTTCGATTATAATGCGAGCACTTACATGATTTTCTTGTGCTGAGGCGTTGAGGCTTAGGATTATAAATGAAAATGCAAAAGCAACTAAAGTTGTAAAAATGGATTTGTTGAACATTATTAATAGACTTTCTTTTATCTTTCTTATTGGCGCTTTGCGCAGATCTCATGTAATATGTTAGTATGTTTTAACACATACTCCTTAAGTATGCCCTAATTTCACAGATATTTGGGTAAAAAAATAAAAAAGACAAAGGGTAAGTAGCCATAATGTCAAAGATGCATGAAAGCACCGTTGAAAAAAAAAGTAATCCTATAACGCTGTTCCTGTTTATGTTTGGTGTTATTGTGAGTTTCCTTGCTCTTGTAATCTCGATTGAGATTATTCTTTTAGACCCACCAGGTGTGTTGATTGATGACCTACAGCAATATCATAAGCAGTACACATCTCTGGAGGCACCAAAAGGGCGCTTAGATGTTTTAACGCTTAAAATAGAACTTTATAAAGCTGTTGTTTCACAGCATTTAACTCTACTTGCAATTCCTGTCACTATTTTATCATTGGTGATGACCTTGATCATGGGCTTAAGCCGTAAAGCTATGGTCGGTGATTTACTTGAGCGTATTAATCAACATAGACGTGTGCTTTCTCAAGAACGTAAACGTAAAAAAGACGCTCTTATTCAGTTAGAAAAATCGGAAGACCATCTGCACCAAATTCATGAGCAGTTAACGGAAGCTTTCCTTGTTATCAATAAAGATGAGCGCTTTCATCATGCTAACCGCGTGGCCGTCCATTTATTGTCTAAATGGAATAGAACACCCAAGTCTGTAAGACATTATTTAGAGCAACCTGTTGAGGCTTTTATACCTGATTACCATACCTGCGGGTTAGGTTTGTGCGTTCAAGACGCTATTAGTAAAAAAATATCTTGGCAAAAAGAACTTTATTTGGAAACGATAGACACTTGGCTACAGGTTCGCGTTTACCCTACAGGCGGTGAGTTTGCATATGTTTATATGCGAGATATTAGTGATGAGAAAAAACCAGATCAGCTAAAACGTTTAGGTGAAAACATTGTAGGTGCTATTGCTGAAACATCTCCTTCTGCTATCGCTATTTTAGATAGGCAGTGGAATTATATTGTTGTGAGTAAGCAATGGCGTGAAGATTTTAACCTTTTAGATAAAGACCTTATCGGTAAAAACCATAAAGCTATTATGCCAAGGCTCCCTGGTAAATGGCAAGCTGTTGAAGGGCAAATACTTGAAGGTAAAACTGTGAAAAGTGAAGCGATGCTTTTCCAGGTCAACGGTAAAGATGAACATGTTTCATGGGAGATTTCACCTTGGCTTGTGGGGGATAAAATACAAGGCTATATTATGTATGCTTCAATTATTACAGAAACATACCATAATAAAGAGAAGTTGGAGCAGCAGCGCGAACGTGAGCATCAACTGGCTTATCATGATATATTAACAGGCCTACCTAATAGACAACTTTTCTACGATCGCCTAACAATGGGGCTTGCACATGCTTACCGTAACTTAGGTAAAATTGCATTATTCTTTCTCGACTTAGATGGCTTTAAAGGTATTAACGATACATTAGGCCATGATATTGGTGATATGCTACTTAAAGAGGTTGCGGTGCGACTGAAAGAATGTGTCAGAGATACCGACACGGTTGCACGTCTTGGTGGTGATGAATTTTGTATTATCTTAAATGGTATTTCCTCAGAAGAAGATGCTGTACACGTTGCGGCTAAAATCATTAAAAACATTAACAATGTCTTCCGTTTTGGCGAACAAGATGTTTATGTTTCTACCAGTATTGGTATTAGTTTGTATCCTCTTGATGGCAGCACAAGTGCAGAGCTTATTAAAAAAGCAGATAGCGCGATGTATTGGTCTAAAGAAGGTGGTAAAAACCAAGCTAATTTCTTCACCAAAGAATTTAACACTGGCGATACATTGGCCATTGAGACAGATGTAACCGATGAAAATCAAGTGGTGACATCACGTGATTTAGAGGCGCACATTCGTACAGCACTACAAAAAGAAGAAATAGAAACATTTTTCCAACCGCAAATTAATTATAAAACACAGGAAGTGTTTGGTTTAGAAGCTTTGATCCGTTGGAACCATCCCGATGCTGGTATGTTGGAACCACGCAAGTTCCTTAATATTGCAGAAAATACAGGTATGATTCTACCTATGGGTGAAAAAGTTTTAGAGGATGTTGCTCAAAAGGCTGAGGAATGGCGCCGTTTGTCAGGTAATCCTTTAACATTTAGTGTTAATTTTTCAACAAGGCAGTTGAAAGATAAGTCTTTGCCAAAGCGTATTAAAAAAGTTTTCTCTCAGTACAAAGTACCACTTGAGTGGCTGGTTGTAGAAGTGCCAGAACGTGTTCTTTTAGATGGTGATGAGGCTATTCTCAGTACATTATCAATTCTGAATGAGCTTGGCTGTAAAGTTTATGTAGATGATTTTGGTTTGGGTTACACGTCAATGCAGCAACTCGAAGGTTTGCCTTTGAGCGGTATTAAAATCCATGAAAGTTTTGTCCATAACGCTTTAAATAGTACGGAAGATAAGGCAAAATTGTCAGCTATGATTGCCTTGGCTCATAATTTAAATATTAAAGTGATTGCTGAAGGTGTTGAAACGAAGGAACAAGCTGAATTTCTTGTTGAACAAGGGTGTGAAAATATCCAAGGTTTTGTTGTAGCTAAACCCGTTAAACCTAAAGAAATTATTGAGCTGTTCAACTAAAACCATTAATATACTTTAAAGGAATTAACTTTAATGCCTAAGTTTAAAATAGCCCTCCAGGGAAAAATCGGTGCATATAGTTACCTTGCATGTCAGCATCTTTACCCAAACTTGCAGGCGCTTGAATGTCATTCATTCCGTGATGTTATGGACAGAGTTAAAAGTGGAGAAGCTAAGTACGGTATGATACCTGTTGAAAACTCAACAGCGGGTAGGGTTGCGGATGTACATAATTTATTACGAGAAATGGATGTTAATATTATCCGTGAATATTTTATGCCGATCAATCATTGCTTGCTTGCTCCAAAAGGCACAACACTAAAGACAATTAAAACAGTTTATTCCCATGTACAGGCTTTGTCACAATGCGATCTAAATATCTCTAAAAATGGCTTTAGAAAACAAGAAATGGCAGATACAGCAGGTGCCGCAAAATGGGTTTCTGAACAGGCTGGAAATGAATGTGCGGCTATTTCATCAGAGCCGTCCGCCAAAGAATATGGTTTAGAAGTATTGGTGAATGGCTATCAAGATACAGGACATAATACAACAAGGTTTATTGTGGTTAGCCAAGGGGCATTAGAGCATAGTTTTGATCAGGGAAGCTATATTACAACGATTGTTTTCAAAGTGAAAAACATGCCAGCCGCTCTTTATAAAGTTTTAGGCGGTTTTGCTACAAATAAAGTGAATGTGCTTAAAATTGAAAGTTATTTTGTTGATGGTGGCTTTAAATCAACTCAGTTTTGTATGGACATTGAAGCTCATATAGATGAAAAACGGATGAAAAATGCTATGAAAGAGTTGGGTTTTTTCGCTAATAGCGTTAAAATTTTAGGCTGTTATCCAGCACATAAATTTAGAAAACAATTATAATTCTTCTGTTTTTTTATCACATAGGTATTTTTATTTTAGATCACTTAAAAATAAAATTTCATTTAGGGGTTGCAATACAAGGTATACAAAATTACAATAGTATATAATAACTCGCATTAAAAGTGAGCTTAAAGATAAATAATTAGTATAAAGGTATGTTAAATGTATTTGTTTGAAAAAATTAAATTACCAAAAGCATTGGCAAAGGCCACAGGCTCTAAAATGAAATTTGCCATTGGTGAGGTTGGTGATTTTGAACAAACATATAACCAAAAAATAGCACTCCTAGACGAAATGCCTTCTGTAAACGAATGTGCCACAGAAGAGCTAGACCCTAACCGTCCGCGTATTATGTAAGACATCTTATAAAAAATAGGCGCCTTTGGCGTCATTTTTTTGCCTTAAAACCACAGTCACCACGTTAAGTGCTATCAATAACAGTCAAAAAATTCACACTATTTTATAGTTTGTGTTAAGGTTGGTTTTTAATTTAATTTACGAAAGAATAAAAGCAATGACTTTTAACCCAATGGCAAGTCTCGTACCTATGGTTGTTGAACAAACAGCAAGAGGTGAGCGCTCATACGACATCTTTTCACGCCTCTTAAAAGAACGTGTAATTTTCTTAAACGGCCAAGTAGAAGACAATATGGCGAACTTAATTGTTGCACAGCTTTTATTCCTAGAGTCAGAAGATCCTAATGCTGATATTTCCATTTACATTAACAGTCCAGGTGGCTCTGTCACTGCGGGTATGGCTATTTATGATACGATGAAATACATTCGTCCTAGCATTGCAACAATTTGCATGGGGCAAGCATGCTCTATGGGTGCTTTCCTTTTAAGTGCAGGTACAAAAGGTAAACGTTATGCGTTAGAAAATGCACGTGTGATGATTCACCAACCACTTGGTGGTTACCAAGGTCAGGCATCTGATATTGAAATTCACGCCAAAGAAATTTTAGAATTGCGTGACCGTTTAAATAAAATATTATCAGAAAATACAGGTAAGAACATTAAGGATATTGCAAAAGACACGGACCGTGATAATTTCATGACCGCAGAAGATGCACAAAAATATGGTCTTATTGATGAAGTTTTAAAGGAACGTCCTGTCGCAGAAACTGATAAATAGATATCTATCTGAAATATATAAAAAAAGCATCGATAAGGTGCTTTTTTTTATGAAAAAAAATTATTTTTATTTTATTTGTATACGTTTTGGTGTTACAATATTTTTAATTAATGAATTAACTATCTTTTTTTACCTTTAACTATATGAATTACAACCCTGTAATCCCTTGAACTTCTATCTACCCTATGCGCATTTCTGCGCTTTTTTTATACCCTTGGAGGTATTTATTATGAATAAGAATCTACCTAATTCGCGTAAAATGCGAACTTTAATGCAAGGCTATTGCGATGCAAATCCAGAGCTTGTTAAAAGTATGTTACCGGAAGCAATGCGTATCAATCCTTCCGTTATAATTGAAAAGAATAGTCGCCCCATGTCTATTGATCCCGTATCTCACATGTTACAAAACCGTATTATATTTTATACGGGACAAGTAGATGAGATAACAGCAGAGCTTGCCACAACACAGCTTTTATTTTTAGAAGCTGAAAACCCAGGTGCAGATATTAATATGAATATCGCTAGCCCAGGTGGTATGGTTTATTACGGCCTTGGTGTTATTGATACAATGAATATCATTTCTTGTGATGTTGCAACTGTAGGGCATAGTTTACAAATGTCTATGGGTGCAATGACTCTCATTAATGGTACGCCAGGCAAGCGTTATGCTTTACCTGAAAGCCGTATTATGATTCACCAGCCATCTGGTGGTGGGCAAGGTACAGCTTCTGCTATGGCTGCGAGTCAAATTGAAATTAACTATTTAAAAGCGAAGCTTTTAGAAGATATCGCAAAAAAATCAGGCATTAGCATTGAACACGCCTTATACCTTTGTGAAAAAGATAATTTTTTCAAACCACGCAGAGCCCTAGAGCTTGGTTCTAAAGGTATTATTGATGGTATTGTGGTTGGCCGTGAAAAGGTTGTTCCTGTTACAGATGAGGACTTGAAGGCAAATCCAAATAAAAAGCCTGATTTACCCGCATCGATCATTTTAAAACGTGGTGACAAGCGTTTAGATGAACAATGTGATGATCTTTCTGATACGATTAAACTTATAAATAGCTTTAATATAGACGATAATTTTGAGCGTAAGCTTATTACACGTGTTGATGCTGAAATTGAAGCAATGCACAAGAAAAACGGTACAAAAGAATAATAACTGTTAGCGAAATTAAAAACTGCCCTTGTAGGGCAGTTTTTTTTGTCTTTATGTTGACAAAAAGAGGCTAAATCTGCACACTCAAACTTAATATAAAAAATAAAGGTAATGAACCCCATGTTAATGACAACAACTCCCTTTGTAGAAGGCTACCGTATTCGCCGTTATGGGCCACTTGTAGCTTCTGAAGCTGTTATGGGTACCAACCTTTTTAAAGACTATTTTGCTAAAATTCGTGACGTTGTCGGTGGACGAAGTGGTGCTTTCCAAAGCTCACTCGCTGATGCACGTGAAGCTATTATGCATGAAGTTCAAGAGCAAGCTAAAAAAGCAGACTGCAATGCCATTATCGGTATTGACCTTGACTATGGTGAAGTTTCTGGTAAGGACCGCACGATGTTGGTTGTTGCTATTACAGGTACTTCTGTTTTTATCGAACCCATTGCTTAAAATAAAGCCTATAAAACACACTTTTTAAGATTAAATTCATACACTTGCATTTTATGCTTGCATTTACATGTGAATTTCTGTATACATAAATCCATCAGTTGGTACGTATCTAATTTTTTGAACGTAACCATTTCATTAAAAGGCTATTGAGCCTTACATTTCAGTAATATAAATAGATAAATAAATCGTATCACTTCATGCACTATGGGTAGTGCTTTGTTGTGGTATATAGGAGATATTATATGCAAGATTATACTTTTGATAATGTGCAACATGCACTTATATGGGCAACCGAAATATTACGGAGCAATACTTTTCCAAAAATTAGTAATATTTACATAAAAGAGGCACTTTCCAGCCGAGAAGATGTAAAGCAAAGAGCTTGGTCCGGTTGGCGGGAAGATTTACCCGCAGATCAAGAAGAAGTGACATTATTGGCGATGAAAGTTTACCGTTCGGTAAAAAATATACCATCTATGGATCAAGAGCTTGTACTGATGAAGTATTGGGGCGATTATTACGATAAAGCATATTTAAAAAGTACACTACAAATTAAAGAAGCAATGCGTCAAAGAGGTCAGCACTTGCGTTTGAACTATCGTTTTAGTTTACGACAAATGGCTGCTATAAAAGAAAATCATTTTCGTAAAATTCATAAGAATATATTAAGAATTGAAGCGGAATTACAGCGTAATTTAGTCGGAAAAGGCATGGTACTGCCACAAGTAGATACATGTGAGGAACAAAAATTAATCGTTAAAACAAACTATCACATTGAGATGTAGCTAATTTTAGGAACAGCTGATTTGACTTTAGGAACAAATTATACCAATATATAGCCAGAGTGAGGATAGAAGTAGGGCGAAGCCAAGCAACTATTTTTATACCACTTACTGGATTTTATATTAAAAAGCCTTGCACGTTGCAGGGCTTTTTTGTTGCCGTCAATAAAAAAGGAAATGTTATGGATGCTCGTACAAAAGTAGGCGCTAAAATGAATATGAAAACCAAAAATTAATTGGTCGATATTCTTTCTAACCCTGAACATGAAGGCAAAACACAAAAAGAAATTGCAGTTTTGATGAACATTACAGCAAAAACGGTACAAAATTATTTAACGGCACAT
>JBLILN010000006.1:0-90762 GCA_047635695.1 Alphaproteobacteria bacterium
GAAGCCTTAAAGGCTGCAGAGGCCCTATGCGAAGAAAATGGTTATCGCTTCACAGAAAGCCGTCGTCAAGTTTTTAATGCTCTTATATCCTCTCACAAAGCACAAAGTGCCAAAGATTTGATGCAAAAAATAGCTAACAAACAACCACCTATTACCTATCGTGCTCTTGAGTTTTTTACAGAAATAGGCATTGTTCACTACATTGGAAGTTTGAACAGTTACATCGCTTGCACACATACCCATGAAGACACTCATACGCCTCAACTTCTCATTTGTAAGACTTGTAGTGATGTGAAAGAAATATGCATATCAAACCCTATAACATCTTTAATAAAAGCAGCTAAAGAGAAAAAATTTATGCCTTTAGAGACACATATTGAAGTTCTTGGCTTGTGTGCAGAATGCCAACATTAATATTATTTTTATTTACTGCCGTATTTAGCATGTTATCAAATTTATCAAATGCGCACCCACATATTTGGGTCTATACGAATGTGGAATTGTTAATGTCTCAAAATGAAATTACAGGCGTAAAAGTACATTGGAATTTTGATGAAATTTACAGCGCGTCATTTTTAGAAGACGCAGATACAAACCGTAATATGAAACTAGAAGACAATGAAGTTCAATACACATTGAACTCCGTATTCAAAGAAAATCTAGATGCTTTGTATAACTTTATGCATATTCAATTCAATGGAACAAAAAGTCATTTCACAATAGACAAACCTAAAATTTGGATGGGAGAGAATGAAACTCTTAATTATACTTTTGAATTAAAGTTAGAGAAACCCGTTACTATTGAAGGTAAACATGAAATTGCCTTTTATGACCCTGAATTTTATGTTTCTTTTGAACAAAGTTATGAAATGGAAATACCTGAACAGGCCCAGTGTTCATATGAACTCGAAGAAAATGAAGGCATTTCTATTTATGGCGGCCTCATGCACCCTGAAACATATAAACTTTACTGTAAAGGGATATAGATGAAATATTTTGCTTACATTTTTATTTTATTATTCACAATCGTTCAAGCATCTTATGCTTTACCACCGCTTAGTAGCCCAACTGAAAAACAACCTTCTACTGTAGTAGACAGTCACTCTAATAATTCATTTTTTACACCCATTAAAAAACAAATTTTAAAGTGGAGTATTATCGTTAATAGAGAAATTCCCAGGCATATGAAAAAACTCAAGAATGAACCCTCTGTAGCTGTCGTTGTTGCAACAGCTTTCTCGGCTTTTCTTTATGGCATCTTCCACACACTAGGCCCAGGGCATGGTAAAATGGTTGTGGCCACTTATTTTTTAAGTAACCCTGCGAATATTACACGTGGTATATGGGTGGGTTCTCAAGTCGCTTTAAGTCATGTGGGGGGCGCAGTTTTAATTGTCTTATTTACAGATATCGCCTTAAAAAATATTATTTCCAATCCAGAAACTCAAGCCTTATGGGTGAAAGGGATTAGTTATGTTATTATTATGCTTATCGGTATTTTCATGGCATTTCAAGCAATTCAAAAAATGATACACACACATGAAAATGTACATACTTGTGGCCATTGCTCTAAACAACATAATCACAAAAGTAAAAAAGACATTTTACTTTCATGGGCCATTGGCGCTGTGCCATGTACAGGGTCTCTTCTTATTCTTGTTTATGCCATGGCTTATGACGTACTATGGCTCGGGCTTTTTATGGTTATTTGTATAGCGATTGGTATGGCCATAACTATGACAGCCATTGGTATGATTTGTATTGCAGGCAAGAAAAATATAATTGACCGTATAAGCTCAAATAAACCTAACAGTAAAATTCAATCGTCATTAGAATTTTTAGGGGCTTCAACCATCATCTTTATTGGATATACACTTCTTTCCATCCTATTAAAATGGTAGAAAAGACGTGAATGGAGTCTACTTCAGTGTAAGGGTAAACTCTGGAGACTTCAGAGAAGGAAGCTTTACGAACTCACTTCTAACAAATGATGATTTCCCTGCATATTCCCTGTTAATTTTTATACTAAACACTCAAAAACTCTTTATTACTCTATTATTTCACCGAAATAACAAGCAATTTTCACTGTAAAATACACAAATCACCCTGTATAATTGGGGTTATCAGGGTATTCCATCGCTGTGGGAAGAAGCCCACTACTCCACCACCATTATTCTAAAAACACTCTTCGGAGTGTTTTTTTATGTCAAAAACCCCGCAGTTCTGCGCCTTTTCGCGCATTCAAATGCCAAAAAAGTGGGTAGAGATTTTTATTTCCTCAGAAATATGGAGATTTATCGCCTATTCTCTCTTATGGCAATTTCAGCGACCCACTTTTATGTAAATACAGTAGCAGATACAAAAAAGACCCCGTAGGGCCTGTTAGCGTGTAGCTCTAAAACTTAAATTAAACCAAAAGCTTCTTTTTATTTTTGCCATTTTTTGGATAGCTTCGTTCGCATAAGCTTACTGGCATTAAGGTGCATAGGGATTTGTCCTTTAAATATAGCTTCAATAATATCAGGTGCGAGATATTTTATCTTCAATAAATCACCCAAATAAGTTCTATACATATTTTCTTTTTTAGAAAATTCCTTAATGGTTTTCGTGTATTTTTTTCAAATTTTTTTGAAGTTTATTATATGGCAACGTTGCGCCTTGCAGGGCTAATTACCAACGATATTATTGAGGGTTTATACCCATAAAAAATTGATGTACTAAACCTTCGGCATTATTTTCTAGATCAATGAACTCAGGTGATTTTAAATATTCAGTCACAATACCAGAAAGGTAACACTTTAAAGCAACACTTATTTGGTGTGGGTCTATATCTCCTGTTATTTGGCCTTTTTCTTTAGCGCTGCTTATATATTTTTCAAACAACATAAGACTTTTTTGTTTTTGCTTACACTGCTTATGAAGCAAAGGCTCCATTTCGCCTGAATAGTCACATTTAGTAAAAAATATTGAAAGAAGTTTGCGCTTATATTCGTTTGTATGAATATCTGTTAAAAGGAGTACACACAAATTTTCTAGCTGTTGCAGTGGGTTTGGATGGTTTTTTTCAAGATCACTTAAAATAGTGTCGGTTAAAGGGGTGTCTAAAGTTTGCTGTAAAGCTTCAAAAATTTCAACTTTGTTTTTAAAGTGCCAGTAAATAGCACCACGAGTTGCACCAGCTTCATGTGCTATTTGCTCTAAACTTGTATTTGCTACGCCATTTTGAAAAAACACTTCGGCTGCTGCCTTTAGTATATTTTCTTTTGTTTTTTGCGCATCTTCTTTTGTTTTTCTAACCATTTAGATCTCTCTTTTTACAAAAAGTTTGAATACTCTGTTAAAAACTTAAACCTTAACACTTAACATACATCTATGTATGTATAATATATATTATCAGAGAAATACATAAAAAGTCCACATTTATTAAAGGGCTTTAAAATGAAAATATTTGGAGCTTAAATGCAGTCAAGAAAAAACCTAGTAATTGCAGTTGTTATAGCCGCTATAGTTATTCTTTATTTTGTGGTACAAACCCTAAATAACGAAGAAAAAATAAAGCAACCCGCACAGGTATTAGAAGTGGAGGCAATGGTTCTTAAAAAAGAACGTGTAGAACCAACCATGCAACTTCCAGGACGCATAAAAGGCTTTAAAGTTGCTGAAATTCGCCCTCAAATAAGCGGTATTATAACACAACGTTTATTTAAAGAAGGCTCTATAGTTGAAAAAGGTGATCAACTTTACGAAATTGAACCTTCTCAATACGAGGCCGTTTACAAAAGTGCTAAAGCAAGTATGAAAAAAGCACAGGCCAAAAACGACCGTTTTACAGAACTGTTAAAAATTAATGCTGTAAGCCAACAAGAATATGACGAAGTAGTCGCTTCCCTTGCCCAAACAGAAGCTAACCTATCTATTGCAAAAGTAAACTTTAATTATACCAAAGTGTATGCTCCTATTTCAGGGCATATTGGTAAATCTACTGTAACGCAAGGCGCATTGATAACAAACGGACAAGCCCAAGAATTAGCTATCATTACTCAGTTAAACCCTATTTATGTCGACCTTGCTTTACCAAGCAAAGAATTTATAAATATGCGTCAGCAAATAAATGATGGTTTAAAAAATTCAGTTACATTAAAAACTGCCGACGGGCAATATACATTCCCTGAAAAAGGTGACTTACAGTTTTCAGAAGTACATGTAAGTGAAAGCACTGGAACCATTTTACTAAGAGCCCTATTCCCTAACCCTAAAAATGAACTGCTTCCAGGCATGTTTGTACGTGCAACGTTACATTTAAACCCTATAGAGGCTATTTTATTACCACACGAGGTTGCTTCACGTTCTCCTGATGGCACTTTAACTATTTGGACTGTTAGTGAAGAAGGTACCGTCTCACCAAAAACCGTGAAAGCACATGGTTCTATTGGTAACGCATGGCTTATAAAAGAAGGTATAGATGCAGGAACAACTATTGTGACCAAAGGTTTCCAAAAAATTAAACCTGAAATGCCTGTAAAATTTATACTAGCTAACACTCAAACAAAACCCCTTAAAAAGACAGAAGAAGGTAAAATGCAGCCTTTGGGTTTGTTGGCCTAAAAGACTGGTCTAAACGTCCAAATGATGAACAGTCTGTTTTTGCTATTTCAGGACGCGCTATGGGTGCATTTTCTAAAATTAAAGACGCATTAGTTTATGCATTTTACCCACCTCCTATACGTGAAATAGGTAACGCCTCTGGTTTTGACATGCAGCTATTAGACCGCAATGGTAATGGGCACGACGCTTTAATGAGCGCACGTAACCAATTACTAGGCACAGCGTCGCAAAACCCTATACTTGTAGGCGTAAGACCTAACGGGCTTTCAGACAAACCACAATATAAAATTGATATCGACAATGAAAAAGCAACCGCTATGGGTGTGTCTATTGCCGAAATTAACAACACCCTTAAAACAGCATGGGGGTCGTCCTATGTAAATGATTTTATTGACGAAGGGCGTATTAAAAAAGTTTATGTACAAGCCGACGCTGAATACCGTATGAAACCAAAAGACTTGGACAGTTGGTATGTACGTAACAACAAAGGTGAAATGGTTCCTTTTGCAAGTTTTGCAACGTCGAGATGGATATATGGATCACCAAGGTTAGAACGTTTTAACGGTGTAGCTTCAATGAACATTCAAGGTGGTACAGCGCCAGGTGTTAGCTCGGGAGAAGCAATGGACGCAATGGAACAAATGGTTCAAAACTTACAAGGTGGTTACGACCTTGCTTGGAACGGTATATCTTATGAAGAAAAACAAACAGGTTCACAGACATCTTCTTTATATATTTTATCTATGCTAATTGTATTTTTAAGTTTAGCAGCACTTTATGAAAGCTGGGCTATTCCATTTTCTGTTATGTTAGCTGTACATGTTGGTGTTATTGGATCTGTAATAGCTTCTAAGTTTTTTGGTTTAAGTAATGACGTGTACTTCCAAGTAGCGCTTTTAACAACCATTGGTATATCTGCTAAAAACGCTATTTTAATTGTAGAGTTTGCTAAATCTCAATATGAAGAAGGGCATACTTTAATAGAATCTGTTTTAACAGCGGCCAAGCAAAGGTTACGACCTATTATTATGACGTCAATGGCGTTTATGTTAGGGGTATTACCTTTAGCTAAAGCCAGTGGCGCAGGTTCTGCAGCACAAAATGCCATTGGTATTGCCGTAATTGGGGGTATGATATCAGCAACATTTTTAGCTATATTCTTTGTCCCATTATTTTTCGTACTACTACAAAAATTAAGGCAGCCTAAAAAAGAAGAGGACGCATCATGAAAATAACAACCGTTGCTATATTAATGGCATCTAGCATGTTAACAGCTTGCACAATGGCACCTCATTACGACCGCCCAAAAGTGGACGTTTCTAATCAATGGAGTAACTCTTTAGATATAGGCACAGCAGAACAAGACGCGGTGGCAAACATTGAATGGAGACAATTTTTTAAGTCTCCTGAAATTCAGTCGATTATAGAACTAGCGCTAGAACATAACAAAAACCTAGCTATTGCCGCTGCCAATATTGAAGAAGCACGGGCAATGTACCGTATTCAGCGTGCCGATTTAATACCAAATATTAACGTGAACGCAGAAGGCTTAAAACAGCGAATGCCTGACGCATTAAGTACAACAGGCGTTTCTGTAAATAGTGAAACTTACAAGGCGAACTTAGCGTCTACTTCATATGAACTAGATTTATTTGGCCGTTTACGGAGCCTAAATAAAGCCGCTGCCGAAGATTACCTTGCAACCCTTCAAGCTAAAAAATCTCCTCAAATTTCTTTAATTGCAGAAATAGAAAATGCATATCTTCAGTTATTAGCAGATAAAGAAATATTACGCCTCACACAAAATATCTTAAAAGCACAAAGTGACACTTACAGCTTAATGCTAGAAAGCTTTAATACAGGTGCAGCATCAAAATTAGATGTGGCTCAAGTTAAACAAACACTTGAAGCCGCCAAGGTTAATTTATCTATATATGAACACCTAGTAGGACAAGATAAAAATGCTTTAACGCTACTAATAGGTACAAGCAATGCCCGCAACATTATGGACAATGAGTTTTCATTAAAAGACGTAAACCTAATGAAACATTTACCTGTTACCATGCCATCACAAGTGCTTTTAACAAGGCCTAACGTTATGCAAGCAGAACATGATTTAAAAGCATTAAATGCAAATATTGGTGCTGTACGCGCTGCATTTTTCCCAAAAATTAGCTTAACTGGTAACTTTGGTTTTGCAAGTACAGACTTAAGTACTTTATTTACAGGTAGCGCTTCAAATGCTTGGGCATTCATGCCTTCTGTAAGTTTGCCTATTTTTGAAGGGGGGCGCAACATTGCAAACTTAGGTATAAGTAATACACGAAAAAAAAGCGGCAGCAGCTTCTTACGAAAAGGTTGTGCAAACAGCCTTTAAAGAAATAGACAACGAACTTATTGCCAATAAAACACTAAACATGCAATCACAAGCACAAACAGCATTAGTGCAAGCATCAAAAGAAGTTTACGATATTTCTAATGCTAGGTACATACAAGGTGTTGACAGCTTTTTAAACGTACTTTCCTCACATAGATCTTTATTTGAAGCGCAGCGTAATGCAATAACACTAGAAAAAGAAAAACTAGAAAACCTTGTTAATTTATACAAAGTTTTAGGCGGTGGGTTGCGTTAAGAAAATCAACACCTAACTAGCGTAAACACCTATAAAAACCCACCTATTTTTATATTGTATTGACAATAATCAAGAATGCAATTCATTATGAGCGTTTTAGAGATCTATATTTTTCGTGAATATCAACTTTATTTTCCTGCCCTGTTAATGCCCTGTTAATTTTTTAAGCCCATTTCTACACCACCATTATTTTAAAAGCACCGTCAGCAGTGCTTTTATTTATGCCTAAGCCCCCGCATTTCAACAACTTTTTACATGTTCAACTACCACAAAAGTTGGTGGAAATTTTTCTTTATCTAAAAACTCCTCAATGGTTTTGCGGTGCTTTTTGCAAATGGAGCCCATAGGTATTTATTCTTTCATTTTGTTTCAATATGGGCTTGGCTTGACAATGTTTTGTGTACTGGGCACTTATCGGCGATTTCAAGCAAACGCTGGCGGTTGTCTTCTGTTAAGTTTTTACCTATTATAACGATCTCACAAATAAACTTGTCGAGCTTACTATTGCTTTTTTCAAAAGATTTGCAGTCGTCTATATGAACTTTATCATGAGATACATATACTTTCACCCCTTCAAGAGGGATCTTTTTATGGTCTGCGTACATACGCAATGTCATAGATTTACAAGCACCCAAAGAGGCGCAAAGCAGGTCGTAAGGCGAACCACCTGTATTTTCACCGCCATGAGCTTTCGGCTCATCGGCCAAAATCTTATGTTTTCCCATGTATATTTCTTGCTGAAATTTGCTAGTATTGATGCTTTTAACAACTGTTGTATTGTCAATAACAACTGCTGTTTTCTCTTTTTTATCTACATCGTTATAGCCAGGAATATACGGAGCAACCCAACTGCTTATAATGCTAGCGGCATACTTTGCATCTTGTTTTTTTGTTAAAAGATGGTCGGCATTATTTAGTGTCACAAAGCTTTTTGGGTGCTTGGCTGCTAAAAATATTTTTGCAGCATTATCTATACCCACTGTTTCATCCAGTGGCGCATGCATCACTAAAAGAGCTCTATCTAATTCGCCAATTGATTTTTTTAAATTTTGAGAACGTACATCTGTTAAAAATTGCTCTTGAATGGTGAAGGGTCTACCTGCCAAGTTAACTTGAGCTGCACCTTTTGCTTTAATTTCTACTTCATGTTCTGAAAAATGATGCGCGATATGCGCCGTATCTGCAGGGGCACCAATGGTGACAACAGCCTTTATTTCAGGAATATCGTCACCTGCTTCTAATACAGCTGCACCGCCTAAAGAGTGCCCTATAAGTATAGAGGGCGCTTTCAAGTTTTGACGCATATATTCTGCAGCTTTAATAATGTCCTGTACGTTCGTGGTAAAATTGGTATCTGCGAAATTTCCTTCACTTTCACCTAAACCTGTAAAGTCAAAGCGAAGAACGGCTATCCCCATATCTGATAGAGATTTTGCAATACGCGAAGCAGCGGCTATATTCATACCGCAAGTAAAGCAATGAGCAAAGATAGCGTAAGCTTTTATCTTCCCTACTGGTTCATCTAGTCTTGCGGCAAGAGTTTCACCTAAAGCACCTTTAAATTCAATTTTTTTCATATTTCTCACTCATTATTTATAATTATAAAATGTATTAAGAATAGCCAAAGAACCTTTTATGGATGCTTGGTATTCTTCCTCGTTGCTTCATATAACTACTTATTTTCATTAGGCATTAACTAAATAGCTATGTTCAGCCTTACTATACTCCCTATACGGATCAGACAATTTTGCCGCACATTTTACAGCGGCCATACCACCAGAGCCAGCAAAATAATTAATAAATCATTTTACTGACACAGCTTTTATATTTACAAACTCTCGGATACCAAAGTGAGAAAGTTCACGCCCATAGCCGCTTTCTTTTACGCCTCCAAAGGGAAGGCGTGGATCAGACTTAACAAGATCATTGACGACACATGCGCCGGAATCAATTCGGTTGCGGGCAATATCAGTACCATGTTCTATATCTCTGGTGAATACTGAACCTCCTAAACCAAAAGGTGTGCTATTGGCAACGGCAATCGCCTCTTCTTCACTTTTGGCCTTAATTACCGAAGCCACAGGGCCAAAGAGTTCTTCATCATAGGCAGGCATACCTTCTGTGACGTTGGTGAGGATGGTAGGGGGATAAAAGAACCCCTCACCTTCTGGAAGCTCTCCACCCAGAACGCAGGTTGCCCCCTTTTTAATAGAAGTTTGCACCTGCTTATGAAGTTCATAACGTAATCCCTCACTCGCCTGCGGGCCAATATCCGTATCCTCATCCATCGGATTACCCACCTTTATAGCCTTCATTTTTTGAGTGAATAATTCAAGAAATTCATCATATACTTCTTCAGCAACAATAAAGCGCTTCGCTGCAATACAGCTTTGCCCAGCATTGATCAATCGGCTTTTAACACAAGTTTCTGCCGCATATTCCAGTTCAGCATCCTTTAATATCAAATAGGCATCGCTGCCACCTAATTCCAAAACGCTTTTTTTCAGGCACTCCCCGGCTTTTGAGGCGACTGCACTTCCTGCTTTAGTGCTACCGGTGAGCGTTACGGCACGTACATATTTATGTTCAATAATATGTACGACCTGATCTGATTTTATCAGTAATGTACGGAATGCATTTTTGGGAAATCCTGCTTCACGGAATACTTCCTCAATAGCCAGCGCGCACCCACAGACATTGCTTGCATGTTTGAGCAGTCCAACATTGCCAGCCATCAGCGCAGGGACCGCAAATCGAAACACCTGCCAGAGAGGGAAGTTCCACGGCATTACCGCCAATACCGCTCCAATAGGCTGATAAGTCACAAAACTATTACTGGCATCGGTTTTTACCGGTTCATCAGCCAAAAACCCTTGTGCATGCTCAGCATAATATTTACACACCCAGATGCATTTTTCCACTTCAGCGATAGCTTCATTATACACCTTACCCATTTCCTTAGTCATGAGCTTGGCATATTTCTCTTTGTTGTTATGAAGCACATTTGCAGCTTCATGCATTAATTTGGAGCGGGTGTCAAAATTACTCTTGCGCCAATCCAAAAAATCAAGATGTGCCATGTCAACAATAGTTGATGCTTCCTTATCGCTCATCACCACATATTCTTTAATCATCTCACCGGTCGCAGGATTAATCGACTTCATGCTTTCTCCTCTTTTATTTGCTGTTTAGGCCATATCTCAATATACGCCTTTTACACGTCTGCATTTACCCTCCGGCTTAAGAGTTTTTTGCAAGCGTTTGTCATGTGTGGTGATACCGATAGGACAGGTATTTTTATAACAGCGCATAGCTTGAATACAGCCTATTCACTTTCTTCAATACAACGTTTATTAATAAAGCCTATCAGTGCTCCAAAGAGTAAATGAATCTTCATTGCCAACTGCTTTGATGCAATGCCGAGAATAGAAGCTAAAATACACCTACAGGGGTCACATGGACATTAAACACAATCATCCCTGTTACTCTCGCGCTGGCGATTAATCCTGTACACAATAATTTTAACCGTAATGATTGCATAATATAAGCCTCCTTTTGGTTATTAAAGTCTAAAGAGAATCTTACATGATTTTTCTATATTTTGCAAAAATGCTATTTGAAATAGTTCAAAGTAACTCTATCTTTTTTTGTTTTTCGAGGGGACGGGAATCTAACTAATTTGATAGTCAGTTGACGGTGTAGCTTCAGGGTATCTAACCGAAATTTTTCTTTTTATAAATAAACAATTAACAAGAAGCACACAAGATTATTCAATAGGCTCTATAACCTCACGTTAAAGAACTGGGCATGAACTTTATAAAATTAGATTTGCGCAGCCAAAAGCATTAAACATAAACAGCTACCAATAATAGGCACCCAAAGAGGAAATGTTGTAACGCCGACAGTATTTTTATCCCTACGTTTTACAACAATCAGTGAAATATTCACCAGTGTAAATATACTTAACATGAAAAAGCTTGTTATCTTTGCAAGCGTTATCAATGGCAACCACAATACAAATATAAGTATGAAAAACGCAATAATAAGTGTACTTATAATAGGTGTTTACGTTCGTGAATTAACCTGAGACAATACTTTAGGTGCTAGCCCTTGTTTACCCATACCATAAAGTACCCTTGAACCCATTATAAGTTGAACGAGAATACCGTTTATAACAGCAATAAGGCTAACAAGGCTTATCCATACAGGAGAATAGCCGCTTTGAGATATAATATATGCAAGAGGTGCATCGCTGCTTGCTAACTCGGCTATGGGCATGTGCCTAATGGCGACAGCGGCAACGACCACATATAATAGAGTTGATAGCACCACTGCTAATATAATAGCTATAGGGTTGTTTTTCTCGGCTCTTTAACTTCTTCTGCAACATTCACCATATCTTCAAATCCAATGAAAGCATAAAAGGCTAAAAAGCTACCTACAAGAACGGAAGAAGCTTCCGCTGGACTCCATGGCAATTATATAATCTGTGCCCATGGTAAACCATTGTAGCCATCAGCAAGTAAGACGACAATAATTAAGCCACCTACTTCTAGTAAGGTGATGATAGTAATTAAAAAAAAAGATTCCTTAATTCCCCAAACAGATAGAATTGTAAGGGCGAGTATTAGACATATTATAGCACTAGCGGACGGTATATCAACAAACACGTTTAAATAACCGGGGAAGCCATTTGCAAGTGTCGCAGAGGAGACAATCCCTGTTAAAATGACCATCCATCCAACAATTCTTGCTAAACAATCACGGTTAAAAGCATTTGAAACATAAGCAGATTCTCCTGAACTTTGGGGGAAGCGCGATGCTAATTCAGAGTAAGAAAGAGCGCTAAACATCGCTATTATGCCAGAAAGTAAAAATGCATAGGCAGTTGAAACACTAGAGACAGCGGCAACCTTTCCAATTAATACGTAAATACCAGCACCAATAATCGTACCCATACCATAAAGGCTTAGAGTCGTCACTGTTAGGGTTCGTTTAAGTTTGATATTTTTATTCATTATTACAGCATTTGAGCATATTTTATACCTTTGCATAAATACTTTAACATATCACTAAATTAGCGGAAATACTTTTTTGTCCTGTTAGCAAAAGTAATAAATGAAAGCATAACATGCGCCTCAACCAAGACACTAACAACCGTTAATAAGCAGCACCTGAGTTAAACCGAATAAACTAATAGCTACAGCAACAGCTAATTCGAAAAAATGTATGTACCTATCATGGGCGCAGGCGCAGCACTTTTAATTGTTCTATCTGTTAAAGACTATGATTTATATAAAAAGTTGGCATGTAAGTGATTATGACATCTGAAGAAATCAATAAGACCCTTGCACGAATATTTATTGTACTTTTTTTTTGTGCCTACACGCGTCATGGTACCCCAAACCTGCTTTTTACGAATAAAGCGCCACCAGCCTATAATACGCCAAATATTGTTATATTGACGGTAGCCTAGATTTTCGATGACACCTGCAAATCCTAATATAATAAGACTTTTAGCATCTTTAAAGCGTTTTAGAGAAACTTCTTCTAACACCAAAGACATGGTGCTAATAAATACACCAAAGACGAAAAAAAAGCATGAAAATGCCAGCATATACTCCACATTTAATGCCCCTAGTAAATAAAATAGCGGCAAAAGAATGTAGCCCGCAATTTCAGCTAAAGGCCCAACCACGTCAATCAAGAAAATAAGAGGCATCGCCACCATACCAATACGTCCATAAGGAGGATTACAAAACATGCGCCGATTGGCAAAAAAAACTTCCAGCCCGCCTTGCTGCCAGCGAATACGCTGACTAGACAAGTCATCTAAGGTTTCTGGTACCTCTGTCCAACAAACAGGGTGTGGTACAAAGGACATTTCATAGTCTTTTTTATTTTTTCGACAATAGCGGTGCACCTTCATAACCAGCTCAAAATCCTCTCCGATGGTCTTTGTGTTAAAAGCGCCCACTTTAAGTGCAATATCACGCCTAAAAATGGCAAAAGTTCCAGAAATAATGGTTAAAATATCCAACCAACTCCAGGCCATACGTCCCATTAAGAAAGCACGCATGTATTCTATTGTTTGGAAAAGAGGTAAAATTTTACGCGAAAGCTCAACCTTTTTGATAATACCATTCTCAACTTCACAACCATTTAAAATACGCACTGTACCGCCCGTAGCAACGACTCAATCGGGTCGTTCCATAAACGGCTGCACCGCATGTGTTAAAGCTGTTGAGTCCAGCATGGAATCAGCATCTAAAGTACAAAAAAGCGGATTACTGGCGACATCAATACCAGAGTTAATAGCATCAGAACGCCCCCCATTTTCTTTATCAACCACGATTAAATTTACATAATTACTGCTACGATATACATTACGAATAGGTTTATGATCTAAGACTTCCTCGTAAAAGCGTTTAGAAATCTTCATATCAAAGGCCTCTTTAAGCACTTCCAGCGTTCTATCTTTTGAACCATCATTACATACAATAATTTCGAAAGATGGATACTGCGTTGCAAGTGTTGACTTGACCGTTTCTACAATAGTCACCTCTTCATTGTAAGCAGGAATAAGGATAGAAATAGGTAAAGCAACATCCGAAGTTATCATACGCCAATTTTCTTCACTCCTGGTACGTAAGTGCGTGCGACGCAGCTCTAGTGCTGCTAATATAATTTGCATAAAGTACATTATATTTTGAAAGATTCCTAAAGATAAAATACCCCAAGAAACATAAACAATCCCTGTTCTGTTTTGATTCGCCCATTCAGTCAATGTATGAATAATTTCCAAAGTTTACCCCCCTTGCCTTTCTTCCAAAAACATGGCAGCTCGTTTACCCACAACAGAAGGCCCCCTTGCTAAAACATGTAAATAATTTTGCCCTACAGAACCTACCCCATAGAGCGCTCGTGCTGCCGCCAAAGCCACCAACCAACTTTCATCAGATAAAGCCTCTTGAAGAAGCTCTAATGGTATAGGGTTATGGTGTTGCGCACAAGCGCAAGCCTGCACACGTATGTTTTCGTCTTTGTCTGTTATACCTTTTTGTAAAGCATCAACGGGCAAGTTAACTTTACTGCGTGCGCAGACCTGTAACGCTAGAAGTCTCACTCTGAGATTTGTGCTTAAACACAGAGGTACAACAAAATTTTCTACACTCCTTTGACGCCCAAGATTCCCCAGTGCTAAAATTGCGCCTGACTATAACCGCGGCGATGTTGTTTTTAATTGCAACAAAAACTCTAAATCTTCTAAAATAGAAAGATCAAATTGTCGGAAGATGTCATAAACCATAAAGTGAGAAAGCTTCTCCTCCTTCTCTAATGCGTGAGTTACATCTTTAAAAAGCGTTCTATCTTGGCTATGCGCCAGTGAAACCATAGAGGAATAACGGATGCTTTGATAAGGGTGACTCAGCAAAGAAAGTAAATTGGCCTGTGTGGTATCATCCATCCAATGATGCGACAACTGCGTCGCAAGCAAACATTCTTTAACATCATGACTATGAAGTGCTTTTTGCAACCAACTATAAAAACCTATATTTTTAAAAGTGTCACGTAAGCGTTCATAGGAAGCCCCTTTCACTATTCTAAACATGTCTTGTGCAATATAAGCGAGCAGTATCATATCTCTTTGGGGGTTTACAACCAAAGTTTCTTTTAAATCTTTCAGCGGGTTAGATAAATGAATCAAAAGATATTTCTCCATTTCTTTACGCCTTGCTTTATACACCTTCTTTCTATGGTCAATAAACAGCCGCAAAACAACCAAAACAAAAAGAGTCATTAAGGACACAGAAACAAAAACCCATGTAACAGGCCACACATATTCCATATAAGCAGGTGTTAGTGTCATGAAACCACTTTCTTTTCACTCGTTTTTTTGTTTCCTGAAGTGAGTCTTTAAAAACTTCAAACCCTGTTGAAGGGTCACAACTGACTTATAGCCGCATAACTCACAAATTTTATCGGTATCTCCAATAGGTTTCCGTACGTTCCCAAGGCGCTCCTTCATAAAAACATGTTCAACCTGAGCACCATATATTCCCTCTAAACTTGCTGCCAAATTTTTTACTGTGGTGCCTTTACCTGTGGCCACATTAAAAATCTCCGCTACTGGATTTACACTATTGTTCAAATAATACATCGTAAGTATTAGGGCATTTGCAACATCACTTACATACACAAAGCCCCTCACCTCGTAACCATCACCGTAAATTGTAATACTTACACCTTTTGAAATAAGTTTATTAAAGATAGAAACCACCCCAGCATAAGGTGAAAAAGCGTCTTGC
Source organism: Alphaproteobacteria bacterium (assembly GCA_047635695.1). Taxonomy (GTDB): domain Bacteria; phylum Pseudomonadota; class Alphaproteobacteria; order UBA2136; family UBA2136; genus UBA2136. The sequence continues at coordinate 15,548 of JBLILN010000006.1, forward strand.
CTTGGGCCATAAACATTAAAAAAACGTAAACCTGCATTTGAAATATTGTATAAATCTGCAGCTGTTTTTCCATGTAGTCACAACCATATTTATCCACTCCATATGGTGTAAGCGGTAACGCTACTTCAGTTTCTTTTAATGGTAAGTTAACATTATCTCCATAAACAGCAGCAGATGAAGCGTAAACCACAGGAATAGCTTTATACAAAGAACCAATGGCCTCGAACAAGGCAACTGTTGCACTTTGATTGACTTGATGCGTGTTATACCAATCCTTAACTGACTTTTCGACGGAAACCACTGCTGCTAAATGAAAACAACCATCCATATTTTCAAGTAAAGACTTCAATTCAGATACATGACGTATGTCATGTTGAATAAAACGAACCCGGCTTGGTATATTTTCTATTTTACCTGTCGACAAATCATCTATCACAGTTACTTCATGACCTTGCGCCAAAAGAGCGTCCACTAGATGTGAACCAATAAAACCACAACCGCCTGTTACCAAGTAAGATGCCATTAAAACTTCACCGAAATTGAACTTGCCAAAATTTTACGTAGATACGAATCATTTCTGTCTTCGCGCGCATATGAAACATTCACACGGACACGCTGTGTCATATTATATGATAACCCCAAGAAGCGTGCCGATGTTTTAACTGTCGTGGCATTTTCGGTTTCTGAGGCACTGGAAAGACCAGCAAAAAATCGCATTTTTGGTAACGACGCATTATTCCAATCTAATCTTGTTCCCCAAACACGAAGGTGCTTAGTATTTTCATCTATCACATTAATATGTTGCGCATGAACCGACAAGTTATCGTTTACAGCTATACGAAAACCAGGTTTTATGACAGTTGTATCCAGTGTTTTATAACGGTCGTATTGAGCGCTTAAAGTAAACCACCCTCGATTTAAAAATGTTTGAGATGCGTTTTCAAACATCATGCGTTCACCACTTAATTTAAAGCGCCATTGAGGTATAAAAATAGAATTTGGTGTATAGCCTACACTACCTTCTATACTCCATTTTTTTGAAAAAACATAAGCACCGCCAAATTGGTAATGCCTGTTTCTGCTATTTGCACGCCTATGTTTTTCAGCACGAAAATGTACAAGTGTATTGGGTTTTATCCAGCGACCAACCTGCAAAAAGCTATTGCGCCAGTCGCGACGATTTGACGCGAAAAAGTACTACGCTCATGGCCAAGGTCAAGCTGCCATAAATCAGACTTTGGGGCTTCAGTTATTTGTTCCAATTCTAGTAATAAATCTGAAGCCTCTTTGTAATCAGGATAAATCACTAATACCTGTTTAAGCAACAGCTTAGATTCCACATAGTCATGCTGATACTTATACAAACGGGCAAGCTCTATCTGAACATCTGCATTTTTAGGTGCTATTTCTAATACTCGTTTTTGAGATAGCATAGCCTTTGCCATTTTTTGCTGCATACGTTGTACAAGACCAAGCTGAAATAAAATATCAGAATTTTTTGGCTGCTGCTCACTCAGTATCAAAAAGGCTGACTCGGCATTATCAAAATTACCATCAACCCGCATTTGCACAGCCATGTTGTACGTTACATTTTCAGCTGTTGCCGCAAAGCCAAAAAAACTACAACATAAAATAGCTAAAATAAAAACCTTTTTCATGTAACTACCTTTACAAAACAATTTGACGTTGTAAAATACCGACAACACGTGCTGCCAGTTCATCCACATCGAATGGCTTAGTAACGTAATCATGCGCTCCACTTTCTAGGCCTATTAATACATTTTCTCGTTGATTCTTAGCAGTGAGTAAAATAACGGGAATATGCTTCAACTCGTCGTCTTTTTTAAGTTCTTTTAGTACCGAAAGGCCGTCGCGTGCAGGCATCATTATATCCATAATAATTATTGCAGGCTTTTTTTCTTTAGCGAGTGCCAAAGCCTCTTCACCATGCTTAGCTAACAATATACTATATCCTAAACCTTCAAACTTTTGTTGAAGCAATGTACAAATAAGCTCGTCATCATCAGCTATCAATATTTTTTGATGTTGTGATTTTAAAATATTAGTAATGCGGCTTACAAACAAAGTCGCATCAAAAGGTTTTATAATATAATCAATAGCGCCCTGTTTTAAGCAGTTCACAACGTTTTTATCTTCGTCTCTACGTGTAAGCATAACTACAGGAATATGGGATAACGCCTTATTTTCCTTTAAAGCGGATAAAGTTTCTATGCCGTTTAACCCTGGCATATTCATATCTAAAATAATCAGATCAAAACTTTCTTGATCAACCAATTTTAGAGCATCTTCTCCGTTACCACAAAAGACAACATCTATATTTTCGCCTTGTAGTATTTTAGAAACCATTTGTTGAAGCAATATGTCATCATCTACAACCAACAAACGTCGGTCCCTGTCAAAAACCTTCTTATTTTCCTTAATTTTTTGCGGCTCTAAAACCTCTTGATTTTGTGATTCTTTCACTACAGACGGCCTATTTTCTATAGCCAATGCCATCTCTTCAATAAACCCCTTAAGCAATCTAACCAAATCAGCGTATTGCAGTGGATGCCCTTGTAAAACCATTTCTATTTTAGCGGCTAATGTAGAAATATTTTGAAATCCAAACGTTGCCCCATTACCTGCAAGTTGATGTGCGAGTACGCTTATACTTTTCAAAGATTCAGCATCAACCTTTTCTTTTTCACATGATAATAAGAAGACTTTAAATTGCTTTCTTTGCTCTTCCAGACGTTGCAAAAAAACGACCTTAATTTCTTTTAGTACAATATCATAGTCTTTATCCATTTGATTCTTCCCACAGCTGTTGGACACGTACGCAAAGTTGAACAGGGTCAAAAGGTTTGATAATAACACCCACAGCACCTGATTCTATATAATCTTGCTGTTCATGCATCTGTGCTTTCGCTGTTATAAAGATAACAGGTACATCTTGACCTGTAGGAAATTGGCGTAATTTTTTTATTGTTTCTAGGCCGTCCATATCTGGCATTATCATATCTATTAATATAAGTTGAGGCTTATATTTATCAAATTCATCCAAACCCTCTTGTCCCGAAAATAAATGCTTAACTTCAAAGCCACCTATCATTTCGAATGTCATGGTCGTCACTTCAGCAATGCTTGGATCATCCTCAATATAAAGAATTTTTTTTAGACTTACCATGTCATTTCCTTTTTTAAATTTTAGTAATTACTTTACTTACAGATTGGTAAAATAAAGTAAAATGTTGAACCCTTACCTTCTACTGTAGCAAAGTTAATGTTACCGCCAAAAGCTTCAATAATATTTTTACTAATACTTAAGCCAAGGCCTGTGCCGCCCTTAGCACGGGTCGTTGAACTGTCTGCTTGAGAAAAACGTTCAAATATTTTCTCGCGTAATGCCTTAGGAATTCCTGGTCCACTGTCTTTTACAAAAATTTTAACATGGTCGCTGTCATATGCTTCAATAGAAATATAAACCTTCCCACCATAGGGTGAGAATTTTGCCGCATTAGAAATAAGATTTGTAAGTGCCTGATTAAAGCGGTTTGTATCCACCTCAACTTCTATACCTTTAAATTTATCTCTAACTCCAAAGCTCACATTATATTTTTCTGCATAACCTGTATTTTGATCAAAAATGCCCTTAACCAAAGGACTTAACGTCACTTTTTCTTTAATAAAATCCATTTTACCTGCCATGATTTTTTCCATATCTAGAATATCATTAACTAAGTAAGCCAAACGTTCACAATTATCATAAGATAAGTTTAATAACTTTTGGCCGTTCGCATCCAATTTTTTTGCAAAAACTGTTTTTAAAAGTCCAAGCGATGCTTGAATAGAAGTAAGCGGTGTGCGTAATTCATGGTTTACGGTTGATATAAATTCGCTTTTCATTTGATCCATTTGTTTGCGCTCTGTAATAACTTCGGTAAACATAACAAGGCCGCCCAATGCACTTTTTTTTTATACCAAGGATGTAATTCATATCGGATCCAGTCGCTACGACCATCATCTCTTAAAAAAACCTCTTCCTCTTCTTTAATAACTTCACCTGCTAGACTACGTTTGTGCGTTTCAACCCAGTGTGGGTGATTCACTTCAATTTCTGGAAAAACCTCATAATGGCTTTTACCAATAATATGCTGCCCTTTTAAGTTATAGTCATTATACCACCTGTCACTTGCAGCCATGTAACGCATTTCCTTGTCAAACATAGCGACGGCGGCAGGTGTATGCTTGAAAAACAAAGAAAGTAAATTTTCTTTTTCAAGCAACAGTGCAGACTTTTGACGAGAGCGCAGCGCAAATCCTGTAATTAACGCCAACATAATAGACAAAAAAAGCCCTGCCACAAAAATAGAATCTGTTAAAATGTTTGATGTCCGTCGACAAAAACATTTCTAGGCATTAAGCGTAAGGTCCATCCTTGACCATAAAAACGGATCTTCTTTTCTATTTGAAATTGCTTGTTTTTTTCTGTGGTTATATTATCGCTTTCATATAAAAGGCTATTATCTTCACTATAAACTTTCAAATAAAAATCATTTTTATAGCGCGCAGGCATTGCCCCTTTAAGCACTTCACCTAAATTAAAAACACCCACAATAAAGCCGTCGAACTCTGTATCTCGGTAAACAGGGAAATAGGCTAAATAGCCTTTATAACCTTGCACCAAATCAAGTGGCGGCGTCACTGTTGGAAGCGTGCTTTCTTTGGCGTGTTTTAATGCTTGCTTACGCTTATCATTAAACAATATATCTAAACCTAAAGCTTTTTCATTACCATTTAGGGGCTCTAACCATCGTATATGATAGCTAGCATCCACCCATTCTACTGTGGTTAAGCCTGGTTGATCATTAGTGTAATTTTCCGCATCCTTTTTCGACTCTTTGTAGGGCGTCCCCCCGCGTACAGTCCATCTATCCGCCATACGCTCTAAAGCAAACATCTTATTTGTCAAATGCCTTACAATAGAGGCGTGTACGATACCTGCTTCATTCTCTGTCGATGCAATAATATAATTTTTTTCTTTTTAAATAACTTGATTCTTAAGCAAAAGCACTGCAAAACCTGCCACACAAAACACAATAAGAGGTAAAAACGAAAAGCTGTGTACTTCTTCGCTTTCATGTTTGCGAGTGCGGGCATACACAGTAATCACAAAAACAGCGAACAAGCCTGTTAAAAACAGACCAGTAATTAAAACCAGCAGAGGCTCATTACTAGCTTGTGACTGTTCAAACTCTGCCGTACTCGTCCAAACAATTTTCCATTTTTGCTGCATAATGTCGACATCACAGCTAATAACCAATGACTGTTTTGAATTTTTATTTTCTGTGTTGCTGTTATAAATAAGCGTGTCAGGAGAGTCGACCCCTTCGTCATAAATTTTCAAATGAAACTTATTACCTTGGCTTGTGGTTAATCCTTTGATAAAATTTTCACCAATAAAAGGTGCATAGATCCAGCCATTAAAAGCAGCGCGACGCTCAGTCACCGTTGTAATGGGTAGCCCCTTCTTATACATAGGTAATAAATGTAAAAATCCTGGTTTTTTTTCAGAGTCTTGTACCAATAATATACGCTTGGTAATTGCCGAATTTGCTGTATCTCGAGCAAGCATTGCTGCTTCATAGCGGTGCTCTTCGAAGGCAATATTTAAACCGACTGCAGCCTCATTATTGAGATGTTAATGTTTTTTGTTTTTTACATTTATCCACATAATTAGCAAGTTTCTCCATTGTAAAAGGTTTTGTGATAAATCCTTTTGCACCATACTCTAATGCCAGTTTCAAATTATTTTTAGAGCTATTTGCACTTAACACTACTATGAAGGCGGCAGGGTCATCCATTGTTAGCCTTTTCAGCACGTCCAGGCCACTAGCGTCAGGCAGGCCAATATCTAAAAAAACAATGTCTGGCACAAATCGATCATAGTTCAAAATACCTTGCAATGCCGTGTGAGCCAATGAGGGGTTAAACTTTTCTAAAATTTTACCCAAAATGTGTGATGAAGAAATATCGTCCTCTATAATCAAGGTCTTAAATTGAGAACTTTTTGTTTTACTTTGTAATGATTTTTTCAAACCGAGCATTTCAATGCTAAAAACGTCCAAGGGAGCAATTTCTTTTTCTATAATTACCTTGCTATCTTTCTTAACAACCTTCGCATCGCATATCTCGAAAAACTTGTCCCAAGCAATTGTAAAATCATAAAAACTGATTTTATTTTTTGCTTCCGATCCATATAACAGTGATGGCAGCGCAGCCTCGGCTAACATCATATTTTGATTTGTCAGATTATTTGTAACAATAACGCTAGAATAATCAGACAGTAAAAACCAGTAAATTTTATTGGCTTGCGGAAATAGCCAGCAAAGCTTGTTTTTTGTTGTTGCCAAAGTATTTTCTTTGTTATCCCAAGCACTATTTTTTGTATCAATAACTTCATAATTCTCAATTGAAAAGGCGCCCCAACCGCTTGGCTTTTCTTTGAAAGACCTTAAAGTCTCTAATAATTTGTCTCCAACCTTATCTTGTATAAAATAAACATCTTGCTGTATATTGTTCTTTTCATCACTTTTATTTTTGTAATTCTTTAAAAAATCAAAGATTTTTGTTAATGTACTCACAGCGTTCCCTTTTTATTGTTCACTTATTTTATAGTATAGAGCATTAATGTAATAAATGACGTTAATGCAATCAACGCCCAAAAGCTCAGACTTTTTATGTGTTATTGATATTTTTTTCAAAATAAATTTTAACAAGAGCGTAATTATCCAAAATAGATGCTAACAATTTTTCTTTTGTGTGTTTTTCAAAGTCAAACTCCGCTTTTTTACAAAGATTCCCTAAGGAAGTTGCACCGACATTGAAAGATGATCCTGTTAATTTATGTGCATTCTCTATCCATAAATCTGAACCCTTCCCAGTAGTCTTTAAGTTTTCTATAGCGACATCGGCACCCTCTATAAACTGGCGGACAATCTCTAACTGGAACTGCTTGTCGCCTGAAGTGACAGAATTAAAATACTCCATATCCACAGTCATATTTTCTGTCTTAGATATTTCCATGACCTTCGTCGTCTCTGACGGTGTCATGGAAGAAGTTCCCCCCTCCTTTGCTGTTCGCTTATTAAAAAAACCGCCTTCCCAATCTAAGATAGCCTGTTCACAAGCCTCTATAGTAACAGGTTTACTTAAAAAGCTATCCATACCAGCATCGCGGCAGTGCGCCTCATCCATTTTAGTTGCGTTAGCCGTTAAGGCTATAATTGAAATCTCCTTCTTATATTTTTCTTTTTCAATTTCCCTAATACGTTTTGTCGTTGAAATTCCATCTAATATCGGCATTTGCATGTCCATAAGAATTAAATCAAAATTATCATCTGCCTCAAGAATATCGAGAGCAACCTGCCCATTGTCGGCAAGAACGGAAGTACAGCCCAATTCATTTAAAATATTTCTTATTACCTTTTGGTTAACAGTATCATCCTCTACAATAAGAATTCTGTAACTGTTCTTCAATTTTACAGAAGTGTTATCTGGCACATTCATAAGAGAACCTTGTGTTACAATATCATTTAAATCTTTTGTATTTATAATTTTACATATCATGTTCTTTAAAATATCGCCTTTAATTGGCTTAGCTAAATAACCATTAAAATGCGTAGCCTCAAAGTTTTTAAAGCTCGTATTTGATGCAATAGATGTAAATGCAATAAGGGGTAGCTGTGAGAATTTTTTATTGTTCTTGAGATTTTGTCCAAATAACAAGCCATTCATACCAGGTAACTTATGATCAACGATAGCAATGTCGAAGAAGACGCCTTTATCATAATTATCATTTAAAGTGATATTTGCACTTTCAGCTGTAGGGGCAATAGTACACTTAGCATCAAAAAATACAAGTGATTCTTTAATAATTTTGGCATTAATTTCATTATCTTCTACAACTAAAATATTTTTCCCTTTCAAGCTATCGCCTGAATAGTCTTTATATTGATTGTTTATCAGAGGTCCCTTTAAAGCCTCCACAATAATAGTAAACCAAAATGTTGCCCCCTCTCCTTCGTCGCTAGACACACCTATGTCCCCCTCCATAAGGTGTGCTAATTCCTTACAGATTGTTAAGCCTAGGCCTGTACCACCATATTGCCTTGTTATACTTTCATCGGCTTGAGTAAAGCGGTTAAATATCTCGTTAATGTTTTCTTTTTTAATACCAACACCTGTGTCTGTAACAGAAAACTTAAGCATAACTTTGTTACTTGGTAATACTTTTTCTTCTTGAATCTTTATTAAAATATAACCAGATTTAGTAAACTTAATAGCATTGTTAAAAAGATTATTTAGTATTTGAGATATACGCCCAGGATCACCAATAATATTATGTAAAACCCCTGGTTGATAATCTAACATGATGTCTATTTTATTTTTTGCGGCTATCACTGAAAAAATATCAATAACATCGCTCACCGTGTGGTAAAGGTTAAACGGGATTTTTTCGAGAGTAAGAGAATTATCTTCTATTTTACTAAAATCTAATATGTCATTAATAACATTGTGAAGGATATGCGCCGATTTTTTAATTGTAGATACAAAGTCTCTCTGTACCTCGTTTAAATTTGTCCGCGACATCAAATCAGCTATACCGATAACCCCGTTCATAGGTGTGCGCAGCTCATGGCTCATATTGGCGAGGAATGCTGATTTTGCTTCGTTTTTACGTTGCGCGATATCCATCATTTTCTCCGCTTTCTCTGCCGCTTTTCTAGAGCTTATATCTCTAATTAAAACAGTATACGTTTCATTTGTATCTATCAAAATTCGGCTTACGGTTATTTCAATATAAGTCTTAGACTTTTCAGAAGCATTAATGAGTGTATACTCCCTACGTTCTGCCCCTATTAGACGAAAATAGCCTTCTATAGAAAAGTGTGTTGCAGTATCTGATAAGCTATTGCTTAAGGGTAGTATAGTTTCTATACCTTTATTCAAGATATCTTGCTCATCTTTTTTCAATATTTTTTGAGCAGATCGATTGCATGAGCTTATTTTACCGTCTTTTTCTATCGTTAAAATACCGTCAACCGCATATTTAATAATAGCTTCATATTTCGTCTGACTTTGCTTGAGAGCGTATGCTGATTTTTCTAATTCGTTAAAAATCCACTCTCGTTGTTCTTCTGAATCTTTTAGAGTCGTACGCCACCTGTGTAATATAACCCAACTAATCAGCCATGAACAAAAAATAACACTAATAAATCCTATTGTTAAATAGAGTTGATTGACGGCGTCTTTTCTAGCACTTTTCTGTCCATTCACAACAAGTTTATCGAGCTCATTATCAACATTTTGAAGGCTTTTTTTCAAAATTCCTTCGTATTTTTCATATTCAGAATCCACAAGCAGATACATGGCTTCTGGTTTTAAATCTGCATCTATAAGTAAAAAGGCTGATTTATGAATATCTAACACCCGATCATTAGAAGAGTTTAAATTTTCCGCCACTTCTTCGAGGATTTTTGGTGCTATTTCACGCAATTTATTAAATGATTTTAACATATGCCCATGATAAACTGTATACCGATCTTTCCATTTAGGATCTGCTGTAAACGCTGCCATAAAAACAGCTTTATCCATAAGGCCTTTGGTGTAGAGTATATCGCCGCGCATGCCTTCTATTTCTAGAAGAATAAATTGATTTTTGTCTCTTCTTTCATTGGTGTTATAAATGGTAATTAACGCTAATATTACCGAAATTGTACTTAAAATAAATACTGAAGCTAACACCACAAATGGTTTTCTTTGGCCTGATATTTTTTTATATTTTTGTTGCATAGGGTGAAGGTTTTCATTCTTTAATTATGAGTAAGTCGATTATTCCATTAAAACTTGGACATCTATAAAATATAATGTGATTATTAATATTATGTCAATTAATAGGTACCATCCGTCATGAGCTTCCTTTCTAAGTTCCAGCAAACAATTGCCGTTACATTTTACGTACTTGCTATAACTATACCACATACCCATGCAGAAATTGGTGTCTTTGATACAGAAATAAAGATTGGCATGTCTAATGCCCTCACAGGGCCAGCTAAAGCCCTGGGCTTTAACCTAAAAGAAGGCGCTGAAATTCATTTTAAAAATGTAAATGATTCTGGTGGTGTTTATGGACGAAAAATTAAGCTCGTGAGCTACGATGATGGCTATGAACCTGCGAAAACCATTGTAAACACTATAAATTTATTAAAAAAAGACAAGGTGTTTGCGTTATTTGGTTATGTAGGCACACCCACCTCTAAAGTTGCAGTTCCCATAGCAATAAACACTCAAACACCTTACCTCTTCCCGTTTACAGGTGCCGAATTTTTAAGAACCCCTGTGAACAAATATGTTTTTAATATTCGCTCCAGCTATTTTGATGAAACACAGGCATTGGTTGACCATATTGTACACGACTTAGGCATCAAAAAAATTGGTGCTTTTATTCAAAATGATGGCTATGGTGCTGACGGACGCTATGGTATACAACGCGCCTTAGAAAGTCATGGATTAAAAATATCTGCTATCGGTAAATACCAACGTAATACTTTAGACGTGACCGCAGGACTTCAAAAAATATTAACACAAAAACCAGAGGCTATTATTATGATTGGTGCATACGCACCTTGCGCCGCCTTTATTAAACAAGCCAAAGCCCTGAATTATTCACCTATATTTTTAAACATATCATTTGTAGGCACAAACGCACTTGTAAATGAATTGAACGGCCAAGGAGAAGGCTCATATATTTCTCAGGTAATGCCGCACCCAACATATTCGGGTTTACCTATAATTGAACAATATAGAAAAGATTTAAAAAAGGCGAATAAAGAGGACATTTTAGGTTTTGTTAGTTTAGAAGGTTATATTAACGCTCATTTATTTGTTGAGGCTCTTAAAATAAATGGGCCTGATTTAACAAGGAGTAGCTTTATAAGCACTCTAGAAAGCATGCATATAAACTCAAAAGGTCTAAATTTAAACTACAGCGAGAAAAACCACCAAGGCCTAAATAAAGTTTACCTAACCAAAATTAAAGACGGCAAGGTTGTGACAGTAGATAACCTTGAGAAGTAAATGCATTGATCATAGTGCATTTAATATAATGCCCAGCATGACAGTTTTTTAGATATTTCGTAAAGAATAGAAATGGCTATACATTATATTTAAACCTGTATGAAAGCTTAAAACTCAAAACCGATCTTTTTTGATAAGTATTTAAATTCACGTACCACTTTACTTTCTCCTTGTGCCCGCCCCAACACATCATCGGCTTGTTCCTCTACTGTTTTGGCTGGCATCATAGACCTGTAAGCGTCATCCAACGCCCCCGTATAATAAAATGCTGCCACCAAAAAACCAAAAACTGAACCGTAAAAAAACTTCATAACTACCTTAAATATTTATTATTAATACGACTATTAACACAGGCATACACTTTAGGCAAAAAAATAGGCACCCAAAGGCGCCTATTTTCATATACTGAAGTGTATAAATTAGCTTAGTTTTCTGTGTATGTTTTTAAGATACGTGCACGTGTTGGGTGACGTAGCTTTTTCAAAGCTTTCGCTTCAATTTGACGAATACGCTCACGCGTTACGTTAAATTGCTGGCCAACTTCTTCTAAAGTATGGTCAGAAGACATACCGATACCAAAACGCATACGCAGGACACGCTCTTCACGCGGTGTCAATGTTGCAAGTGTCTTCGTTGTGTTATCACGTAAGTTTTTTTGCAGAGCTGAATCAATTGGTAGCACTGCATTTGTATCTTCAATGAAATCACCTAGGTTTGAGTCATCCTCATCACCTACTGGTGTTTCTAGAGAAATAGGCTCTTTAGCGATCTTCTGTACTTTACGCACTTTTTCAACAGGCATTTGTAGAACTTCACTAAGCTCTTCTACTGTTGGTTCACGGCCAAGTTCATTCATCATCTGACGTTGTGTACGCGCCATTTTGTTGATTGTTTCAATCATGTGTACAGGGATACGAATTGTACGGGCTTGGTCAGCGATTGAACGCGTAATAGCCTGACGGATCCACCATGTTGCATATGTTGAGAACTTATAACCACGACGGTATTCAAACTTATCAACTGCCTTCATAAGACCGATGTTACCTTCTTGAATAAGGTCGAGGAATTGTAGCCCACGGTTCACATACTTCTTAGCGATAGAAATAACCAAACGCAAGTTTGCTTCAACCATTTCCTTCTTCGCAATAGAAGCTTCACGCTCACCTTTACGTAATCTTGCAACAATACGTTTAAAGCCTTCAACATCAAGCAAAACATCGCCCACATTTTCATTCACAGTTGTTGCTGTTAAAACAATATCTGCTGCATGTTCTTTATCAAACTTCTTCCATGCGTCATTTTTAGGCTTAACATGGCTAACCCAGTTCAAGTTGCTTTCGTTACCAATATAAGCATTTAAGTAAGGCTTACGTTCAACACCACAAGCAACAGCTTGACGCATGAGAGCACCTTCAATTTTAGTCAAAGTACGTGACGTGTCATAAAACTTGCTCACAAGCCTTTCACTACGCGCATTTGAAAGAGGTACGTCTTTCATTAATTCAAGCAAGGCTTCAACAAGAGACTCTTCTTTAGCAAGGTTACGTTTGTCTGACTTTTCAGTCAATTTCACACGTACAGCTTTAAGGTCTTTATAAGAAGCAGCAATCGCCGTGAAAACCTCTGTCATGCGTGGCATAAGCATTTCTTCCATCTCAGCAAGTGAGAAGTGCTCTTCCTCTTCTTCTTCCTCTTCTTCAGCAGCCGCTTCCTTAGTTTCGCCTTCAGCAGTCTCACCTTCAACAGCGACTTTCGTTTCGCCTTCAACAGCGTCACCAGTCGTTGCTTCTTTCGTTTCAACTTCGGCAACTTCAGTTACAGCGGCTTCTTTCGTTTCGCCTTCTTTAGCGTCACCTTCAGACTCTAGGTTTTCTTCTTCCTTGAGGTCATCATCTGTTGGTCCACCCATCGCAATGTTAAGGTCAATAAGTTCACGCAGGTTTTTATCACCCGCAACAACTTCACCCCACATAGCAAGAATTGTTTCATATGTGTATGACGTAGAGTATAAAGCGGCGTTCATAACACCTTTACCAGATTCAATACGCTTGGCGATCACAACTTCTTGCTCACGCGTCAATAGTTCAACGTTACCCATTTCACGTAAGTACATACGCACAGGGTCATCTGTACGGCCATATTCATCAGAAGCCGTTTTCTTTTTAGCTGCTTTTTCAGGCTTCGCACCAAAGAACTCAGGATGAGCGTCCATGTCAGTCGTATTCGCATCTTTTGAAGAATCTTCATCATTTGCGCTACCAGCAGAGGATCTGCCTACAGTCGTGCTCACATCATCATTGTGATCCGCATCTACTTCATCTTCGTAGTCCGCAGGCTCCGCATCTGCAGACTGTGCAACCTCAAAACGGTTTACTACATTTGTTGATATACCGTCTGTAGCACCTGTTTGGTTTTCTGCATTTGTTTCTGTCGTTACGTCACTCATTATATATCGTCCTCATAATTACAAACATTAATTATTCTAACCGCCGCATCATAGCGGGCGATCAAACTGGTTTAATCACTTCTTTTTTACGCTTACCGTGCGTACTTTTCATACGCGCCCAAGCATCTGCACCTGTTTTTTCGTCAAAGACACTCGCTGCAAGCACATTTTCATGTTTTTGCGTTTTTAGCGTATTGCTTCTTTCAAGGTCCTCATATACCTCAAACCACAAAGCTTCTAATTTCTCAATTTCAGTACGGGCAACAAGTTCTGAGTCGAGCAAATTTTCAACATCACTTAATATTCCCGTATTAGCAAGTGTGGTATCTAGAGAATCTTTTTCAAGCCCTCCCGATAAAAAAAGTTTAAATAAAGTTTTACGAAAAGCTTCAAGCTCTTGATTTTCCACAATCACGCCCGAAACCTTCTCATACACCTTTTCAAACAAATCTGGTTTACGAAACAGAATAGAAAGCAAGATGTGTGCCTGTTTATCCTGTATCAATATATTTTTTTGTTTATTATTTTTATGGCCACTTATTATTTGAGGCTTCTTTCGCCCGCCTGTCCAAAGCCTATCCTTTAATGCCTTTGTATAGTGGCGCTTAATCGTGTCATCATTCACCTGCTTCATAAGGCTATCGATATCAGATTCTATGGCCGCACGCCCATCACCCGAACTAACGTCACGCCCTTCACTAAGGTCCTGCCAAAGCACGGCTTCTAGAGTCACTGTTTTTTTAATGAGAGCCTCAAAGGCTTCTTTACCGTTTGCAGAGATAAAGCTATCAGGGTCTTCACCATCAGGCATCCAAGCAAATTGCAGCGTGCGCCCAGGCTCTAAAACAGACAAAATGCGTTTAGCAATACGCACAGCTGCCCCACGCCCCGCGTTATCACCATCTAAACAAATAATAGGTGCCTCATGAAAACGCCATAGCAAGCGCATCTGGTCTTCAGTGATCGCTGTGCCCATAGGTGCCACGGCAGTTTTAACGCCATGTGCCCACAAACCAATAACGTCCATATACCCTTCAACAACCAGTGCTTGCTTCTCACGGCGGATAGAATCACGTGCACGGTTTAAATTATAAAGCATATAACGTTTGTTAAAAAACTTTGTTTCAGCTGAATTTAAATACTTAGGGTCATCATCCTTACTTAATACACGTCCACCAAATCCAACAACTTTACCGTCGGTACTTTCAATTGGAAACATGACACGGTTACGAAAACGGTCATAATGTCCCTTACTTTTTGCAGATTTAGACGCAAGCCCAGTATCTTCTAGCAAAGATGTGCTCATACCCTGCTGCGTCAGGTGGTCTGTTAATGTCGACCAGCCATCCATCGCAAAGCCAAGACGAAATGTTTTAATAATTTCGTTGCTCAGCCCACGGTTTTTAAAATAGTCAATATTGGACTTAACAAGGTTCTTTTCAAAAAACTGCGCCGCTTTTTCCAGCGTGCTATGGCCGTCAACGCGTTTTTTTTGTTCTTTAGGGTCAACAGCTTCAAGCTGAACATCAACACCGCTAAGCTCACCTAGATAAGTCACCGCATCAACAAAGGAACCACCGCGCACCTCTTTAACAAAGTCAAATACATTGCCATGCGCACCGCAACCAAAGCAGTGGTAGTAACCCTTAGATTCATGAATATGGAAAGACGGTGTAGCTTCATTATGAAAAGGACAGCACGCCCACCAGTCACGGCCTTTTTTCTTCATACCCACGGCATGTTTAGATATCACATCTGCAAGCGAAACGCGCTGGCGAATTTGTTCTAAAACTTCAGGAGAAAAACGGCCTGTGGACATAAAATTCTAAATACCTTTAAAAAATGCTTATATATAATGAGAAGATTTTACTTACAAAAAAGGGGTTTAAAAGACCCTTTAGATGAAGCACACCAACCGATTTGTGGTATTTATCTCTCACCGCTCTTATAAGATTATAACTTTTATAGCCTTTCAGTGCAGAAAAAGCAAGCTATCTTTATTAAAAAAGTGTAATTAGCGCCACAAATTTATAGAAAATAAACAACAACAATTTCAACAAAATTAAAATTATAGTTTTATTTTCATAACCTTACAAAATAACTATTGCATTTCATTTTAAAAGAACGTATCGTCCTTTTTTCAATTAAGCAATTTAGGGGATACCTCACACATGGAACAAGTTCCGATGACAACATATGGTTACAAAAAAATGGAAAAAGAACTCCATCACCGTACCCGTGTCTTACGCCCACAAATTATTGATGACATTGAAGAGGCACGTGCCCACGGTGACCTGAGTGAAAACGCAGAATATCACGCCGCAAAGGAACAACAAGGCCTTAACGAAGGGATCATTAAACAGCTTGAGAGCAAGACATCTCGTGCACAGGTTATTGACCCAACAAAATTAAGTGGTGACCGTATTGTTATGGGTGCCACCGTTAAAGTTGTCGATGGTGACGATAAAGAAACAGTTTATATATTAGTAGGACCGGATGAAGCTGACCTTGAAAGAGGCCTTATCAGCATATCTTCCCCACTTGGACGCGCGATGATAGGCAAAGAAGAAGGTGATGAATTTACCTTCAAAGCCCCTGCCGGCTCTCGCACATACGAAGTTCTAGAAGTTGAATACAAAGCTATCGACGTTTGACCGATGCTTGATAGTGTATGATTCATTTCATTGAACATCCTCTTAACCCTCGCCTCGGCGGGGGTTCTTTTTTTAATAGCCACTAATATCTCATAACATAAAAAAAGCCCACCGTAATGAGCTTTTAAACAAAGGGGCAATCACCTTTTAAAAGGCAGTATTTTTCGCAGAGGGATATCCTCCCCACTAAACCATTTAGATGTAACAGAAACAATCATCTGGTCACCCAATACATTACAAACAGTACGGCACATGTCTAAGGGTCTATCAACCGCCAGCAATAGCAAGACTGCACTTTCATCAATACCCATTGCCGCAAGAATAGGTATCAAAATAAATATCGAAGCACCTGGAGCGCCTGGCGTTCCCATAGAAGCAAGAACAATAGAAACCACAATCGGTAACATCGCCACCAAACCAACATCAAAGCCATAAGTAAACATCAAGTACATGGCGATAAATATTTGATACATAGCCGTACCGTCCATATTAACCGTTGTCCCTAAAGGGATACCAATATTCGCCGTTTCCTGATCAACACCATTGTCTACGGCCGTTTTAATACTTGTTGCCATCACAGCTGAAGATGATGACGTTGTAAATGCCTGTATCATAAGTTCTTTACGCGATTTAAAAAACGCACTTGGGCTTACGCCAAACAGCTTCAACATAAGGCTATAAAAACCAAAAACCCATAAGAACAACATAAAAAGAAATGTCACAACAAAACCACCCAGCGAAACCAAAACACTTAAACCTGACTCTGCAATGGATGTGGAAACAAGCCCAAATATAACGAAGGGTACAAGCACCATAATAGCCATGAGAATTTTAATAGAGGCCTGCATCACAGCACCCACAATTTGTACAAAGGACTCCGCACCACGTTTATAGGCAAGCTCATCATCGTCATTGCCCTTATACAGTCGTATAAACTTAACAGCGAACCCAAAAACCAACACACCAAAAACAAGCTGAAGCATATTACCAAAACCAAGGTCTCTTATTAGGTTCATATTAAAAGTATTTTTAACCTTTTCACGCACCTGCAAAGCCGCATGTTTTTCAACAGATTGAGGCACGGCGTATACACCTTGCCCCTCAAGTTCTTTTTGTTTACGTTCTAAAAAGAATTCAGAAAAAGGTATATTTGACATTTCTTCTTTTTTAAGGCGCTCAACACCAGATGTGATAAAAGCAGTATTACTAGGGATCACTTGACTGGTCAAACTATGTGGGTCGGCTGGATTTATAAATTGCAGCAGAATCACTGCAAAAATACAAACCAATGGTGTGGTAAACCCAAGAAAACCCGTGGTAATAAAAGCCATTTTTTTACCAGCAGCACCGCCGCTTGCAAGTAAAGGCTTTACACCCCCCGCAGCAACCAGCAGTATAGCTGTGCTCACCAACATAGGCACCACCAAATTAATGGCCGACTTGAATACGTCAGAAACAATAGCTATCACATGAAGTGAATAATACAAACCACCTCGGTCGGTAGGGTTTTCATGATAAGCAAGCCAACCGCAAAGTATTGCTAACACAGCAAAAATAACTAAAGTTCTTTTATCCTTAAGATAAAAATTTAATATCGTAGACATTTAGACCCCTTTATAAAATATGAAAATATTTTTTACAGACAAAAACCTCAAAAAACAATGATTGACTATGGTTATATGTATAACAATTTCTCTCAACAATTCAAAGCATTTATATAAAACCCTATGAACTCTATACAAAAAAAAGCACCCTTAAGGTACTTTTTAATCAAACAAAAATGTGATTAGTTAACGTTCCCACGTACCTGTAATCACATTATAAATTCTCGAGCTTGTTCCTGGTAATGTTTCAGGGTATTTAAGCGCAACAGGGCCATAAGGAATAGCACTTGCTGTACGCGCTGGAGTTTGACCGCTTATATTTAAGCTTGTTGAAACCAATGGGCCCCTCCATTTTGCAAGGTATTCATGCATATATTCAGCAGAGGGAATACGCACGGCAACCGTGCCGTTACCACCAGTTAAATAATCAGGTGCCGATTCTTTCGCTGGTAAAATAAGCGTTACCGCGCCCGGCCAATGCTCGTTCATGGCTTTCAAAATATCACGTTGAAGAGGGCCAGAAATATCAGCCACACGACGCACATCAAAAATGGTGCTACATAAAACAATAAGCCCTTTAGATGATGCACGTTGTTTAAGTGAGAAAATTTTGTGGACAGCGCGCTCATTAAAAGGGTCACAGCAATAGCCGTACACACCTTCTGCAGGGGCAACCACAACGTCACCAGCCTGAATAGTTTCTTTCCACACTTGAAGTCTAGACGGGGCCCAGACCCCTCTTCTTCTTGAAAAATTCCCGAAGGAGTTCACTACATATTCCTTCCATAATCCCTCCGTAAACTTCGGGTTTATGGTGGCACGTCTGCTGGTTAAAAATCCGAGCGCCATTTACTGTTCCTCCACTTTTTACATCGTACGCTCCAAAGCGTATCTCACCTACCTTTGCATGGGCACAAGCTGTGGCGCACATGGCACAAGGTTCTAAAGTTGTTACTAATACGTAATCATTCAGATGGGTCGTTTCAAGTACCTTGCATGCTTTTTTTATAACAAGCATTTCCGCATGCGCCGTTGGGTCACATAATGCCAAAGTTTCATTATGCCCCTTGGCAATCAACGCGCCTGTTTTTTTATGAAACAAAGCAGCACCAACAGGCACCTCACCTTCAGAAAAAGCCTTTTTGGCCATTTCATAAGACGTTTGCATCATAAAATCTTCAGACAAGTCACAAACCCCATTCTAAATTTAAATTGTGTACGAAAATGTGCCATATTTCACGCAGTGGGTCAATATTTACTTGTATTTTATCGTAAAAAAGTGCAGATTAAATGTTAACAAATCGCAGAAAACCAAGGATAAACAATGAACAAGCCTATCATCGGCATACCACTCGGCAATAAAGACAGCACATTTTCGCGTCATCCGCACTATGCTATGGAAAAAAATTACTTTCATGTTATAGCTAAACTAGGTGGTTTACCCCTTCCTTTAATCTATAATAATGATGATTTTGACGTCTATTTAAATATGGTCGATGGCCTTCTTATACCTGGTGGATCATTCGCATCACCAACAAAATGGTATGAAGAAAGTGCTATAGAGCTTAGCCCTGCTGGTGATTGGTCAGCATTTTATGAAAAATTGACAAAAGCAGCTATAGAACGCAAAATTCCTATACTTGGTATTTGCGCAGGCATGCAGTTTATGGCTTGCGTAAATGGCGGCAAAATGACCGTCAATGCCATGAAAAACCTGCCGACAGAAATTGACCACTTAAATGGTGCTGACAAAGAATTTATCTGCCATAAAGCCCTTATTAACGCAGGTAGCTTGCTGCATAAACTCACAGGCGAACTTGAAATTGATGTCAACAGTGCCCACAAAGAAGCTGTCACATCTGTTACAGGTGACGTGAATATATGCGCACGCGCCGAAGACGGTTGCATAGAAGCGGTGGAAATGGTAAACCACCCCTTTGCTTTAGGTGTTCAATGGCACCCAGAATTTTTCTGTGATGACACAGAAAACCCACACTATAAAATTATGAAAGCTTTAATAGATGCCGCAAAACGATACAGATAAAAAAGGCCAACGCATTGCCAAATTTATGGCTGCTGCGGGCTTATGCTCACGCCGTGAAGCTGAGCGCTGGATTACCGACGGACACGTTAAAGTAAATGGTGTACGTATTGACTCACCTGCGCTGAATGTCACAGAAGATGATTCCGTTATGGTGAAGGGCGATGTGGTTAAAATCTCAAGCAAGAAGCCACGCCTCTTCCGCTTAAACAAACCACGTGGCTACATATGCACGAACATTGACCCAGAGGGCCGTAAGACCGTTTTTGAGCTTATCCCTAAGGGTTTACCGCGCCTTATCAGCGTTGGTCGCTTAGACCTTGATTCAGAAGGTGTCATCCTGTTTACAGATACGCCAAGCCTCGCCGATAAAATGATGAAACCGAGTGCTAAAATTGAACGTATTTACCGTGTACGTATTGACGGTAACCTCAGCCTTGACCAAGTCAAAGCGCTTGAAAAAGGTGTGAAGCATGAAGGCATTCAATACCAAGGCGTTAAGGTACAAGTTGAAGGCGAACAAACGGGCCGTAACTCATGGATTATCCTGACTTTAACAGAAGGTAAAAACCGTGAAATTCGTAATATTATGCGTGCCATTGGTTTAAATGTATCAAGGCTAAAACGTACGTCATACGGTGGTTTTGAACTAGGTAAGCTTCCACGTGGTTTGGTCGATGAAGTGCCTTACGCCGTGAGTAAAGCAGTTTTAAAAACAATGGATATTGAGATATAAAATGGCCGTTAAAGTAATTTCAGGCTACTACGGTGGCCGCAACCTCGAAACACCTGAAGCCCGCAGTGACAATAGCCCTGTAAGGCCCACAAAAGCACGTGTGCGTGAGGCTGGTTTTAACATGATATTCAGCCGTATGGACTTTGCCGACAGCAAGTGTTTTGACCTGTACTGCGGCAGTGGCGCTGCAGGTATCGAAGCCTTGTCACGCGGGGCTGAACACGTTACGTTTGTTGACATTGACACCAAATGGGCAGAAAAAAACATCAACACTTGCCGCGTAGGCAGTGAGCAATATAAGGTGAAGCGCGGCAACGTTTTAAGCTTCCACAGTCATGAAAAAGCCGACCTTGTTTTAGCCGACCCCCCTTATGGTGAAGGCCTTGCCGAAAAAACACTGGAAAACAAAGACCAGTTTGGTAAAAAAGGTTCGCTCTGGTTGCTAGAGGTTGAAAGCAGATTACGTCTTGAGCCTGAAAAATACGGCTTCGATATCCTTAAAAACAAGAAGTACGGCAAAAGCACACTTTGGTTGTTAGAACAGCTATAAAACTATCTATAACGCCTAAATATTACAACCAAAAGTTGAATGCGGTTGTTTTTGATGGAATTAAGCAGGAACAGAAGGCGAACCTAAGTGGAATACCAGAGGAATAGAAGCGGAACCAAAATCGAATTAACCCCCTTTTAGGCGCCAAAATACAACCTATGGTTTGTAAAAGTAACTCCCTTATACCCTCTCTACACATTAAGGTGGAATGGCACAATAAAAACATTGTCGACAGTTCTGTTCTTTGCCGCACAAAATAACCGTTAAACAAACGCTCACGTATACAAAAAAAACACCCCTTGAAAAAGAGGTGTTTTATCGTTTAATGACTTTCGTTATTGAAGCTTTGCATTTTTTATAACCACGCCTGCATTTGCAGCGCTTTCTCCTATGGCGGTTACAGTGCGAAGGGCTTTGTCTGTTTTTAAAATATAACCAGCATCATCAGACGCGAGCGCCGTTTCAAGCATACGTTGACATTTTAGTTGATTATCATCATCTAAAAGCGGAAACGAATACTTTTTAATTTTGGTAAAGCTTACTTCAATATCCGCTTTTAAACAGACCATTCTATCGGCTTCATGTTGCGCCTTGTACTTCCAGCGAAACAACATAAAAACAACAAAAGCTGTTATAAACATCATTAAAAACGGTGCGAATACTACTAAAAAAGGTTGATTAATGTGAGCAACAAACATAGGAAGAATTGTTGCACAGAAAAGCATGAATGATAATACATACTGTCCCATAGGTGCATGTATACCCGTTATTTTATATTTATAAAGCCACTGACCAGCAAAAACAAATGCCAGTACGTAACCTAATAAAAAAGCTGAGAAATACGTTAAACTAACGACACTTTTCGGTAAGTTTTCGACCGTGACAGGTGGTGTAACAAGCTTAAAAACAGCAATTACTGTCAAAAACATTAAAACAATAGCGCCATTAAATAAATATTCAAATATAGCCGTGTTTTTGTATAAGGGGTATTTTTTAGACATAAAGATGTTCTCCAGAGTGTGCGGGCGAAATGCCCAAAAAAGATAAAGATGTTTCTTTTAACTGAATATTTTATACGCATTCATCCAAGCAATGTCAAGGTGTATACATAGTAGATTTACAGACCTAAAATTTGAACGTACTCATATATATAGCACCAGATTTTTTTTAATAGGGCAAGTAGAAGTTACCATTGAGGCAATAGCAATTTGAAAAAGAAAAAACAAACAACTTAGATTATTCTGTGAATAGGCGTGCAATGAATTTATCGAGCCAATTGTGTACAGGTGCTAAATGAAGTGCTGCCTCGTCTAAACATGCGTGCATTGGCTTGGCACATACTGGTAGGCTATCACTTTGAATATCACGCATATACCAAGCAGATATAACCTCTTCGGTCACTTCGGGGTGGAATTGTACACCATAAACTTTATCCGCAAACTTCACACCTTGTTCGTGGTAATATTCGCCAGAAATAAGGCGGTCGCAACCGTCACCTAATGTGTAGGTATCCCCGTGCCAGCTAAAACCTTTTTGACCCGCAAGTTCATGGCCAAAAGTATGGTCTGTATGGTCCATGTTTAAATCCCGAAAACCGACGCAAAAACCTTTATCGCCCACAAAAACATCACCCCTGTGTACATGTGCCAACATTTGACAGCCAAGGCAAATACCAAAGACAGGTTTACCCGCCTTTATCATAATTTCAACCCATGTCATTTCAACATCAAGGCAAGCATGTTCGTCACGTTCATACACACCCATAGGACCACCCATTAAAATAACACCGTCAAAGGCTTCTGTGCCTGTGGGGGCTTTATCCCCCTTTGCCAGTTGTATAATTTTCCATGACAGGTTTGACTTTGCCAAGGCTGTTTGTAACGCACCAAGGCGCGGCGTACTACCGTGGCTAAAAATAGCGATACATCTTTGTTTTACTGTCATTTTTTAATGCTGTTCTTTAAATTTCAATATTGTCATTTTATCGACGACCAAATAGGCGTTCAATATCGGCCGTTTGCAGTTCCACATAAGTAGGCCTACCGTGGTTACACTGCGCCGAATTGGGCGTTGTCTCCATATCGCGTAAAATGGCATTCATGTCGGCCACACTTAATTTTCTGTTGGCGCGGATACTACCATGACAAGCCATGGTACTTAAAAAGTCTTCAAGTTTTTCTTGGATAGTTGTTTCTTTTTTCATATTGCGCAGGTCTTCTACAATATCCAAAAGTAATTGTTTAGCATTCATTTCGCCCAAAATGGCGGGTGTGGCGCGCACAGAAATAGCTTCGGGGCCAAACTGTTCAATTTCAAGACCAAAAACCAAAAGGTCATCGGTACGTGCCAACAAGTTGTCGACATCTACAGGTTTAAGCTCGACAATTTCAGGCAATAACAAGGCTTGTCTTTCCACATGGCCGCTTAAAATTTGTGATTTAAAACGCTCGTATACCAAACGTTCATGGGCGGCATGCTGGTCGACCACAATCATACTGTTGGCTGTTTGTGATACAATATACGTGCCATGAAGTTGCGCTAAAGCAGCCCCCATAGGGTGATCGACAAAAGACGTACGGGATATTTCGGCAGCCTGTTCGTCTTGGTTTATTTCAGGGCGCTGGAAGTTAAACGCTGTTGCATTTTCCGCAACAGATCGACCTTCTGACATAGGCATACTTGAACGTTGCGTATAGTCAAACTGTGGTGTTTGCGGTAATACTTTGGCTTCAAAACGGTTTAAGGCTTGCGCACCCGGTGTTGTACTCACTTGTGTACTGTATTCATCTAAGGCTTGGCGCACACAGGTGCGGATCATACCAAAAACGTCACGGCCATTTTTAAAACGCACTTCGGCTTTTGCCGGGTGAACGTTCACGTCAATATCCGTCGTTGGTACCTCAATAAACAGCACAGCCGCAGGGTGACGTCCCACATGTAATAAATCATGATAGGCATTTTTAAGCGCCATAATCAGTAATTTATCCTTCACAGGGCGGCCATTAATATACATGTATTGGCGCCTTGTGGTCGATAAATTATAAGTGGGTAAACTGGCAAAACCTTTAATAGACATATCGCCACGGTCAAGGCTTAAACCAACGGCATTGCTGGTAAAATCACGCCCCATAAAGCTTGAAAGACGGGGTAGCATGTCATCTAGTAGGTCACTTTCAGCACGGGCGAAGCGAATAACCTCGTCACCGTCGCTTGATAATTTAAAGCTCACTTGTGGGTTGGCCAAGGCCAAACGCACAACAACGTCGGTAATATGTTCCATTTCTGTGCGCTTGGCTTTTAAGAACTTTAAGCGCGCAGGCGTGTTATAAAAGAGATCAACCACGTCGATGGTTGTACCTTCATTTCGGGCTGCAGGTTCAATTTGCATATTTTTACCGCCGTCTCCATAGATACGCCAGGCTTCTGTACTGCCTTGCACCTTAGAAGATATAGAAAAACGAGAAACTGAAGCCATGGAAGGCAAAGCTTCGCCCCTAAAACCAAAGGAATTGATATTAAAAAGGTCGTCTGTTACAGCAATTTTTGACGTGGCGTGACGTTCAAGTGCAAGGGGAAGTTGGTCTTTACTGATACCACTACCATTGTCTTTCACTGAAATGCGCTTGAGGCCATATTCGTCAATGGACACTTCAATATCTGTCGCACCTGCGTCGAGAGAATTTTCGACCAATTCTTTAATGACCGAGGCCGGGCGTTCTACCACCTCACCGGCAGCAATTTGGTTGGCTAAAAACTCTGGTAAAATTTGTATTTTTTTCATAAGCTAAAACATACCCTAAAACGTTTATTATTTAAATGATAAATTCATATTTTATTGACAAATTAAGGTCTTATGCATACAGTTTACCGTATAAACAAGCCATATCCACTTTTTTGGCGAGAAACACTCATCCTTTTTATGTTTAAAAATACCCTCGGAGGTATATTTTATGACTATTTCAAAATACAATTTATTAAAAATTGAATCGAATAACACTGTACTTTTTATTGATAGTAATAAAGCAGGTGCTTTTGATGGTTTTTTACAGCAAGAGCATGCACTTATTGCGCAGGCTATTATTCAAAACTTATCTCTACATGAAAAATGTTACCCCAACTCAAGTACAAGCATTATATCCTTTATAGGGGATATGCCAGATACAGAATACAGCTTGCATACGCAAACATGTAAAGTAACACTTTTAAACAGCAAAACCATTAAAGTTACATCTATATTCCCTTGCCCATCTGATGATGCCCAGCAAATAGCTGAAAATTTAAACCGGCCATCCACCCATTTATGGGGGCAAGTTACACCCAAAGTTTACATCTAACCTTTTGGAGGTTACCTTTATGAAAACATTACCTGCATTTAAAATTCAAACACAAAAAACGGCCTTTCACGGCACTCTTATTTATATAGATGAAGACGTGTTATTGCCCACACATTATTTTTCCCCCGAGGAAAAAAAGGCCATCGCTAGCATACATGCAGACCATATTCAGGACTACGCCACAAAAGGTTTGATCATGCCCATCATTATTATTTTAAACATGGGTGTTAATGCTATTGTAAGCGACGGCAGCTGTATATCACGTCAGTCTATTTTTACAAAAGAAAATGGTGGTACAGTTGATGTGCAAACGCTTTTTAGCGCCTCTGAACCGCAT
Organism: Alphaproteobacteria bacterium; assembly: GCA_047635695.1. Taxonomy (GTDB): domain Bacteria; phylum Pseudomonadota; class Alphaproteobacteria; order UBA2136; family UBA2136; genus UBA2136. Next base: position 41,389 of record JBLILN010000006.1, read on the forward strand.
AATGAGCAGATAAAACCATGTAATGCCATTCGTTATATTCGTTTTAATGGCGTTACTTATGTCTAATATCGACTGTATTAAAAGTGTCCTTTCGGGCACTTTTTTATGTCTGAAGCTTGATTTTTAGACAAGGCATGCGTATATACAGGGTATACATATACATCTTTCTTTACTTTTACACCACAACAACCCTTTTGGGTTAAGGACTTTTAACATGGTAACTTTACCTGTAAATTCTATTAGTATTTTTATACGCAACGCAACCGACAAAGACATCGTTAATCTAAACCGCCTTTTATTGACGGAAATTATGCATTCTGAAAATGCTGATTTATTTAGCGGTTATCGTATCCATCAAAAAGACAGCCTCCCGACAGATGAAAGCAAGTACACTGAAATGCTTTTTGAATTTGAGAAGGCAACAAACTATCAATGGAAAGCAAAATCGTACTTTATTGGCCGTTGTTTATATGGGTCTGCCGTTTTAAATGGCTTAGACATATACCCACAATTCAAAGTCAGCACACAATATATTGAAGTTTAAAGCGATTTAATAAAGCCTCCTTTTAGGAGGCTTTATTTTTGTGGGTATATATTTATTTTTTTAGCAGAGTAGTGGACATACTACGTCCATGACATGCGCTAAAAATAAAATAGATACCGCTTAAGCCTGAATACTGCGGGTAAGATAGTCCATTGTCCGCTTCTTCCCTTCTTCAACCCCTGGCTGGTCCCATGTATTGACGTCTAGTAATATACCTGCGACAGCTGTTTCGAGCATGAAGTGCATAAGCAATGCACCAAGCACTTTTTCATCGAGTTTTTCTGTATAAAATGTACGGACAGGCACGGCATTATCATTAAGTGCATCCGCCGTACCGTGGGCTTGGTTATACATTAATTTACCGAGGTTAAGGCCGTCTAAATAGGGCTCTTCGACCAGTGCGGCAAATTGGCTTTTTATTGTACGGCCTTCATCGCTGCAATCTGGCAAAATAATACTCACAACTTTGTCTTTTGGCCCTTCCATCAGCATTTGCAAGGCGCTGTGCTGATCAGTACTGCCAACAGCTGGCACGGGTGTTGTACCCTTACCTTCTTTACCTAAACTTTCTGCCCAAAGCTGTACGTACCAATCACTCATTGACTGTAAACGGTCGCTATAAGGCATCATATAGTGAATAGAACGCCCCATTTCACCTGCTTTAACGGCAAAAGCGGCACCATAGGTAGCTTGTGAAGTAAGAGGGTCTTGATAAAATTCATGCAGTACTTCTGCTGCACCTGCACGCAAGTCAGCCACGTTCAAACCTGCCATAATAGCTGGTAATATACCCACCAATGAAAGCACTGTGAAACGACCGCCAATGTCTTTTGCATGGTTAAGTGTTGGAATTTCATACTCTGTTAAGAAGGCACGAAGTGGGCTATCTTTATCTTCTGTAATGCCCAACATATGCAATGAAAGTGGTAATTTCTGCTGCGTAAAGGCGTCGGCCAATAGCAGTGTTTGTGACAAGGTTTCAATAGTACCGCCCGATTTACTGACAGATATAACCACCGTTTTTTCGAGTGGGACAGCGTTGATGAGTTGCTCCATTGTAAAAGGATCTACATTATCTAGGAAGTGTAACTTCACTTTTGTTTTGGCAAATTTACCCATAAAGGAAACAAGTGTTTGCGCCCCTAACGAAGAACCACCCACACCTAAGAAAATGGCATGCTCAAAGTTTTCAGCCCAACTTTCAGCCAGAGCTTCAAGCCCTACCAAGTCTTCTTGTTGTTCACAAACTGTAAAGCCTGGGAACATGCCGGCTTTTAAAGCCTCTGTAAAGGCGCCAATTTTTTCGACCTTTGCATGAATGTCGTCCAAAAGGGTTTTTCTTGTGAGGGATAATGTGCCAAGGGCTGTCATATCATCATAGCGATACAAATTCGTCATAAAAATGCCTTACTTATCAAAGTTAATTTATATTCATTATATGTGGAAGCGAAATATACAGAGTACATGCGCACCGCAAAAGTTAAACAAAAGAATAATAACGTACAGATAAGTACCTTATAAGACTTTCAAGGTTAGTTTAACGTCTTTCGCTGTATGACGTCAAATTCTTCTGAAAGCTCTGCGGCTGGCATAGCAAAGTGATAACCTTGTGCAAAGTCGATACCGAGGCGTCTTAATAGCGCCACCGTTTCTGGTTCTTCAACCATTTCGGCCACTGTCTTAATGTCGAAACGACGGGCAATATCACGTAGGGCACGCACAAAAGTTTCGTCTTCTTTGTTGCGGTGTAGGTCACGAATGAATGAACCATCAATCTTAATATAGTCAAGGTCTAGCTGGCGAATGTAGTCAAAGGATGAATAACCAACACCGCAGTCATCAAGCGCAAACTGCGCACCCAAACTTTTAAATTTAGAAATAACACGCCTTGCATGGTCCATGTCTTTCAAAGCTGATGTTTCTGTAAGTTCAAAAATAACACTCGCTGGCTTGATATTTTTTGTTGACAGATGGTGCGTGATGCGTTCAATAACTTCTGAATCTGAAAATGTTTTACCTGAAATATTAATGCTTAAATTTATATTTTTGCCTTCAGCTTGCCACTTTTCGAGCATATCCATCGCACGGCAGGCAACAATTCTATCCAGTTTCGAAATAATACCAAATTCTTCTGCAACTTCGATAAATTGTACAGGTGAGACAATGTTATTATCTTCATCTAAAAGGCGCACCAAAACTTCATAACGTTCAACGGTTGAGGTGTTAGCAAAGCTTACAATAGGCTGATAATATAAAATAAGGCGCTCTTGTTCATGTTCAAGACACTTTGAAACAAAATTTGAAAGCTCCATTTTTTTCAATGAATCTTGTTGGCGTAATTCAAGCTCATCAAACAAGCAATAAGTGTTACTACCTCTTGCTTTTGCTTCACCCAATGCAATATGCACATTTGATAAAAGTTCGTCCGCTGTATTACCATCACGACCAAGAGAAATACCACCTGCACGTGCTGTTACATACGTAGATTTACCCTCAATTTGAAATTCACGTGCACTTAAAGCACGTAAAATTTCTTTCGCTTGGATACCCGCGTCGACTGTTGACGTATTACTTAAAATAATCGCAAATTCGTCACCGCCTGTACGTGCAACAAAATCGTCTGTACGTAACATTCTCTTTAAAAGCTGTGCAAAATGTACAACAAGTTTGTCACCTGCACCATAACCGATACTGTCGTTTACAAGTTTAAAGCGGTCTATATTAAGTACAATTAAGGCACCTTCTAAGCCTTCTCGTAAATGACGTCTCAGCACACGGCCAAGTTCGTCTGTAAAACGGCTACGGTTATAAAAACCAGTAAGTGCATCATTATTTGCCATGAAATACAAGTGGTCCACAGAGGCTTTTTCGTTCGATATGTCTTTCGCGACACCACGATAACCAGTGACTTGACCTTTTTTATCAAAAACAGGGACACCGCTAAGTGACCAACATTTTCTGGTACCATAAGAGTCAAAGCTCCAGAATTCTTCCTCTTGGAAAGGGCGTGGTTCTTTAAAAAGTTGGCTGAATTCGTCTTCGATGCGGCTACCTTCTTCAGGCAGGAAGCACTTTAAAAATGACATGCCTGTGTCAATATTTTCCATAGATCTTTTACGGCTCGATGAAAAAACTATTTTAAGCGATTTGTCAATTTCCCACAGCCAGTCGGCAAAATGGTCTGCTACATCACGGAAGCGTTGTTCCGCATTTTGATATACTTCTTCAAGCTGTTGTACCGACTTACCGAGGCGGTAGTGGTCTTTCACAGCGTCTAAAATACTCATAAACACATCTTGATCGACACTGGTCCTTGGTAAAATGAATTTAATGCCGCGTGTTCTCACACGTGTAGAAACGTCAAGTGAGTCGGTCATAACCATGATAGGACCCTTGTGGTGTCTTTCTACATGGTCAATGAAATCAGCAAATTGTTCCGTATAAACGTCCGTCACTAATACAATAGTCTCGAAAGAGTCATGTCCTTCTAAGGCAAGGAGCCCAGCTTCATAGCCGACAGATACGTGATGTTCTATACCAAGAAGCGGTGAGTTTTGTCTTAAAAACAAAGTTCTCACTTTTTCGGCTAATATTAACTCTGGTGTGACGATTAAAATCGGCATTCATTAAGGTCCTTTCTATCTGCTCTTACTTATGCAAGGGCATTCAAACTATTACTTTAGTATAACTGACAAATGTCTATGCGCTGTATTAAGCACATTTTATGCCAAGTTTTAAAAAGCACACCTTTTTAGATAGATAAATAATAGTTTACTAGCAAATAATTGTATTTGGGTTGTTGTCTCTTGCCTGTGACAGCTTACCGTCCATAACATATAATAAGCCAGCCATATCACGTATTGCCGGGTCACGGCTATCCACAACACAACCACTCATTGTCATGCGCACACGCCCCATAGAAAGTTCGTAATCTCTATCGACTGATTCACGGATACGTTCAGCTAAAATTTTAGCACCTTCCATGTCAGTTTCTGGGCACAACACCATAAATGTACGTTCACTTGTGCGACCAGGAGAATCACTATCACGTACAAAATGACGAATCGCGCGTGATGCTTCACCAACCAACAAGTTAATATCACTCATGCCTAAGTTTTTTAAATCATCTCCAAATGGGTCTAATTCAAAAGCGATGACACTGAAGTGTGTATCGTAACGCAGGGCACGGTAAAGTTCTTTTTCTACGAGATGAAGTATATAGCGACGCGAAAACATTTGTGTAATTTCGTCATAAGCCATGAGTTCTCTTAGATAAGAAACGGCTGTTTCTAGGGCTTTACCACTACGTTCTAAGGTAACAACCAAGTCGGTAATTTTTGCCATTTCTTCGCGTGAAATATTAATAGCGCCGTCGGTCATTGTCAGACGTACTTTGTTTGACTTTACTCTGGCTATAAAGTCCTCTGCTTCTTCTAAAGATGTTTCGATATCACGAATGGTACGAATGTCCTGTAGAATGCTTGGCGCGTCTTTCATATATACATACTTTACTATTAATTAATATTTATAGGGGCAATTCTGCGTCTAAAATAAAATAAAAGCAAACAAAACACTTACGCTTTTCTAAAGTAAGGGCACTATAAAGGAGCCCTTGTTTCAAACGTGCAACGCTTCTAGACCATAAAATGACACTAACCCTATTAACAACAGGCTACCCACCATATTTTCCTAAAAATGAAATAAGGCCAAGCTTTGAAAAAAGCATATACACCAATAAAATCAACATGTTGCAATTATTGGCACGGTTCATGCTTTTACTTCCGGTAACAGGTTTCTGGGGAGAAGCCGAACTAATTGGGAGAAAAAAAACATGACAGTACCAGTTTACATCGTTTCGTCACATATGCTTGGGCAACGCTCAAAGCTTGATATGGTAGCCGATAACGTGGCTAACGCCAATACAACTGGTTACAAAAAGCTGGGCATGAGTTTTTCTGAAATTGTGAGCCGTCAAAAAACACAAGAAGTCGCTTCTTTCACACATCATAACGGTACACATTACGACTTTTCTCAAGGTGGCCTTACAAGAACAGATAACGACCTTGATATGTCTATTACAGGTGCTGGCTTTTTCGCTACAGAAAGAAACGGTCAAACACACTACACCAGAAATGGTAAATTCGGCCTTAGCTCTGAGGGAAACCTTATTACTGACACAGGATCACCTGTACTCGATACAAACGGTGGCCCGATTAACATACCTGCCGACAGTACAAAAATTACAGTAACGCAAGACGGTACCATCGCCAACCAAAATGGCCCTCTTGCAAGTATCGGTATTTTTAATATCGACGAACCACAAAAACTTATTCGTACGGGTAGCCACGGTTATATTTATAACGGTGCAGAGCCAACACTATCGACAACGGCCGCTATCACACAAGGGTTTGTTGAAAATGCCAACATTAACCCTATCGAAGAAACAGTGAACTTAACAGAAATTAACCGCAGCTATACATCAAGTTCAAAACTTGTGAAGTCGCTCGAAGAACTTCAACAAAATGTCATTCGCAACCTATCGCGTTTGCCACAATAAGATAAATAAGGAGATAATATTATGAATGCTTTAAAAATTGGTGCAACAGGTATGCTCGCACAGCAGTCGAACGTCGACGTGCTTGCCAACAACATTGCCAACATTAACACCACCGCTTTTAAACGCCAACGTGTTGCCTTTCAGGATCTTCTCTATATGAACGAAACAACACCAGGTGCGACAACATCTTCAACTGACACACAAGCAGCAAGCGGTGTTCAGTATGGTTTAGGTGTGAATGTGGGTTCTGTTTATCGTAACTTTACACAGGGTGCTGTAACAAGAACTGATGCGCCACTCGATATGTCAATACAAGGACGTGGCTTCTTCAATGTAACCATGCCCGATGGCAGTACAGCTTACACAAGAGACGGTGCTTTTCAGATTGATAAAAACGGTAACATGGTAACAGGACAAGGTTTTGCCCTTGACCCTGCTATCACACTACCAGCAGACGCCGTTGACCTTAACATTGCCTCAGACGGGACTGTTAGCGCCAAGCTTGGCGAAAATATTGTAGAACTTGGGCAAATTACAACGACTATGTTCATTAACGAGTCAGGTCTCGAAGCTATTGGTGACAACCTTTACAAAGAAACAGCTGCTTCTGGAGGTGCCAGTTCAGTGGTTGCCGGTGAAGATGGCTCGGGTGGTTTACTACAAAAACACCTTGAAGGCTCAAACGTTGATGCCATCGAGGGTATTACAGACCTCATTACGGCACAACGTGCCTACGAGTTGAACTCAAAAATCATCACCACTGCCGATGAAATGATGAGTGCAGCCAACCAAATATAATAAGCATTAAAACTGGGGAGATATAAAATGTACACGGAAAAACTTATAAAAGGCACCATGATTGCTGTGAGTTTCACACTACTCATGATGGCTGCAGGTATGGCCAACGCAGATGAAACGGCCATTATTCCTACCTTAAAGGTAGCAGCCAATAGAGGTGACATGATCACAAGTAATATGCTGACTGAATTAAGCCACCCGAAAAACCAAATCACAAGCACCATCATTCGTGATGCTGATAATGTGGTGGGTATGGAAACAACAAGACGCGTTCGTGCCGGTTACCCACTACGCAATAAACAGTTCCGCATTGCGCCGACTGTTAAAAAAGGACATGTGGTGACGGTTGTTTTTCAAAAAGCAGGTGTTTTACTCACCACTGAAGGCACTGTCATGAACGACGCTGTCGCAGGTGATTTTGTTAAAATAATGAACAGTGGTTCTAGCCGACTACTACGCGGTATCGTACAAGAAAACGGCACCATTGCCGTCAACTAAGGGGAGATTATAAAATGAATAAAACAGCTTTAATAATAACATTATTATTTACATCCACCTCCATGAGCGGCTGTATCTATAACACCAGACCCGAGTTCACACCTGTGAGCCAGTCCGTCAACACAAAGATGGAAAACCGTATTATGGAAGCCCCTTTGGTTAAACCAAGACAAGAGGCACGTTCTAATGGCTCTCTATGGCAAAAAGGGGCATCAGGCTTCTTTAAAGACAACCGTGCTAAAGCAGTGGGTGACATTGTGACCGTGGTGGTGAGCGAAAGCGCCAAGGCTGAAGTAGAAGCAACGACCGAGTCAAACCGCACACATAACGCACTTGCTGGTGTCGATAAATTGCTAAACCTAACGGGTATGCTGAAGCACGCCTTCCTTGCAGACCCTATTACAGGCAACATACTGGAAACCGATTCCACACGAAAATTCTCAGGTGACGGTACAACAGAACGTGAAGACAAGCTTGAAGGCCGTATTGCTGCCATGGTGACAGAAGTATTACCAAACGGTTATTTGGTTATTCAAGGTCAACGTGAAGTGTTGATTAACTATGAATTACAGCAAATGAATATCCGTGGGATTATTCGTACGGAAGATATTACCGCTGAGAACACCATACCATCGGAAAAAATTGCCGAGGCACGTATCGCTTACACAGGACGTGGCATGGTTGACGAATCTCAGGAAACACAGCCAGCCATCAAGTTTATTGATAAATGGTTGCCTTGGTAAACAACGGTCAATATAGCAACAAATAGAAAGTATGCGATGAAAAAGCATTAAAAGAGATTTTAAAAAGGCACAGGTACACAAGGTTAAAGGTTTGTTTTAAAACCGCCTAAAACCATAAAATTACCCACAAACCTTTATGAAATTTCTTTTTAAATGAGTTTGACTGTGAGTTCTCCGAACTTCTCCTCCCCCCCCCAATGGAGGCTTACAGTCAACCCTATGGAGGTCAACCTCTCTTATCTTCTCTCCCCCCCCCTTGAGAAGTTGGCCGCCAACCTTGAAGCGTAGAAAAAGAACAAGAACTTTAACGCGTTTCATGGCCCCGCCGGAAGTTTCAAGTAGAAACTTCTACCCCGGGTGGTTCAAGTAGAATTGCCCACCCATTAAAAAGCCCCCATTCTCCCCCCCCCGGGGGCTTTTTTCTTTGTAGGCATAAAAATTTTAAGCCAATAATATAAAAAAAAGAGACAACAGGTGCGCGAGAGCATCAATACCCTGATAAAAACTTATAAACATATTGCTTGGCGTGGATATTGCAAACTAAAATGCTTATAATATATATTGAATAAATAAGGAAAAAAACATGCTTCGTCGAATATGTGCAACCACAGTTTTAAGTTTGGTTTTGCCAAGTATGGCTTTTTCAGCATGTTTACCTGCGGCTCTTTGTACGAAGGTAACAGGCCTTGCCGATGTGGCACTGGGTACTTGGGGCGGCAGTGGTGACCTAACAAGCAACTATACAATGTGCGCTTATGTACAAAATGACAACGAAAGTAACTATACAGTCACAGGTTCCGGTACGGGTGCAGGCAGCGCCTATATCATTAGCAGTGGTGCTAAAGACATTCCCGTCACTGTTGAATATGAAGAAAGTGGTGCGGGCGGTTGGGTTGGCCTTACACCTACAGCCATCACTACCTTTGCAAACCCCAACACAGCCGATGAAGACTGCGCTGTGGGCGGTAATAGCGCCAAAGTGCGTGTTACAATACCATCAGCCAATATGGACTATGCCACGGCAGGTACCTACACAGGCACTGTCACGCTTGTAACATCCCCCGATTAAAAGCTGAAATTTTTCAAAAGTTATGCGAAAACAAGGCTATTGACACAGGTAAATAAATTGTATACCCTATTTACAAACATACATTTTCTTTTCACATACTCACTTCTTTGAGGTAAAACCTTATGAAATATTTAATTTTTATAGCCCTCGTCTTCTGTGGTTATGCCACCGTAGAATCAGGCATTGTCCCTGCAAGCAACGAACTATTTTCAACATTTAATACACTGGCGACGTTATTAATAGTAGTGGGGATATTCATAATATACCATCCAAATAAAGCCATCCATTATACTGGTATAAGCATATTTGCCTTTGGCACAGGTATGCGTGCAGGCTCATTTCTTATCTTAAACAATGACACAACAGACACCGTTATTTTATTGATCTTCTCAGTCCTTCTTTTTGGCTTCCTTAATTGGGTACGAGACACGATGATCCAAAAAAAATAACATTTTAATCGAAAAAAAACCTCCCTTATGGGGAGGCTTTTTTATGTCGTCATAAAGTTATGACATCAATTTTTTAGCGCTTGAGGGCGTAGATAAAGGTTTGCTTTCATATAGGTCATTGAAGATGATAAATTATATCTTTTATTGCGCGCGCCTAGCAAGATAGGTAAGAAATAAAATAGGTGATTTAGCGTTTCAGTGCATATATGAAAGCGACAACCTTTGCAACGGCTTCATATAAATCAAGCGGAATTTCTTCGTTAATTTCGGCTTCTGCGTAAAGTTTCCTGGCCAGCGGCGGGTCTTCGTACATAGGAATATAATGCTCTGCCGCAATTTCACGGATACGCAAAGCAATAGTATCCACCCCCATGGCCACAACTCTTGGTGCTTGTTCTTTTTCTTTATCATAACGCATGGCAACGGCGTAATGGGTGGGGTTTGTTACCACCACGTCGGCAGTAGGAATTTCCTGCATCATACGAGCTCTTGCCCTGTCCATACGAATTTGACGTTGGCGCCCTTTAATGTGCGGGTCACCTTCGGTGTCTTTATATTCGTCCTTCATTTCCTTGCGGCTCATACGCTGCTCTTTGGTGTATTGCGCTTTTTGAAACATAAAGTCCACCACCGCCAAAATAAAAACGACGGAAAGTACAGCCAGTAACAAACGAATAATTACCGTTTCAACCGTTGTGGCTAAGTCCATCACTGTTTTACCAATAAGGCTTATAAATTCCTCACCATGGGCAGTTAAAACAAAGTAAATAATGGCACCAATAACCACCATTTTAGCAAAAGATTTTAAAAACTCTGCAAATGACTTGATGCTAAACATACGCTCTAAGCCCTTTATAAGGGATATTTTTGATAATTTGGGTTTAATAGGTTCAACAGTTAACATCCAGCCGTTTTGTATAAAACCACCTAAATATGCAAAGATCATCAATAACGCAAAGGTTGGTGCTAAAACTTGTGCGAGTTCAAGTACCATATAAAGCATGCTATCACCCAGCATCGCCTTGTCAGAAAGGCGTTTAACACCCAATTCGCTGAAGGTGCCGCCAAACAAGTTCAGTAAACGTTCCCAAGCAAATCGTAATGTTGTGACCAGCGCTAATAAAATAGCAAAAAGGACAAAAAAGTTATTCACCTCTTTGCTTTTGGGTACGTTACCTTGCTCTTTCGCCTTGGAGAGCTTCCGCTCGCTGGGTTCCTCGGTTTTTGAGCTTTTATCTTCATCATCATCAGCCATAAACGCAGTTTAACGGAAATGACACCGATTTGCATTTTATTTTTTGATAGACAGCTTAGTACTCATAAACACCTACATTTTTATGAAGAGGTAGATAAGGTTGCCTAGTTAATTATTTTAGCCGTGAAGGCTATAATTCATAGCTGATACTGTGAAAAAAATAAAATAGGCAATCTTAGATGCTTCTTCAAGTTGGCATGGTATATGCAATATAGACAGTGGGAGAATAAAACTGGGAGAATACCATGCCGCAAAACGTGCACATGTCATTGAAACATAGAATGAACTACTTGATAGAGCGCCAAGGCGTTGTTTCAGGTAACATTGCCAACGCATCAACACCTGGCTATTTAGCGAAGGACATTTCCTTTGAAAAGCTTGTGCAAAGCAATGGCATGAAGATGTCTAAAACATCTGGCGCTCACCTTACAGGTAAAATAACAGGCGGCGACCATAAAATGACAACCAGCACTGACGGTATTCGTCATGACGGTAACTCTGTTAAAATGGATACAGAAATGCTTAAACTCCAAGAAATTCAAATGCACTATCGTTTAGCAACACAGCTTTACAAGAAACAAGTTGGGTTCCAAAAAATGGCGCTTGGCCGTAGTCAATAAGGGAGAAATGAACCATGGATTTAATGAAATCAATCGGCGTTAGTACAAGTGGCATGAACGCACAGAGTGCACGTATGCAGGTCATTTCTGAGAATATTGCCAATGCGGAATCGATCGTCACAGAAAATGGTGGTCCCTACCGTCGCAAACTTATCACATTCGAATCGATGGTTAATCGCCAAACGGGGCTTACAGAAGTGCAGGTTAAAAACATTAAGTCTGACTACGAAACACCACTGAATTATGAGTACCAGCCTCACCATCCGCTTGCTGACTCAAAAGGTTTTTTAGCGAAACCAAACGTCAGTACACTCATTGAAAAGGTCGACATGCGTGACGCAGCTCGTGCCTATGAGGCCAATATGGCGGCTATTGAATCTGCTAAGGCAATGATGGTAAAATCATTAGACCTACTCAAATAAACAATAAGTAAGGGGAAGCATATATCATGAAAATTGAAGGTTTACTAAATAGCACACTGGGTGGTTCAACATCTCTTAGTGGTAAGACACCATCAACAGGAAACGCCTTTGGCGACATGGTGACAAAAGCCCTGACAAAAACAGCCGATGCACAAAAACAGTCTGAAGCCATGACACAAGCTGCGGCTTCTGGTGAAAATGTGCCCATGCACGAAGTTATTCAAGCTGTCGGTGACGCTGAACTTACATTGCAAACCATGCTCACCGTACGTGACAAAGCCATTGAAGCTTACCAAGAAATATTGCGTATGCCTATTTAGCCATTTTCGCGTTTTAATTTAAAGTACTCTACTTAGGTAGGGTGCTTTTTTTACACATAGAGTCTACGAATGAGCATCAAACACTTGTCAGATAAGGCATCTATCCGTATAGTTTAATTTTTATAAATAAATGGAGCCTCATCTATGAAAAAATTAATCATAACCGCATTGTTCGTACTGACATCTATGCCAGTATGGGCAGATGATGTTCAAAAACCATGGAGCTTTGCCCTCGGTGCCTTTAGCCATATTAGCCCCGACTATATGGGATCGGGCAATTATGAAGGTGGTGTTTCACCCTATTTTGATGCCACATACCAGTGGGATAATCACAAAAACTATGTATTCTTACGTTCAAATGGTGGCCTTGGCGTGCAAACACGCGTCGGTCAAGCCATTGTGGGGACGTCACTTGGTTACCGTGGTGGCCGAGAACGCGAAGAAAATACAGTTCTTGCAGGGATGGACGGTGTCGATGATACAGCCACTGCCAACCTTTTTTGGCGCTATGGCCACAACCAATATAATGGCGGTATTAATCTTTCAAAAGGGTTGAACGGCGCTAATAACGGCCTTGTTATAGCGGCAAACATTGGTTGTAACTGCAAATTAAGCGAAAAATTAACAGGTTCAGCATCGTTTAATGCTGCGTGGGCTGACGACACATACATGAACGATTATTTTGGCGTAAACGCCAGTGAAGCGACAGCATCGAGACGTGCCTATAAAGGCAGTAAAGGCCTTTTAAACTATGGTGTTAACTTTGGTTTAAGCTACAAGCTGCAAGAAAAACAGCATATCTCAATCGGCTCAGGATTAAGTAAAATAGCCAAAGCCGACGACAGCCCAATTGTAGAAGAAGAAATACAAGCACGCCTGAGTATTGGTTATATTTATAACTTTTAAGGCTATATTAAAAATGTTATAAAAAGGTTATGCGTACACGCGTAACCTTTTTTACCTTTTACAGGAGGCATTGTATGCCCTTACTTCAGCTTAAACTCATTGATTTTTTAAATGACATGGCAGACCCCCGAAAAGACGCCCTGCTCAATATTTACACCGATTACAATGATATTTTCCATTTTGCCGCAGGATCAAGCAGCAAACACCAAGCCTGGCAAGGTGGCTACGCCGACCATATCGCAGAAATTTTGCGTATTAACCGCGCCACTTATCAAGCCCTTTCAAATATACGCCCCTTACCTTTTACAGAGGACAGCGCCCTTATTGCCCTTTTTTTTCATGATATGGAAAAGCCGTTCAAGTATGGCCCAAAAGATAATACCCTATGTAAAAATTGGCATGAACACATGAAACATAACAAACTAAACTGGCACCAAGTTAAAGATAAAATTTTAGATGAAATGCAAAAAGATTATCATTTCAAATTCTCCAGCGACGAATTGAACGCTCTTCAATACACCCACGGTGAAGGTGATGACTACAGCCCAAAAAAACGTATAGCAAGCCCTTTGGCGGCACATGTACACCACTGCGACAACACCTCGGCACGCATTTGGCATAGTGAGGGCAAAGGTTTAAGTTAATCGACAAAAAAAAGCACCCTAACAGATGCTTTTTTTACGCTATAGCTGTGCGCTACGGTAGTTCGCTTGCAATACTTTCAACAATGTCATCATAGTTGCTGGCACGGGTCATGTCACCACCGTCACCGTCAATGTTCAAAGCATGTTCACCTAAAATATCCATATCATGTGACATAAGAAGCAAAAAAGCCATAAAAAGCTTATCTTCATCGGCATCCGTATCCTGGTTAAACTCTTTAATAATGGCAAAACCGTCTATAGGTTCTGCTAATTTTTTAACACGCTGAGCGGTATCTAAAAAAAAGTCTTTTGATATTGATATGCCGTCATTGGATTGAGAATCTTTTAAAAGATCAACGTTTATAGGATTAATCATAATGATAACCTCCAAAGGTTATGGTTGCCCATAGAGGGGCATCGGGGGGTGTAAAAAGGTGTTTTGTGGTGCGTTGCGGGTTAAATTAGCCCTGCACATTTAAAAGTTAAAGAAAGATTTTTTATTATAAAAAACAAGCTAACACGGCCGTAACCCCTTGTCAATATGAGATACAGCCATAAAAAAAACACCTCAAAAGAGGTGTTTTTTCGTGATCGTTAAAGGCTATATATCATCATTATCGTCTTGTGTTTCATAAACACCTTGCTTACGTAAAACCTTGGCACGGTTGGCCATAATATAAACAAACCAAGTGACTAAATACCCACTCTTTTAAAAAGTAAGAAACAGATCCTACAATGCCATTGCCAACAGCTTTACCCGTGGCGCCAACGGCATTAGCAGCAGTACTACCTACCTTTGAAGCGGTTGACTTAGCAGGAACTGTCTCTGTTGTATTTTCAGGGTTTTCTATACTCTGTGCATCAGAGCCATTATTTTTATCAGACATATAAATGTCCTCCAGTGGTAGAAAAAAGAAAGAAGTGAATTTACAGTTTAAACTTAACCTGGGCTTCGACCATGAATGCCACTGCGTTTGCAGTTACATTTCGGTACATGACCAGCGCTAAGAGTATTTGTAACCCTTTGAGTGCCATGGCGCTCATACCAAAGTATATCTGGATATAACTGAAACGGTATAATCGTCCCCATCATTGCCAACAGCATCGTCAACAGCCGCCAACCAGAAAAAGAGGTGGGGTAAACAGCCATATATACAATTAAACAAATAAGTGTAAAAAGAGAAGCCACGCCAATAATAATACATAAGCGTTTTGCCCAGATAGTTTTCCAAGTTTGAAATTTATCATCAGTGGACATAAGCCACCTCCATGAAGTTAAGGATTTTCCCAAGTTTTAACGCTTGAGCGTTTTGCATTTGCACGGATTTTTTTAAAGTCAGATTTGAAATATCCTAATTTTTCATAGGATATAAACTCAAGGCAGACATAAAAAAAGCAGGGTGCGGCCACAAAGCCTAAGTAAAACATGTAATTTAAAGAGCCCAAAGCAGCAAAAACACCTAATAAAAGGCTTAGTAATGATACCACAAAGAGTGAACGCTTTATAACACGTGTAATTTTTGTCCCGTAAGGACGTTTATTTGAATTCATAAGAATTTTCCAAAAAGGTATAGTAAAGATATTTCCTATCAACCTTATGTATACATACGAAGCGCTTTAATTTCAAGCCTTTTAAGGCAAAAAAATGCAAAAATACTTAAAAAATGCAGGGCATTACGCCCCAAAGTTTAAATTCGATGTATTTAGCGCTTGGCTAAAGGTTTTGGATATATTCATCCACTGTTTCTATAAAGCTTATAACTTCAGCCGATATGGTTTTACTGCAAGCGTAATATCAAGGTCAAAATTATGATTTAATTGTTAGGCAGCTCTGAATCATCAGGATGACATTATAGTAGATGAAAATAGCCCCCCCCCTTTTTAGATGCACCGAAGAATAGGTGATATCGGGCGTATGTTTTTGGTGAGACAGATGGAAGTTGGCACTGCCAATGACATTTACTGAAACGAAAAAGGCGCCCGTGAGCGCCTTTTTCAATAACTTAAACGAAGTAAAGTTTAGTTCATTTCCTTTAAAGCTTCGTCTGCAAATTTACCTGCAGATTTAGCGTCCATAAGGTTACCAACTACTTTTTCTGTTGCTTCTAAAGTAAGTGCAACAACTTCTTTACGTAGGTCAGCCATAGCATTGTTTTTAGCTTGCTCGATGCTCATCGCCGCGGCTTTCGATTTACGGCTAATGTCGCTTTCAAGCTCACTTACACGCTTCGCTGCTAACTCGTCGGCATCTTTGCGGGCATGTGCCACAATGTCAGATGCTTCTTGCTGAGCTGTTTTCAACTGCTTTTCGTATGTACGAAGCATTTGTTCTGCTTCGTTTTTAAGCGTTGAAGCGCGGTCCAAGTCCTCACGGATTTGTGTTGCACGTGCGTCGAGCGTGCTGTTTAAACTCGGCAGAAGAAACTTCCAGATCACTGATAAAATAATCGCAAAAGCAACGGCTGTCCAGAATAATTGTGACTCTAAAAAGAGCGAGTTAAAAAAGTCCATGGTTTTATACCTAACGTTTTAAATTATACAACAAAGATAAGAATCATTGCGATCGCAAAAGCGAAAATAGCAATAGCCTCGACAACGGCGAAACCGAACATCAAGATACCTTTAAGATTTTTTTCCATTGATGGTTGGCGAGCAACAGCGTTAAAGTAGCTACCGAAAACGTTACCAAGACCAATACCAGCACCGATCATACCTGAAGCCGCTAGACCAGCGCCAACATATTTAAGAACTTCCATTTCCATAATTATATATTCCTTTTATATTATGTTTTGTTACAGATGATGCTGTAACTCATATTTTTAAAAGCCTTCTGCACAGGGGAGAACGCACTTTTAAAAATGCCTTTAGTGCATATTCAATGCGTCGTTCAAATACACACATGTAAGCAGTGTGAAAATGTACGCCTGCATTGCTGCAACAAATACTTCAAGTGCTGTAATACCTATGAGACCTGCAAAAGGTAACACAGAAAATATACCGACAAGAATACCAGAGCCAAGCATCATGGTAATAAAGTAAGCAAACAACTTAACAACAATGTGACCCGCCATCATGTTTGCACAGAGACGAATAGCCAGTGTAAATGGTCTTACGAAGAATGAGAGCACTTCGAGGACAACAATAAACGGCATCATCCACATAGGGATGCCCGCTGGCGTAAAGAGCTTAAGAAACTTCAGGCCATGTGTTGCAAAACCAATAACAATCACGCTTAGGAAGATGAAAAATGACATAAACCCAGTGATATAAATTTGTGATGTTGATGTAAATGAACCCGGTACCATACCCGCCAAGTTAATTACCAAGAGGAAAAGAAAAAGTGTGAAGATAAAAGGCATGTATTTTACGCCTTTTGCGCCTGCACTGTCTTTAAGCGTACCTAAAATAAGGTCGTGTACCATTTCAAGCATAGCTTGCCCACGGCCTGGTACTGTTTTCAACCTTGTGGAAGCAATAAGCAATACCAATGAAAGTGTACCAATAATACCAAGCATCCAAATGCTTTGGTTTGTTATGGAAATATCAACACCCATCAGGTTCAAGTTCACAATTTCATGAATTTGGAACTGGTGTACTGGATCAATCTTTGTACTCATATTCTCTTTTTTTTCCTTAAAAAACTTATAATTAGTTTTGTTTTACCATATTGGAGCAAAAAGTCAATATCCATTTAACCTCTAAAGCAAAAAAAAGAACCCCAAAATGGGGCTCTTTTATATCGAGGTGCTTTTATTTCATAAAAAGTCTTGGTTTAAATTGACTACGCAATGAAAGGTCACGTCGTGAACAAGCCATTCTACGATTTGTAGAATCAACCTTAGCTTCTGGGCCATTACTTGCCGAAGCAGGCATAGACGCCATTGACAACGCTGGTTTCAGGGCTATATCTGTTACATCCATTTCATAAATAATAACAGCTTCACCAAACCGCTCCTTCATAACAACTTCATAATGTTCAATGCCATCAATCAATCCATGTTCAAGCGCTTTATGTGCTTCAAAGTTTTCACCAGAAAACATATCGTCCTCATCGCCTCTTAAACGTTCCCCACGCATCTCTATAACTAAGTCATTAAAAACGCTGTGTGCATAACGCAAACCTTCTTCATATTCAGCAATATCTTCAGGTGAAGTTTCAACATGAGGATCATGCAGTGTATTACGCTTTTTAGGGCCAGAGGTTAAGGTATGGGTTTGTTCTTCCGCACGTTTACGACCACGCTCTGTTAGTTCCATATAACCAGAAACAACACCAATACAACCCATTTGAGTTACAGGTGTTGCCGCATAGACAAAGTCACTTGCACAAGCAATCATATACCCAGCAGAAGCGGCACCATTATTACTAAAACTGTAAGAAGGGATACCGTTATTGTCCGCCTCACGGCGCCATTTTTTAGCTAAATTATAACCTTCTGTTGGTGATCCACCGCCAGAATCAATCAAGTTGATAACGGTTACTTTTTTACCAATTATTTTAATGGGCTTACGTTTGCCTAACTGTACAGCATCGTTGATTACTTCAATTTCATCTTTCGTTAGATATTTTTCTAACAAACGCGCACCTGTTAACTGAATAAACTCAGCGTCCATCTGCTCCTTATCAAAAACATCTTCGATCAACGTACTATATTTTTCCATATTCAAATAGGGTGTTGCTGCATGTCTTGTACCAGCAATAGTGCCTGAATATTCAGAACTCACGTCACCACGCATAGGCAAAACTTCCACAATAGGAAATTCAATAGCAGCCACATCGGCTAAACCATTAACAGCATAAGCCGTGGCAACATTATAGATAGAAATAACACCGTCATCATCTATCATACTTTGGTAAACCATTTCCTTTTCAACGCCAGCTATAGACTTTTGATAATATTCAACACCTTCTTTACAAGAATCAACATTTTCCTGAGCCATTTTAATAACCTCAGCCGGAAAACCCTGCTCTTCAAAAGATTTTAAAGAAGCTTCACTCGTCGCTAAATCTTCCTGTGTTTCGATCAATAAATCTTGATATTGCTTCAATCCCTGTGCATATTGAACACTAGCAGAATTTTGCTCAGTTGTTGCTTCTGCAGATTGATCAGGCGTTTCAATTGTAGTTTGTTCTGTGGTTTGCTCTGTAGTTTGTTCAGTCATAATGACCTCCCGCCCTATATGGGCTCAGTGCGCACGAAAATGTGCTGTAAAGTTTTAAGCTTAGAATTAAGCTGTAAAGTTTGTAAAATACGTACCTAGGGGTAAATAATTTTTCAAAAGATTAAGTTATTAACAATTAAATAAAGTGTAACCCTTCTATCCATCACATTCAAGGCATTGTATGCACTTTTTTTAATCTTCTTTGTTAATACCTTTCCAAATTTGCCAAACACCCGCCGCAAACCCTAGAAATATAAAGAGAATTAAGAAAATACCTTTTGTTGAAAAAAATTGGTCTATGTAATAACCAGCAATGGTAGCGGCACCGATAGAAACCATCAAATTAACGCCCAGCATATAACCCGTCATGCCTTTATTGTCTTGGGCTTCGAGGTCACTGTGCTCTTCTTCCTTAGTTTTATAGCGTGATTTCATCGCGTCAATTTCACAATCAATGCTATTTGATGCAGGCTCGGCTTTTACCGTGTTCACTTTTTTATTTTTGTCTTCATCAGTCATGGCTCAAACCCTTTTCTTCATAAAAAAGAGGTGGAATATTAAATTCTCACCCCTTTTATGATGGTTATATTTTATTATTTTGCGGCATTTTCTTCAATACCTGCGATCATTTCAACTAAAATATCAGTCGTCATAACGCCTGGAACACGCTGACCATTAACGAAAAACGTTGGCGTACCCTTCACTTGCATAGGGCCTGTCGCTTCGGCATAGCTTTTACGCACAATGTCATTCACTGTTTCATTTTTCATGCAGGTATCTACATCTGCTGGCGCCATACCACCCAAACGGGCGATTTTTTTGATACTGCCAAGGAAGTCGTCACTGGTTGCCCATGTGTCTCTGGTGCTCATCAATGCGGAAATAAAGTTAAAGTATTCACCAGTAGGCGCACAACGTGCCACCATAGACGCGGCAAGGGCTCTATTATCCCAAGGAAGCTCACGGAATACAAAGCGTACTTTACCCGTGTCGATCAATTTTTCTTTAATTTCATGGTAATGCTTTGTGTGAAAGTCGGCGCAGTGGCCACATGTCATGGATGCATATTCAACCACTTGAATAGGCGCATCTTTTTCACCCTCGTACATGTCTGTTTCTTTTAATTTTAGAAGTTCAATCACTTCTGCTGGCTCTTGCACCAAATGATCATGGCCGTCAACTGCAACAGCGGGCACAAATGCGCTCAAAGCAAAAACAAAAGATAGGGCTAAAATATTTTTCATGGGGGTCATTACTTTCTTAATTTTTTTTCTGCATAAACCATCGCCGCAAGACGCTGGAAACTTTCTTTCAATGAAGTGTCTTTAATTGTCTCGCAGCTTTGCTGTGCGTAGGCCAAACTTTCTTCATCTTCTACTAATTGTGGCAATGATGTAGGGTAATTACTATCAAAGTCACGAATAATGTATTTAATTTCTTTTACTGCATTGTAACCAAAATACTGGTTAATGCGTGCAATAAGGTAAGGCCCTTGCATGCGCAAATTTGTCGCCGCAGAGCCACTGTTCGTCGCCACCTTAAGAATACCCCTTTTCAAGGACATTGGTCGCATAAAGGGTGCATAGGAAGGGAAAATTTCCACCCATTTTTCAAGAACAGAAAATTCAGCAAAGCCACGGATTTTGGCCGGCTTCCTTAGAATTTTTTGACTTAAAGATGCTAATGGGCGCATGTTTTATTTAAATTCCCCTTGAAATTTTTCAATATTAATTCAATATACACGGCAATGAACAATTTTGCTAGCCACCTTTTAAGCCATTACAAAAAAAACGCACGCGACCTGCCGTGGCGGCGCTACCCTACACCCTACAATGTATGGCTCAGTGAAATTATGTTACAGCAAACCACCGTTACAACCGTTATTCCCTATTTTGAGAAGTTCACCAATACTTACAAAACGGTACAAGCTTTAGCCAAGGCCAGCGAAGATGATATTATGCACCTATGGCAGGGCCTTGGCTACTATTCACGCGCCCGTAATTTACATAAATGCGCCAAAATAATTGCTGAAAATGGCGGTACATTTCCAAGTGATGAAGCGGCGCTATTAAAGCTACCTGGTGTGGGGCCTTATACGGCTGCCGCCATTAGCTCCATTGCTTTTAACAAAAAAGCGACGGTGGTTGACGGTAATGTTGAACGTGTGATGAGCCGTTTACAACGTACAGAAACAGCCCTGCCTAAAGCCAAAGCTGAACTTGGTGACAAAGCACGCACGCTTACCCCCAACAAAGAAAACAACCTTTACAGCAATGCCATTATGGAATTGGGTGCCCTTATTTGTACCCCAAGGAAACCAAAATGCGCCACCTGCCCTGTGACAAAATTTTGCGATTCTTACGGTAAAGACGACATTGAAAGTTACCCTAGAAAAGAACCTAAAAAAGCCAAAAAGGTAGACCATGGCACTGTTTATATTATCCGTGACCGTGCAGGGTTATATTACCTGCAAAAACGCCCAGGCAAAGGCTTGCTCGCCAGTTTATGGGAATTTCCTTCAACGTCTTGGGCTGGCGAAAGCACACATTTACCCAATTTCATGGAAACAATAAAAGAAGATGCAGAGCATATGGGGCAAATAAGGCATATTTTTACCCACATTGACCTGACGTTCGATGTCATGCTGACAGAAGTAGATAAATTAGAAAACGGTTTTAACATTGACAATTTACCGCCATTACCAACATTAATGAAAAAAGCGTTGAAGCTAGCTTGTTAAAGTTCTTTCAAGTTTTGGCAAATAGTATCGGCTGTTTTTTGCCAACTATATTCACTGGAGATATCAAAACCATTTTTAATAAGAGCCTTGCGATGTTTATTGTCATCTAAAACATGGAGCATGCCTTGCGCAAAAAGGCGAACTTGCGATTTAGAGCATGTCGTTAAAGCCACATATTCAGCACCACCCTCTCTAGCCACTTCATGCTGGAATGGGTAATCTCTCACCACTGAAGCTGTGCCGAGCATCATCGCCTCAAGCAGCGTTAGGCTGAAGGTTTCAGCGTCAGAAGGACTGACATAAACCTCAGATTCTGCAAGAATTTTTTTAACGGCATCATGGGCAACAAAACCCTTTAATTCTACAGATTTTTCTAACTTTAAAAGGTCTATCAAGTATTTAACTTGCTCATAAACGTCTTTGTACACCTCACGGCCAATAATAATCAGCTTGGCATCAGGCCTTTTTTGCACCACTTCTGCAAAGGCCTTCACAAGAACGTCGTAGTTTTTTTGTGAGTAAAAGTCACCAATAGCGACAATTTGACCCTTTTTCTTAATAATTTTTTTATCGGCTACAAGGTCACAAGCTGTGGTGGCTTTCACCATTTTCTTTTGCAAAAAACACCAAATGCCACTGGCATAAACTTTTTTAATATAGTCACCGTTTGAAAAGGACCTTGGGGAAACCAGTAAGCTTAAACGTGTCATCCATATAAGCACAAGCCAATAAACCTTCATTGAAAAATGCTTTGTGTAATGGCGTACTTCAGGGTTGTTGGTGACATAAACAACGGGCTTCGGTGCCATTATAGGGCAAAAATTAGCCATATTGAAGGTTATTTCGCCCCCTAAAACACGCACAAGAGACGGTAGTTTGAATTGTTCCCAAAGAACGGTCTTAAAAAACCCACCTTCAAAGTCAACCACTTCTAGTTTGATATTTTTGGGGACGCTTAACCTTGCCGCATATTTTTCATGTGCAATAATTGTAAATTTTAAGGCTTTATCTTTTGAAATGAGTGGCAATAGGTGGTTTAAAAAAATAAGACCGCCACCAGTTTTAGCATGCAATGCATTTATAACGATGTGTTTTTGAGTGTCAGCCATCTAAGCCTCCAACAACATTTTAATAGGCTTGAAAGAGCGGCGGTGATGCACTGTCACCCCATGTGTAGCCAAACCTTCTTGATGCGCCTTCGTGCCGTAACCTGCGTTACGTTCCCAAGCATAATGTGGGTGCGTCTTGGCAAGATCAGCCATCATTTTATCACGGTAGACTTTAGCAACTATGGAAGCGCAGGCGATAGACAATATTTTACTATCCCCCTTCACCACTGTTTCAGCTTCGGCAGTGTTTGGTAAGTTTTTTGGCAGTGCGTTGCCGTCAACATAAATATAATCGACAGGTAAGTTTAAACCTGCCACCGCACGTTCCATCGCCAAAAAGGTGGCTTCGCGTATATTAAGTTTATCTACCTCTTCAACAGAACATTCTGCAATGGAACATTTAGCGTCACGCCATATAATTTCAGCCAAAGCGTCACGTTTTTTGGCCGATAATTTTTTACTATCGGTAGCACCGAGAGGAATTTTAGCAGGGTCAATCCAAACAGCGGCCGCCACAACAGGCCCCGCCCATGGGCCACGACCCACTTCATCAACACCAACAATACATGCCTTACCTTGCGCTAGCATGTTTTGTTCTGCTGAAAAGTCGGGCGTAGTATTCATTTTTTTCTCATTCTTATTACATCATGAATTTTATTGTGAAGCATATTTAAAGTGCCAATAAACGCCTTTAAAAAACTTATTTAGAGGAGATAGCGTTGCGATAACCCTTATAAACTGGCCAGTCATTTTGCGCCAAGACACCAAGGCCTTCATTCTCTTCACGGTAACGGTCTTTATACATCCAAAGGTTGCCAAGGACGTGCTGTACGTAGGTTCTTGTTTCTTTGAAAGGGATGCTTTCAATGAATTCTAACGGGTCTTTATTGCCAATGCTTTTGGCGATCCATTTTCTAATATTACCAGGGCCTGCATTATAAGCAGAAATAACATGAATAACGTTACCGTCCATCTGTCCCATGAGGTATGACAAGTAGTCCTGCCCCAATGACATATTGATGTTGGGGTTTAAAAGAGCATGGCGTGAATAAACAGGCCTATTGTGTTTACGTCGAATGTATTTGGCGGTGTTGGGCATTAACTGCATTAAGCCCCTTGCACCCGCATGTGATTTTACACTTGGGTTAAAGGCACTTTCTTGACGCATAACCGCATGCATCAACGAACGGTCAACGGTATAGCCACCACGTGGTTTCCATGCAGCAGGTTCAGGGTAAAGCCCTGACTGGAAGACGATTTGACGTTCTTTTAAATTACGTGCAAGTGACATTTGAATATTTGGCAACTTTAACTGCATTGCCAATGCCAGCAAGCTTTCGTCCATGTCGTAAGGCACACGCTCATGAATGAGCTTCAGTTCTTTTTGTGCTAAACCATGTTCGCCAATTTGTGAAAGTGCTATAACGCGGCGCACTAAAGGATCATTAAAGAGGAATTGTTTATCTTGCTTGCGCACAGAAGGTTCAGACCAAGTCCATAAGCGGTCACGGCCTAGGCGTTCTGCGGCTACTTGTGCGTAAAAAGAATTGCTGTCTTGCGTTGCCAAGTTTAAGAAGACACGTGACATAGATTCTCTGCCTGCCGCTTCATATGACTTAGATGCCCAAAAGGCTGCTTTCGAAAAGTATTTACTGTTGCGTGGTACGCCATAGGCTAAACGCCTAAAGAGAGAGGCAGAGGATTCATATTTACCCACTTTGTAGCCAGAGAAACCAGCCATCCACAAGGCTTCATTACGACGGAAATCTGTACGATTTAAAACCAGGCGCGCCAAGCGTTCCGAACGTTTATAGTCGCCATAATTAAAGACAGAGCGTGCCAGTTTAAGTGTTACCTGCGCCCATGTGTCGTCACCCAGTAATGACCTATTTTCACGCTTGGATAAAACAACAATAGCCTTAGAATAATACTGCTTTATGCGGTATGACTTAAGCTTACGCAACAAGGCTGAACGCTTGCGGCTTTTTTTAACTTCTGGTTTGGTGCTTTCGTCGGGGTCGCTATACTTCGCTACAGAAGCCTTACTATACTTTGGCTTCTGCGGGCTATATTTTTCACTGCGTGGCTGGCGGCTTTTTGCCAAAGCATACACTTGAGGTGCCATGCTATGATCGTTATAGCGGCTCATCCATTTTTTCAAATCAACATATTTAGCATGTGTGTTGGGGTGTAATAGACGTTCGGCAATTAAGTGCCCCATAAGTTCTCTATTTTGAAGTTTGGGTACAAGGGAAGCCACTTGAGAGCGTTGATTTTGCCTTTGTAAGCGGAACATTTTTTTATACAAAAGCACATCATTTGAAGAAAGGACGGCAGGAATATCTTTGCCGACATAACCCAAACGAATAAGTTTTTGTGGTTTTTTAATTTTTTTAGCTTGTGGACGCTGTACCGTTTGTATAGATTTTTTTGGTAAGCGCTGTAGTTTTTCATATTGTTTTTTAATTTCAGCATTTTTTTCGACACTGGCAATAACGCGTCCTGTTTCAGCATATGTGTTTTGAGACACAATCAATGATAAAGCCAGAAGAATAGCAGAGATAAAACGCATTTTATTTCGCCTCCATCATAGACTGAAATTTTAACAGGTCTTGCCAAGCTATCTTTTTAAGCAGCGGCTGCGTCAATAAACCTTCTGGGTGCATAATCACACCACAAGTTTTACCAGCAAAAGTGTTTTCTTTTTGTCTTGTTTTTAGAATACCTTCAGAAAAAGCCAATTGCGTCGCTTCTTCTCCAATAAAGAGCGACCTTGCGCCCTCACCTCTATTTTCAAGAGATTCTAAGGCCAACACTTTCTCTGTTTTAGAAAATTTATCGGCGCCTGTTAAAACAAGATAAAGCACGTCTTCTTCTTGAATATCAATAGCTGCCAACATTTTAATAAACAATATCTTTGCTTGCTCTGACAGAGGGTGAACCCCTTTATCAAGCGTGGAAGATAAAATAACCTGTATAGCGGCCTTCTTGTCGCCAAAGCTCCATAAGAGTGCGTCAACAGACCTCGCTTTAACGCTTTGAGACACTTCAATTTTTGCCATACTGTCTTTTTGTGGCGTGATCGATGTAATTGTGGCTTCTACGGATGTCGCCTTTTGTGGTGTTGTTTGTTGCGCTGGTATTTGAACCGCTGGCATACCTTTAAAAGGGTTTTCAATTTTATCATTTGCAAAGTCGAAAGATGTATCAGAGACAACGTCCGTCACACCCGCAAGGTGCATATCACTTATAAGAACCTGTAATGGGTTGCGATGATGCATTTAAAATTATTTCCCCTAATTTAATGTTGACGCAAAGGATGGCATTGCCGACTCCATTGAAGTGACGAATCTTAACATGTCTAGTTCCAAACGCAAGCAAGATAATATAAAAACGAAGCGCTCGCGTGCTGATAATATCTCGAGTCCTTCTTGACGTTTTTCAGGTGCCAAGGCAATGCTATTTAATAACCGTAGAGAATCTGTCGCTTTAAGATTTGTTAGGCATATTTCTGGCATCATTTGCACGTCAAAATTATGCAGTGCATTCATGTATTGTTGGTAGATTTCAAAAACAGAATCAAGCAATGGGTCTGCGTCCGTAATGTCTTGGGTGTCAAAAACATATTGAACGTCGGCAGCGTAATGAATATTGAGTTTAGGTAGCGTTTCAGAAAAAGCAAAGCGATGTAGACCCATAAGTTCTACTTCCATTGTACCGTCTATCATTGTTTCACATTTAACGATACTGGCTTTACAGCCCATACGCCCCAATGAAGCGGCCTCATTTGTATAATCCGAACAAAAAACAACTGCGAGTTCGCCGTCATGCTCTGTACACCTTTTTATGAGCGCTTGGTAGCGTTCATCTTCTAAGTGTACAGTGAGTGGCATATCGGGCACTAACACTGTTTTTAACGGCAAGATAGGTAACACTATGCATTTCCTTATCGTTATTCACCTGTTTAACTACCTACATTTATAACACACAATACAAATATTCACCAAACGCACACATATTCTATTGCACACAACCTTGTTTTTAAGCACCTTATTTGTGACAAAAAAGCATGGGCATTACTTACATAAACGCATATCAGAGTATGCGTTTAGTGAATATTTACAATTGGTTGCCCTCCCTTGAGACAGCAAAAAGCCGTAGGGTTACCCCTACGACTTTCATTCGTTATTTACTGCTCAGCTTCAAAAACTTCGTTTGAATCAAGTACAGCATTAACAGCGTCAATAAGACTAGTCACAGCCTCAGGCACTGGGACTGCACGTGCCTGTGCAAGTTTAGCTACGGTAGTGTCTGATAATTCAACCCTTGTTTTACCTGTATCAAAGAGCATTAAGAGGCCTTGAAACGTCATCAGACCCACAAGGTCCATACCATCTTCACCGGCGTCAGAATATTCAGCGAGAAAGTCACCCACACTCCCTGCAAACTCTTCCTTCATACCAGCAACATCTTCATCAGAAAATGTTTCATAGCTTAGGTTTATAGCGGCTACCTTTCTGGCGACAGCAATTACATCGACCGCCTTTCCACTTAAAAGCCCATTTATAAACCACTGCTGCTCGTCAAGGTCATCCATACCCATCGGCTTTTCATCACTTTCGCGTTGTAAGCCTTTAACCAGCGACAGAATCATAAAAGGAAGATCAATATCAACATTTACAGCTTCGGCTAATTTCTCAAGATTTTCAATCGTTTTATTCGCCATAAGTGGCTCCTTAAACCCAGACCTGGGTTGTTTCTAAAAGAAAAAGTGTTTACTTCACAAGAGAATGTATACTTAATCGTAAGAAATATCGAGAAAAAACAGACTAAGGGCGCACCGGAAGAACAGGTGATACCAAGATGTATGTTTTTGTTTTCTAGCAGGGAAGGCTATACTTAATAGCTAATACTGCGTAAAGCAACTTATTGCGCAAATAAAAACAGACGCTCGAGAGCGCCTGTTCCTAAATAACTTAAGAGCTTACTTAACGCGCTTCTCGCGGATACGAGCAGCTTTACCACGCAAGTCACGTAGGTAGTAAAGTTTCGCACGGCGTACAACACCACGACGAACAACATCAATGCTATCAAGAGTTGGTGAGTGAAGTGGGAACACACGTTCAACACCTTCACCGTATGAAATTTTACGTACTGTAAAGTTTGAGTTTATGCTGTCGTTTTTACGAGCGATGCATACACCTTCAAAAGCTTGAACACGTTCACGTGTACCCTCTTTTACTTTTACGTTTACACATACTGTGTCACCGACTGCAAATTCTGGAATTTCTTTACCAAGTGTTGCAAGTGTTTCTTTGTTTAGCTGTTCAATAATGTTCATTTTAGAACCCTTTGTTTGTGCATATGTCTTTAAATTCTTACGTCGGTTATGAGCCGCTGATCCAGAGAGACATAGCTTGTTTAATATAAATCTCACTTGCTTTTTAATCACAAGTACGCCTCTTTTACGGCAATTCCAGCGAAAAAGAAAGCAAAAAATACAATTTTCATGTATAAACTAACAAATAGGGCGTTGAAACACTTTATTCAAGGGCTTAGAAAAAATATATTACAAAAGGTTTATTTTATATGTGGATTATCATATCGCTGGTCACTGTTATTGTATCCTGCTTAATTGCCGACTGGAACCGTCGCCATAAGCAAGAAATTGTTGCCCTTAACTTTTGGCGTTCATTGGTAGCCATTATAAGCTTGCTGCCTTTTTGTTTGTTTGGTACATGGCCCAGCGAAACATCCTTTTACCTCATATCTATTTTAATAGGCTTAGGTTCTGGTATTGCAGCCATGACCACATTTCACCTGGCTGCAAAATTTAACGGGCGCATTTCAATACTGCACAGTGCTGTGGCTATGTTATTCACATTTGCCGCTTGGATTATCATTGACCCAAGCAGCCGCAGCCTTTTTATTGAGACGCCACTTAAAGGTAGTGCCATTTGTTTATTACTGATAAGTGCGGGCGTTTCATTATTTTTCATGCGCAATAAATCGACAGCAAACCTTGAAAAAGGTTACCTGCTACCGACAATTCTCATAGGTATGCTGAGTGCTATTTTAACCATTATAGGCAAGCTTGCACTGCCCAGCAACATATCCAGTGACCTAAACAGTAAGGTTATTATAATGAGCATCATCATATTTTCAGTTCAGGCTCTTATGTCGTTTGCTATTATTTACTACAAGAAGTATCAAAAGCAATCGCACACCCTTCATTTCAAGAAACACCTTAAAGGCAGAATTATTTATTTAGGTCTACTCGGTTCTGTGGGTTGTCTTACGTCATGGGCGGCCATAGCACTTGCCCCTAACCCTGCTTATGTAAAAGCCATTGCCATGAGCGCGCCGATCCTTCTTTTGGGTTACCATAAAATTTTAAAAATTGAAGACAAGGCGAACCCCATTGCAGGCACCATACTCGCCGTCAGCGTAATATTGCTTATTTTACTTCAGTAATTATATTTAGAGCGACAGTGGCACTTCTTTTTCATCATCCTTGCTTTTATGAATAACCGCTACCATGTCCCAAACCTCTTCAGCGCTTAATTCGGCTAAATTTTCCACCCAGATACTATGTGCCGCGTCATTTTGCGCCAGAGGCCTCCATGAATTAGGGTCACTACCGCGACCGAACAAGGCAAAAGTTTCGACCCCTGCCGCCGCGCAAAGATGAATGGGGCCAGTATCACCGCCTACAGCAAGTGCGCTACCAGAAGCCAATGAACAAAGTTCACTTATACCCGTTTTACCGCATGCGTCAACAACATGAACATCTGACATTTGTTTAATGCGATCACAAAGGTCTATTTCATCATCCGTTGGCCCACCAGTCAATACAGGTTGCATACCTGCGTCTGACATATACCCAGCCATTTTAGCAAAACTTTCAGGCTGCCAACGCTTATTAGGGCGATTAGCCGCACAAGAAGGAATAAGCAAGCCTATGGGCTTTACAAGATCTAGCCCTAAACTTTCTTTCACTTGATTCACCACTTCAGGGCGCTTTAAGCGTTCAGATATGGCCGTGGGCTCAATGCTTTCATCGGCCGACAATGCACCAAGGCTTTTAAGGGTGTATTCCATCATTTGCACCACATGAATTGGCGCCACAATAGCACCTTCGTCATAGGCAATATTCGTTTCATCAATATGTTCAATATCGTCTAAGGCGTAATAGGGTACATTAAATGCGTCTTCTTCTGGAAAATCGTCGTGAATGTTAAAGTCAACGATCGCACTTACAGATGATGTATCAACAGAATTGATGTCCACAAAGTTGAATTTTTCATCGGCGAAAGTTTCCACCCAGCCATGCATCAACGCCGACCCCGTTAAAAGCAAAGCCTCGTCTTTACTGGAAGAAAATTCTTTTAATACCTTCACGGCCGAGGCGCATAACACACCCTCTCCGAGGTCTTTTGGTAACCTTAATATAATAGACATAGTAAAGCCCTCTTTTTTATCTATACACTTATAGCCTTTAACACAAGGTGCGTATTAAAAAAAATGACATTTACTTTTGCAGTAAGTCAGGGCGATTTTGCTTGGTTTTTTCAAGCGCCTTTTCTTTGCGCCACTTTTCAATATGGCCGTGATGACCACTGCTTAAAACGTCAGGTACCTGACGTCCTTCCCATTCTATCGGTCTTGTGTAATGCGGGTATTCTAAAAGCTTTTCGCCTTTATCACTGATGATATCGAAACTTTCTTCGTGCAATGTTTCATGGTTACCTAAGCTTTCAGGAATGTTACGTACCACGGCGTCAATCACCACCATGGCCGCAAGCTCACCGCCACTTAAAACATAGTCACCGATAGAAAGTTCTTCGTCGACCACCGCGTCAATGGCACGTTGGTCCACACCTTCATAATGCCCACAAAGCAAAATAAGCCCGCCTGCATGTGCTGCAAGTTCCCTTGCTTTATCTTGATCAAACTTTTTGCCTGAAGGTGTCATGAAAACAACCTTGGCCTTGGGTGATTTTTCCTTCGCGTGGCGTACACTATTTGCCACCACGTCAGCGCGCATCAACATACCAGCACCGCCCCCATAAGGTGTATCGTCTACCGTATTATGCTTACCCGCAGCAAACTCACGAATTTGAACTGTATCTAATGACCATAAGCCTTTATCGGCGGCACGTTTCATAATAGAAACATCTAATGGCCCGGGGAACATATCGGGAAACAGCGTCACAATGGTAATGGGGTACGGCACGGATAAAACTCTTTATAAATTCAAAATGAACTTCACTTTTAAAGCATATACCCCAAAAAATCCAATAAAAAATTGCATACACACTTCCATCGACCTATAAAATGTGCTATATATAGTCATATAAATCAAACCAATACATTTACTTTTACACTTCTTTTTTGAGGTAAACCCCCTTAAACCACCACAAGGCGGCTGGAAAAAATTTGATGATGACGAATAGTCAAAATTGGACAAATTAACACCTAACCCACCTTCAGAGGTAACACCATGACAATATCAAAAGCATTAACATCCACAGAAACAGCTGTTTTAAACAAACTTTCCAACCAACCTATTAAGCATTCTCTGGATGCGTCAGTGGGCAATAAAGAATGCGAAACAGCTGATGCATTAGAGAAAAGAGGCCTTTGCACATGCACAAGCAGCCCCTCCGTTGGTGTTGTTTATACCATCACCGAAAAAGGCATACGTGTAGTCAAAGCCCTATCGGCCATAATCTAAAAAAGGAACTCATTATGCTTAATATACTTATATTCATCAGTATAGCTGCATTTATATTCCTCTCATTTTATCGTGTGACTTACGAAAAAACGACGCACAAATATCAAGCCACAACCCTTCCACGACCGCTCACAGACCTAGAATGTGACTATATGTTAACTTTACCCTTAATGGGCGTTGCTATACCAGCCGAACAAACTATCTCGGCTGCGCATGAAGCGCTTTTAGACATAGGCATGGTTGAAGAAACCTATAACAAGCAAGCCACAACACGCACCATTCACTTCACAGAAGAAGGCAACAAACTGGCCCGTATGATGAGAGAAAATATGTAGATCGAACGTAAAAAAAGCCTCCCCAATAGGGAGGCTTTTTTATGTCTCGTCGCTTAGGAGTTGCTAAATTTACGTGTCACATAAACAAAAGCTAAAATAAAGTTTGCCACCAAAAAGTAAGGCGTCCATGGAAGAACCACAATACCCACCTGAGCAATTTCAAAGGTTGTATAATGATACCCAAAGACTT
The DNA here is from genome assembly GCA_047635695.1 of Alphaproteobacteria bacterium. Taxonomy (GTDB): domain Bacteria; phylum Pseudomonadota; class Alphaproteobacteria; order UBA2136; family UBA2136; genus UBA2136. The sequence goes on from JBLILN010000006.1 coordinate 73,488, forward strand.
CTAATAATGCTTGAAGCGCCGGCACACCATCACCACCATCACCATAAAAGCCTGGTACAACATTTGCAATTTCAACAATTAAACAAGAAAAAACAAAAGCAAGTGGTATGAAATATCTATTCTTTCCATTTTCGTATAAATAATAGAAAAATTGAAAGTATTCTTTGGCCTCTATATCAGCCTCAGCTTTTTTCATATAATCTATCGCCAAAAAAATGGGGAAAAATAAATATAAAGCAAAATAGAAAGCCTTTATAGGAAGCTTAAAAATAAACGACTTAAAGGATAAGCCGTAACCTGCGACTTTTTGAATAGGGTAAGTTGCCAAAAGCAACGCACTTAAACCAAAAACAACACCAGCAGAATAAGCAATAAAATTTTGCCATGCTTCTTTGTATTGATAACTATCAACAAAGCCACCACCCCAGCTTTTATAAATTTCAATCGGGGTGTCTAACAATGTAAAGGTAAATAATAAGTCACCCTTGCCGATAGAAACCAAATTCACATGCATACCTGATATTTTATCAAATAAGAAGTGACCCATTTCATGAATAAATGTTGATAAATGCGGCAATACAGCGCAAAACAACAAAATAAAAACCCAACTAAGGGCAGTTTTTAATAGAGCCATAAGGCACCTCGTGTAAGTTATGAACGCCCAAGAAAAGGCATTGTGTCAGTGTATCTGCCATAAGACAGTTAAAAAAGATTATGTATTTATAGGTAAATTGTAAGGGCTTTATATAAAGATTTCAAGCTATGAGGCGCATTTAATTTTCAGGGTTGCCGTCTAAGGCTGCAAATTCGTCGGCCATCTCAGAAACAGTAATGGTTGCTGCTGCCTGATCTACTGCTAAAACAACATCGTCTGTAAAAGGTAAAAGAACATCTCTCTTTCCTTCTTCAGGTATTTTAACTGCAATGATGGTTTGTGCGCCATTATCGAAGTGGTTACGAATGGTGCCGAACAGTGTACCGTCTTCTCGGTAAACCTTGGTGCCAATAAGGTCGTCTACGTACATATTGTCTTCCAAGTCGGGTAACATGTCATTTGAAGCGTAAAGATACATACCGCGTAGTCTTTCGGCGTCGTTACGGGTTTTAACACCTTCAAGCCTTGTGATAAGGCCTTTTGTAGTGACTTTGAAGTTAGAAATAGAAAATGGCACGTCCTGCATATTCACAAGCGTGCCATAATCTAAAATGTCTTCTGGCTTCTCGATAAAAGTCTTAAATGTGACTTCACCTTTAATGCCATGTGCCGTCGCAATAACCCCTACGCAAAAGAAACCGTCTTTTTTATCAGGGCGTCGCATGCTTAAGCCTTACTCAGCTGCTGCTTCTGCAGGAGATTCTGCCGCTGCTGCTTCTGCAGCTGCTGCTTTAGCAACTTCAGCTTCTTCAGCTTTAACAGCCGCTTCTTCAGCTGCTTTCACTGCATTTGCAGCTTCTGTGCGCTTGCGTACAATTTCTGTACCACGGTCGATTGCTTTTTGGTAAGTCGCGCGTTGAGCGTCGCTACCTAGGCCTTCTTTAAGGATAATTTTAGCAACACGGTCTGTTGGTTGAGCACCAGTACCTAACCAGTAGTTAACGCGTTCTGCGTCCCACTTAAGTTCTTTAGTGATCGGGTTCCAGAAACCGAGTTTTTCGATGAAACGGCCATCACGTGGTGAACGTGCGTCTGCTGTTACAACATGGTAAAATGGTTGCTTCTTACGGCCACCGCGGCTTAGGCGAATTTTTACTGCCATGATATATATCTTTCTATTGTGAACAACCTTTATAAAAAGGCGTTCTAACTCGAACTTTTGCGCTGTTGAAGAGCAACACTGCCCTTCCCGTATTATTGTTCGAAGTTCCTACCAGCGCAATACGGTACCTGTGTGTTTACAGGGCTTTGATAGAAAAATCAAGCGTTTTTCGTATACGTAGATATTTTATTTAAATAAATGGACGTATCATTGTGAGAAACATATACTCATTATACAAATAAACAAGGAAACAGTGTTCAATGGTTATTTATTGGCTTTATTTATTTGGCGCCATTCTATTAGAAGTTGTAGGCACCACATGTATTAAATTTAGCGAAGGCTTCACCAAGGCCTTACCGACAGCCATTGTCATTATTACATATATACTATCTTCTTACTTACTGTCATTAAGTGTGCGAAAAATTGACGTGAGCACAGCCTATGCAATATGGGCCGGATTAGGTATTGTCTGTATTTCAATCATCGGCATATACCTATTTGAAGATGGTATGGACTGGGTTAAGGCAGCCTTCATTGCCCTTATACTTATCGGCGTTGTTGGTTTAAACTTGACTGAAAGCCATTAAAAATTGATGAGCAAAGATAAAAAAGCACCCAACGAGGTGCTTTTTATTTCGCTGGTTAAATAACATTAACTATTTGGGTTTTAGGTACACTTCAAATAAGCGTCAACATTTTTCAAGAAATCTCTCACTGGCTTCGTGACAAGTACCCTCATCTGTCGCACAACACCAAGGTCACGATCAGGAAGACCCGCCTTAACCGAAGACAAGTGCTTGTTGTTAAAAATATCGGCTATCATTTTGGCGTACATACCGCGAAAATACCGACCCAGACGTACATTGAAAACAATCGGCATAAAGTTCTCACAAAAATACATAACAACGCTTTCTTCCGTGAGATCTTCATCCATAAAGTCCTCTTTAATAGGTTTTGGCGCATTTTTAACAATTGCAGAAAAGTCTAAAAACATTTTTTTAGTTAATGACTCATGCTTTATTGCCTTTAAAAAATCATCACAAATAGGATTAATTGTAATAAGGGTTACCTCGCAGGTCTAGAAAAAGAAAAGGTGTTATTAATAAACAACACCTTAAAGTTATGCAGATAAACTGTCAAGACAGCATTTATGTGAGCATGTTCGGCGGAAAACGACCGCCACCCATCATTTTTTCAAGGCCACCCATGCCACCTGAACCCATTTTTTTCATCATTTTTTGCATTTGTTGGTGAGACTTTATCAATTTATTCACGTTGCTCACTTGCAGCCCACAACCCTTAGCGATACGTTGACGGCGTCGTGCGTTTAAAATGCTTGGGTGACGGCGTTCTTGCTTGGTCATAGAATCGATCACAGCGATTTGGTGCACCACCATTTTATCGTCAATATTGGCCTCATCAATTTTTTTAGCCATTTTTGAAATACCAGGAATAAGCTTTAACATACCCTTCATGTTGCCCATTTTTTGCATCATTTTAAGCTGCTTTTTAAGGTCGTTCATGTCAAATTGGCCCGACATCATTTTTTCCATCATCGCCATCATGTCTTCTTCTGATGTGGCTTCTTGTACTTTTTCAACAAGGGAAACAACGTCACCCATACCTAAAATACGGTTAGCAAGCCCCTTAGGACGAAAAACTTCTAAAGCACCTAAGCCTTCACCCATACCAAGGAACTTAATAGGGCAACCTGTCATCTCACGCATAGAAAGTGCAGCACCACCACGTCCGTCACCGTCAATACGTGTGAGCACGTTACCCGTAATACCAATGCGTTCATGGAAAGTTTTAGCCACGTTCACAGCTACTTGACCTGTCAGGCTATCGACCACTAAAAGCGTCTCAATAGGGTTGGTTATTTTTTTAACTTCTTCAAGCTCTGCCATCAACGTATCGTCAATTTCGAGACGACCCGCCGTATCGAGAAACAGAACGTCATAACCGCCTGTTTTTGCTTCCTTTAAAGCACGTTTGGCAATATCGACAGGTTTTTGACCTTCTATAATTTCAAGGCCGTCAACACCCACACGTTCAGCAAGCGTTTGCAGTTGCGCTTGCGCCGCTGGGCGGTAAATATCTAAAGAAGCCAAAAGTACCTTTTTATTTTCTTTATCCTTGAGGCGTTTGGCAATTTTACCTGTGGATGTGGTTTTACCAGACCCTTGTAAACCAACCATCATCACAACTGCGGGTGATTGTGTGTTTAAGTTAAGCTCTTCACCTTCACCTAAAATGCTCACCAAGGCATCGTTCACGGCTTTAACAACCTGCTCACCTGGCTTGATAGACTTTAAAACTTTGTCGCCGACAGCGTCTTCTTTAACTTTTTTGATCAACGTTTTAATCACAGGCAAGGCAACGTCAGCCTCTAACAGTGCAATGCGCACTTCACGCATGGAAGCGTCGATGTCTTTTTCTGATAAGACACCACGGCCTGTAATTTTTTTGAATACACCGTCAAGGCGGCTCGATAGTTGATCAAACATGTGCGTACTTTCACCATAAATTTGTTAATTCAAAGCTGAATGTATAGCAAAACGCCCTAAATTGCAAAAAAACTTACCATAAAGCGAACACAAAAGCCGCAGGGTTAACCCCTACGGCTTTTATTTCGTTAAACAGCTAGGCGCTTTTTAAAAAAGCGTCGACATCATCCATAAATGCTTTTGATTTCGTTGTTATAAGTGACTGAAAGCTATCCAAAACATTTGTTTGTGCAACGGTAAGTGACTCATAAATACACTGTAAACGGTCATTATCCATAATATCTAAAAGCAACTGCGCGAGTAAACCACGAAAGTCGTCAGCAAGTTCTTCTGCTTTAATCAGTGGCACCAGAGCAGCTGACATATCTAGTGTGACTCTTTGTTCTGGCAAATCATCGTCAAAAACAACATGACATGAGGCAAATTCTAACGCTAGGTTCACGAAGGATACTCCGGCATACCTGCTGAAAAACAGGCTGTATGCTTGATATTCAGCACCAGAGATATTTCGACAATTTTCGTCATTATTAATGGCGTGGTAGTGAGCACGTATAGAAAGAACGACTTCCAGTGTGGATGTATCACAACCTTCAAATTGGCGTATTTTATTTTTTAAATCTTCAGTGGACATAATGCCACCTCCGTCAGTTGAGAAGAAAAGGAATAGGATCTTCAAAAGAAGAACCAAGTAATTGTTAATCTATAAAATAACTGTACATCCCAACATTTACAAGCCCCTAAACAAAAAAATGCCTACAAAGGGTTGAAATATAATTATGTATAACCATAATCTAATAGATTGCGGAGACCTACTCTGCACAACACCTAGGCTTTTACTCATGAAAAAAATACTTAGCGTAGCGCTTATCGCTACAATTTTAATGGTATCATCTATGGCGAATGCTGGTAACAAAATTATACAACTTGACAATGACGCTGTTAAATTAATTGTTACCATCGGTGATGGTATATCAAGAGAAACCACAGTAAAGACATTTTTTAGAAAAAACTTTCAATCTCGAAACAAAAAACACCTCCAAGGAGGTGTTTTTTTATGTCTGCATATAGGCCGACCCGTCTTAATAAGGTGCCCCGTTAGAATAGTTAACTAAGGCGGGGATATTTATGATGAATCAAATGGATGTTGCCGCTTAGGCAATGACATTTGATAAAGCGTAAGTAGCCACCCTTAGATGACTATTCCTTGATCTAGCTTACCTCGTTAAAAAATTCACAGAAAAGCTTCATGCCCTTTTGCAATGTTTCTAAGTCGCAAGCGTACGATATACGTAAAGCACCAGCCGACCCAAAACCACTACCCGGTACTGTCGCTATACCTTTATGTTCAAGCAGTAACTCACACAAATGTACATCGTCTTTAATTACTTCACCATTGTACTGCTTACCTATAAAGGCCTTACAGTCAGGAAAGGCATAAAAAGCACCCTTCGGGAAAGGGCAAACCATACCTTCAATGGTGCTTATAGATGCCATGACCAAGTCACGTTTATGGGCAAAGGCATCACGGTGTTCGTTCACGAATGTTTGATCACCACTAATAGCTGCTGCGGCTGCACGTTGTGATACCCATGGGATATTCATAAATGTATTGGCTGCAATAGACGTCATGGTTTTAATAATAGCTTTTGGTCCTGCAACAAAGCCAACACGCCAACCAGGCATACCATATGACTTACTCACTGACTGTACAATAATCATGCGGTCACGTAGCCTTGGTTCTGCTGTTAGAAGGTGGTGGAATTCTTCACCGTCAAATATAATACGGTCATACAAATCGTCACTAATGACCCAAATATCATGTCGCACAAGCACTTCTGCAAGTTCCGCAATTTCTTGTTTGGTATAAACCATACCCGTTGGGTTTGAAGGGTTGTTGAACAAAAATATTTTTGTCTTTGGTGTAATGGCGGCTTCAAGCTGTGCCGCTGTTAGCTTGTAGTTTTGTTCACTGTCACAGTTAATGGCCACAGGTATGGCGTCGGCCATTTCCGCCGTTTGAATATAGCTTGACCAGTAAGGTGCTGGGAATAGAATTTCGTCACCTTTGTTACAAAGGGCAAGGCATAAATTTGTCAGCGCATTTTTAGCGCCAAGGGTTGCGCAAGTTTCGTCCATGGCATAGTCAAAACCTTGGTTTTTAAGCAGACCGATAAAGCTTTCCAATAAAGGGTCACTACCCTTACAGGCTAAATACGCCCCGCCGTCTTCATCTACTGCTTGTTTAGCCGCATCGTAAACATGCTTAGGTGGTAAAAAACCAGGAACACCGATAGAGAAATTAACAATATCACGTCCTTCTTTAGCTAAAGCTTTTGCTTTTTGGTTGATAGCAACAATAACGCTACCTTCTGTTTTTGCATATTTATCGCTGACTGTTGGCATGAGACCACCCTTCTTATTTTTATATTAATGACAGAATACGCCTGCCAAAAAAAACATGCAAGCACTTGAATTTAAAACTTGAGCTCTTAAAAGATATTTCAGATACAAACACATCCTGCAATAAAATTTTAAGTTTCTTTATAAAAGAGCCTTTGGAGCAATTATTCCTAGTTGGCAATGTCGTTTTCATTGGTAATCACTTTTAAGGGCGCACCTGATTTTGTTTCAACCATGTGTTCATTGGCTTTTAGCTCTTCAATTTTTTTAAGAGGCTTTTCTAAAGCACGTTGCCTTGTGCCTGTGAGTTTTTGAAATTCCCGTTGTGAATCATCAATACGGCGGCCCATTTTATCCATCGCTTCTTTAAAGCTATCCCACTGTGCAGAAAAGTCTTCAAGTACTTTTAAAATGTCGCTCGCTTTACGTTCCATATGGAAGTTGTCCACTGCTTGACGAATAACACTCAACACCGCATAAAGTGTGGTTGGCGAACAAAGGACAATTTTTTGACGCAATGAATTATCAACCAAGTCATGGTCATGTTCATTTAAAAAGGAGTAAACTTGTTCGTTTGGAATAAAGACCAAAACATAGTCCAGCGTGCCTTGTGATTTATCGATATAACCACGCTTTGTTGTTTCGTTAATACTTGTACGGGCATCTTTCAAAAATTGTGTTTTGTATTTTTCACGCTCATTATCATTTTTTGCGTTCATATGATTGAGATAGTTTTCCAACGGGAACTTCACGTCCATATGCACAAAGTGATTATCTGGTAAATAGAATGTAAAGTCGGGGCGGCTACCGTCACCTTTTGTGAGCGTCTGTTGTTTAAGATAGTTCGTGCCTTCAATGAAACCTGCAAGGCGTAAAACGTCCTCTGCCATACGTTCTCCCCATTGCCCACGCACACGTGAGTTGGTTAAAGCATTTGTGAGGTCATGCGTCGTTTCACGCAGGCTTTTCGTTTCGTCGGCTGTACGGCTAATTTCTTTACTTAACACATCAAATTTAGCCTTACGGTCTTTTTCGATGCCTTGCACCATGTCGTTTACTTTATCAAGTTCACCCTTCATATTTTTAAGGGTTTGGTCGATCATTTCCTTTTTACCGCCCAGTTCTTGCTTGTTTGTTTCAGTGTGTTTATTCAGTGTTTCGCCCGCAACTTTTAAAAATTCTTCAGTGTTTTTTGAAAGCGCTTCTAGTGATAAAGCACCGAAAGATTCCTTCATAGAGGCCACCATACGGTCCATGTCTTCTCGGGCACGCTTTTCACGTTCATCAAAAATAGACTGTGCCGATTCCTTTGCTTGCTTGGCAAGGTATAAACCGACGGTTAAACCAAAAGTTAAACCAACCACTGTACCCACTGCAAATGAAACCCAAGTTTCCATATTTAAATTTCCCCTTTAGAATTAATAGACACCTTACAGTATAAAGGCTTTTCCCCTATTTTAAAAGGCTTGTCTTTTACAAAAGTTCAGTATACATTACGGTATACGAAGTTTATCTTTTAACCTTGTTTTTGCACATTCCGTGCCACACTACCCACCTTTTTGAGGTTCAATATTATGACTATATTTATTATTGTGAGTCTTGTTATTCTTGCTGTTATAGGCATCCAGCTCATGCACATTTCAAATGCCATTGCAAAAAACCATCAACGTCTGCTAGACGAAAGCAAGAGACAAACATGGATATTAGAGAAATCATTTGCCCTTTCACACCCTGAACTCAGCAAAGAATATCACGCACTCAAAGAAGCACAATTAAAACAAAACCTAGAATATGACGAGCGTCATTTAAGAACGTGCTAACAACCACACAACAGGATTTTTTTATGAGCCTTTTAACCATAGCAACCCTTAAACTTTTAACAATACTTATTTGTACAGCAGGTATTATTTTAACTTTACGTAAACACTTAAAAGTGCAGCCTGCAAGGCAACCGCCGGCAAATTTAAACTTGATAGAAACGATCAAGCAACAGCAAGCAGAACTACAAATTAAAATAAACAGCCCCTTCACAACTATAGAGCAGAGAAAAAGTATCAAGACACTTTTGATGCCCTTTCAAAAGCTATTACAAACCTAGCCAAATAGGCTTAAGGAAATTTTATGCCGAGCCTCTTAATAATATTAATTATATGCTCTGTCATATTTTGTACAGGTTGCATGATTTATTTAGTGCTAATAATTCGTAAATTTCATGCAGACAATCTTGACTCGCTTAAACGTGCAATAGAAGAGCTAAAAAAAGAGTCGGATAAAACAGCCAAAAGTATCAAGAAAATTAAAGATGGGCGCACTACCCTTACCTACAAACTTATGGATATAACCTTATCTAAAGAAGAGCAATGTAGCGTAAGCGGCGACATTAGTTTCATTGATACTCGCATTTCAAACTATGAAAAGGCTTTAAAAATGGTAAATAACACATTAAAGAAGCACTTATAGCGTTAAATACTAATTGGTCTATATATATAGTTAATGCCATCTCGAAAAAAAAGCTCCTGTAAGGGAGCTTTTTTATATAATAATAGACGCCATTTATTTATATAATAAGCCAAGTACTTTCCCAAATTTTGCATCTTGCACAATCACCGCTGTATGTTGGCCGCCGTTTGTTATGCTTGGTAAACGAATTGTCGTTTTTTCACCATGCCAAACTGATAATTTTTCAAGACTACGCACCACATTAACGGACTTCATAACACGGCCTCTATTTTCACCCGCTTGAACGTTACTCTCACCTGTATCGTTGTAGGTTACATACCAAATATCAACAGGTTTTTGCAGGTTATAAGCTTCAATATATAACAAGTCATTTTCAAGGCGCATGGGAATATCAACCTGTTTTTGACGTACGCTATATGCCAACATTTTAACACGCCAACCCCATGAGGCGACCGTTTCTTCAACACCGTCTAACACCGCTTGGGGCGTGTAAATTTTATTGCTTCCCACCTTTTTCATGTAAGCTTTTTGCCTATTTGTAAATTCTTTTTTTGCCCACTTATCTTTCCAGCCAAGGCCGTCCCAATAGTCAACATGAAAACTTAAAGCAAAAAAGTCATCACGCTTATTAAGATCTGCCACAGTTTCTTCACCTGCAGGACAAGAACTGCAACCTTCTGACGTATAAAGTTCAAGCAAAACAGGTCGTGCACAGGCGGTATGAGCGAGGAAAACCCCGCTCATTAACATACATAAGCCAATGGCTATTTTTTGCATGAACCACTACCTAAAAAGCATTTACGTATACAGTGATCGAGTGAAAACTTACCTGGCCCCGCTGTTAAAATAACCGCAAGCAACATAACCCATAAGTAATGGGCTGTATAAGCTTCGTATGTGAAGTGTATAACCGCCGTCATAATAATAAAACCAAAAGCCGCAATACGTGCGCCAAAACCAAGGAACAACATTAACGACAAGAATATCTCTGCAAAAGTAGACGACATAGCCGCAAATTCCGCTGAAAGGTATGGTACGTCATATTCATAGTTGAAAAGCATATAAGTGCTTTCAGAAATTTCATAAGGCATTGGCACTAACGGAAATTTATAACCAAAAATATCAACTGATGATGGTAAACCAAACGTCCCTTCACCAATAACTTTAGTTGTGGCCGACTTCCAAAAAAGCAAGCCCACCCAAAAACGGATGGCTAAATTATTCAAACTTAAAACCCATGTTTCAAAAAAGCGGATTTTACATTTTGCAATTTTAAAAACAATGCCGCACTTTGGGCATGACTTCATTTTTTCTATAAATTTACACGTCATTTTATATCTTTCTTTTTAAATAAATCTTCACTTAAAGCAAAGGCAATATCATTTTGAATGTCGCCTTCTGTACATGTACTGGCTTCAACAAAGGTTTTGTTATTTTTTAATGCATTATAAAACATATATGCATTTTTGGCGAGATTGCACACTTGAACGTCTAACTGTTTATCGCGGTAAACAAGTACATATTCATGTTGTGCTAAGTCTATATTTTCTATAGCGGCACCCTCTTCTTTGCTTGCTTGCCATAAACTGTAGGCAGGTGAGCTAAATTCAAAAAGGTGTACACTATTCACAAAAGTGCGTTTTAAATTTTCAATATCCGTTTTTACCCAATCTTGAAAATCTTGAGCGTCACAAGCTTTATCATCGGCTGCATCATAACTTTGATGCATAGCCCATTCAATAGCCGCAACGTCACTTAAATAAGGATATTCTTTCAAGGCGGAAAAACTTGCTAGAAAAACTTTAAATTCGCCGCCATAAAGCATCAATGCGCCATTAGTAGGCGGTTGCGTTTTTATAAATTCATGGGTTAAATAACGAAAGAATTCTATACCCACCATTTCAACGATTGAAGGAAAAACGTCGCTGAGTAAATTCTTTAAGCTAACGAAAACACAATTACGATAAATATGAACCCGCTCTTCATTTGTAATGTCACCTAATGCATCCACAAAAGGTATGACGTTATCATTTTCTTTGTAAATACTGTCCATAAAGGCCGTTTGTAGTTTATGCGACATTTACTCTTGCCTCTGCAATACGTTTCATAATAGCTGTGGCTTTATGGGCTTCGTTTACTAAAATATCGAGACTGGGGATATCCATATCCCATTCAATCAATGTCGCAACAGCTCCAGTTTTTTGAATGAGGTGTTTGTACATCGCCCATACATCATCACAGACAATATCGCTATGGGTGTCGATACGAATGGTGCGGCCGCTATGTGCGTCTGTCATTGTGCCATCGGCATTTAAAACTTGTGCGGCAGCTCTGGGGTCAGAGCTTTTATAATCTTCGCCATTATAATTTTTAATGGTGTGGCCTGCGAGATGAATTTCCTTCAAGGCATCTAAGGGCATATTATTCATATGTGCAAAAGCGTCTGTGCCCATATTTTGCGTGCTGACGAAAACATTATTCACGTCGAGCAACATACCGCAACCTGTGCGCGTTGTAAGCTCTGTCATAAAGTCCCATTCTGCAATCGCATTGTCCTTATATAATAAATAGGCGGAAGGGTTTTCAATCAATATTTGGCGGCCCAAGGTATCTTGCACAACATTAACATTATGGCAAAAAGTATGCAGTGCTTCTTCTGTATAAGGGACAGGAAGCAAGTCGTTTGCATATTGGTTGTCGATACTACTCCACGACAAATGTTCACTGATAAGAGCAGGCTTAAATTGATCGATCAATTGCTTGGTGCGTTTAAGATGTTCTTTATCGGGTTCTGTCGCCGAACCAAGAGACATGGAAACACCATGAAAGCTCATGGCATATTGTTCAGCCGCTTCACGTAGGGCACGCACAGTTTTACCACCCTTAGGAAAATAGTTTTCAATATGAATTTCTAAAAAACCAAGGTCAGGTTTTGTTTGTAAAATATCGTTATAATGTGGCGTACGCAAACCAATACCTGCATTTTTTGCATTTATTTGATGGGCGTTATCTGTCCATTTTTGCATTTTATTTTACAACCTTTAAATTTTTATAAAAAAAGCGCACACCTTTATAAATAAGACATACGCTTTTATAAAATGAAAGCCTACTATTATTTAGCAGCTTCTAGGCTACCACCTGTAAGTTTAGCACATAGGCCTTTTGGTACGTAAACCCATTCACCCTTGTCAGAGTCCATTGTTGCTTGTCCTGCACAGCTGTGATGTACACTACCGCAGTCGTTTGCGCCCGCTTTAACAACGCCGTAACATTTTTCGTGGTCACCTTTAGCCGCTTGAGCGTCTGTTGTTGCGCCAACCGTAGCAAGAGCACCAGTTAAAGCGATAAGAGCCAATTTTGTTGATTTATTCATGGTATTTATTCCTTTAAAAAATTTTAATTTTTTGTCGCCAAGGGGTTCTTGGACGTCCTATACAAGCTTCATTCGTACAGGTTTTACTTTTCGTTACATATTGAAACACATTTTTATAAAAAAGTAGTTATTTAAATTATCACCTACATATAAACACCTGTTAAACAAAGAAAAACGCCAGATAAATATCTGGCGTTTGTTTGTCTGTTGTCATACTTCTATTATAAAGAATGCGACATATGTGGCTCTTCTTCACGTTCTTTTTCTTGTTCGAGCGCAGCACGTTTTGCTTCAACTTCTCGCCCTGCCGTTGCAAGGTCGTCGCCATTTTTCATGTCCATAGCATCAAGGCCAAGATCTGCCCTGTTTTCTGACATTTCGCCGGCTATTTCAGCACCACGTTCCTCTAACAATGCTGCCTGCACAGCTTCAAGTTCTTCTTTGCGTACCAATGTTTCATCGTCAAGCCCTGATAATTCCTGCGCTTGAAGTTCGACTGTTTCTGAACTTATACTACCGCGTGAAACGTCTACCTTCATGGCTCTACGTAGGTCATTATCCGCACCTGTAAGGGTTTGGTCGCCTGCCATATCTTTTTCATTATCTAAAATTTCGTAATAACTGTCGTCCCTTGCTTTACCTTGTATAAGCTGATCAACGCCTTCTTTGGTAATACTTGATTCTTGTTCTGTATTTTCAACAGACTGATAAAAGTCAGCGCCTGCCTTGTCATGAGCAATGTCAGTAATATCAGCAAGTGTGTCGGCTTTTTGCATTTCATGGTAATTACGGATAGCTTTTTCTGGGTTATCGAATAAATAAGCGATATTGTCTTCCATGCTGCCACCAACGCTTTGAGAAGCAGTTTCTTGTACAACTTGCTCATGTTCTGTTTCCATGGCGTTAATGTCGTCGAGTTCATTTTGCAGTGACATAAATTCACCCGCTGGTGATAAGTCTTCTATTAACATTTCTTCATGGTGAAGGTCAGCTTCTATCTGATTCATTTCACCGATTTCTGTGAAGAGCTTTTGTTGCGCATCCAGATGCTCATATTCAAGCGCAAGGCTGTCAATGGTATCCAGCTCTGTCTTTGTCGGGTTCATGTTGGCGGCTTGTTCGAGTTTTTCTTTTGGTAAGCCTTCAATAATTTTGGCACGGTACTGACCTTCATCCACGTCCATGGCATATGTTTTAAATTCTTCAAATGAGAGGTCTTCTTGATCAAGAGCAAAGGCTTTACAAATATTGGCGTAAGCTTGTTGTTGTTCTTTTTCACTGACGGGTAGTTTGCTATTTTCGACTTTTGACCTTAAGAGAACACTTTGCTTAACCGTGATATGATTTTGATAGCGCTCTTCAAGCGCGTCTTTATGGTCTGCTGTGGGTGACTGCACAAATTGTGCGTCATTTGCCGCCTCAACAAAATGCTCTTCATGAGAACTTTCTGCTAAATTACCCTTTTTTTCCATATATGGCGTACCCTGTATAATTTATCCCTCTAAATATATATGTGGATATGCACAAGTATTTTCAAGTACTTAACTGACAAAAAAGTGTTGAATAGTTTTTATAGAGTTCACTTAATGATAATCGTCATGATGAACATCACAACCTATAATTTCAGCTAAAGCTGTCGCTTGAGCAATAATGATATCTATATCGCCACCAGTAGCTAAATTCTCACGTTCACCGTTTTTTAAAGACACATTCAATTCGCTAGTCTTAATAAAGTAACCATTACCGCCTGTTTTAACTTTGTTAATGATTTCTATATGCTCGATATCATCAAAGTCTACCGTAAGGTGTAGACCTTTATTTCGCTTTGTCAGCAGACGTAACGTAGTTTCCAACGTTACTATTCCAGCCCCCTTTCCCTTCTTTCTAAAGAGTGCGAAAATCCAAGCAAGCGCTAGCAACAAGGCACCATCAAAGATGTCTTCATTGTATAAGCTATATGCACCACCAAAACCACAAACCAGTGTTAAAAGATAAAATCCCATATCAACCTTTTTATTAGAAATGGCTGGTATTAAACCGGCTGATCCTTCCGATAGCGCTAAAACATGACTATGAGAGCCATCGCCACCATTAACTAACGTATCAAGCCTCTTCGATTTTATAAAAACGACATTTTTCTTCATACTCTAACCTCATAAAACCACCTAATTATATTACTTAGACATACCATCCTCGAACGTGGGTCAATGACGTTAGGCGCCATTACCAACTATCAAATTTACCCTTAAAGGCAGGATCAGAATAATAACGGATTTTCTCAGCTAAAATAGGTTTTGAGCCTTGAACAAATATGGCCTGTGAATCATTAGGCATACGCATAACTTCGTCGGGTGTCATAAGTGGCCTAGACGTTTCTGAAACGTTGGTACTGACATTACCACCAAACCATTGGCCTGATTCTTTAGACTTACCTTCACCCGCCACACGCACGGTTGCCGTACCCATCATATCCGATAAAATCTTGGCAGTATCAAAGTCATTGGTACCAAAGGCCATACGACAACTACAGTTAGCAATGAGCGAGGCCCATTTAGGGTAATCTTCCTTAATTTGGCTTAAGTCTTGGATAAACATCCAAAGCGAAATACCATAACCGGCCAAATAACCCACACCCGATTCTATATTTTTCATATATCCGAGGGCTGGAAACTCATCAATAATGAAAAGTGTTGGGTCTTTTGGTTTTTCATTGGTCCTTGTGAGTGTGGCAATGGTAATACCCATCATTAAACGCACAATTGGTTTGTAAATATCAAGGTATTCAGGTGGAATGATAACATAGAATGACGTTGGCTCTTTTTTGATATCTTCTAACTTAAAGTCACTGCGTGATGTAATCGCTGTCAGCCTTGGGCTATCCCACACTGCTGTTTGCGACTTCGCCGTTGAAAGGACACTGGCCAAAACTTTGGGTTCTGTCGCAGCAATACTATTGGCCATACGCTGTATACTTGTTATTTTACTGCGCTGCATGTCTTTAACTGTCAGCTGAAAGTCTTTTTGGTCTTGCATAATAAGATAACGCACTTCACCCATATTTCTAAGAGCGGCAGGGCTTTCATTCGCCACATACAAAATAAGGGCTGTAATGATGTTTTTAGCTTCGTTTGTCCAAAACTCATCACTACCTTGAGGCACAATGATCATATCAGAAATTAAAGAGGCATCGTCCAGTTCATCATTGGTGCCGACGCGGATAAAGTCGATAGGGTTATAACAACCACTGCCTTCTAAAAATGGCGCGAAATTAATAACTTTTGAGAATTTTGCACGGTGACGGCCCGTAACGGCATAGTTTTCACCTTTAATGTCGTTTACAACCACACTACCAGGATGGTCGAGTAAGTTTGGTATCACATGACCCACACCCTTACCACTTCGTGTAGGTGCAAAAGTTATTAAGTGCCCTGGAATACGGAAACGTAGAAATTTATTTTCAAATTTACCAAGCAGAAAACCATTTTCACGGATAAGCCCTGCTTCTTTCAGGTCTTTCATTTTAGCAAATTCTGCCGAACCATGGGCTTTACTGGCCTTACCTGTCATCTTCATAATATCACCCACCTGCCTTTTATAACCTTCTTTGGGTAATGTTTTATAATAAACAAAACCAAGGCCAATAAAAAGAACCACCGCTGTTTCAATAATCAAATTACTGGGCGCAATAAAAGGCACAGACGCAGCAATGATAAGTGAAAGTATGAAAAATATTTTTTTACGCATAGAATTCCTGTAAATTTTTGTTTTATAAATTTATCTTATTCTACCATAATATACACGCGCATTTAACACAAACAACAGGTGTATTTAATAAGTGACCATGTTGCAGGTATGTTCACTTTTAAAGTTCAGGTTCATAGTCTGCACGGTCATCGCGAGATATATTTTTATCTAATGATGGGCCTTGCATCGCCATAACTTGTTCATGCTGTGTACTCAAAATATGATGAACATTTTTTGCTGTCTGAAGATTTTCATCAGCCTGTTGTTTACTCATATGCAAACCTTGATCGCTATTTTCCATGATTATTTGTGCATTTTTTACAAAATTTTCCATATTTTACACCCCTTTGAGTATGTGACCAAGCCACGTTGCTATTTTTTTACCTTCGTTGAAGGATTTTTTCATACCTTCATAGTTCAAGTCTACAGCTGCTCTTTTGGCTTTTATGCGGCCATTTGTCTGAAATACACCAAAGACAGACATACCACGTAATGAGCCAAAAATAGCGGGCCTGTTTCTAATGGTCCAGCCTGTTTTAATAAGGCCTTGCAAACTTTCCCATTTACTACATTTTTCTTCAGCTTTTGTTGGTTTTTTGTAAATCACAAAAAAACTGTTTCTTAAATTTGTTTGTATAAGCTGAAGTTTACTGCGTATATTTTTATAATCTTCTTTTAAATAGCAAATTTGACTTTCAACTTTACGTACTTGTTGTGTTTTTCTCCAAACATCAACATCACTATCATCGAGTGCCTTGCTGAGATAATGATTCAAAGCTGCCAGATCTTCAGTAGACATGGTGGACAAGAGCGTTTGAAACTCATTTTCCTTACCTGTCTTACCTAGAATATCTTTCAATTCTGGTCTTTTTTCTAAAATATCCATTTTTCCCTCTTTTGCAGACGTCTTTAACATCCTGTATATTTTTATGCAGTGGCTTATTAAAAAAAACCGATAAAAATATGCAAAAAAACTGACACTCCCTCCCTGTTAACATAAAAAAACGTTGTATACATAATTGTTTTTATTAAAA
>JBLILN010000007.1:0-88229 GCA_047635695.1 Alphaproteobacteria bacterium
TATACTATCAGGTCATCAATATAACTTACCTTAACTTTTAAACGGTTTTTAACCGTATTCACTGAACCGTTTCGGTTCTAAGGAACATTTATGTCAAATAAATCGTTCCTGAACTGGGAACGTCAATTCCGCTACCTTGTGTGGACCAAAATTTTTGGTTGCGCCTTATATGTTCAACCTGTGCTTATTTTATATTACGGCACGAAGGGTTTAACTTTAAGCGATTTCTTTTTAATACAACCTATATTTTCATTAACTACTTTTTTTCTGCAAGTACCTTGTGGTTATTTAAGTGACAAATGGAAGCGGGTAAATGTGATGCGTCTTGGCATTGTCTTTACTGTCATGGGTACCTATTGGATGTTTTTTGCTGAGGGGATTTTTCAACTGGCATTTGTACCGTTTTTCTTTGCTTGTGGGTTTTCACTTTCTTCAAGCTCTTATGGTGCGATTGTCTATGACAGCTTGCTGAGTTTAAAGCGCGCGGATGAATTTCCAAAAGTTATTGGTCAATTAAACGCCATTGGACGTTATGCTTTGGCTTTTAGTGCCTTGTTTTCTGGGTTGTTTTATAGTTACTATATTCATTTACCCGTATTTGTACAAATGGTGAGTATGTTTTTTTACACGTACTTTACTTGGCAGGTAATGGAACCTCAAAGGAAGAAACAAGCTGTTGGTTACAACCACATGCATATGATAGCTCAAACGATTAAATATGTGCTTTATAAACATGTTGATCTTAAATGGGTTATTTTAATCCTCTGTGTTATTGCTGTGGCCAATACTAAAGCATATTGGGTGATTCAACCGTTGGTTTCTGACATTGAAAATTTTACTATGAATTTATATTTTGTAAAATTTGAAATTCAGTCCACCTATTTATTAGGTTTAGCGGCTGCGATTACTTTTACTTTGTCAGGGGTGGCTGCGCAGTTGACGCATAAAATTGAACATGTAATATGTGCAAAAAAATTACTACTTTTTGCTGCAATCTGTTCTTTTACGTCTTATGCTTTTGCGGGTCTTTCAAGTGGTTTATTAATGCCTATTTTTTTGCTAGGTGCTTTTGTCGCCTTTGGTGTGGCACAAGTTGTGACCCAAACCATGATAAATGAACGTGTCACGTCCGATATTCGGGCAACGACACTGGCTATCACAAGTTCTACAAATGGCTTAATTTTTTCAATTGTAACGCCTGTTTTCGCTTGGGGAATTAATGCTGTGAGTATTAATTTCGCTATGTTATGCATGGGTATTTATATTGCTATAGCAACTTTAACGGCTTGGTTTTTTATTAAAAAAGAAGCTTGAACGATACTTTAAATCTGATGTACATCACAGACGTCTAAAAAAGCCTCCATATGGAGGCTTTTTTTTATGCGAGAATATTTGGTAAGTCGTCGACCATTTTGGCTTTTACACGGGCGGGTATGGGGTAAACGACCCCTTCGCCAGTGACAACTTTATTGCCCTCACTATCAAAACTTTCCGTTTTAATCGTTGCACTGCGTTTTTCTTTGGCAATGACTGTTGCAACAGCCGTGTAAGGCTTGCCAATTTCCACAGGTGCTAAAAATTCAATTGTTTGGCTTACCCAAACGGTACCAAGGCCTGGCATGTCCATACCGAATATCCCGCTAAACTGAGCAATGGAAATACAGCCATGGGCAATACGACGTTTAAAACGAGTATTGGCGGCGTATGCGTCATTAAAATGCGCAGGGTTATAGTCTCCTGAAACTTGTGCAAAGGCTTTAAGCATGTCGTCGGTGACTGTATAAGTCTTTGTGTGGCTTTGCCCCACTTCAAGGTCTTCAATGCTTAGGCATGCCGTTGGTTTTAAAGTCATTTTTAGTCATCCCCATGATCGTGTTTGCAAACATCGGCGCTTTCAAGCTGAAGGATACAGTAGTCAATATTGTAGGCTTTTTTAAGGGCTTTTTCTGCGTCGATACGGCAGTCATTCCAGTGGTGGGCATGCAGGCAGTTTTGATGCATAACAAGGTGTGCGCTTAGTTCTAGCGACGTACTGTCTTTACGACGCAATATCAGGTTATGTACGTCGACAATATGCGGTACACGCTTCAATGTTTTAACAATGTCTTTATATTCTATATTGCTTGGCGTGCCGTCTAAAAGTAAAATCATAGCAGACTTTATAATGTGAACAGCGTTGTAAAATATCAAAAGACCGATCAAGGCCGCAACAATAAGGTCAGCCTCATGCTGGCCTGTATAGTGAACATAAACACTGACAGCCAATGCCGCAACCACGCCGATAACGTCGAAAAATATATGATAATAAGCTGCTTTAACACACAAATTATCTTTGCGTCCGTTATATAAAATAGCACAAGAAAATGCATGAAGTGTAAGGCCTATTGCCGCCGTGATACCTGTTATAGAGGTGTTGATTACATGTTCGTCATGACCATGCTCATTAAAGAAACCGAAAGCTTTTGCTAAAACCCAAATAGACACACCCAGCAGTAAAAGACCATTGGTATAACCACCAATGGCTTCTACTTTATTATAGCCTGAACTAAATTTTTCATTAGGTGCCTTCATGGCGAATGTTGTTGCAATGACACCAATAATAAGGGCACCATTATGAAGCATCATGTGGCCTGCAATGGCCAGCAAGGCCAAACTACCTGACATAAGGCTACCAATGGCGACGACAAAGAAGTAAGCCACGCCTAAAAATAAGGCTGATAAAAGGCGCTTTCTCGAAGAGCCGTGTTTTGTAATGTGTTGCACTTATTTACTTTCTAAAAAACGTTTTTCTGCAATTTTATCTGCAGCTTGAGATGGTAAAATGTTTTGAGCTTCAGCCATGTCAAATATATCCATCAGAGTATTGGCTATATTTCTTGTTGCTGTGTCGGCTTTTTGGGCGTCATAACCACCTTCACTTTGTTCAATAAAGACGTTAATAATACCGCCCGCATTAACAAGGTAATCAGGCGCATAGAGAATACCTCTTTTGGCAACGGCAGCTGCATCCGCGTCGGTCGCCATTTGGTTGTTGGCAGCACCCACAATGGCTTTACAGTTTAATTGAGGTATTGTTTTTTCATTTAAAATGGCACCCATGGCACAAGGCGCAAAAATATGGCATTCTGTGGCATGTATAGTTTCTGTATCTACAATGGTGGCACCTGTTTTTTTAGAAATTTTAGCTAATTGTTCTTGGTTAAGGTCTGCTATTGAAATTTTTGCGCCTTCTTTATGTAACATTTTAACCAAATGCATGCCCACATGGCCAACACCTTGAACAGCCACATGCGTTTCACTCAGTTTTTTGCCGAGTTTTTTCTCAGCGGTGGCTTTAATAGAAACAAAAACACCTAAAGCCGTCAGTGGGGAAGGGTCACCACCTTTATTTTTAAGTCCCATGACATGGTTGGTCACTTCGTGGATAATTTCCATGTCTTTAACGGATGTATTGACATCTTCTGCGCAGTTGTAAGTGCCTTCATATGAGTCGACGAATGCGCCAAAAGCTTTCAGGAGCGCAGGTGACTTTTGTGCTGGATTGGCAATGATAACAGATTTACCACCACCGAAATTAACACCCGCCAGAGAAGACTTATATGTCATGCCTTTTGACAGGCGTAAAACGTCTTCAAGTGCTTCATCTTCGTTGGCGTAAGGGTAAAGGCGTGTACCACCAAC
Organism: Alphaproteobacteria bacterium; assembly: GCA_047635695.1. Classification (GTDB taxonomy): domain Bacteria; phylum Pseudomonadota; class Alphaproteobacteria; order UBA2136; family UBA2136; genus UBA2136. Next base: position 3,682 of record JBLILN010000007.1, read on the forward strand.
GGCTGGGCCGAGGCTTGTGTTATGTACAGAGATAATCGCTTTTAAGCCAGAGGCGCTGTCTGTCGCCATCATGACTTTTTTATAGCCATCCACTTTAATTTCTTTAATTTCCATATGATTTACCTATATTTTTGCCGTTATATTGTCATGTAAAATATATAATATTCTTTTGAATAAGATTATAGGTGAAAAAACGTTTATTCAAAAGAGAATTCACGGATTACATATGATTTGTATGTATGATTTTATATCGTTTAAATTGTTTGTTATTATTTAGGGTGAAGCGTCGTTATTAACCAAATAGGTTGCTCGCTACCCATAAGATAACAGCAATACCGATAAGATAAGGCGATAATATCGCTAGCATTTTGATGCTCCTTATAACGTTTAAGTGGTGGTTTTCTTTACAAAAAAGAAAGCCTCATACCCTATATTATGGGGGATGAGGCTTTTAATATCAAGTAAAATTTAACTAGGCGTTAAGTGTTGTACTTGTTGTTGTTCCTTGAACAGAGGACATATCCACGTCTTCTTCAGTCGTTTCGAACACTGTGAAGTGTGACATGATTTGACGCATTGTTTTTTCCGCAGCGTCAGCTTTTTGGCGTTTGAAGGCGCCAAGTAGGTATGAAAATTCTTGGTTAATAGCTTCCATTGACTGAGAATCGTTCAACCAGATAGGTGTAGAAGTCATGCTACGTTGAACCGCTGTAATGGCTTTTTCTAGTGCTGGGCTTTGAGCGATTGTAACGATTGAAGTAATAACATTTTCAGCATATTTCACATAGTCAACTGTGTTTTTTGCTGGTGTTGTTGAAAACAATGTTTCAAGCTCCATCATCGTTTCAATGCCTGCGCGTTCAACAGCTGCGCGTGTTGCAAGAGAGATAAGTTGACTGTAAACAAATGTGCTGTCTTGTTGTTCTGTTTCGTTTATTGTACGTACAAATGCACCACGGTGAGGTACCATTTCAATAAGGCCGTCTGCAGCTAGAGCGCAAAGTGCTTCACGAATAGGTGTACGAGATACGTTAAATTCTTTAGAAAGTTTAAGTTCACTTAGGTGGGCACCACCTGAAAGATCACCACTAACGATGCGACCACGTAATTGTTCGCGTACTTGTTCGTCTAGGTTCGAAACTGTATTAGCCATTGTTTGTCAATTCCCTTTGTTCAAAATTCATTATTTGTTATGTTCTCCAATTATTTAGCTTGGAGTTTTTGATTTCTGTGGCTGATTGTATACGCCAAGGGCAGGTGATGCAAGTAAAAATTATAAAAAATAAGGATATTTATAGTTGGCAAAAAAAAAGCCCTGATGAGAGGGCTTTTTTATGTCGATGCAGGGGCTTTAACCACCCGTAGGCGGTGTTGCTACTGTTTGTTGTTTTAAAAGCTTTTGAATGTCTTTTTGGGCTTTGACGATTGCCGCTTTGTACTTGTCGGCTTCGTCTTGCGCTTTAAGGCGTTGCTGCTTCAGTGCACCCATATCATTTTGTGCCTTACTTAAGTCATCATTTTTTTGCTGTTTAAGTAAAGACGCTTGTGATTTTAAAGTTTTAATTTCTGCCATTGCCTTATCAAGTTGCTTCACTAAAGAAATAACTTCTTTTTCCAGCGGTGACAAAACTTTGGGAACAGGGACATACTTAACATCATTCACCTCTGCTTTACAAAAATTATAAATGTCGTCCGAGTTCCTTTTGATAATATTCGCACTATCGGCTTTTACTAATCTAGCTATACAGCCTTTAATTTTCGTGTAGTCTTGCCAAGCAGGTAATGCGACAGCGGCCAATATGCTAATAATGGCAAGAGCAATCAATACCTCTATAAGGGTGAACCCTTTTTGCTTATTCATCAGTTACTCCTCAAGGGCAATAGTTATATCACTGTCTTTTGACGTTAGAGGTAACGCAATATCTTCTTTACCTGTAACGACGGGATCTACTGCGGCAGGTTGAACTGTCGGTGTCAGGGCAAGGCCTAATTCTTCTTCAATGGTGTTTAAGCCATTTTGTAAGTATACGGCGGTGCCTTTTGCTTGTGCCAACTGCTCTGTGAGTAAAGTAATTTGCTCGGCACCTGTATCTGCTTGACCTTGTAGGTTTTGCAGTTGCGTACTAAGCTCGGTTTCATGTTGCTTGGCGGCAGCAAGCTTTACTTCTAATGTGCTTACCATTTCTTTTAAAGCCCGTTCTTTTATTTTGGCTCTTAAAGATGCCTCTTCTTCTTTTGCTCGACGTTGTTCCGCGCGACAACCTCTCACTGAACTACAGCCATATTCAGCTTCCATATCATCAAAAATACGCCAATATTCGGTTGCGAGATAGTTGGCTGTTTCATCAGGTTCAACTGTATTATCACCATCTTTATCACCGACACTGAACTCTTCGTAAGTTTCTTTGCTATCAAACCAGCCATAGTCTTTGTAAACAAAAACACGACGGCTTGTGAAATCATAATTAACGGTTATTTCAACTGATGATGTGTCTGTGGTTACCATAACACCAGTAACCATGACCTTATCATCGCCATTCGTAACTGTAAGAACTTCAGTGCGGTATTGAATATCACTAGAAGTGACGACGGAGCTAATGGTGTTGGTAATTGCAAAGTATGTCATGCATATTAATACTAAAGCTGCCGCTAGGCACCATTTAAAGCCAGATTTATCAAGTATATCAGGGTTAAGATTCATAAGGAATCTCCTTAGGTGGAGGGGGGTATAAGGCATTAGATTTAATTTAATTGAAATCAATGCCGGTTTATAAAAAAAGTATATGTGTGTAGTTCTGTATACATCTGCATACATATGTCGGGTCTGAGTAGGGGGCATGTCAAGCCCTTTGCTGTATTTATTATTATATGCTATAGAGGATAGGCATAATAAAATTTGATGTAGGTAAAAAAAACAATGGCAAAAAAATACTTAAGTATAGGTCTTATGAGCGGTACATCACTTGATGGTATTGACGCAGCACTCTTAGAAACAGATGGCGAAAATCATATTGTCTTTAAGCATGCCCTTTACCAAGCATACAAACCTGAATTCCGTGAGCGTATGCAACGCCTTGCAAAAGAAGATTTGCCGATTATGGAAATGCTACGCCTCGAGAAGGAATTAACAGAAGAACATGCACTGGCTGTTAAGGCTTTACTAGAAAAAGGCTATTTAACACCGTCTGACATTGATGTGGTAGGCTTTCACGGCCAAACAATACGTCACGCACCAGACGAAGGCATTACACTACAAATTGGTAATGCGTCACTATTAAGCGAACTCGTAGGTATTCCTGTGGTATCTGATTTTCGACGCCGCGACATGGCGGTTAAAGGTGAAGGGGCGCCACTTGCGCCATTATACCACCAAGCCCTGTTTCACGATGAGGAACTCCCTGCTGCTATTTTAAACATTGGTGGGGTTGCAAACCTTACTTGGATGGGTGCCAACGGTGAAATTATAGCCGGTGACACAGGCCCTGGTATGGGGCTTATTGACGCTGTTGTGAAAGACCGCACAAAAGGTGCAGAACTTTTTGATGAAGACGGCCAGCATACAATGGGTGGTGTACTTGACGAACAAACACTTATGAGAGCTCTCGATTTACCTTATTTCGATAAACCCTTTCCAAAATCAGCCGACCGTTACGACTTCGATAATATTGACTTAAGCTATCTACCGCTAGAAAATGCTTGCCGCACGCTTTGCGAAATTACGGTTGGTACCGTTTTAAAAAGCTTAAAAGAATTACCAACATTACCGAAACGCTTATGGCTCACGGGTGGGGGTGTTAAACACCCGGTTATCATGAAAGTGATGCAAGAAAAATGCGCTGTCTTGGGTGTAGAAGTGTTTAATGTTGAAGATAAAGGTTTAAATAGTAGCTTTATTGAAGCGGAATGCTTTGCTTGGTTAGCCGTAAGACGTTTAGAAAACAAGCACTTATCTGTGCCTTCGACAACGGGTTGCCAAAAGAGCGTTTGTGGGGGTATACTCACCGCCTAGTTTGAGAGCCTGTTTTATTTTTTTTCGCTTGTTGTTTACCTCTGTAAACGTGGCAATCTAAAAAAATCAAATCTCTCAAATACTGAAATAAATGATGATGCAGATTAACTTAGAAATAGTTTAATAGTGAAAAGTGTGACAGCACATAAAGGGCTTAACTAAATGCAGTTTTTAATATCTATTTGTTTTGGTATGCTCTGCGCTTGGGCTTTAAAAAGTCATACATCTCCTTCAGGGTTAGGTTATTGGCGTCTTGTTGCAGGTGCTTTGGCAGGGGCTTTCCCTCATTTAGACGTTGTTTTAAACCTATTTGGTAGTAACGTTGCCCTTGGCTATAGTGGCAGCATTTTTTGGTCGTTAGTACTCACGCCGATTTACACAAACTTCATTGCCTTTATACTTGCATTTGTTAGTGGCAAAGACTGGAAGAAATTTGTCCCCGTTACCACGGGTGCTTTATTATTGACTATTTTACTCGCTATGTTGACGTCCAAAGGTATTCAACCCTTCGCACCGTTTTCCCATGTTAATGTTGCGCTTGGCCTCGTGTTCCCATTTGACTTGACCATTATGGGCATGAGTGTTTTAGCTATTTCTTGTGGTTTCTTATTACCTAGCTGGAAACGTGATATCGCACGCCTCACTTTAATACTGGTTGTGGGATATGTGGTTGTTTTGGGAACTTTTTATATTAAAGCCTATAGCTTTGCCGGTAATTATGCCGAAGCTTTTAGCTTAGAAGTGGAAAATATCCACGTTATTCCGCAGCCTATATCTTCTTTCAATTGGCGTTTGATTATTGAAACCAAAGATCAGCGTTACCATGACACCATGGTGAACCTTTTCCGTAAAAGTGAAGTGTCGCTTAATGGTGAAGACAGCCGTATTAGCCGTATTGACAGCCTCTATAAACCGATGGACCAAGCTGTTTGGCGTGTTTATCGCCGCTATGGTCATAAAAACAAAGCCTTTTCAAAGTCGGCTTGGCTTTCCATGTATAAGTCGAGTGACCAATTTAAGTGGTTGTCTCGTTTCTGGGTAGCGCAAAATGTTATTAGCTACAATGGTAATACCTGTGCAAGGTTTGTTGACTTGCGTCGTGAAGGCTCTCGCCGTGCGCAAGAAGCCGTCTTTATGATCTGTAAGGAAAATGAAGGAGCGACATTATATCGCTCCGATAGTCGTGGCCGTTACGCTTTGTTAGAAATGATATACTGACAAAGGCGTTTACCTAATTCTTCTTGATGGTTGCTGTAGAAGTGGTCAGCACCTTCAACTTTACTGTAGTGTAGTTTTGTTTCTTTTTGTCTTGCTGTCTTTTTCAACATTGTTTCAATGTCTTCATAAGGCGTAATTTCGTCGTTGGTACCCACAAGGAACATACCGCTTGTTGGGCAAGGTGAAATAAATGAATGGTCATAATTTCCAGCTGGTGTTGAAACCGCAATGAAGTTGTGAATATCAGGGCGACGCATAAGGAACTGGAGCATAACCCATGAACCGAATGAAAAACCAGAAACCCAAATTTTCTTTGCATGTGGGTGTTGTGCGTGTAACCAGTCAAGAGCGGCACTTGCGTCGTTAATTTCACCAACGCCATTGTCGAAAACACCTTCAGACTTACCAACACCACGGAAGTTAAAACGTAAAACGCTAAAACCACAACGTGCAAATGATTCAAACATACGGTAAGTCACTTTGTTGTTCATGGTACCACCATGCTGTGGGTGAGGGTGCATCACTAAAGCGATGGGTGCGTTTGGTTCAGCCGCTTGGAAATATTTTCCTTCTATGCGACCTTCTGGGCCTTGAAAAGTAATGTCTGGCATGGGGTGTTGTTCCTAAATCTAGATTGTTTTAAAGAAGCACACCATACAAAACTTTCATAAAAAAAGCAAATTTATTCTGTAAACCCCTGTTTTATATAAAGTTATCATGGTTTTGTTAAACAGATTTCTACAGAATGTAAAGCTATATACTTATACTTTAAAACAAGCATAACTTTTATTCTTTCATAAATCGTACTTAGCTGCGGTGCTTTCTCTGTACTCCCGAAAGTGAAGACCCTCTATTTATCACAAATCGCAAAAAGTTTCTTTTCGGGCCTTTCTATCATGATATGAAACGCCACCTCCTTGATAAAGGTTTTAAGTTGACCCTAGACCAAATAATTTAAAGAGCGCTTATGAATGTATAGGTATTACAATAGTTAAAGAACTGCCAAAATAAAATTAGGATCTCTTTCATACTAAACTTTGAATAAATTACACAATTGTACAAAATAGTCACATATTATTATGTGGCTATTTTTTTCTGTACATCGTTGATTTTATGTGTGATATTCGCCTCAAATCACTTTTAAACACCTGTTTTTGCAGTAAATATATACTGTTAGTTGTAATAAAAATACACATTTACCACTTCTGGGGAATTTAAAAGTTAGAAAAAAATGTTTATACTATAGTTACTATGAACATAAAAAATTGTAATTTTAATTTAAACGGCGGCTTGGAGTTGTTATGACAACAGTAGAAATAGACACAAAGGCAATTGATGCATCAGTTGGTATTCAGCTTAAATCTAGACGTAAAGAGCTAAAGCTCTCTCAAACACAATTGGGCGAAATTTTGGGTATTACCTACCAACAAATCCAAAAGTATGAATCAGGCGCTAATAAAGTAAGCCCCGGCCGTTTGGTACATCTATCCAAGGCACTCGGCATGTCATTATCTTATTTCTTTGAAGGTGTTGAAGGTGCAGTTGATACATCAAAATTAAAACCGCACGACTCAAGTAAGCCGATGCTACTTAACCCCGAAAAGGTAAATCTTTTAAAGGCGTACGATACACTTACGCCCGACTTTCGAAAAAAGGTTTATGAATTTATAACAGCCCTTTCGGGCAAAATTCATCACTAAATCGAGCTTTATATAATTGAACATCACCCTCGTGTAGTTAAGTCTACACGTCGTGCTTGTTAAATCATCTATAGCCCGATTGCATCTCGTGTATAATTGAACATCACCCGCGTGTAGTTAAGTCTACACGTTGTGCTTGTTAAATCATCTATAGCCCAATTACACATCGTGTATAATTGAATATCTATCCTCTATCGTAAAGCCAATATATGCAGTTTCATGAATCATGTGGAGCCTTATATCTAATTAACATACTGTTACTTTCAGCTTTTACTGGACAAATAGTTCGTTTAGATGTTAGATAGTGTCAACATTTTGTTATTGAATTTAATTTGAAAATAGGCAAAGAAAAATATGCAAGTTTCTCTAGAAAATACCGGCGAATTAGGCCGTAAAATGAATATTACTGTTCCAGCTTCTGATATTGACCGTATGGCATCAGAACGCCTTGAGCAAATCGCAACAACCGTTAAAATGCCGGGCTTCCGCCCAGGTAAAGTACCGATGGACGTTGTTAAACGTAACCACGGTGAACGTGTGATGAGTGAAATCACAGAGCGTATTATCAGTGAATCTCTTTCAAAAGCGATGACTAAAGAAAATATCCGCCCTGCAGGTCAACCAGCAATGGACCCAGCTTCAGGTATGCCTGAAGAAGGTAAAGACTACGCTTACAGCGTTACTTTTGACATTTACCCTGAAATTAAGCCATCTAAGGTAACAGGTCTTAAATTGACAAAAGAAGTTGCTGAAGCTGACGATAAAATGGTTGAAGAGCTTCTTGGCCGCCTTGGTCAAGCACGTCAATCATTCGCTAAAAAAGACGGTAAAGCCACAACGGGCGACCGTGTGACAATGAACGCTGAAGGCTTCATTAAAGGCGAAAAAGAAGGTTTTGAAGGCGGTAAGCTCGAAAACTTCCAAGTTATTCTTGGTTCTGGTCAACTTATCCCAGGTTTCGAAACGGGTCTTGAAGGCGTTAAAGCTGAAGAGAAGAAAGACGTTATCGTTACTTTCCCTAAAGACTATCATTCAAAAGACTTGGCTGGTAAAGAGTCTATCTTCAAATGTGAAATTGTACGCATTGAAGAAGCTGAAGCAATTAAGTTTGACGATAAATTCGCAAGCATGTTCGGTGAAAAAACAATGGACGCACTTAATGCTAAAGTGCACGAGCAACTTAAGACAGACCTTGAGAATGCAAGCCACCAACGCATGAAACGTGAACTTTTTGATATTCTAGAAAAAGAAAACGACTTTCCACTTCCTGAAACAGTTGTAGAAGCTGAGTTTAATGCTGTATGGCAAGCCCAACTTGCAGACCTACAAAAACGTGGTCTGACAGTTGAATCACTTGGTAAAGGTGAAGACGAAGCGAAAGTAGAATTCCGTTCATTGGCTGCACGCCGTGTGCGTCTTGGTCTTCTATTGGCTGAACTTGGTAAAGAGAATGACATTAAAGTTGAAAAAGCTGATATTGACGCTGAAATCGACACAATGGCAGCTCGTAACCCAGGCATGGAAGCGCAAGTTAAAGAATACTACGCTGACCCACAACGCCAAAATGAAATTGTTGGCCCACTTTTTGAGAAAAAAGTAACTGACTGGATCATCGAAAACGCTAAAGTAACTGAGAAGAAAATTGAAGCTCAGGAACTAGTTAAAGAACTTGGATAAGTTCTTTGTTCTTAAAAGGCCGTCCATATGGGCGGCTTTTTTTTATGGGTTTGAATTCAATCGAACGCTAATTAATTTCTTTACAAGCTCATGTACACTCTAGAATGGTATGTTTTACACACATCTCTTTTAGTAAGTCATTTATCATTTTGATTGATTCTCAAATTGTGGGGGGTCTATTAGCTCTGCTAATTGTATTTTCTATGATTAGTAAGGCAGTAATTATTGTTGTTACGATAGTTGGTGCATTTGCACTTGACGCTTTAGGCTTTATAAGTGAATGGTTTGATCGTAATCTTATAGCTACAGCACAAATATCAGGGTTTGTTTTAGGTGGATGGTTGGCAGTAAAAGCATGCAAACGAATTGTTCTTGGTAAGGTGAATAAACCTGAACGCATTGAGATTAAATAAGTATAAAAAAGCCTCCCGATTGGGAGGCTTTTGGAAAATTTGCTACCGAGTAATGTGAATTATAAAATCATAACTCCCGTGGGCCAACTCGGGTGAAGCGTCGCATGCTTTTAGGCAGCTGCAGCAGTTTGTAGCTCACCGCTTTCAAACATTTCACAGATAATGTCACATCCGCCGATGAATTCACCTTTGATGTAAAGCTGTGGAATGGTTGGCCAGTCGCTGTACACTTTAATGCCTTCACGTAATTCGCCATCTTCAAGAATGTTGATGTCTTTGTACTTGATGTTGAGGTGTGCCAAAATTTGAGCCACACGTGCGCTAAAACCACACTGAGGGAAATCGGCATTTCCTTTCATAAAAAGGACAATGTCATTGCCGTTTACAAGTTCATCAATTTTAGTTTTCAATTCTGGAGTCATTTGCTTTGTCTTTCTATTGGTTGGGAAGGGTTGCTAAACGTCATTATTTATTGCTTTGTTGAATGTCATTGCCTAAGTAGCAACGTCTATTCATCGCATTAAAAAATTATATTTGTTTATCACCCTTTCTATGGTGCATCTTCATTTAGCTTTTTTGGCTATTTTCGGATACTGTCATGGTTGTAATTTGTAAGGCGTGTAACGGGCCACTAAAAGCGTCACCAAGGGCGCTATACACCATGCGGTGGCGGGCAAGGCGGTTTTTACCTTCAAAGTCATCGCTAATAATAAGGGCGCCAAGGTGTACGCCGTCATTCATAGGGTCGAGTATTTTAACGTCAGCCTTTGGAAAAGCGTTTTCGATCATCGTTTGAATTTCTGGAATTGTTAACATGTTTATTTTCCTATTTGTAAGGGTATTCAAGTGGTGGTGCTGGATTGTTTTGTGTCGCAACGACCATATCTATATTTGTCATGTTTAAGGCTGCAAGGCAAATTCTTTTCGCTTTTTCTTTGCAGTTATTTTCTTCACTTAAGTGCATAAGGTGTACTTTTTTAAGGCTTGGCGCTAGTGTTTTAAGCAGAGCAGCGGTTTGCTCATTGGAAAGATGACCTTGGTTGCCCATAACACGTTTTTTAAGGCTATAAGGGTATGGGCCTGCTTGTAGCATGTCACGGCAGTGGTTGGCTTCAATGGCCAGCGCCTTAACGCCTTTTAACATCTTTTCAATGTGCGGTGTTACATGGCCGCAGTCAGTTAAATAACCCATTTTATGGTCTGGTTCATTTGTTATATGAAAGGTAAAAGCACATGTTTCTCTGGCGTCATGCGGGACAGGGAAGGGCGTGAACGTCAACCCATCAATGTCAAAGGTTGACTGTAAATTGAAATATCGCACAGGTACTTTCTTAAGGTCGGCAAACCTGGCTGTGCCTTTGGTCATATATGTTGCAATATTATATTTACGGGCAAGAGGCGCCACACCGCTTATGTGGTCGCCATGTTCGTGGGTGACGATAATAGCGCTGATTTGCGTTGGTTCTATACCTTGTGATTCAAGTGCCTTTTCAAGCGCTTTTGTGGTGATACCGCAATCAATGAGGGCGTGATTGTTGCCATGCCATGTGAGGAGCGTACAGTTCCCTTTGGATCCGCTAGCTAGTGGCGTTAATTTCATGAGACTAACTTCCCACTGTCGGCATAGCTATAATGTTCGCCTTTGCCAATAATAACGTGGTCAATCAGTTTAATATGTAGTGTTCTGGCGGCGGCTTGCATCTCTGTTGTGACTAGGTCATCGTCGAGTGAAGGTGTCGGGTCACCACTGGGGTGGTTATGGCAAATAACAAGGCTACCAGCACCATGTTTAATGGCTTGCTTTAAAACTTCTCGTGGATAAACGGCTGATGAATTAACAGACCCTCTAAAAATGCATTCGTCTTTAATGAGGTTGTTTTTACTGTCGAGATAGATAGCGTGAAATTCTTCATGCGTCAACGAAGATAGTTTCGTGTAAAGGTAGTCAATTAGTTCAAAAGAGCTACCAAGGTTAATGGTTTCTTTGACTTGCTTTTTACTGTAAGACTGGTTTACACCTGCGGCCAATTTTAAGCTGAAAGCTGTGCGTTCTCCAATGCCTTTGCAGTCAAGTAAGTCTTTGTAGTCCGCGTCGAGTGTTTTAGCCAATGTGCCAAATGTTTTAATGAGGTCTTTTGCTAAAGGCTTCACGTCTTTTCTGGTAATGCTTTGCATGAGGAGCAGTTCGAGTATTTCGTAATCGGCAAAGACGTCAACGCCCGCATTTAAAAAGCGGGCTCTTAAGCGTTCTCTATGTCCATTAGCGTGGTCTTCGCTCATATAAAAGTCTCTTAAATTTTATAAGGAGGGCAGGTGTGCCCAGCGGGTGAAGCTGTTAAAATTTCAATACCTTCGTCAGTAACGGCAATTGTATGTTCAAACTGTGCTGAATTTTTACGGTCTGTGGTGCGTACTGTCCAGTCGTCGTCCATAAGTTCATTGGCACCAGTACCAATGTTGATCATCGGTTCAACTGTAAATGTGTGGCCTTTACGTAGTTTCATGGTGTAGTCTTTGCTGGCAGTTGCATAGTGAACCACCATCGGCTCATCATGAAAAACTTTGCCAATACCGTGACCGCAATATTCACGTACAATACCGTAACCTTTAGGTGCAATAAAGTCTTCAATAGCGCAACCAATGTCACGCACGTCTGTGCCCGATTTAATGCTGTTGATACCCACCATCATAGCGTTGTAGGTGTCTTGCACGAGTTTTTTATCGGCGTCAGAAACATTCCCAATAAGGAACATACGCGATGTGTCGCCGTGGAATTTGTCGAGGATAACAGTGACATCAATGTTAAGCACATCGCCGTCTTTTAAAATGTCATCAGCAGAAGGGATGCCATGACAAACAACGTCATTAAGGCTAGTACAAACAGATTTAGGAAAACCACGGTAGTTGAGCGGTGCAGAAATAGCACCCGCTTTTTCTGTGAATTCGGCACAAAGGTCATTCAGCTCTAAAGTTGAAACACCGACTTTAACAAATGGGGTGATATAATCTAAAACTTCAGCGGCTAGTTTACCTGCAGCGCGCATTTTTTGTAATTCGATATTGTTTTTTGGCTTCGCCTTCATCCTGTAATTCCCTTTTAAGGTATTAAATTGTTTTATATTAAGCTCAAGTAGTAAGCTGTATTATTTATATAGCGAAACGCATTTTTTTTCAACCAAAACCATTTATTCAATTTAGCTTTTTATAGCTTGAGAGGCAATGGTTTGGCTAAGGTGATTTTTTCGAGCGTGAGTTGACAGCTATAACAAAGAACTTCAACGCCTGCTTTAAGGGCTTTTTTGAGCGTCTCTGCGTATAGTGGGTCAATATTATCGGCTGTGCTAAAGCTTGTGCAGTCACTGCGCTGTGCGAGATAAAACATCACCGCGCGGTTGCCTTTTTCAACCTCTAAAATGAGTTCTTCAAGGTGTTTGGTGCCTCTGGAAGTCACAGCGTCGGGGAATTGCGCTTGATCGCCCACTTTAAGTGTTGTGTTTTTAACTTCAACATAACAGTCGGGTTTGTTGTCATCGGATAGATAAACATCAATGCGTGATTTACCTTCTTTGCCGTATTTTACTTCACGTTTTGCATGGGCATAACCTGTCAATTCAGGTACGTCACCAGCTACAATACTATCAAAAACAAGGCTGTTGGGCACACTGGTGTTGACACCGACAAGGCTTGTGCCATTATCAACCATTTCAAAGGCAAATTTTAATTTACGTTTAGGGTCATTATTGGGTGTGAAATAGGCTGATGGGCTATTTTCAAGGAGCCCTTTCATAGAGCCTGTATTGTTTGTGTGGCTGGTAATAACTGTACCGTCATCAAGCGTGGCATCGACAAAAAAGCGTTTGTAACGCTTGACGAATTGAGCCTTAATAAGCGGTGTCTTAAATATATGTTGCGCCATTTTAAAATCTAACTTGTCATTATTTATTATGGTTATTAAATCATGTCTGCTGTGCCTAAAGTACTTTACTTTGTACTTGTCGTTACAAAGAAAATAAATTTCTAAGCAGAGACACAGTTTATAAACTGTTTAAATGTATTAAAAGGAAAATTTAGACAAAGTTCCTTAATACTTTAATGCGGTTTTCGATAGGGGGGTGCGTGGTGAAAATACTAAAAATACCTGTTTTCATAAAGGCAAATTTAGGTTCGTTTTCAAAGAACATTTGTTCAACTTCTTCGTCAACATTTTCAACTTTACTGTGACCGCTAATTTTTTCGAGAGCAGATATCATCGCTTCAGGGTTTTTAGTCAGCTCAACCGCACCTGCGTCGGCCATAAATTCACGCTTACGAGAAATGGCAAAACGGATAAGGGTGGCAAAGAAATAAGCAATGAGTGTGGCAACCAATGCAATAACAATAATGATGATGCTGTTGTTCTTTTTTTGGCTACGCATAGAGCTTCTAAAAAGTGACCTTGCGGCCATTTCAGCTATGGTTGAAATGATACCGACAAAAATAATGGAGATAATAAGCAGGCGCACGTCTTTATTCAGAATGTGTGTCAGTTCATGTGCAAGTACGGCTTCTGTTTCTTCCTTATTCAGGGTGTCGAGTAGGCCTCGCGTGACGGTGATAGAATAACTTTTTTGGCTAATACCACTGGCAAAGGCATTCAGGGCTTTGTCTTCGATAATTTCTAGGTGCGGCATAGGGATACCACGTGAAATGCATAAGTTTTCTAACGTATTATAAAGCGCGGGGTTTTCACTGCGTTTAACAGGGTTTGAATGGGTAAGCTTACGTATAATACGACTGTGGAAAAACATAGCAATGGTAAACCACAAGGCTACGGCGGCTAAAATATAAGGAGAAAAGCTCCATGCTAATGTATGGGCAGGGGCAAAGCTTTGCTGTATTAAAGACCACGTGTCGGGGTGGGCACTTTCTTGCGCCATTTCACTACTTATAATACCGACACAAACAACCCAAGTAATAAAAACAAACAACAAAGGGAATGCCGATAGCAGTATCATCGACTTTAAATTATTATTCCATATATGGGTTTTTATTCCAATAACAGTTTGAGCCAACGGCGTTATTCCTTTATCTTTTTTGTTTAAAACCATTTAAAGTCGTAGGTTTACTAAACAATGCTTACCCAAAAAATATTTTGAATAAGCATTTTTGTATGGTTTATATTTTTGGTCGTTTAGCTAAAGACAATCTCAGGTGCTTTTTTAACGGCGTCGGCTTCAGCGGCATCTAGCTCAAAAAATTCTTCTTCTGTAAATTTAAAGAGCCTTGCTAAAATAACAGCAGGGAATTGTTGAATACCTGCGTTATATTCGCTTGTGGCGTTGTTGAAGAAACGTCTGGTTGCGGCAAGTTTATTTTCAATGTCGCTTAGCTCATTTTGAAGCTGTTCAAAATTTGAATTAGCCTTAAGGTCTGGGTAGTTTTCAGCGACAGCCATCAGGTTCATCATCGCCCCACCAAGTATGCCTTCAGCTTCACCTTTAGCGGCACCAAAACCTTTGGTGTTCATCGCATCGGCGCGGGCATTTGTTACTTTTTCTAATAATTCTTTTTCGTGCTTTGCATAACCTTTAACAGTATCGACCAACTGCGGTACAAGGTTGTAGCGTTGCTTTAGTTGAACGTCAATATCACTAAATGCATTTTTTCTTGCTTGTTGAAGTGCCACAATGCGGTTGTAAAGCACAATAAAAAGCAATGCAACAACACCTAAAACTATATATAAACCATAATCACCCATCAGAATTCCCTTATATTATATTATTTCGTTATATTATACGGTGTTTTTTTGTATTTGCAAGGGTAGGGGTAGTCAAATGATGCCACTTGGTTTATATTAATGCGCATGAGACATAATAAATTATTCGTATTTGATATCGAAACTATTCCCGACACGGATGCAGTGGGCAACCTGACGGGCTTTGAGAGTGATGACTTAGATGAACTGCGTGCAGAAATTTCACGTTATCACCTAGAAATTACAAACGGTCGAAGTGACTTCCCGCGCCAACCTTTATGGAAGGTAGCGGCCATTTCATTTTTAGAAGCTGAAATTCACCGTGATAATGGTGAAGAGTTCTATGAATTGAAACGTCTTGAAAGCGGTCAGTCTGATAGTGAGAAGGGGCTTGTTGAAGGCTTCTTTAAATATTTCGATAAAAGCACACCTCGTTTGGTGAGCTACAACGGCCGTGGCTTTGACTTACCAGTGTTGAAATACCGTGCTATGAAATATGGCGTGCAAGCCAAGGCACTACACGATAAAAGTAACAAGTGGGAAAATTACAGCTCACGCTACAGTGCCGATTTTCACTGTGATTTAATCGAGCAACTGAGCGACTATGGTGCTTCTGCTAAATGTAAAATGAACGAAGTTTGTTCTATACTTGGTTACCCTGGTAAATTTGGTGTGGATGGTAGTAACGTCAGTAAAATGTTTGACGCAGGCGACATTGCCGGCATCCGTCATTACTGTGAAGCAGACGTTTTGAACACTTACCTTTTATACCTTCGTTTTCAGCAACACAATGGCATGACGTCAACTTTAAGCTATAACCAATCAGTAGAAGAAATTCTTAAATACATTGATGTGAACGGTAAAGAAAAAACCTACCTCGAAGACTTCCGCAAGGAATGGGGCGAGTGCTGTAATAAAGAATATACGTTACCATTGTAACAAACAAAAAAGCCCTCAATTGAGGGCTTTGCCACGAATGGCTTTTAATTCGATATTTTAGATTGTATCTGTTTGATCTGTTTCATGGTTTCTTTTACCGTGTCCTTGCGAATTTTATCAATTGTCTGGCCTTTTCTTTCAATTTTTAATCTTGTGGCATAATCGGGTGAAAGGCTGAGTAAGGTCGCTACGATTTCATTGTGACAACCTTGCTGTGAATATAACAATCCATAGGCGTAGGCAAACTCAAGTTTTGTATTGTTCAAGTTAGAACACTCAATTTTCTTGCTTTTAAAATGATTAATGGCAATGGTAAGTGACTTACTGGAACGGCTGAATTGTGTAATCAAGGCGATATGGTAATCAAGTTTTGCAATACCATACTTTATCAAGGTGTCTTTTATAAAAGGAACGTTTGGATTAGGTTGTACAATACAAGTCAGTACAGGTAGGTTTTTAAGTAAGGCTTCCATAAAGGAGGCTCCTATATGTTATGACGCACATGGCGCTTAAAAAAGAATAATGTGTTTTCTATACGTATATATATGCAAATATTTATATATTTCAAGTGTTTTTAGTAAAAAATAACAAAGCAGGGTGTTGAAATGTACTTCTAGGCTTCTTATAATATATAAGTAACTTACTTATTCTTTTACGAGGTTTTCATTATGAAAGCTACAAATCCTAACATTACACCACGACGCTTGGTCATATCTACTATTATGGCATTAATTGTAACATTCGTATTATATTATGTTTGGTGGGCACGTTATACCAATGAAGAAAACAGTGTACTCACGTTATATACGTCCTACCCTTCACAAGTATTCAACTGGAACGATTTAGAAAAACGTACAGCAGAGCAAGGTTTACCTGAATATGCATTAGCTAAAACTGAAAAGGCGAAAGGTTTGCCTTTAAATAAACAGCATGAAGTTTTAATGACTGCTTTTATTGAGGTGGAATACGCTGAAACATCAAAAGCTATGACACCCATGGAACTTATTGAGGATAATAAAGGTGACTGTAATGACTTTGCATATTTATGGTATCATCAACTTCGTGCATTAGGGGTTGCGGCAAAGGTTTTATTTGTTACGGTTATTGACCCTGCTGATAAACAAGGAAAGCGTTTCGGACACGCTGTCACTTTAACCAAAAATGCAAAAGGTGAAGATGTAGTTTTAAATATCAGTACACCTATTTTTGCTGCTAGTTTTGAAAGATTTAAAAAGAACTACCAAGTTATCTTTTTATATGAGGGTGACGAAAGCGGTTTATCTATTAGCGATTTATAAAACATATAAAGGTCTCAGTTGTTTGAGGCCTTTTTTTATGCCTTTTATGTTGACAGTCATAGGTATATCGAGTAAAAACACTTAACTAGGCGTAAAAACCTACGAGAATACTTCACTTATTTGCTTTGATAATGATAAGCAAGCGCAGAGTGAGGGTATTTTTATATTTAAAGGGCTATGTTTTTTAAATTAAAAATATGAATGAGATGCGCAGATAGAAAATTTTTATTAGGAAATATATAAATGAACTTAACAGTAAGCCAAAAACCTACTGAAGTAACACGCGGATGGTTCGTTGTTGACGCAACAGACCTACCACTTGGACGCATGGCTTCAACAGTAGCAACACGCCTTAAAGGTAAACATAAAGCTTCTTTCACAGCACACGTAGACGGCGGTGACAATGTCATCATCATCAACGCTGAAAAAGTGCGTCTAACTGGTCGTAAGATGACAACTCTTACACACCACTGGCACACTGGTTACCCTGGTGGTCTAAAATCAATCAACGCTGAAACTGAGCTTGATGGTAAACACCCACAACGTGTTGTAGAACGTGCTGTTAAGCGCATGATGCCTAAAACTAAACTCGGTAATTCAATGTTTGGTAAACTACACGTCTATGCTGGTACAGAACACCCGCATACTGCACAAAAACCAGAAGCTCTTGATGTTGCAAGCATCATTGCTAAGAAAAAATACAAATAGAGAATAGAAAGGATTAGTTATTATGAGTATTGCTGCAAACATTAAAGCTGCTAACGAAAAATCAGGTCGTTTCTATGCTACTGGTAAGCGTAAAGACGCTGTCGCACGTGTATGGATGACAAAAGGTAAAGGTAAAATTACTGTAAACGGACGTAAAATCGAAGATTACTTCGGTCGTGCTGTTTCTCGTATGCTTATCAACCAACCATTCGAAACTGTTGAAATGGTCGGTAAATTTGATATCAACGTAAACGTACACGGTGGTGGTCTTTCAGGTCAAGCCGGTGCTATCCGTCACGGTATCACTAAAGCACTACTAGCTTACGACGAAACAAACCGTACTGTTCTTAAAGCACGTGGTTTCATTACTCGTGATGCTCGTGTTGTTGAACGTAAGAAATACGGTCAGCACAAAGCGCGTAAGTCTACACAGTTCTCAAAACGTTAATACCGTTTTTCGAATTATGGAAATGGGCACCTTCGGGTGCCTATTTTTTTATATAAACGTTATCCTGAACTTGATTCAGGATCTACTCTGCTGTTATGCTTTTTAGATGTCTGATAAATTCTACGTTTATATTGTAACCAACAAACCCAAGGGCACTTTATATATATAGGTGTTACTAATAATGTATGTCGTCGTGCTTATGAACACAAGCAAGGGGAAGTCGAAGGTTTTACCTCTAAATATATGCTTAAAGAACTTGTGTTTTACGAATGTTATCAATCTATCAATGAAGCATTAAAACGTGAAAAACAGTTAAAAATGTGGAAGAGGGACTGGAAGCTAAATCTGGTAGAGAGCTTTAACCCAAATTGGTATGACCTATACGACGATCTAAATAGATAGATCCTGAATCAAGTTCAGGATGACGTGAACCTATACCCACAAAAAAGCCCTCCGAAGAGGGGTTTTAATGTTCGATTTAACCTTGTGGTTAGGTTACGGCTGTTGGTTGGCGGCTGATGCTGTCTTCATCAGGCGGAATGGTTACTATGATGCTAAATGCAATGATACCTGGACTTTTTTTGGTAAAATGATATAGAGAATCTAAATTCATATCTTCCAAGAGTTTTTGAATAAAAGTTACTTTTTTCTTCGCTCCCTTTGTTTCGTTAACCTCTAATTTGACATCAAACTCCTGTAATTTAAGTTGTTCAATAAACATTGCTATCTGTTTGTCGTTTGCTTGGCATTGGCCTTCCCAATATTTAGCTATCAGTTCTAATTTAGGGTCTGGGTGGCCATCATAATTTTTGACAAAATTGTCAAACTTTACCTGCATTTTTGAAATTTCTTTATAAACTATGCCCTCTACCTTTGTCTTTTTTAGAGGAGGGGTGTACTTTTTCTGTTTCTCTCTAAGCATGCTTGCTGTAATAGGTGTTTCAATAGACATGGGTCATGCCTCCTGTTATTTAGGTGTATTGGTGGCGTTAATGGCATCGATATATTTTTGCGTTAATACACCGCCAGTTTCATGGGCGAGTATCGCAACAATGCGTTCAGATAAAATGCCGCTCCATTTTTCATAGCGTTCTTTAAGTTGTGCATATTCTTTCGTAATTTAATCGCTCATTTCTGATGAGTACTTCGTGATAAGCGTCAAAAGCTTGCTGGGCGGTATAACCCGACTTTGCATCTTTTGGGCAATAAAGCCTGCCATGTTGATCAATTTTTGTAATTTTAGTGCATTTCATTTCAGCGTTATATTTTTCTATAACGGTTATAAGGTCTTCTGTTGAAGTTCGTTTAACATCCATAGTGGCGTTCCCTGTGAGTGTAAGGCACCATTTGGCGCTTAAAAAAAGAAAATGTGTTTTTTAGATGGGCGTATTGTATACAAAAAGTGCGTATTATTTCAAGTGTAAAATTAATTTATGAAAAGGCTCTTAGAATCATTTACAAAATAGCCGTTTCAAGCTACTATCCCAGTGTAAATTTAAAGCTTTATAATTTAAATCCCTTAAACGGGTTATACAGGGTAAAACACTGTCTTATACATTCATAGTCTTACGCACCGACCGCACCGATAAAGGTTCTAAAACCTTTACGATTTCGCGTAAGATTTTGTTTTTATTATGTGCTCTTGTTATGTTTGCGCCGTCCATTACTTACTATGTCGCTTACTATATTGTGGCACCAAATTACTTGGTGAAGGAAGCTAAAATTTTAGGCAAAGAAGTTGATATCCTAAACGCTGAACTGTTAACCTTGCGTGCCGATAACGAAAATTATAAAATTAACAATGATCTTTTAAAGGCAGAAGGTATCACCGCACGTGATCAATTGGCCGAAATTACAACCCGCATTGAAATATCCGAAAAGTCAAAAACAACCACGGGTGACCGTGTTCAACTTTTAGAGCAGGAAAAACTCGGTCTCGAACGTAAGCTCGCCTTTTTTGAAACATTTGTCACGCCGGACGTCGACGAAGAAGTTTTACAGTGCTTTAATATTTCATTGACGCAGCAAGGTAAAAAAATTAAATACGGCATAAACTTCCTTAAAAAAGATCAAAAAGACAAAGAACGTCTCAAAACCATCGTCAAAATGAAAGTGCTGTACGGTGCTAATATTCTAGATATGAATGAGGATACGTCATACAAGGCCGACCGTGAAGTGAAAATGGATATCACAAAAGACAGGCGCCTCACAGGTTCACTTACAGCGGACGTACCAAAGGAAGGCCTACACATTTTAGACATAAAAGCCTTCAACGATAACAACAAAGTTATTGCACATTGTTGGAAAGCATTCTAAAGTAATAAATACTTAACGTTATATGTTGAAAACAGATATTTAAGGGAAATACAAAGCATAATGTGGCCATTTGGTAAAAAAATTAAGAAAAGTAATGTCTCTCTCGATGTCACTGAGGCACGTACAGTCGAAAGCCACTGTTTTATTTCAGGTAATATCTCTGTTCAAGGTGAGGTTCAATTTAGTGGCACATTACGTGTCGACGGACGCATTGTCGGTAAAGTTTCAAGCTACCCTAATAAAAACGGAACATTGGTTGTTAGTAAGGGGGCTTTTGTTGATGGCCCCGTTGAAACAACAAACATTATTTGTGACGGTACCATTCACGGCCGTGTTCAAGCTTCAAATAAACTCGAAGTACGCAGCAACGGTGTCATTAATGGTGAAATGCATTACGACAAACTTTCCACCATGGAAGGGGCGCAACTTATCGGTCGCTGTCATCAAAATATTGACAAGACACCTAAATTACAAGAAGTGGGTAGCCCTAATTTTGGTCATTCTCTCGCAACGAGAGACACGGCTCAAGGGAGCTTAAATGCCCTTGCAATAGCAAATTTAGGCAATAAAAAATCAAAATTCTAAATAAAGGTTAAACCGTATGACTGTTCTTGCCTACAAAGGTGCTTCCCCTAAAATTGCGGCGGACGCTTTTATAGCAGGAGGTTCAACGGTTATTGGTGATACCGTTATCGGTGAAAAGACCAGTATTTGGTACAACGTCACTATTCGTGGTGACGTGAACACTATCCGCATTGGCAAGCACACCAACATTCAAGACGGTTCCACTTGTCATGTGTCCTATAAAACAGGGCCTTTGGTTATTGGCGACTATGTCACTATTGGCCATAACGCCATTGTTCACGGCTGTACCTTGGAAGACCATGCCTTTGTTGGTATGGGCGCTATGGTGCTAGACGGTGCTGTTGTCAGCTCGCATGCAATGCTTGCCGCGGGCGCCTTACTCACCAACAATAAGGTTGTACCGACGGGTGAAATTTGGGCAGGTAACCCCGCCAAGTTCTTCCGTAAAATGACCGACAAAGAAATGGTTTACGCCGAGTGGTCAGCCGAGCATTACGTTAAGCTGGGACAAGAACACGCTTCGATCACGGAATAACCGCCCCTGAGCGTCTGCTTTCGTTTCGTCAGATGTCATTGACTAAACGTCAACTTCCATCCTAAAAACAAAACCATCCATCTCAGTGGCGACTATTTTAACGGTGCATCAAACTAGATGTTATCAATTAAATTAAGTTGCATAGATCTTTTTTTATTAGACTTTACATTGAATCTTAAATTCTCAGGTATGGCTTCGAGCTCTTCGTCATTAAAGGTATAAACATCATTAGCTATAGTCTCTTTTAGCCTGAGGGTACCATTTTTATATTCATATTTTTTTTCAATTAACACATATATATAGTCATCGTTCTCGGATTTTTTAAGTGGATATTTACCGTTAAGTACACCATTTTTAAATTGTTCATCGCCCATGGAGACAGAAATAGTTTGACCATTTTCTACATTAATTAGTTTCCACTTTTTATCATCATCAATTATGTAGGGTGAGGCTATAATTGCATGTAATAACTCATATTCAGAATCTGCAGGCTCTATCAAGTCTTTGATAACTATATGTTTAGAAAAATATTTACGTTCAATAGAAATCCTGTGCGAGTAAAGCCTATAGCTTTATTTTCTTTATTGGTTATGCAGGAATTAAAAAAATCACTTTTTGATTTAAGGGATTTATCATAATTACCATACTTCATATACTTATCACGTAAAGGGGTGTTGGGCTCATTCATGAATGCATTAACTATGTCCTTTACGGCTTTAGCTAAATTTTTAGCTTCATTTTCAGGTTTAAGTCATTGGTTGTTAATTCTTTATGAAATGCCTTGTACGAGTCACTTTCTAGTATACTTATGGCGGTGTCAACAGCTTCTGTGGTACACTATAGAATTGCAC
Organism: Alphaproteobacteria bacterium; assembly: GCA_047635695.1. GTDB lineage: Bacteria > Pseudomonadota > Alphaproteobacteria > UBA2136 > UBA2136 > UBA2136. Next base: position 26,113 of record JBLILN010000007.1, read on the forward strand.
CAAGGTGGAATAGTATTTTAAACGAACCATCTGTGCTGGGGATAATTTGAAGTTCTAAGGGTAAGCTTCCGTCAAATATTTTATCATTTAATTCGGTAACAAGTGTATCAAGTGCTTTAACTCCAGTTAATAATTCAGCAGTGGAAATTATATGTTGTGGTACGTTTAGGTGTAAGACTAATTCTTCACTTTGCATTGTGATATCCCTTTATAAAAAATTCTATATGTAAGGTATACCAAAAAGAAGTGTGATGTGCAACAATTACAACTGTTTACGCATATAAAACCAAAGAGCGCCTGAGCTGAGACTCAAGCGCTGGTGGGGTTAAAACGCCACGGTGGCTATTTTAGTAGTGGTGACCAAGCGGGGTCGGAAGCGTCCATCGGTGTTTTAAGTTGGCGCTCGTTGTAGCCTGTGATGTCAATCGTATATATCTTCGTGTGGTCGCCCATTTGACGAGAGAAGATAATCACACGGCCGTTAGGTGACCAAGTTGGTGACTCATCGAGGAAGCTTTCAGTCAACTGACGCATTTCATTGCCTTGCGGGTCAATCACAGCGATTGAAAAACGACCTTTATATGATTTTACAAAAGCAATGTTGTCGCCACGTGGTGACCAAACAGGGGCATAAAAACTGCCTTTGCCGTAGGTCAGGCGTTTTACACGGTTACCGTCGGCGTCCATAATGTAAAGGGCAGGTGTGCCGCCACGGTTACTGTTGAAAACAATTTTCTTACCATCTGGTGAATATGAAGGGGACGTGTCAATACCACGGTGGAAAGTCAAACGCTTCAATTTTTTCGTTGCAATGTCGAGTGAGTAAAGCTCGGGGTTACCCGCGTGGCCTTTTGTTAGTGTCATCACCAATGTTTTACCATCAGGTGAGAAACGAGGAGAACTGTTGAGCCCTTCAAAGTCGCCGACAATTTCTTGACGTCCTGTTGGTAAATCAAGCAAGTAAAGACGTGGGAAGCCGTTGGCATATGACATATAAACGATCTTCTGCATAGAAGGGCTAAAACGTGGTGTGAGCACAAGGTGCTTACCGTCTGTCAGGCATTGGTAGTTGCCACCGTCTTGGTCCATCACACAAAGTTTTTTCAGAGTTTTATTACCTTCTTTCTCTTCAGCAATGTGGACAATACGTGTTGTAAAGTAACCGCTTTCACCTGTGAGAGACGTATAAATGTCATCACTAATACGGTGGCCAATGTGGCGCCAGAAGTTTAGGTCTGCAGTATAGCTTTTGGCAATAATAGGTTTGTCGGTGCTGCCGTACGGGTCGTAGAGGCGAAATTCAACCTTCGCTTTGCGTGGGTTATTACCGCTTTGGATAATTTCAATATTACCCGTCATTACCGCTTCAACGTTAATTAAACGCCATTCATTCAGCAAAATACCACTGGTACGAATAGAATTACGAGATTGCAAGTGTGCCTTAGGGTCAGCCACTTTGAAGAGACCTGAGTTTTTAAGGTTATCAGCAATAATATTACGAATTTTAACACCCACATTTTGCTCATCCGTTGTTGTGCCGTCAAAGGGTACAAGTGCCGTTGGCAAAGGGTCAGCATTAGGGTCGGTGAGGTTAATACGTACGCGTGCATCTGCTTGCATGCTCATCATCACGATCAGTGAAGCGATTAAGCCTGTGTAAATTTTTTGCATCATTTTATTTTCCACTTTCTTCATTGTGTTAGCCGTTCCAGTATAAATCTATTTCTTTAAAAAGTTCGTATTTGTCGCTTGGTATAGGGAAGGGTGCGGCCTTCCTTGCGGCACGTTTAAGTGAGTTATCAAGCGAGGTTGAACCCGAACTTTCTATCACTTCCAAAGACGCTAATGTACCGTCTCTGTTAATTTTTAAACGTAAAAGTAAAGCATTGCTAAACTTGGTACCTGGTGTTTTATACCAGTTACGTTCGATATGTTTTTTCAATACAGCAAGCTCAGCTTGCTCAGCCACATTGATGGTTGTTCGTTCTGTTTCTTCACCTTCAAACATCGCCGATTCTTCTGCCTTTAAGTCTTCAATAAAACTTAAAGCCTTTAAAAAGTCATCAGGGTCTTCCACCATGACAGCGTCTTTATTGGCCTCTTTGATAATGTTTTTCTTGTCAGGTGTTTTATCAAGTTTTGCAGGGCGAGACTCAGGTTTGTTTTCTACCTTTTTAGGCTCGACCTTCTTTGGTGTTTTTTCAACGACCTCTAGCTTCTTCTTGACTTTCTTCGGGTTTTTTTGAGGGATCTCTTTTACCAAGGTCGGCTTTTTAGGCTTTTCTTTCGGTTTTGGTTTAGGCTTTTCTTTTGGTTTGTTTGCGGCCTTAGGTGCGGCGCTTTGCTGTGTCTTTACAGCCTTTTGCTTTTCAACCTTGGTTGTCTTTTTGACATTTTTAGCGGCAACCAGCTTAATGGAAATAGCTTTAACTTCATTTTTAGGGAAGAATACTTCAGGCACGTTGATGAACGCGACAAAGGCCACAAATATGTGTAGAAAGAAGGATATAAGTAAGCCTCTACGCATTTTTTGCTCTAAGTTCCTTTAAGTTTATTGAGTAGGTGCTGTGACAAGGCCAACGTCGACCAAGCCTGCAGTTTGTAGTTCGCTCATTACTTCCATCACTTGGCCGTAGTCTACAGACCTGTCGGCATTGAGTAATATAGAAGCGGCTTCTTTTCTGGCACCTCTAATGGCTTTAAGGCGTGAAGGGAGGTCACTGCGTTTAATTTTTTGCGTTTGAATAAAAATATCACCCGAAGCCTTAATGGTAATTTGAATAGGCTCTTTTTGTTCAGTGATAGGTTGGTTATCAACTTCAGGCAAATTAATTTGAACACCCTGTGTAATAAGCGGTGCTGTAATCATAAAGACAACCAATAGAACCAACATAACGTCGACGAAAGGCGTGATATTAATTTCTGCAATCGGTTGTTTTCGATATGATTTAGCCTGTGATTTACTTAAAAGTGGACCAGCCATAAGGGTTATGATGCCTCCTTTGTTTTATCAGAAGTACGGAGTTTATTTGTTGTTTTTGAAGCGCTTACAACACTTTCTTGATGTTGCCTCTCAAGCAATGTCACGAATTCAGTAACGAATGATTCAAGGCGAGCCGCGTAACGTCCAAGCTCTGTTGATAACTTGTTGTAAGCGACAACGGCAGGGATAGCGGCAAACAGTCCAAGGGCTGTTGCAAACAAGGCTTCAGCAATACCAGGAGCGACGACAGCAAGGGACGTATTTTTGGTTGCGCCAATGTCGTTAAAGGAACTCATGATACCCCAAACTGTTCCGAGTAAACCAATGAAAGGTGCAGTTGAACCGACAGTTGCAAGTACAGGCATTGAGTTTTCAAGGCGTTCGAGTTCACGGTTCATTTTGGCACCCATGAGTTGGCGTACACGGTCGGGCACACCCACTTGTAATGTGTAATTTTTATTTTCTGTATTTTCGTCTTTTGCCTGTTCCCACTCACGCAAGCCAATAACGTAAAGTTTAGCCATAGGGTGGTCGGTTTCTTCAGGTTTTGTGTTTTTGTATAGCTCTTCTAAGCCACGGTTGCCCCAAAAAGCTTCTTCAAAGCGCTGCGCTTTGTGACGTAATTTACGAAAAACGTTATACTTGTTGATGAGAATAGCCCATGTGACGATAGAAAGCCCTATCAGTAATAGCATAATGGTTTTAACAAAAATATCAGCTTGTGAAAAAAGCCCCATAACCGTGAGGTCGTGCGCTGCTTGAACGGCTGTGGTTGCTGCTGATTGGATAGGTTCCGCAAGTGGTGTCATGTGCTTAAGAGCTCCTTCATAGTCAAAAATTACAGTTGTCCATTTATACCGACTCAGCGTTTAAATGTCCACCACGCAATGTCATACAAATGCAACGCGCCTCCATAAATTAAACAATTTCGGTGCTTTAACGATGGTTGTTTATGTTACTTTTTTGCGTAAATTTTAATCAGAGCCTTGTAATTACACGTTAGAAGCCCTACAACTTACTTATAAATTTTTTGACACATCTTATTATTACTTTTTTTTAAAGCGAGGTTGCCTATGGATAGAATAGGAATTACAAGCGCTTCACTCACTCAAACAAAAGCTTATTTGTTGGAAACTGTAAAGCAATTACAAAATTTACATAATAAAAACAATCAACGTAACACGATTGAAGTTCAAAGCGGTTACCGTGACACAATAGATATAAATATTTTAACGCATGTGAATAATAGCCTAAGGCAAACGTTTTTAGACTTACAGTTTAAATTAAATAACCAAGGTTTAACTTTAGAGGTGCAGGCATATTGTTCGCGCTTATTCATATCCATTCGATCAACGTAAAACCTCCTTTTGGAGGTTTTTTGGCATGTAAAGCATAAAAATCCTACCGAATAATGTACGAACAAAAATGTTAAATTATAAATTTGGAGCATTTACCTCACTTATTTACCTTTGTATAACGCAGAAAGCCCTCACTATGAGGGCTTTTTTATCGTTATATGTTTTGTTGAGACTTCCATTGCTTGTAAGTATCTTTCATACAAACGGCGCAGGGGCGGTAGTCATGATTGGTAGCGTCTTGTTCTGTAGAAAAGAAAACACGGTTTTGTGCTTTAATTTTATTTTTACCTGAAACACAGTTTAAGTGGCCGTATATTTTGCCGACTGTCCAGCCGGCGAATGTAATGTCTTTTCTCTTTATGGCCTTTAAAAGGTCATTGGTTGAAATGTTTAAGTGAAGAATCATAATATTGTTCTCCGAAAGATGAAGGTGTTGCTGTAAAAGTTGAGGTGATTGTATGTAATTATTATAACGAATTTATATGTTTGAGTCCATAAAATAAACCCATCTGCGGTTACAGATGGGTTTTATAAGTTAATACCGCAAAGCGTTTCACATAAAAGAAAAACGCTGATGGGATTAACCCGATTAAACGCGGTGCGTTTAGGCAGCTTCAAGGTCGTTTGAATACTCACCTTTGGCTGCAAGGCTGTTACACATTGCACGGTGTGTGAAAACACTTTGAGCCATTTTCCAGTTAAGCTCTTCACCCTTCCAGGCTTGTAAGGCAGCGCCTTGCAAGGCACGGCCATATGAAAATGTGAGGGGCCAAGGGCTGTTACCTGCAGACAGTTTGTTCATTTTATCAAGGTGGCTTGTTGCTTGCTCGTCATTTTGACCACCAGAAAGGAAGACAATACCCGCAACGTCAGCTGGTACTGTTTCACTGAGTGCTTTGTATGTCCATGTGGCTACTTGGTCTTCTGTGCTGGCTGTTGGGCAGTTTTTACCCGCAATAACCATAGAAGGCTTAAGTAAGACACCAGCAAGGTGCACACCTTCCGCTTTAAGGGCTTTAAACAGTTCAATATGCGCCATGCGTACAACTTCATCGGCACGTTCTATTGTGTGTGTGCTGCGCTCGGCGTCGTCCATTAAAACTTCAGGCTCAACGATAGGGACAATACCGGCTTCTTGACAAAGCTTGGCATATTTTGCAAGGCCTTCGGCGTTTTTAACGTAACATTCAGTTGATGGTAGTGTGTCGGTAATGCTGTAAACACTACGCCATTTAGCGAAGCGTGCGCCAAGGTCGTGGTATTCAGCAAGGCGTGCCGCTAAGCGGTCTAGGCCTTTGGTTGTTTTTTCACCATTGCCAATATCTACCAAGCCTTCGTCCACTTTAATGCCTGGAATAATACCCATACCATGAAGCATTTCGGAGAATTTTGTACCGTCACGGCTGCTTTGGCGGAGTGTTTCATCGTAAAGAATAACGCCGCTTACGTATTCAGATACGTCTTTAGCCGTAAAGAAGAGTTCACGCATATCACGGCGATTTTCTTCCGTGTTTTCCATGCCGATAGAGCTGAGGCGTTTACCTGCTGTGCCTGTGCTTTCGTCGGCCGCAAGGATACCTTTTCCCTTGGCAACAATAGCTTTAGCGATATTTTCGAGTTCTTGAGTATTCATAAAGGTGAGCTCCATCTTTTTTTATTAAAAACTGTATTTGTTCAGTATTTTAAGCGAGGTCTGCGTTTGAAGCAAGTTATTTGCTGTTTTTTAAAACATTATAAAGTGCTGTCATATCCGCAGGCATCGGTTCTTCAAAGCGTAATTCTTCCCCTGTAATAGGGTGTGTGAAGCCTAAAATAGTGGCGTGAAGCATTTGATGGTCAAGTTCATTGATTAACTTAACCGCTTCGCCATTTTGCATTTTTTTACGTTTACCGTAAGTAGGGTCAGCAATAATATTGTTATGTATATGGTTTGCGTGAACGCGAATTTGGTGCGTGCGTCCTGTATAAAGTTTGAATTTTAAAAGACAAGCTTCAGCGTTGAAAGTTTCAAGTACTTCAAATGTTGTAATAGCTTCTTTGCCACCACGTTCAATAACGGCCATTTTTTTGCGGTCACGTGGGTGGCGACCTATCATGGTTTCCACACGTCTTTCAACACTCATCGGGCGGCCATAGCATAGTGCTAAGTAATTGCGCTCCATAATGCGCTCAGCAAACATTTCGCTGAGAGCTTTGTGCGTTGCGTCGTCTTTTGCAACAACCATAACACCACTTGTGCCTTTGTCGAGCCTGTGCACGATACCAGGGCGTTCTACGCCGCCAATGCCGCTCAGGTCTTTACAATGGAAGAGAAGGGCGTTCACAAGCGTGCCAGACACCATAGGGCCAGCAGGGTGAACACTCATACCTGCGGCTTTGTTAATAATGATAAGGTGATCGTCCTCATATAAAATATCGAGAGGGATATCTTCTGCTGCAATGTCCAGTGTGGTGGCCTCTGGCACATTTAAAGTGAATATTTCGCCAACCTTTACTTTATATGAAGGGGTGGATACAACCTTGCCATCTTCTAACATCACATGATTATCAGAAATTAACTTTTTAAGGCGTTCACGGCTAAGGTGTGGGAAGGCAGTTGCCAAAAAGCGGTCAAGCCTTTGCTTTTTAGTTTCTTCTTCCACTGCGTCTGTTTTAAATATATCGTTCATAGGGGATATCTTTACAGTAAATTTAAAAAAAAAGCAAAAAAATGTCATTTTATCCTTGCATTGATAGTGGGGATTAGATATAACCCTCCTCGTTGACTGTGTGTCCCCATCGTCTAGTCGGCCTAGGACGCTACCCTTTCACGGTGGAAACAGGGGTTCGAATCCCCTTGGGGATACCATTTAAAAATATTTAAATGGAATCTAGAAATAGATTACATTTAGAAATATGTTTTTAAGAGTATCATCAGGACAAAGAATTTGTTTAGGTGACACAGACAGCAGGAACGAATACGTTCACAAATGACCGCTAACGCAAGTTAGTTTTGTGAGCGAGAATAGCTCAGTGGTAGAGCATCACCTTGCCAAGGTGGGGGTCGAGGGTTCGAATCCCTTTTCTCGCTCCATTTTTTAAAAAGAACACCCTTTGGGGTGATTTTTTTGGAAAAATAGCGAAAAAAGGAATTCATGTGTTTAGAATAAACACATGAGCCAAACAAAGTTTGACTTGAAACCATAAATGGTTCGAAAGCGCCTTTGGCGCTTCGCTTATGCGTCAAAGACGCAAAGCAATCCCATTTGTGCTAGGCATGCACGCTGTGTCTACGCTCCATTTTTAAAATATAAAAGCACACCCGTAGGGTTTTTTTTTATGTTTTAAGGAGGAGGTGATGGACATCGAACCCGATAAGAGGGTTTGATACGTAGCGCAAGCGAAGTAGGCGGTGAGGCACTTGTGCCAATGGCCGCCCATAGGGTGAGCAACGCTCATCAATCCCGCTCATGCCCCACACATAAACATCCTGTAGGGCGTTTTTTATGCCTAAATAGCCTTACAAATTAAAAGCTCGAAGGCGTTAATCTTTTATTCATTGCATGCACAGGCTTTATTGTCTATAACATAGCTAAATTCGAAACACTTTATGCATTTTGCATATATTCTTTTACACAAGCCTTGCGTTTTAACGGCTTACATTCTTACTTCTTTTAAGGAAATACTGATGACTGAACAAAAATACAGGCGTGCAGCACCAAGTGCAGCAGCTATCTTTCACCGTGGTTTTGTAGGTAATACTTTAAAGTGTTATTTTTCGGCCAAGCGTGACACTAAAACAGGCGAACCAACAGGAAAAGACAGCCTTTATGGCGGTATTGCTGAATGCGACACGTTTTATGAAAACCCTGTGGGTTACAGCCATAATAAATTGGTAGAACTTTACCGCGAATGTTTGGAAGAAATAGGCCCCGAGTTTGAATCTTACGTCACAGAGGCTTACTTTATTCAAAATGCAAAGTTTGTTTGCGATTTAATTGTACGAACAGGCGACGTGAATAAAATTCATGACACTATGTTTGTGTCCTTTCGAGTGGACGATGCCTTGGCCGAGTTTTTAGAAACAAAAGCCAAGCCAACGGAGGAGCAGTACCCCGCAAAACTTTACGATGTAACATTGTTAAGTGAACAGGTGCTAGGTGACGTTGGAAATGAAGGGCTGTCTGCCCCATATAACGCACAAGAGCTTATTTCAGCTATTGTTTTACCAGACGAAATTAACTTGGCACATAAGCATGAATTAAATGCTTTGGCGATGTTTTTCTATAGGAACTTATATGAAAATTAAAACGGTTTTACTTGAAGGTGGGTCATTTAACCCTGTCCATCAAACAGGCCATATTGGCTCTATTAAAAATCTTTTTGAAACATTAAATCACTTTGGCGCCAAGGTAGACGAAGCTTGGCTATTGCCAGCATTTCAAAACCCCGATAAGCCTACCAAAGGTATGGCCAGTTATCATCACCGTCTTCGTATGTGCCAAATTCAAGCGGCACCCTATAAAGACTGGTTGAAGGTATGTGGCTTTGAAGGGCAAATAGAAGCGCCGCATTATACGCACACTGTTTTAAAGCAGTTGATAAAAACTTACCCGCACGTCCAATTTATTTGGATGATGGGCAGCGATAATTTGGTGCATTTTCATGAATGGGAATTTTCCCATGATATTTTGCAACTTTGCCCAATTGTTGTTGTGGGGCGACCTTGTTCGGCCTATAAGGCGCGTCGGTCTGTCACCATGCAAGAAAATGAGTATGCGGTTTACCCCATTGGCGCCCCTTTTAACGAAACACCGAATATTCGTTTTGTAGATGCCAATTTAAATGCGAGGGCGACCGATATACGTCAAGCTATCTTAGACGGTGTTGAAACGCCTGACCTTCATTCTGATGTACGTGCTTATATCGATAAACACAATTTATACCGTTAAATGAAACGAACAAAAAAGCTCCCAGTTTGGGGGCTTTTTTTTATAGCTTATCTGACAGCAGACAAAATTGTTCTGTCGTCAGTGTTTCTGGGCGCTGTGTCGCTTTAACGCCGATAGATTCTATCTGTTCGACATCTAAAATACTCTTCAGGCTGGCACGCAACATTTTACGGCGCTTAGTGAATGTGCTTTGCAGTATATAGCTGAGTTTTTTATCGTCAGCATTGAACCTTTTTTCGTCTAACGGTATAAGGGAAACGATAGAAGAGGTTACTTTGGGTTGCGGAAAGAAGGCCGTGGGCGGCACGTCAAAAAGTCTTTTACGGCTACAATATAAGTCACACCAAACGGCAAGGCGACCCCAGTGATTGTCGTTTACATTGGCGGTGATACGTTGAATAACTTCTTTTTGTAACATGAAGGTCATCGCACTAATATGTGCGCCCATTTTAATGGCGTTGAACACAATTTGTGTGCCAACGTTATAAGGCAGGTTGCCCACAAGTTTGTATTTTCCTTGCGTCAGTGTTGTGAGGTTTTGCTTTAAAGCGTCACCGATAATGACGGTGAGGCGACCATCATATTTTTCATTGAGTGCATCTAAAGGCACAAGCATGCGTTCGTCCATTTCAAGGGCTATCACATGGGCGCCTGCTGCAAGTAAATGTTCAGTTAAAGCACCTTGACCAGGCCCCACTTCAATAATAGTTTCGCCTACCTGTGGGTTAATAGCCTGAATAATTTTACGAATAATATTTTGATCGGTCAGGAAATTCTGACCGAGTGATTTCTTCGCTTCAATTTCGCTCATGTTTTTTCCTTAAAGGCGTAGTTCAACGTAGGCTTGGCGGCGCAGGTCACGAACAAAGCGCTTGGCTGCAAGCTCAAGGCGGTTGCTCATTATACGGCCTTGTAAACGGTTACGATAAATTTGCAATTGCTTTGGCAAGACGTCACGTTTGTCACTCAGGTGGTAAACCGTTAATATTTCATCTTCTTTTATGACAGGCGTAAAGTCATTAATATCCATGTCTTCAATTTCTTTTTGGCTTGCTTCTGGTAGCTCTTCTAGGGGGATCCAACCAAGGTCACCACTGCCTTTGTTTTGCAAGTTATCTTCATGGCGCTGGGTCATTTCTTCAATGTCACCGAGGAGTTCCATGCCTTTAATTTCTTTATTAAAGAGATCTTCCAATGCTTGCTTATCTTGAGCACCTAGTAAGTTAACCTGGTATTTGAATAGTTTGTATTCTGTAATAGGTTCGCTTGAAAATTCTTTGGTTTTCTTAACATTGGCGACATATAAAATATGCCAACCATTAGGTGTTGAGATAGGTTTGCTAATGTGGCCTTTTTCTAAAGTGACAAGGGCGTCGTCAAGGGCAGGGGACAATTCACCCGCACCGTACCAGCCAAGGTAACCGTCTTTACCTTCTTTTGATGATGTTTCTTCGCCGAAAGCTTCTGCAAGGCTATGAAAGTCAACTTCGTCGCTTTGAAATTTATTATAAATATTAGAAACGTGTTTTTCCATTTTTTTGTTGCTTGTGCCTTTGGCGTGGGCAATGAAAATTTGGTAAACTTCTTTTTCCCAGTTATTTTTGCCGTTGTTAATATTGGCCAGTAGGCGGTCAATTTCGCCTTTGCTCACAGTCACACGTGGGCGCAATTTTTTATCAACAATTTTTTGACGCATTAGGCTAGCAGCAATTTTTGCTTTTGCCGTGTCAACCAAGCCATTGGCTAGGTTAAAAAATGCGCCGTGTGTCATGTTGTTACGTTTTTCAATTTCTGCAATAGCAAGGTCAATTTCAGAATCGCTGACAACAATACCTTGTTGCGCGGCATATTGACGCTGCACTTCTTCGTTGACGAGGTCATTGAGTGTTTTGTTGTAAATGTTTTTCAATTGCTCTTGCGGAATTTTTTGACGAAGTTGGCGTTTGATAAGCTCAAAGCGCTGGTCAAGGTCTTGTTGCGTGATCACAGAACCACTCACAACAGCAATAACGCGGTCGGTTGATTTTTGATTGATTGCAGCAGTTGCGACCCCGTTAAAGAACAAGGCACATGCTAGGGCGAAAGATAGAGTAAATTTATACATTTTCATGTGACAGATATTGCCTGAATTTACGCATAATTTCAACTAAAAAAACACAGGCGCCATAAGCTTGTAACAGTTAAACTTGTAGGGTGAAATATAATTTTCTATTCGCTGTCTCTGCCCAGTGTTAAAAGCTCTAAATTGAGCAAATAGTCGGTTGACGGCGTGACGTTGCGGTTGCTAAAGCCACGTCTTCTTGATTTAAATGACAAACGGTAACATTGGTGTGTATAGTTTATTTCACCTTCTGTGTTTAGCAGGTGACCATCATTTGTGAGGTCCTTGTGCACTTCACCACCAATATCAAATTCCTCATTAAAGCGGTAACGACCTGTTATTTTGAATTCTTCAGGGCCATTGTCTAATTGTGAATGTGTTAATTGTAGGTACGTATTTTTTCTGTCACCGAGTGTAAGGGAGTTATCCATACGTTTTGTTTCAAAGGTTGCATTATCGAGGCGGAACTTGGTACTAAAGTTTATGCCATTGTAAGGTTCACCTTCAAATATACCCACCCAGTCAGAAACTTGTGTTTCTGTGCCACCTGTTGTTGGTAGGTCTGCATCATCGAAGAAGCGGTATGACTGACCAAAAAAGGCGCGCCATGTGGTTTGGCCATTTTCGCCCCATTGGTTGTCGACACCATAAATAAATCGGGTGCCGCTTTCAATCCGGTCGTAACCAGCAAAGCGGTTGGTGTCAAATAAGTTTGACGTATCCAGTTCGTAGGCAACGGAATCTTCATTTGGTATTTCATTGGGGTTCCCACCACGTGGTGAAGCGACAAACATGGCTTGTGGGGTCACTTTATGATAACCACTCGTTGAAATGAAAGGTCTTTGCCACTGCAATGAAATTTGCGGTATAATACGACCCGTTGTGCCTTCTTCACCGTCAGTGCTGTAAGCATCGGTTTCTATATGATAAACGTCGCCGCGTACACTGGCTGTAAAGTCAAATTTGTTACCAGAATTTGTAATATAAACATCTCTGTATTCTGCTTCAGTGACAAAGCGCTGTGATGTTGTGCCTTCACCACGGCTGAGGTTTAAAATATTGGCTGAAAGGGTGAGGGTATTTGATTTATTATGATCAAGGTTAAAGCCACGCTCAAAAATGAATTTTGGCATCACCTGCGCTGTTTTGTCATCGTCGCCATTAAGGGTTTGGTCTTGGTAAAATGTGGTAACGGCGCCGTAGTAATGGTTAGGTGATGTGTCTTCAGCGTAAATTGTGCTGGCAAGGTGTGACGGGTTTTCGTCCAAAAATGCATCGTAATAAGTATCATCAGAGGCCAAGTTAATGTTGGCACCCACACGTCTGCCTTTTTTGGCAATATATTCAAATTCAGCTTCAAGGTTCGAGCGTAAAGAATCCGTTTTTTCATCATCAATAGCGGTGGCTCTTATTTCGCTGTAAATATGTTTAGAGCTGTAACGGTGCTCGGCGCCATACATCATGCCACGCTCTGTCATGTAGCGTAGGCGTGCTGTAGCGTCTTGGTTTTCTGAAATACGTTTGTAGTAACCTGTTTTAATTTCAAAGCCACGGCTGGTGGAAGAACCAAAGCGTGGGATTAAAAGGCCGTCCTCTGCCTTTTCAACAACGCTGTGTTTGAAATAAGGCAGGTAAAGAATGGGGGTGCCATAAACGTCTAGTATAGCGTCATCATATGTGGCTGTGCCTTTTTCGCTGTTATATTCAATTTTACCCGCGCGGATTTTCCAAGGTAGGTCATCATCGTCTTCGCCACATTCAGCGCAGGGGCTGTAAACAGCATTTTCAAGTGTTAAAATACCAGCGCTGGTTTTAGACGCTTTTTTGGCGGCAAGTTTAGGGCCGTTTTCATTTTCGCCACCCAGACGCACACGTAAATTGTGTAAAACAGCAGCCTTAAGGTCATCTTTTAATTCAATTTCATCCAAAATAATGGTGATGTTATCGGCGTCTACATAGGTCACATTGCCCTTGGCAAAAACTTGTCCACTTTCGGTGTTGTAACGAAGGCTGTCTGCCCATAAGTTACCACTATCAGACAATATATTAACGTTACCTGTGGCTGTTACTTCTGTGCCTTTTTCGCTGTATTGTACGTCATCAGCAAGCAGGGCAAAGTCGTCCTTGGCTTCGGCAGTATAGGCAGGAGAAAGTGTTACAGCAGTTGTGACAGATAGCAGTGTTAATAAGTTTTTGGCATAAGGGTGCATAAAATTGTTTTTCTTTGTTATGCAAAATGCCATCTCACATTGTTAGATGCATTTTGTCATAATTTTTTAATACATAAAAGTGACGTGTCACTCTTCTCTGAAATGCAAGAACAGGCTTAACCCTAAGAACCCCGCAATAAGGGTTGGTAGCCATGCTGCTAACGTAATATCAATACGTCCAGCCATGCCGTAGTTGCTAATGAAGTTGGTAAAGAAGTAAAAGGCAAAGCCAAAACCTACTCCCACCATCAGCATACGCGCCATACCTTGATTTCTTGAGAATTGTAACGCAAAAGGCGCCGCAATCAAAAACATTGCGAGTATCAAGGCAGGTGAAGAAATGAGTTTTTGCCACTGCATTTCGTGTGATTGTGTAGGGAAACCAGTGTCTTGAAGCTTGTCTATGAAGTTTTTAAGCTCCCACACACTAAGTGTTTGTGGTGATGTAAAACTGTTACGGATTGTCTCTGGTGTGAGGACGGTGTTCAACTCCATAGACTTTGATCGTTCTGACGGTTGCCCTGGTTTTAAAATAAGAGGCGTGTCTAAAAGCCATTTATCTGTTCTTAGGCGCATATTAGGTGTGTCGATACGTTTAATAAAATGACCATCTTTGTCATTGACAAAAACAGTAGCCTCTTCAAGCCTGCGGCCATTATCAGCAATATTTTTTGCGAAAATGAGTAGATTTTCGGTTTCGTCGTCTTGCCTTAACCATACTTGCCCACCATTGGTGAGGAAGCCTTGGATAGAACCTGGAAATATTTCAGCTTCTAGTTTTTGGTAGCTTTTAAGCGTTGTCGAAGCAAAGGGGTTTAAGGTAAATAAGTTAAACAAGCCAATAGTCATACAAACAATCAAAGGTGAAATCAGAAAGTTCCTTGCAGGGACACCGCTAGCACGGATAACAATAAGCTCATGGTCTTTTGTGAGTTTTGAAAAGCAAAGCAAAGTACCTATTAAAATAGCAAAGGGTGTTAATTGCAAAAGTTGATCGGGCATTTTTAATAATAACATTTCCAAGGCAACAGGGCCGGCGTCAATGTTTTTCGCGCCAAGGCGTCTGGTAAGCTCCATAAAGTCGAGCAATGAAACAATGCCAAGTAAGGTAATGGTTGTAAAAAATACAGAAGCAAGAAAACGCTTTGCTAAGTAAATAAACAAAGTTGGGGTGAGTGTTTTTGTCTTGGTTATTTGCATAATTAAAACGCCTCTTCTTCTTTTTGTCTGTCACTGATGATGATACAGCAAATAATACATACGCCTATAGGGACGACCCACTGCCCGTATAAAAAGAGAAGGCTCCCTTTATTGGCAATATTGTGGTTAATCACAATAAGGGCTTGATAACAAAATGCGATTAAAGTGGCAATGGTGGCAGGCCTCACAGAACCAAAGCGTCTGCTTCTGGTACGAATAAGCACGCAAGCAGGAATAAGTACCAATGGGAAGACACTAAAGGGCCACAAGAGACGCTTATGGAATTCAGCTTTATATTCGCTGGCATCTTTATCCGAAAGATCTTCGGTATTTAATAACTCGCCAAGATACAGCTCTTGCGCGCCACGTTTGCGGCTGGTGGGCTTCGCAATTTGTCTCATAATATCGACGGTATGTTTTTCGAACTCTAATACACTTAGGCGGTCGCCGCTCACTTCTTGCCTTGTACCTTTATGAAGGACAAGGCTTGGGTAGCCCTTATCAGAAAATATAATACGACCGCTTTCTGCCATCCAAGTGATAGGACTCTGAGGGTTTTGCGTGTCATGTACTAAAATACCATCAAGCTTATAGTTTGGGTGCTTCTTGCGAATATACACCATGGTGTCTGCGCCCATTTGGTTGAAAGCACCTTCTTCAAGTAAAATATTACCACCACCTTCGCGGATGTCATGCTGTAAAGCTTTGAAGCTCGACATACCCGCTGGCATAAACCAAAGTGTAATGCTGTAGCATAAAGTCATAACAATGGTTGCCATAAACATGGAAGGCCAAATAATACGCCAACGGCTTTGCCCTGAAGCAAAGAAGGCGCTCAGTTCATTGTCGTCATTTAAGCGCTTGTATGAAAAGGTGGCGCCCGCAAATAATGAAAGGGGTAATATAACGATAAGTAGAGAAGGGATAACAAGCACGGTAATCCAAAGAAAGGTTGAAACGTCGAGCCCTTTGTTCACAATGTAGTCCATAAAGCGTAATGACTGCATAAGCCATACAATAGAAAGAAGCACAACGAGTGCCGTAATCGTTGGCTTAACTTGGTCTTTAAATAAATATTTAGTAAATATACGCAAAGTTTTTCCTTTATTTGAGTTATTAAATTATTTCACTTGCGCCTAAAGTACAAGTTGTACTTGTCGACTTATAAAAATAACCTTCTAATCCCAAAGCACAGCCTAGAACTGTTTAAAATAAAAAATGATTCTAAACTCTAAACTGTATATTAATTCTCTTATGACCAATTCATTCCTTGAATAGATGCACTAGACGTTATATCCTTATTCGGTTCGAAAAACAATAAAAACAAAAAGGAATGACGTCGTGGTTAAAGTATCTGCAAGCCCTATCAGCATAGAAAAATTAAAAAACACAGTTGTATTATTTGCAACAAAAGATTCTACACTTGGAACACAAGGGAAAGCATTTGATAAACTTTATGGCGGCATTGTTGCTAAAGCACTAAAGGCATCACGCTTTACAGGCGCAAAAGAATCGACTTATGCCTTCGCCACACCGCACCTCGAAAATGTTGCTCACATTATCATTGCAGGCCTTGGTTCTGAAAAGAACATAAACGCAAACACATGGCGCCGTACGTCAATTAAAGCAGCGCAACGTGCAGAAGCACTGGGCTCAAAAGAAGCTCAATTTGTTATAGAGAATATAAAGGATGACAAAACAAACGCCGATACGATTGCTGTCGCTGTATATGAAGGTGTTCAGTTAGCGTCATACAAGTTTGACCGTTTTAAAACAGGCCAAAAGGCACATCAAAAAACAAGCCTGCAAAAAGTTGTTGTTCAAATGAAGGACGAGAAAGCCTTTAAGAAAGAAATTACTTTACTCGACGCACAAACAGAAGGCGCTGACCTTGCCCGTGACCTTGTGAACTTGCCACCTAACATTGCCAACCCTGATTTAATGGCACAAACAGCAAAAACGCTGACAAAAGACGGCGTTAAAGTTAAAATTATTGGCGAAAAAGAAATGGAAAAGCTTGGCCTTAACTTACTTTTAGCTGTTGGCCGTGCGTCAACACAAGAATCACGTTTAATTGTTATGAAGTATAACGGTGATAAAAAATCTAAAGACTACAAATGTATGGTCGGTAAAGGTGTAATGTTCGACACGGGTGGTTACAACCTTAAACCGGGTGCAGGTATGGCACAAATGAAGGCTGATATGGCGGGTTCTGCTGCTGTGATGGGTGCTATGAAGGCACTTGCAAAACGCAAAGCCAACGTTAACGTTATTGCCGTTTGTGGTTGTGTTGTGAACATGGTGGGCGGCAATGGCTTCCTACCTTCAGATATTCTCACGTCTTACAGCGGTAAAACAGTAGAAATTGGTAACACCGACGCTGAAGGCCGTTTGGTATTGGCTGACGCGATGGCTTACATCATCGACAAGGAAAAACCAACAGAAATTATCGACGTTGCCACATTAACAGGCGCTTGTATGGTTGCTTTAGGTGGCCACTATGGTGGTTTGTTTAGTAACTGCGACACCATGTCTAAAGGTTTACTCGCTTCTGGCGAAAACACAGGTGAACGCTTGTGGCGCTTACCAATCGACAGTGGCTACGGTGCTAAACCAAAACTAGCTGACCTTAATAACGACGGTAACCCATACGGTGGCGCTTCAACAGCCGCTGTATTCCTCAAGCAGTTTGTCGGTGATACACCATGGGCACACCTTGATATTGCGGGTGTGGGTATTGGTGATAAAATCCCTGGTACATCACCTGTTGCAGGGGCGTCAGGCTTCGGTGCTAGGCTTTTGGTGAATTACTTCGAAAGCTAAGCGTAAAACTTTATAAAACTAAAAAAGGCACCATGAGGTGCCTTTTTTACTAAGCGCACTTGTAATACGGTTAATAGGTGCCTATAACAAAGATGAAGTATACATTTTTCTTACCGTTTATGGAGGTGGCTTATGCCCCGTATAAAACCCCCTTTTGAATTATTAAAAAATCAAATCTTGGCATTGGGCGTTAGCGACTCACTTGTTTACAGCCTTATTGCATCAAGGTGCCTGTATCATGCTTTATCAAATACTGATGAAGTGAAAAAGTTAACATTTAACCGACAAGAAGAAGGGAAATGTGTTGATATCTATCTTAAAATAGACGAATTTCCAGGTGACGATGTACTTTTAGAAGATATACAATGCAGTTTTAAGCCTGATCAAGCTTTTAAAATGCTTATGTCATTTTATATCGAAGACATAGATGTAAAAAATCTTTATGACTTTTGTTATTATGACGATTATGCAGGTGAATTTGAACAAAGAAAAGGTTCTCATTCATTGCCAACCAACGGCTTTATGAAGCTAGATTTACTGTTACTGCAAAGTTTTTCTAATCATCAACGTGTACCAGAAGTTGAATTGACCGATGATGAGCATGCTTATTTAAATAAACTAAAAACGATTGAGTTTGAGCCTGAAACTACACTTATAATGGAAAGTATAGACGTATATCTTTCAAGCTTACGTTAAAGACTCATCTAGCAAAAACAAAAAAACACCTTTCAATTGAAGGGTGTTTTTTTTAATATTATAATGGTGCTTTCACGTGAAGTTTCTCGTAAAAGTATCGGTTTTTATACTGCTTTATCTTTCATGTCAAATTTGCTATATATGAAGGATATAAAAACGAGGAGTGACCATGACTGAAGTTTCATTTTACCAAGTAATGGATAGCACGCCTGCATCGGTGGACGCCACTTTGCCGTCTCTCTTAAATAAAGTCTTAAAAACGGGCAAGAACGTCATTGTAAAATGCACCAATGCCGACCGTATGGAACGCTTAGACGATTCATTATGGTCGTTTAAAGCCGACAGCTTTATGGCGCACGGCACCGAAAATGACGACTTTGAGGCAAAACAGCCGATATATCTCACAACAGGGGACGAAAACCCAAACGGCGCCGACATTCTTATATTGCTCAGCGGCGCAAGCGCTGACGACTTTTCTTCCTACGACCGTGTACTCGACATGTTTGAAGCGTCCGACGTGCAAAAAACAAACGCCCGCAAACGCTGGAAAGACCTAGCTGACAAAGGCTACCCACTACAATACTTCGCCTTTGAAGACGGTAAATGGGGCAAAAAAGCTTAATCTAAGCAGTTTTTGTTGTGCATGCCTTGTAAAATCATAAACTATTTCTTATAACTAACTTAACAATACAATTGGCCCTTACGGGCTTTCCCTTTTTTCCTCTAAGGAGGTAGCAAATGGTTACGCCAAACGTGTGTTTACGTATTATAAACCCTAATTTTATAAATATCAAAAAAATGAATGACTACATTGTGAGTGCTTTGACATCTATCAATGCACAAAGAGCTGGTATAAATTATATAACATATAAGCAAATTATGCGTTCTTTTATAATACTGCAAAGCTATGTAAAAAAAACAAGAGCGCTTGAATCAGCATTGCATCTGAAAATTGCATCGACAGGGAAAGAGTTAACAAGTTTTTCCTATAATGAACTTCAAGAATTAAACCCACTTGTGAAAAAAAGCCTTTTTTTGCAAGGCAAGTTAGAAATGGCTATCGCTCAACTACCTTGGAAATTTAATACAGAATTAATAGATGGATGTATTGGTAAGTTCATTATTTTTAATGATAAACAAAGGTTTGAACTCACATTATAGCGACACAAAAAAGGCCTCCCTTAGGAGGCTTTTTTTTGTGTCTTAAACTTAATTAAACAGCTTTTTCAGACGCTTCTATTTCAAGCTTTTTTTGAACACTTGCCAGCCAAGATGTTGTTGAACAACCTTCAACAAACGGTATGCTATGGGCGGCACCGCCGTAAGCCATCACAAAATCACTGCCAACAATTTCGGCTATGCTGTAGTCACCACCTTTTACAATAACATCGGGGCGTAAAATTTGTAAAATTTCCATCGGTGTGTCTTCGTTAAATTGCGTAACATAGTCAACACTTCTAAGGCCTGCCATGTGAAAGGCTCTATCATTTATGTTGTTAAAAGGACGTGCTGAACCTTTACCTAGACGTTTCACAGACGCGTCGGTGTTTAAGGCAACCACTAAAATATCACCATATAATTTACTTTTTTCCATATAGTCAATGTGACCACGGTGCAAAATGTCAAAACACCCATTGGTGAAAACAACTTTTTTGCCCTTCGCCTTTTCAGCATCTAAAATTTCTTTTAATGCGTAACGGTCTAAAATAATACGGTCTGCGCTCTTCATAAGTTCACCTTTGTTCATAAGAATTATGTGTATTGTATTTAAAGTGGGCATTAAATCAATAAATTTCAGCATTTTTCGTGAAAAACATGGAAAAAACCGCTACAAAGTGTTAAAAATGATAACCGTTTATGTTTAGCTTTGGCTACTTCATGAAACCGAATAAAATAAATAAAATAAAAAAGGCGAGCCTTATGTTAACTGGTAACGATATCCGCGCAAAATTTTTAAACTTCTTTGAAAGCAAAGGGCACACCATTGTCGCCTCAAGCTCTTTGGTGCCCGACAATGACCCAACATTGATGTTTGTTAACGCCGGTATGAACCAGTTTAAAAATGTTTTTACAGGCTCTGATAAGCGTGACTATACCCGTGCCACATCGTCACAGCGTTGCGTGCGTGCAGGCGGTAAACATAATGACCTTGAAAATGTGGGTCACACAGCAAGGCACCATACGTTCTTTGAAATGCTTGGTAACTTCTCCTTTGGTGACTACTTTAAAGAAGAGGCGATTCCATTTGCTTGGGAATTTTTAACATCAAAAGATTATATCGGTCTCGACGCTTCAAAGCTTTATGTCACGGTTTACCACACCGATGACGAAGCCTACGACATTTGGCATAAAAAAGTTGGTTTGCCAGAAGACCGCATCATTCGCATTTCAACCAATGACAACTATTGGTCAATGGGTGACACAGGCCCATGTGGCCCATGCACCGAAATTTTTTACGACCATGGCGCCCACATTGAAGGTGGCCTGCCAGGAACACCGGAAGAAGACGGTGACCGTTTTATCGAAATTTGGAACGTGGTTTTCATGCAGTTCGAAAAATTTGCTGACGGCACTAAAATTCCACTACCAAAAACAGGTGTGGACACGGGTTGCGGGCTAGAACGCCTCACAGCCGTGCTTCAGCACCAAAATAACAACTACGACATTGACATGTTCCAACATATTATCCAAAAAGCTTCAGCACTGAGCGGTGTTGAATATGGCAAAGATGAAGACCAAACAACTTCATTGCGTGTATTGGCCGACCATATCCGTTGTGCGTCATTCCTCCTTGTGGACGGCGTGATGCCAAGTAATGAAGGCCGTGGTTACGTTTTGCGCCGCATTATGCGCCGTGCTATGCGCCACATTAACCTGCTTGGTATAAACGAACCATTTTTATATAAATTGGTTACGCCGCTTTGCGAAGTGATGGGCGAACAATATCCAGAACTCACACGTGCCAAAAGCATGATAGAAGACGTGATTAAAACCGAAGAAGAACGTTTTATTAAAACGCTCAACAAGGGTATGAAACTGCTTGAAGCTGAAGTTTCTACCATGGCTAAAACTGATAAATTTAAAGGTGATATTGCCTTTAAATTATACGATACGTTTGGTTTCCCGCTTGACCTCACGCAAGACGCTTTGCTTTCTCGTGGTATTGCCGTAGACGTGCAAGGTTACGAATCATGTATGGCAATACAGCGTGATAAAGCACGCGCAGCTGGCATGGGCGGTACTGGGCAATCGAAAATGGCGGATATTTGGTTCGACATACGTGAGGCCGTACCTGCGACTGAATTCCTCGGCTACGACCACATCAAAGCCGAAGGGCAAATTGTTGCGCTTGTTATGGATGACGCTAAAGTTGATAACCTGAAAAAAGGCGACAAAGCTGTTGTTGTGACAAACCAAACGCCTTTCTACGCTGAAAGCGGCGGCCAAGTGGGTGACAAAGGTTTTATTAAAACATCAAGCGGTCTCGCACAAGTTATCGACACTAAAAAGGTACTTGATGGTGCCTTGTTCCAACATATTGTTGAAGTGACAGAAGGCGAAATTTCAATAGAACAAACAGCCGAACTTATTGTTGACGAAAGTAACCGAAGCGCCATTATTAAAAACCACTCATGCACACACTTGATGCATAAAGTATTAAGCGACGTATTGGGTGACCATGTCTTCCAAAAAGGTTCAGTGGTCGACGAAAACCGCCTGCGTTTTGACTTCTCGCAACCTAAAGCCATGACGGTGAATGAACTGGAAATGAGCGAAAAACAGGTCAATGCCATGATATGGGAAAACACAGAAGTTATCACACGTTTAATGGATAAAGAAGCCGCTGTTGAAGCGGGCGCCATGGCCTTATTTGGCGAAAAATACGACAGCGAAGTACGTGTTGTTTCCATGGGCGACAATATAAAATCGGTTGAACTTTGTGGCGGTGTGCATGTTAAACGCACTGGCGACATTGGCCTGTTTAAAATTGTTTCTGATAGTTCTGTCAGTGCGGGTGTACGCCGTATTGAAGCGGTAACAGGTGAAAAAGCTTTTGAATATTTAAGTGCGCAGGACACTACCGTTAAACGTATCGCCTCACTCACAAAAGTGAAGGGCAGCGAAGTGGAAACACGTATTGTAGCCATGCAAACTGAAATTAAAAAGCTTAAAAATGACGTTAAAAACGCACAAAAAGGTGGTGGCAATAGCAGTCAATCTCCAGCGGAGTTGGCACAAAATGCAGAAACCATTAACGACGTTAAGTTCGTCTCTCTTGCCCTTGAAGGTGTCGAAGCAGGCGTTCTGCGTGAAATGATTGACGACATTAAAAACGCACTCGGCACAGGTGTGGTTATTTTGGCTTCCAATAATGGTGAAAAATCATCGATTGTTTGTGGTGTCACAAAAGACCTTATTGGTCAACATAAAGCAGGCGACATTGTCGCTGCCGCAGCGGCAACGCTTGGCGGTAAAGGTGGTGGACGCCCTGATATGGCCATGGCTGGAGGACGTTCTGGTGATTTACAGGCGGCTCTTGCTGCCGCAAAAGCGACCCTTTAAATATTTAGGGGAAGGGCGCCTTCGGGCGTCCTTTTTCGTTTTAACGAAATGTCATTGCCTGCGTGGCAATTGCCATTTGTCTCACCATAAAATTACATCCTGAATTCAGCCTTCCTAACGGTGCATCTATGGATGATGTAACAAATAAAAAGCCCCCAAATTGAGGGCTTTATCTCGAGAGTATAGGCTATTTGTCTAAAGTTATTTTTTTTTGTTAAATGGCTTACGTTACATTTGATAATACAAAGTTTAGTAAAGGTAAGTATCTAAATTGATCACGTAGCAATGGCTCGTAATCCATACATAAGCGATTACGTAACAAATAAATAAATTTCATTCTATCTGTAGCAATGCTGTACCTTTTACCCAAATATTCTATTTTAATGTCACGTGCATTAAGTAATGTTTTGTAAAGATCTTCTTGTAACAAAGAGGCATCGCTACTCATGGTGTGATATTGCCCAAAGTCAATAATGATCGTTGATTGCTCTGCGTGAGACACAGCACTTTCAATAGATTCATCCTTGCAGATTTGAGATAAAATATAATGTCTAAGGACATCGCATAGTTTTGTCCCAGACTTTGTTTTAGGAGTACAATAGTCCATACAAAGAACAGATGTATTCTCTTTGCCATAACGTTCAGTTAGTTCATGAACTGTGTCCCGAGTTTTATCTTGTTGTTTAATATATAATTCATGTTGTGGCATAAAAAAGAGTTGCGCACGAAAAGTGCAAAATAAGCATGTAAAATGCTTGTAAATGATTTAGATATTTCAAATTCTACTCTAGATATGGGTGAGGGTGGCTGATATTTCAAGTATTTTAGGCGCCTGTTCACAAAAAAGGCGCATTTTTTTATTTTAGGGGCTATAACGTGGTACGTTTATTGCTATAATAACTTTAATAAATATAAAAAAATAAGGCCGTTTTGTTGAAAAAATTTATTGTAAGCGTTTTATGCATCAGCCATTTGCTGGCTTCACCTGCTTTGGCACAAGGCGTTTTTAGCGATGCTTTAAATCAAATCGATGCTATAGAATCACCAAAATTATCGGTTAAACTTGCCGCTCCAACAACAAACACTGTTAACAAAATATTATCAGAAAATAACCCACTGTTTAATGCGCCCGCTATTTTTTCTGAGGACAGTATTGTTTCGCCTGTTTATGACGAGAACGGTATGGTTTCAACAGGGTCTGACATTGCGACAAATATTGCTGTTGAAGTTTTAAACCGTGGTGGTAACGCCATCGACGCCGCTATTGCGACAGCCTTTACAATGTCGGTTACCATGCCACGTGCAGGTAATATTGGTGGTGGGGGCTTTATGCTTGTGCACCATGCCAAAACAAAAGAAACAAGGGCAATTGACTACCGTGAAATGGCGCCTAAGGCCGCCACAGCCGACATGTATTTAGACCAAAATGGTAACGTTGATAAAAACTTAGCGCGCCACAGCTTCTTAAGTGCAGGTGTTCCAGGAACCGTGAAGGGCATGGAATTGGCTTATCGCCTTTATGCCAGTATGGACTGGGAAGAATTATTACAGCCAGCTATTCACTTGGCAGACCAAGGTTTTGTGGTTGATAAGCCGCTGTCAAATTCTTTAAAAAAAGGGCGTAAACACCTTGAAAAATCTTTAGAATCCACAGCTGTTTTTTATAAAAAAGACGGTTATTACGAAGCCGGAGAAATGCTCAAACAAGCAGACCTTGCACGCACGCTTAAAATTATATCGCAAGAAGGTGCCGACGCTTTTTATACAGGTGACATAGCCGATAAAATTGTGCAGTCAATGGAAGTGCATGGTGGCATAATCACCAAGGAAGACTTGGCCAATTATAAAGCGCTACTACGTGAACCTGTGAGCGGTTATTACAAAGGCTATAAAGTTGTTTCCATGCCACCACCCAGCAGTGGCGGTGTGCACCTTATTCAAATGTTAAAAATACTCGATAATTTTGACCTCAGCGCATGGGGCTTTGGTAGCGCCAAAACAATACATGCTATGGCAGAGGTGATGCGCTTGGCTTACGCTGACCGTAGTAAGTATTTAGGTGACCCTGACTTTGTGTCTGTGCCTGTTAGGTCTATTATGTCCGATCTTTATGCCGATCGTTTGAGCAAAAGTATTTCTATGGGGTCGGCGACACCGTCTGAACTGATAGAACCTGCTAAATTTATGCCGAAAGAAAGCCCACAAACAACACACTTTACTATTGTGGATAAATGGGGAAACGTGGTGACAAATACTTATACTCTAAACTTTAGCTATGGCAGCGGCCACATGGTTGCTGGCACAGGCATGCTTCTCAATAATGAAATGGACGATTTTGCCGCCAAGGTAGGTGCTAAAAACGCTTATGGTCTTATTGGTGGTGCGTATAATAAAATTGAGCCTGAAAAACGCCCGTTAAGTTCCATGACACCCACCATTGTTTTTGACAAAAAGGGTAGTTTTTATATGAGCTTGGGTAGTCCTGGCGGTAGCCGTATTATAACTACTGTTTTACAGGTTATTTTAAATGTTATTGACCATAAAATGAACATTGCAGAAGCCGTAACAGCCGCGCGTATGCACCACCAATGGTACCCCGATGAAATACGTGTGGAAAAAGGTTTTAGCCCCGATACAATTGCATTGTTGCAAGCCAAAGGACATGTAATTTCTCAACAAAGCCCCATGGGTGCTGTGATGGCCGTGATGAAAACTGAAAATGGTTATGCCGGCTTTAGCGACACAAGGCGTGGTAGCTCCCTTGCTAAAGGTGGCGCAAGCCCGCATGAAATTGACGCATCCCAAAACTTTAACCCCTTATTGTTAGAGCTTATTGAAGAGCAAGTCGTAGAATTGAATGTGCAAAAGGCAGTAAAAGCTAAAGTTAAAGTTAAAGCGGTAGAAGAAGAGGCGGCGCCTTTAGATCAGGTAAATAAACAACCTGAACCAGTGAAATTAAAAGAAAATACCGACAAGAAACGCATTATTTCTACACCTTTTAAAGCCATGATGACACCCATCAGCGAAAAAGCAGATATAAAAAATAGCCCTCTATAACTATAGTTTGAGCTACTTTGTACTTCCTCGCGTGGTTTAAGTTAACAAAGTAATATCATTTGCCGTAGGTTTGCCTTTGCGTGGGTCAAGTGTAAGCGTGAAACTTACTTTTTGCCCCGGCTCAAGCTGTTCGTAACCTGCACGTTCGACGGCTGTGAGATGTACAAAAATATCCGCTGTGTTTTCGTTTTCGTCTGGTTCGATAAACCCATAACCCTTTTCGGAGCTAAACCATTTTACTGTACCCGTTGTCATTATTTTGCCCTTTAATTTTTTAAAGTACAAACTATAGGCGATAAAAATACAAACTTCAAGTAAAAGTTGTTTTATTTCTATATAATACAGTGCATTGCTATTGTGTTTACAATACTATGTTTTTTATTAACAACTAAGGGTTGTCCGTTGTAAATGGTAGATTTTTCTCTTGTTTTGGTATAGTATGGCAGTCAATTTTAGCAATTTAATAAAGGGATATAATGGAAAGTTTTAACGCATTTATAGCTATCGTAAAAGATGTTTGGATGACAGGTATTTTTGGTGTGAATGTCGGCGATGTTTTAGTGGCCTTTGCAATCATTTATATATTTATACTGTTACGCCAGCTTTCCACACGCTTTTTAATTGCATGGTTGCGTATTTTTACGTCCCGTACAAAAAGTACCATCGACGATAAAATACTCGAATGTGTTGAAGGGCCTTTGCGTTTACTGCCTGTGACACTTGGTTTTTTCCTTGCGGGTCAGTACCTCGAAATTGAAGGAAATTTAGATATATTTGTGTCAAACTTGGTACGTTCTCTTGTGGCGGTAACCATATTTTGGTCGGCCTTTAATTTAACAGAAGTATTGTCACGCGGACTTGGTAAGGCACGCAAAGTTTTTACACCTGTCATGGTTTCATGGCTTGTTAAAACAGTTAAAATTATCTTTTCACTTATCGGTGTCGCCACTGTTTTAGAAATTTGGGGCATTCAAGTAGGGCCTATTATAGCAGGGCTTGGTTTGTTTGGTGTGGCTGTTGCACTGGGTGCGCAAGACCTGTTTAAAAACCTGATTGCAGGGGTGCTGGTTATTGCAGAGCGCCGTTTTAACATTGGTGATTGGGTGTTGGTTGACGGTGTTGTTGAAGGCACAGTTGAAAAAATTGGTTTTCGTTCCACGGTGGTCAGACGTTTCGACAAGGCGCCTGTTTATGTACCTAATGCAAAATTTAGTGACAATGCGGTGACAAATTTTAGTGCTATGACGCACCGTCGTATTTGCTGGAAAATTGGTGTTGAATATAGTACGTCGGTCGAACAACTACGCGAAGTGCGTGATAACATTGAAGGCTATATCCTAGGCCATGAAGACTTCGCTCAACCGCCAGAGGTGTCAACTTTTGTGCGTATTGACAGCTTTAATGATTCTTCTATCGATATCTTACTTTATTGCTTCACAAAGACAACAGTTTGGGGTGAATGGCTCGAAATCAAAGAAAAATTAGCTTACGAAATTAAAAATATCGTCGAAGGTGCAGGCACTGGGTTTGCTTTCCCAAGTCAAAGCGTTTATGTTGAAACGATGCCAGAAAACCGCCCAGACAATTTTGTGCCGCCAACGGCCAAAAATAAACCCTATACAAAAATTAAAGAGATAAAATAATGAAAAAACCTAAACGCTTAAGAAATCATGCACTCATTGTCAAATCTGCGGCATGGTCTTACGTCTTATTGGCTTTACTTTATCCTATATTTACACTCAGCTCCCTAGGGGTTGACCTGCCATCAAACGGTATTGAATCGTTTTTGAAAAATATGATTGCAGGTGGCTCAAGCGACCATGTATTCTGGACTTTGTTTTCAATTATACCTTTATTGCTTGTTTTTGGTGGCGTGGGTTTTTATTCTGCGGTTAAGCCTTATTCATTTAAATTGTCGGGCTTGGCCTTGTTTTTTTCTGCTCTTGCAGCTATCGGGTTTTTGCTTGGTATCGGTCGTTGGGCAACGCTTAACTGGGGCTTAGGTGAGGCGTTTGTCGCTTACAAGTCAAACAGCGCATTTATCACCAATGCTTATCAAGTATCCAATGAAATTTTGGGTTATTGGGTGGGTCATGTTTTTGCAGAAATAAGCCTGTTTGTTGCTATTGGTGTGATGTCGATCGCCATATTTAATTCTAAGCGTTTCCCTTTATGGCTTTCAGGTTTTGCTGGCGTTTTATTTATTATCGGTGTTGCAGCCGTCTTTAGAGATACAAATGAAGCTTCTTTATGGTTACATAACGGTATATCCACGTTTATGCTTGTGCCGCTGTTCTTCCTCTTTTTGGCTGTAGCTCTTTTCCGCTTTGTTGGTAAATCAAAAGAGAAAAAGGTCGGACGTGGTTATGCGAAAAAAGATAATGGTAAGGCCAACGGTAAAAAGCGTCGCTTTTATAAAAGAAAAGACAAAAAAAGCAAAAAAGAAAAACAAAATCCTTAATTTATAGGCCTGGCTACTTGCAACTGCCAGGCAGTTACACTATAAATTCAAAACATAAACTAAATTTATTATAAAAAAATTGAAAGTTTTTTAAAACATTATGGAAACAAATCAGCATATTCAAATTCGTCAGGAAAAAGTAAACAATTTACGTTCAATGGGCATTAACCCGTTCCCTAACAAATTTAAACCGCAAAACAAATGCGCTGACCTTTCAAAACGTTTTGAAAACGATGACATTGACGCCCTTGCAGCTGTGGGTGAAACATTTACCATTGCTGGCCGTGTAATGTTGCTACGTGAATTTGGTAAATTAGCTTTCTTTTCACTGCGTGACGCATCGGGTCGTTTACAGTGTAGCGTTGCCGTTGACGGTATTGGCAAAGACACTTACCAAATATTCAAAAAGCACGTGGATTTGGGTGACATTGTCGGCGTCAAAGGCCAAATGACACGTACACAAAAAGGTGAATTGACACTGGCGGCTGAATATTTTGAAATTATTAACAAAAGCATGCGCCCACTGCCAGACAAATGGCATGGCCTGAATGATACTGAAACACGTTACCGTCAGCGTTACGTCGACCTGATTATGAACGATGAAGTGAAAGAAACATTCAAAAAACGTAGCCAGATTGTTAGCGCTATCCGCGACTACATGACAGAAGCTGACTTTATGGAAGTCGAAACACCGATGCTACACCATAAAGCTTCGGGTGCGGCGGCAAAGCCTTTTGAAACTTATCACAATGCTTTATCAATGGACATGAAACTGCGTATTGCGCCTGAATTGCACTTGAAGCGTTTGGTTGTGGGTGGTTTTGACCGTGTCTTTGAAATTAACCGTAATTTCCGTAACGAAGGTGTGTCTGTGCGTCATAACCCTGAATTTACCATGATGGAATTTTACGCCGCATACTGGGACTACCATGACCTGATGGACTTTAGTGCAAAACTCATGGAACATGTGGCTCAAAAAGTGATGGGTACAACAGACCTTACTTATGGTGAACATAAAATTTCACTAAAAGCACCGTTTGCTAAATTAAGCATGAAAGAGGCTATTTTAACCATCGGCAAGGTTGACGAAAAAGACCTTGAAACAATTGAAAGCATGAAAGCTGTGGCTAAAAGCCGTGGTATCGAACTTTCAAAATGGGGTGACTATGGCCAGTGCTTCCTAGAACTGTTTGAAGAACTTTGCGAAGAAAAATTGATCAACCCAACATTTATTTACGACTACCCAACAAGCACGTCACCGCTTTCACGCCCATGTGACGATAACCCAGAATGGACAGAACGTGCCGAGCTATTTGCCGTTGGCCGTGAGCTTGGTAACTTGTTTAGTGAGTTGAATGACCCTGTGGATCAAGCGAACCGTTTCCAAGACCAAATTGACCAAATGGAAAGTGGCAACGACGAAGCCATGGCTTACGACGAAGACTATGTACGCGCACTTGAATATGGTATGCCGTATGCAGGTGGTATGGGTATTGGAATTGACCGATTGGTGATGCTTTTAACCAACCAACCTTCTATCCGTGACGTTATTTTGTTCCCACACTTACGCCCAGAAGGCGGTGATGCGGAAACGTCGAACAAGCCGACAGCTAAAACAGAAGCGGGCGTGGTTGCGACAGTGCCAACAGTGGATACATCTGACTACAAATTTGTTTGTGTGGTGAATAAAAAAGCTGAAACAGCCGACGTTATCAACGCTGCCGTTAAAATGGCCGCAGGCCTTGGCGCGTCATTTGGAGCAAACCTAAAAACAAATACATTTAAAGACGCAAGCGACGGCGAACACGGTAACGTGCCTAATGTACCCGTTGTTGTGCTACGTGCCGACAATGCCAACCAAATTCGTAAGGTGCGTGCAGGGGCTGTAGAGGCGAACATTGCCTTTAGTGACTTTAACAGTGCCATGGCAACCGGTAGTGCCAGCGAACAACGCAAAGCGCTGCAAATAGCGCAAGATGATGACTTGGAATACCAAGGTATCTGCTTATTTGCAGCAGAAGACGATATTAAGCCATTAACCAAAAAATTCTCAATGTTTCGTTAATACTTCTATTGTTTAGGAAAGGGCGCCCTTGTAGCGCCTTTTTCATTTTTTATGGCTGTTATTTACGTTTGTAAACGTGGCAAACTATAAAAAAAAATACCGATCCTGCTATCACCCATTCTAGCGGCGCAATTACCGTAAAATGTTTATGTTTAATTTAAATATCAATGGGATAAAAAACCCGCGAGCGGGCAAAAAAAAGAGCCCCGAAGGACTCTTTATAACAACGTAAAGTTATTTTCGATTAAAAACTTATTTTACGTAAGGCTCACATACATCAGGGATAGTAGTTTTACCAATGTATTTAGCACAAGCGTTCTTCATGGCACTATCAGCGTTAGCTTTACGGTCCGAAGAAGAATGCGTTTCAGTACGGCTATTACGGTTGTTGATACGAATAGAATTTGTACCACGACCACTAGCTGTTGTTTTTTCACTTTTAACATCACCATTGGGAAAGTATTCCTTGTCATGAACAACTCTATCGTCCGTACTTGGGAAAATAGAACCGCCTTTTGAAGAACAACCGCCCATCATTAAAGAAAGGCCAGCAACAGCAATAATTAAAGCTTTGTTTAAAGTTTTCATTTTGTTTCCTTATGAGGCGTCAAGCACCTCAAAATTTAAGTTTAAGTAAATAAAGTTTGAATTAATAAGAATCCATATCAGACATATTGTCTTCAGCGTGATACTTTAATTCACTACCAGGGCGACCCGTTAAGTTTGTGTATACACGCTCATATTCTTTTAGCTTGTTGTAGCTACGTGCTTTATAGGTTTCTTGACGATCAGCATTGCTATATGCTTTGCTGATATATCTGTCTACTTTACCTAATTCACGAGAATCATTACGTGAAAGTTCACCAATAGACTGCGCAATAGTTAGCTCAGCTTTACGATTTTCAAGGCGAAGTGCCTCGTCAATATAGCTTTGTTGTTTGCTTTTAATAGCCTGAAACCTTGAGTATTCCTTATTGTAGCTACTTATCACTTTATTTAACTGTTTTGCTTCTTTGTTGATTTCTCGTTCATAGCGATCCGCACGTTGTTTACGACATTGTTGACGTGCTTTTGATGTGCTTTGAACACAATCACCTTTGAACCAATCACTTAATTTACTGCCTTCTACCGGGGCAGAAACAGTCATAGAACCTAAAGCAAAAATAGCTACTAAAATAGTAGCAAAGATTGAAGTTTTCATAATAATTCCTTGAGAGGGGGTACCTCTTGTTAGGAGAGCCAGAAAGGCTCAATATATGTGTATAGTTTATATTCCACCTAGCAAGCTAAGTGTACATTATTTAAAGGTAGGGTTGTTTTAAGGCAACCGGTTAATAGTCATTGGTATATTATATAGGTGAATATAAGGCGTTTTTCAAGTGTTTTCACCTGTATTGCCTGAATTATATGGCTTTTTACCTGTCAGTGATTGTACCTGACAGGTAAAATATGAAAAAAATTCATGGGTTAACATGTCAGTTTTATGTTGAGAATAGGCTTTGTAACTTATGAGTGACTAGCGAAAAGCGTATAATGTAAAAGAATAATGCCTATGGGCTAAATCGGGTTAAGCGTCGCACGCTTAGGTTTAAGACCAGGGAGCGTCTTCGTCGTTCACGGCTTTTGCGGGTGCGCCCGTGTTTGCCACAAAACCAGCACTTTCAGCTGTTTGTTGCGCGTAACCACCGTTGTAATTATCCATTGACTGCGGGCTGATATAGTCCTTAAACAACGTAAATTGCGGTACAAATGTAAGGGCCACTGTTGTTGTCGGGCCTTTACGGTTTTTAGAAATAATACATTCGGCTTTGCCTTTAATGCGGGCAAGGTGTTCTTTCATTTCTTCGCTACGGTCAACTTCTGGCGGCAGTGTTTTTTCAAAATAATAGTCCTCACGGTAAAGGAACATTACCACGTCGGCGTCTTGCTCAATGGAACCCGACTCACGTAAGTCAGAAAGCATGGGGCGTTTGTTGTCACGGCTTTCAACCGCACGAGAAAGCTGGGAAAGGGCAATAACAGGTATAGCCAATTCACGGGCAACGGCTTTAAGGCCTTGAGATATCTCGCTAATTTCTTGCACACGGTTTTGCTGTGATGCTTTGCTTGAGCCACGCATAAGCTGTAAATAATCGACCACAATCATACCGATATCAAATTGGCGTTTCATGCGTCTCGCACGGGAACGGAATGTGGCAATGGTAATCGCAGGCGTATCGTCAATAATAATCGGCATTTCAGCCAGCGTGTTGGCACAGGCCTGAATGCGGGTAAATTCTTCGTCATCAAGGCTACCATCAATAATTTTGAAGGAGTTGACACGGGCTTCCGCCGCAATAATACGTGTTGTTAATTGTTCGGCGGACATCTCCATTGAAAAGACACCCACACCCGCACCACCAAATTGGTTGTTTTTAACAGCAGCGGCGGCATTTTGTGCAAAGTTAATGGCAATGGCTGTTTTACCCATGGAAGGCCTTGCGGCTAAAATAATTAATTCGTCTTTGTGGAAACCACCTAAGGCGGCGTCAATGGCCGTTAAGCCAGAAGTTGTACCCACAAGTTTACCTTGGTATTTTTTCGCTTCAGCAATTTGGTCGATCACATTTTTAAGTGGATTTTTAAGGTCTTGGTATGTCACAGTGCTACCTGTTTCAACCAGTTTGAAAAGTGTTTGTTCAACGTCACTAATAACGTTTTGAATAGTGTCCTGTTGTTCAGATGGTGGAATGTCCTGTGCGTTATGGGTCAGGTCTTGGCCGACTTTTATCAACTGACGTTGTAAATAGTAGTTTTTAACAATGATAGCGAGGTCTTTTACGCGGAAAGCATGGGATGCATTTTCCATAATGCCAGACAAATGGTTAGCAAGGTCGCCGTCACCGTCATATGAGCTACGCATGTTCTCGCGGATCGTCATAGGGCTGGCTTCAAAGCCTTTGCCTAAAAGCTGTGCCATTGTTTCGTAAACGGCACCGTTAAATTTAACGTAAAAATGTTCAGGCAGTAATTCACCTTCAACTTCGTCATAGTAGTCGTTGTTGAGCATGAGTAAACCAATTAGGGCTTGTTCAACTTCGCTTGAATGAGGCAGGTCTTTGGCTGTTTGGGCAGGGTTACCGCTAACGTTCATATCCATGTCAGATGTCTGCTGTAGCTGAGCGTTTATAGCGTCGATATCCATCATGTTTACCCTATTTAATTGTTTACGAAATGTCACCTCACTGCGATACTTTAATTTAACTTTCGCGGGACGCATGTACTCAGTGTACATTTACGTTTCCACACATTAAATGAAATCAAAATCTCATCAGTGACCGCTATGCTTTGCATAGCTTGTAAAATTTAACTTTGTGGCTATTTTCAGTTATGAAAATCCACTAGAAAATGAGTATACAGCATCCCTATGTTTTCGCAATTCTTAATTGTAAATTACCCCTAAAATAAAAAAGCACCCGAAGGTGCTTTGCCATAAAAGGCTAGTTCGATACTTTTATTTTTTTATGATAATTTCTATAACACGATGTTTTTTGTCAATGTTTAGTGATACATTAATGCTATCTACTACTTGAAGTGTTCCGCCAAGAGGGTGGAATTTTTCAACTATATGTACATTGCTAACAACCGCTATTTCTTTTATATTTATAATAAGTTCTTTATTGTCATATTCGACTTTCTTAAGCAATACATCTAATGCGTGATCATTTGCTTTTAAGCTTTGGCTGCCCTCTACTCCGAAGTTAATAACTATATCTTTTACGCTATCTGCTCCAGAAACACTTATCAATATCATGTTTTCACCAGTGCTGATAAAGGTTGGGTGGTTAGTGGTATTGGAGATGGTGATGTGTTGAGCTAATAGGTTGTTATCACTACAACCTGAGAGTAACGACATGAAAGTTAGTGCTAAAATGGCCATAAGGCTACTTATTTTTGTAAATTGCATAGGTATTTCCTCGTAAAGGTCCGCTGAGCTTAGAATAAGTCCATTTAAAAACGGTAAAAAGATGGTGTTTGTAGCTAATAAATAGGGGCTGTGATGGGGAATAACAAGGGGAAGTATCAAATAAAATATGATCACTGGCGTTTTATATCATTAATATGCAAAAAAAAGCCCCACTTAAACCGAAAATTCGGTCAAGCGAGGCTTTTATAATGTCGTTGTTACCGTTAAGCGTCGATATTAAATATCAATACTTACTAGATAACTAACCCACGAGTGGATTATGAAGTTTGACGTACAACATTTACAGCTACTTTAACAGCCACTTCTGGGTGTAAAGCAATGCGTACTTCAAATTCGCCTAGGCTTTTAATTGGCTCACCAATTTGTACCATTGAGCGTTTTATTTGTTTGCCATCAGCAATAAGGCTGTTTGCAATGTCAGCAGCTTTAACTGAACCGTAAAGTTGGCCAGTTTCAGAAGCTTGACGTATAAGTGTAACTGAAGTGTCGTTAAACGTTTCAGAAACACCTGTTGCCACTTGGCGTGCATCTTCGCTTTTAGCCATAAGTTCGCTGCGCTGTGCTTCGTACTTAGCTAAGTTAGCTTTTGTTGCTGGTAAAGCTTTGCTTTGTGGTAAAAGGAAGTTACGGCCAAAACCGGCTTTAACTTCAACTGTGTCACCCATGTTACCAAGGCGAGCAATGCGTTCTAGTAAAATAACTTGCATAATATTTTTCTCCTTTAAGGGTTACTTAGATACGTAAGGCATAAGAGCAAGGTGACGCGCACGCTTGATAGCAATAGCCAATTTACGTTGTTTAATGTTGCTCACACCAGTGATGTGGCTTGGTAGCATTTTACCGTATGGTGATACAAAGCGTCCAAGTGTGCGGATGTCTTTGTAGTCAATTGCTGGCGCACGGTCACCTGTGAACGGGCAAGACTTTTTACGACGGAAGTAAGGCTTTCCAAGTAGGCTTGAGCTTGCTGCTGCTGCAGGGCGTGAACCTTCTGTAGAAGTAGCTTCTGTGTTTTTTGTTTCGATTTCAGACATGTTTATATCCTTTCTTATGCTTCAGCTGTAGCGTTAGCCATTGGGCGACGCGTTGTTTTAGCTGCATCTTTTGAATCATCAGGGCGACGACGTGGAGCCATTTGAATTGAAGGCGCTTTAGTAAGTTCAGGTGCGCTCATAGTTAGGAAACGAATAATATCGTCACTAATACGCATTTGACGTTCAAGTTCAACAATAGCGTCTCCGTTACCTTCGAAGCCGATAAGTGTGTAATAACCCTTGCGGTGTTTGTTTACACGGTAAGCAAGAGTTTTAAGACCCCATTGCTCAGTTTTGATAATTTTAGCGCCTTTAGATGTAAGAATTTCTTCAAACTTCTTCGCAGTCGTTTCTGCGTGTGTAGAAGCAACATCTGGACGTACGATATAAACGAGTTCATAGAATGACATATGTTTATTCCTTCTGGTTACAATTAAAATTTATAGACTGTACCGCTTAAAAACGTGCGATAAAGCCCCATATTGCAGCCATCTCTATAGTAAGATAGCAAGGTCAATAGGCCGCACTATACTGAAATTGTAGTTATTTGCAAGTGAAAACCGCATATCCCCCTTACATTAATTGGTTTTTTCTGCCACTCAGCACTTGACGAATAAATGCAGGCGCCCCAATATAAGGCTTATATGATATTAAATATAACAATGAATGTATAAAAAATATGTTTTCTAAAGGCACAACGGCGTTAGTTTTTCCGGGTCAAGGCTCACAAAAAATTGGCATGGGGCAAGAGTTCTATGAAAGTAGCCTCACCAAAAATTTGTTCGAACAAGCAAACGACGCTCTTTCCTTTAATTTAAGCAAACTTATGCTTCAAGGCGACACGGCTGAACTTTCACGCACGGCCAATACGCAACCAGCATTATTGCTCACAAGTTATGCCGCTTTCAGTTATTTAAAGGCGCAAACCAATATGGAACTGACGCAAATGTCAGGCATGGTTGCAGGGCATTCACTCGGCGAATATTCAGCGCTTGCCGCCGCCGATGTTTTTGACTTTGAAACTGCTTTAAAATTGGTACGCAAACGTGGCGAAGCCATGCAAAATGCGGTGAAAGAAGGTGAGGGTGCCATGGTGGCTGTTTTAGGTCTTACATATGATGACATTCATGCCATTGCAAGCACGGCAGGTTGTTTTGTTGCCAATGATAATTCCGACGGCCAAGTTGTCCTTTCAGGCACGGTAGAATCTATCGAAAAAGCATCAGAAATGGCGACAGCTAAAGGCGCTAAACGTGTGGTACGCTTACCTGTTTCAGCACCGTTCCACTGCCCATTGATGAAGCCAGCAGCCGACGTCATGGCAACAGAACTTGAAGCCGCGACCATGCAAAATGCCAGCTTACCTATTATATGTAACGTTACAGCGGCGGCAGAAATAACGGCCGATAAATTACGCCAAAACTTAGTATCACAGGTGACGGGTTCTGTGCGTTGGCGTGAAAGTATGATACATTTAGCCGATAAAGGCATCACAGATATTTATGAACTGGGCACAGGTAAAGTGTTAACAGGCCTCGCTAAACGTTGCGACGCACGCTTAAAAGGCACAGCGTTAAATACGCCCGCACAAATTGATAACTTACTTGAAGCTTTGTTAAAAAATAACGAAATCGCTTCATAAAAAACATATAAAATAAATAACAAAGGTTAAAAAAATGTCACTCACAGGTTTAAAATGTTTAGTCACAGGCGGCAGCCGCGGTATTGGTAAAGGTATTGCGCAAGCGCTTATTGCCCAAGGGGCAGAAGTTGTTATTTCGGGTTCAAACCCAAATAGTCTTAAAATAGTAGCCGATGAAATTGGCGCTACTTTTGTTGCGGCAAACTTGCACGACACAAAGGCGATTGACGGCTTAATTGAAGCTGTGGGCCCTGTGGATGTTTTGGTAAACAATGCAGGTATCACACGTGACGGCTTGTTTCAGCGCATGAGCGACGCCGATTGGGACGACGTTTTACAAGTAAACTTGCGTGCCAACATACAACTTTCCAACGCCTTTGCTAAATTGATGATGAAAAAACGCTTCGGGCGCATTATAAACATTACGTCGGTTGTGGCGCATATGGGTAACGTTGGCCAAACCAACTATATTACATCAAAAGCGGCTGTTACAGGCTTCACTAAGGGCTTGGCACAAGAAGTGGCACGTCGTGGCGTGACGGTGAACTGCATTGCCCCTGGTTTTATCCAAACCGACATGACAGAAGACATGACCGAAAAAGCTGTGGAAGAAATGGTTGCTAAAATTCCAAGCAGAAAACTTGGCACAGTAAGCGACATCGCCCACGCAGTTACTTACCTTGCCAGCAAAGAGGCGGGTTACGTGACAGGAACGACATTGCACGTTAACGGCGGTTTGTACTTATAAATTCTGTTCGAAGGGAATAGGCGCTTTAAGGGTGCCTATTTTTGTTTCAGCCTGATGTCATTGCTACTTAGCAACGTCCATAAGCCTCAACTAAAATATCCCCGCCTGATTCACTATTGACGAGAAGGCGCGTTATATTTAATTAAAATTCAATGAATAAACGAGCGTGATGAAAACAGATGTTTGGCAAAAAAAAACAGCCTTTTGAAGGGGCTGTTTTAAAATGGAAATGTCAATACTTCATCAGGCTTATGCCATGTCGCCCACAACCAGAACGTCACAAGGTGGTGCAGCAAGAATTTCTTTTGCAGAACTACCTATCATGGCATTACCGATGCCAGATCTCGCATGTGTCCCTATGGCCAACAAGTGAGGCTTTACATCATCAACGACCGCTAAAATACCAGAAATAGCAGCGCCTTGCTTCAGCCTTTTTTCAGCTTTTATGCCTTTTTCTTTGAAGGTTTCATTGTGTTTTTCAATAATTTCGTCAAGTTGTCGTACGCTTTCACTCTCAATAAAGCTTCTTGTATGCTCATCCGAAATGAAGCCTGCAAAAGGAATATCATAGATATTTATCAGACTAAAAGCAGATTTAGGCGCAATTGTTGTCGCCATGCGCAAAGCTTTTTGGGAAGATGTAGAAAAATCGACAGCCACAGCTACTTTTTTGTAGTTACTTGTAGGTTTGTCCTTCACCATCAGCACAGGTTTGGTGCCTTTGCGCATAACACGTTCAATAGTAGTGCCGACAAAAAGGTCGGGGAATTTCGTTTTATTGTGTAGACCCATAATAATAAGGTCGGCTTTCGTTTTTTGTGAAAGGGCAATAATTTCTTCAAATGCGTCACCATTGGCGATATGAATTTTCACATCTACTTTTTCTGCCAACGGATAGCCTTTTAGGTGAGCTTGTGCAAGGTCATTGGCTTCTTGACGAAGCGTTTCCTCATTGCGTTCCCACCACTGAGGCAATTTAAGGAGGTTCATTACATGAATAAGGTGCCGCTGGGCACCAAATTGATGGGCCAAGTAAATAGCTCTTTCCAGGGCGCGGTCTGCATGTGCCGAAAAATCGGAAGCAACGAGTATGTTTTTCACCATAAATATCCTTTGTGTCGTTATGTTTTAAATAAATAATTATTAATATAATTATACGCCTGCTCCTGCAAATATAAAACAAATATTTAACTTAAATGTTAGGCGGAAGCGTAAATAATCATACGTTCAATGTGGGTAAAGGAGAGGCATTTATATAGGGTTGTATTTTTTCAATTCCACCAACTGAGGTACAAGGGGAATTAAAAGGCTTTTTTTACAATATATAAGTTGTATAATAAGGGCTAAAAAAACGTTTTAGGCACTTAATGCCGCTTTGATTCGCTCTAGATTCCACTGCTATTCGCATTTTATACCACATTAATTCGCCTACAATGCCTATGAAACAGGCGTTTGCAACCTTTAGTTGTTAGTATAGGGCTGTTTTGAGTTGTTTCGGCAAATAAAAAACCCTCCGAAGAGGGTTTTAAAGTTCGATAATTAGATAGCATGAAGTGTTATGCCTTTGCGCACTTAGGTGTCAAACTTCACGCCTTGTGCAAGTGGTAGTTCTTTTGACCAGTTGATGGTGCAGGTTTGACGTCTCATGTAAGTACGCCAAGCGTCAGAGCCACTTTCACGGCCGCCGCCCGTTTCTTTTTCGCCGCCAAAAGCACCTCCAATTTCAGCGCCCGATGTGCCGATATTCACGTTGGCGATACCGCAGTCAGACCCCATGGCCGATAAGAATTTCTCAGCATTTTGCATGTTCAAAGTAAAGATAGAACTTGATAAACCTTGCGGTACGTCGTTCTGAATATCAATTGCTTCGTCTAAGTTTTTGATAGGTACTATGTATAATATAGGGGCGAACGTTTCTGTCTGCATAATTGGCAATGGTTTGTCCGCGCGGATAATCGTCGGTTCAACAAAGCTACCTTCACCTTCAATAATTTGCCCGCCATAAACAACTTCTCCACCTTGGTTTATCGCTTCTTCAATAGCTGCTTCATAAGCGTCAACTGAAAGTTCGTCAATAAGGGGGCCCATTAAAACACCTTCGGCGAGTGGGTCACCAATTTTAACGGAAGCATAAGCCTTCTTCACGTTTGTAATAAGGTCGTCAATAATATCAATATGTGCCAGCACACGCCTAGTTGTTGTACAACGTTGCCCTGCTGTGCCCACAGCGCCAAAAGTAACAGCACGCATCGCCATGTCTAGGTCGGCATCGTCCATAATAATCATGGCATTGTTACCTCCAAGTTCCAGCAGGCACTTCGCAAAACGTTTGGCCGAATTTTGCCCCACGGCACGCCCCATAGGCACTGAACCTGTGGCGCTTATAAGCTTCATGCGTTTATCGTCAACCATGCGTTCACCTAAAGTACGGTCAACAGATATGACCAGCCCCATAAGGCCTTGCATGTTATTTCCTTTTAAAACTTTGTTTGTAATATGTTGCATAGCAATGGCTACAAGTGGTGTTTTTTCAGACGGTTTCCATACCATAGCATTACCACAAACGGCAGCAAGGCTTGCATTCCATGCCCAAACAGCGCAAGGGAAGTTAAAGGCCGTAATGATACCAATGGTACCCAGTGGATGCCATTGTTCATACATGCGGTGCCCAGGGCGTTCGCTGTGCATTGTGCTACCACATAGTTGACGAGAAAGGCCGACTGCAAAGTCGCAAATATCAATAGCTTCTTGAACTTCGCCAAGGCCTTCTGATAAAACTTTACCCATTTCAAGTGATATAAGTTTACCTAAGGGTTCTTTATATTCACGGAACGCATTGCCCAGTTGACGAATAACATCACCACGGAGTGGGGCAGGTGTTTCGCGCCATTTAAGCTGTGCCGATTCAGCGTCGGCCACAACTGTTTCGTAGTCGGTGTCTGTCGCACAGTGTATGCGTGCCAGTACTTCGCCTGTCGTTGGGTTGGTTGAAGATAATAATTCACCACCTTCACTGTTCCACTTTTTACCGCAAGCGCCAAGGTTTTTTACGTCGAGGCCTAAGTCTTTAAAAATTTCGCTCACAATTGACTGTTGTGATTTTGCCAGTGGTAGAGTCATGATATTATTCCTTTTGTTGTGTTATTTTCTTAACGCGTTCTAGAATACGCTATAAAAATAACACGGAATTAAAGTAAAACCAATGTCGATTTTAAGCACAGCAAAGAAGTTAAGTATAGTGACGCTTTGTTCTTTTAGTGTTTTTATGGGTGTTTCTAGTGTTTCCCAGGCCAGTGATTTCTGGCAAATAAATGAGTGTCGTATTACAGGGACGAGCGCCGATATTACACTTTCGACCGATGCTTCTATCAGTCATAGCAGGGTTCACTTTCGTTTAGTGAGCGCTGTGCCCCTTATAAATGCGCCAGAATTACAGTTGAATACGGCACGTTTTACAGGTTTTGACATTGAAGGATCTGGTAGTGGTTTTGGTTTTGAAGCTGAATATTCACCAAGGCAGGTTTCATATTTTCTTAAGCCAGGTGCTACTCTAGTTGCCGCTTATCAACCTATTTATGCAGAAGAAGATGGCGGGTTTTACACCTATCATGCCGCTTTTCCGATGCAAGAACTGCCAGCATTAATTGCTGAGGTTTCTGAAAGTTGCAATAGTTTTAATGTTGCGCAAAGATAAAAGCCTTGCATTTCTGCAAGGCTTTATTTCGTTATTTAGATAAAATATGAACGCACTTTTGGGGCGTCTTTTTGTTTTGCCATAATGGTGACGCTTTCAAAACGATGTGATTCATCAGGCAATGATTTCCAGATAGTTTGGCTTTTATGTAAAGGAATTAAAGCGCAAGCTTCCATAAGGCCGTCTTGTATTTGCAGGTATATTTCATTATAGGAAATACCTGTAATTGATTTGGCCGAATGAATAAGACCGTTTTGAAAGGTAACAATAAAATAACTGGTTATGTGTTTGCTATATAGCTGAGCGATAAATGTTTTGTTTTTAGGAGGGGGCATAAGGACTACCTCTAAGGATCGAAAAAGAATAGGTGTTTAATTGCATGAAAGGTAACATTAATTTACGTATATAGCTAAAGAAAATATATTCTAAAAGTGACTGCGACGTTGTTTTAATGTCGCATGGTTTGTTCTAATTGCTTAATTATACGGCAATCATGATGGTTGATAGCTTTTTTAAATAACTTATATCTGGTACTTTAAAGGTATTGTAGACCCTACAAGAAGAGGTTTCATGTAGAGAATAAATTAAAAACAAAACGCAAAAGGTTTTACTGTTGAAAATTCAGTCTCTTTTTATAAGATTTATTGGCGTATTCATTGCGTTTGTACTCATACTACAAGCCTTTAACTATATCGCTATTAGCTTAACACCATACGGGATGAGATTCCTATGGGCGCCTCTTTCTGTTTCAGCTATTTTAGTCGCATGTGTGGCTTTTTACTTTGCACGCTACCTAAGCGATGACTTCAAAGATACTATCCGCAAACTCATTTCATGTGCCCGTGCTGTTGAGCATGGTGAAAAACGTGACCCATTAATACTTTCACGTAAGGACGAATTCGTTCCACTTGCCGACGCTATTAACAACCTTATGAACCGTGATAAAGCTATACGCGATGCAAACGAAGACCCGTTAACAGGCCTTGCGAACCGCCGTTATATTATGCAGCGTCTGGATACTTATGTTGATCAAAAAGTACCTCTTGCTGTGATGTTTATTGACCTCGATGGTTTTAAACCTATTAATGATGAATACGGCCACGACGCGGGTGATGAAGCCTTAAAAATTGTTGCTGAACGTATGACTGCCTGCACAAGGGAAAGTGATATTGTTTCTCGTATTGGTGGTGATGAGTTTATTATCCTCTTTAAAGGGCTTGAAGATGAAGAGGTTCTTAAAGAACGTGCCGATAAAGTACTTGAAATGGTTGGAACACCAATGTGGATCGACGGTAACCGTATCCGTATGGGTGCAAGTATTGGTATTTCAATGTTCCCTAAAGACGCAACAGACAGTGAAGCTATTGTAAACTGCGCTGACGAAGCGATGTATGCGGCGAAGCAGGGTGGTAAAAACGCCTACCGCTTTTATTCATAAACAGGGTCTAAGCCACGCTTAATTACTTTCTTGTAAGTTTAAGGTGTGACACTCAATTTAAAATGCATTCTTATTTTTTTACTAAATAGCAATTTATGTAAGCCTTGAGCATAGTTGTTGAGTCTCTGTGTTGTTTTTGAAACACATTAAAATCCTTTGCTTTCTGCCATTTTACATAATAGATGAATGAGAATTCATGAATTCGTTGCAAAAAAGCACATGGGCCTATTTTCAAATGCTTTCTCGTTATTGACAGTAACAGCATAGGTGTTTAAGCTTAACTCCATGGTTGAATATGATGACAATTTAAAAATGAACCGCATATTTCATGCGCTAAGTGACAAAACACGTCGCTCCATTTTACGTCGCATAAAGGAAGAAGAGTTTTCGGTCAGTGAGCTTGCTGAACCATACGACATGTCACTTGCCGCTGTGTCAAAACATCTTAAGGTTTTAGAAA
Source organism: Alphaproteobacteria bacterium (assembly GCA_047635695.1). Classification (GTDB taxonomy): domain Bacteria; phylum Pseudomonadota; class Alphaproteobacteria; order UBA2136; family UBA2136; genus UBA2136. The sequence continues at coordinate 69,544 of JBLILN010000007.1, forward strand.
CGGCTGGCTTGATTGAACGCACGAAGCAAGGTAAAATTCATTGGTGTGGTTTAGTAACTGAACCGCTGGTTGAAGCCGAACTTGTCCTTAAATCTCTTTCTGGTCGCCTTTAAAAGATTCTTTATCCATTTCCTGTGTCCTATGTAGCTCACTACATATTGTCCTTTAGACAAGTTAAAGCCCCACAATAGCGAGGCCTTATTCGTGTAGATATTTAAATTTATGGGTTTGAGGCGATCATTCTTGATACAACTGCTTTTTGAGTGAGCTGTGTTGGTAGAACCTCAAGCAATACATCAGCAATGCCTTCGTTACGGAAATCAAGGGCAACTGCCGCCTTTAATGAAAGGTCTATGATACGGTTACTTGTGTCTGTACCGAGATCACTTTTAAAAGGGCCACGGTCATTCACACGCACGACAACTGTTTTACCATTTTTAACATTTGTAATTTTAACACATGACGGAATAGGTAATGTTGGGTGTGCAGCGGTATAATCAAACATGTTGTAAACTTCGCCACTTGCTGTTTTTCTGCCGTGGAAAGGGCGGCCATACCATGAGGCTTGGCCAGATTGTTTAAAGTCTACAGTATCTTTAATAGGTTCGTACTTTGCACCTTTCATATGGTAAGTGCGCTGAGACCTTGTAGGGTAGTCTTTATCTAGAAATGCAATGGTATCACCAGACTCTGTATATTCAACTTCACATATAGCATGGGCATTGCTTGCCGTTATTGATATAATGGTAAGCAAGACACTGAGTATTCTATTCATATATAAAAACCTTGTTTCATTCTGCGTGTTATAGATAAATAGGCTTTTTTTCGCCCACGTCAAGTGTAAAGTGCATATTTTTTGTGCAAAAGTTACGTAAGTCCCTAAAAACAGGCGATTATTTTTTATGGGATTTGAGGATATATCTCATTTGTGTTATTATTTTAAAGCTCATTTAAATGAAAGAATGCATAAAACAATGTCTGTATTAGAAAGTACCTTTAATTTATCTAGTGATAGTTCTATACGTAACGCCATGCAAATGCGTCAGCTTATCAAGGGGTTGGAAACTAAATCTGTTCGACTGCAAGGTGGTGGTGGTGAAAAATACATGGAAAAACATGTGTCCCGCGGTAAGCTGCCTGTACGAGAACGCATAAATACGCTTATTGACGATGCATCACCCTTTTTAGAAATTGCACCGCTTGCGGCTGATAATATGTATGACGCGGACATTACCTCCGCAGGTATCGTTACAGGTATTGGCCGCATTGAAGGCATTGAATGTATGATTGTTGCCAATGACGCCACGGTGAAGGGCGGTACTTATTTCCCTTTAACGGTTAAAAAACATTTGCGTTCACAAGAAATTGCATTGCAAAATAATTTGCCCTGCATCTATTTAGCTGACAGTGGTGGTGCGTTCTTACCTTTGCAGGACGAAGTCTTCCCCGACAAAGAACATTTTGGCCGTATATTCTATAACCAAGCACGAATGAGTGCTTTGAATATCCCGCAAATAGCCGTAGTAATGGGCAGTTGTACTGCTGGTGGTGCCTATGTGCCTGCTATGTGTGACGAAGCTATTATTGTTAAAAAACAAGGAACTATTTTTCTCGGTGGCCCACCGCTGGTTAAGGCCGCTACAGGTGAAGAAGTCACAGCAGAAGACCTTGGTGGTGCAGAAATGCATTGTAAAGTTTCAGGTGTCACAGATCACCTTGCCGAAAATGATGAACATGCATTACTGATTGCAAGATGCTGTGTTAAAAATTTAAACCGTGAGAAATTTGTAGAATTATCTGTTAAAGACGTTGTCACACCTTTATACGACAGTGAAGAGCTGTATAACCTTATTCCATCAGACCTTAAAACACCGTATGACGTGCATGAGGTTATTGCCCGTGTTGTGGATGGTAGTATGTTTGATGAATTTAAATCACATTACGGCTCAACGCTTGTTTGTGGTTTTGCACATATTTATGGTTACCCTGTGGGTATCATTGCCAATAACGGCATATTATTTAGCGAATCAGCCGAAAAAGGTGCACATTTTATTGAACTCTGTTCAAAACGCAAAATACCCTTGGTATTCTTGCAAAATATTACAGGGTTTATGGTTGGTAAATCTTATGAAAATGCAGGTATCGCAAAAGCTGGTGCTAAAATGGTAACGGCCGTGGCATCAACCAATGTGCCTAAATTTACGGTGGTGATTGGTGGATCATTTGGTGCTGGTAACTATGCCATGTGCGGTCGTGCATATAACCCGCGCTTTATGTTTACATGGCCTAATAGTCGTATCAGCGTCATGGGTGGTGAGCAAGCAGCCAATGTGTTAGCAACGGTTAAAAAGGACATATACAAAGCCAAGGGTGAAACATGGCCTGCAAAAGAAGAAAAAGCCTTTATGGATAAAACCATTGCAGAATACGAAGAGCAGGGGTCACCTTATTATGCCACAGCAAGGCTATGGGACGATGGTATTATTGACCCTAAAGACACAAGAAAAGTGTTAGGGCTATCCATATCAGCAGCACTAAACGCGCCTATTGAGGATACCAATTTTGGTATCTTTAGAATGTAAATAAATATCTACCTGCGACGTTTTATTTTGTTTAACTTTTGCGGGGCGCATGTACAATATGTATATTTCCGCTTCCATAATTTAAAAATAATCAAAGCTTCATCAGGTACACTCATTATTTAGTAAAAGTAAAAAAGAAGTAAAAATGAAAAATATAATTGTAGAAAACAAAGGAAATATTGCTTATATCACACTAAATCGTCCAGAGGTTCATAATGCCTTTGACGAAGAAACGATAGCAGAGCTAACGGCAGCATTTGATAAAATAGAAGCAGACCATTCTGTGCGTGCTCTCGTTATTAAGGGCGAAGGCAAGAGCTTTTGTGCAGGCGGTGATCTTAACTGGATGAAACGTACTGCAAACTTCACATTGGAAGAAAATACAAAAGACGCCGCAGGCCTTGCAACAATGCTTTATACACTTTATAGCGTGAACATTCCTACCATTGCATTGGTACATGGCCATGTATTTGGCGGTGGTGTTGGCGTAGCTGCGGCTTGCGATATTGTTATTGCAGACACAGACACCCAATTTGCATTAAGCGAAGTTAAGTTAGGCCTTATCCCTGCGGTTATTTCCCCTTATGTTTTCCGTGCTATGGGCGGAAGACATATGAAGCGTTACGCACAAACAGCCGAAATTTTTTCAGCCGAGAAAGCTGAAAAAATAAATTTAGTGCATGAAATTTCAAAAGATGCTGCACATGCGGAGACAATACTCAAAAATATGTTAAACGCTATTACACATAATGCACCACAAGCTATGTCGCTTGCCAAACAGTTGGCAGAAGTTGTTGGTGAAGCATCTCTCGACGATGACACGCTTCTCGGTACCGCAGAGTGGATAGCCAACCGCCGTGCAACAGACGAAGGTAAAGAAGGTATTCAAGCTTTCCTCGAAAAACGCTCACCTAATTGGATAAAAGGAAAATAAATATGGACCGCCCCTTTGAAAGAATTTTAATAGCAAACCGTGGTGAAATTGCCTGCCGTATTATTGAAGCAGCCAGAGATATGGACATCGCGACTATCGCTATTTATTCAGACGCTGACTGTGCCAGTTTACATGCCAAAATGGCTGATATGTCTGTACGAATTGGTGGTAATACAGCGGCAGAAACTTATATGGACGGTGATAAAATTATTGAGATTGCCTTGCGAAATGGTGTGCAAGCCATTCACCCTGGTTATGGTTTTTTAAGTGAAAATGCGGCCTTTGCAAAAAAATGTGCTGACAATCATATTAAGTTTATTGGGCCAAGTGCAGAAACAATCGAATTAATGGGGTCTAAATCATCCGCTAAAGCCATTATGGTAAAAGCAGGTGTGCCTGTTGTCCCTGGTTATTATGGCCATGATCAGTCGGATAAAACATTGAAAAATGAAGCACAAAAAATTAGTGTGCCGTTTTTAATCAAGGCGACTTATGGCGGCGGTGGCCGTGGTATGCGCTTGGTAGAAGACATGAAAAACTTCGACACAGCATTAAACGAAGCACGCAGTGAGGGTGAAAAATCATTCGGTAGCGCCGATGTTTTAATTGAAAGATACCTCACTGAACCAAGGCACATCGAAGTGCAAATATTTTCGGACACGCACGGCAATACAGTTCATTTATATGAACGTGACTGTAGTGTACAGCGCCGTCATCAAAAAGTAATAGAAGAAGCCCCTGCACCGAACTTTTCAACAAAACAGCGTGAAGCAATAACCTCTGCAGCAGTCAAGGCCGCCGAAGCGGTTCATTATGAAGGTGCTGGAACGGTCGAGTTTTTGCTTGATAAAGACGGGTCTTTCTATTTTATGGAAATGAACACACGTTTACAAGTTGAACACCCCGTTACAGAAATGATAACAGGCGAAGACCTAGTGGCATGGCAACTTGTTGTAGCTGCGGGTGCACCACTTCCACGCGCACAAGAAAATATTACCTGTACGGGGCATAGCTTTGAATGTCGTCTTTATGCAGAAGACCCAGAAAATAATTTCGCGCCGTCTATCGGTCATATTGGTTTATTAGAATGGCCAGAAGAAAGTACATATGTGCGTATCGACACAGGTATTGAAGAGGGGGCTAATGTTTCGCCTTATTATGATGCCATGCTTGCAAAAATTATTGTTTGGGGCGAAGACCGCGATGAAGCGCTTGATATTATGTATAATACTTTAAGTGCCGTACAAATTGCGGGTGTCAAAACTAACAATAAATTGCTGAAGTCTATTGTGTGTAATGAAACTTTTATGTCGGCAAAATTTAGCACGTCGTTTATGGAGGTTGAAAAAGATAACCTTGCACTCACAAAAGAAAAAGTGCCATCAGAGGTCTTGGCCTTGGCTGTTAATTTTATTCTTGAAGGGCGCTTTGAAGCGGAGGAACATGCTTATCATAACCACCACGATGCAACGTCTCCTTGGAATGATGTCGATGGATGGCGCATGAATAGTTATCACCGTGAAAAAATTACACTGAAAGACGGTGACCAAAACTACGAAATTTTTATAACATACAAGCAAGATGATATCGATATCGAATTACCAGAAGAGGTGGGAGATATCGGCATTGACTTTACAGGTGGCGATGTCTATGAAAATGATGGCATTCTGACCATTATGCTTGCAGGACAGTCATATGAGCTGACTTTAGATGATCCAGCACATAAAGGTTTGGATCACACTGTTGATGGTGAAGCACTATGTGCGTCAATGCCGGGTACTCTCACTAAAATATTGGTTAAAAAAGGCCAAAAGGTTGAAAAGGGCGCAGAGCTTGTTGTGATGGAAGCCATGAAAATGGAACAAACTTATACAGCGCCATATGCGGGTATTATAAAAGAAATATGTTTTAAACAAGGGCAACAAGTGGCACAAGGTTCACTTTTGATACGTATAGAGGAATAAAAAATGTCAGAATTTGTCAAAATAATTGAAGTTGGCCCACGTGATGGTTTACAAAATGAAGTGCATCAAATAAGTGCGGCTGAAAAGGTTGAACTTATTCGAAACCTTAAAAAGGCAGGTGTGAAACATATTGAAGCAGGAGCTTTTGTTTCGCCAAAATCTATACCACAAATGGCCGACACTACCTACGTGATGGAAGGTTTGGACATGATAAAATATGGTCTTAAGCTTTCGGTACTGGTCCCTAACATCAAAGGTTATGAAAATGCTGTGGCAGCTGGCGCAAAGGAAGTGGCTATATTTGCTTCAGCATCTGAAAGTTTTTCCCAAAAAAATGTAAACTGTAGCATTGCTGAAAGCTTTGAACGTTTTGCTGAAATTTTTGAGCGTGCAAAGGTTGAGCATATTAAAGTACGTGCTTATATTTCATGTATTGCAGCTTGCCCTTACGAAGGTGCCGTCGCTCCTGAAAAGGTTGTCGTAATGGCCAACAAACTTATTGAAATGGGTGCTTATGAAATTTCATTGGGCGATACCACAGGGGTAGCAAACCCTGCTGCCATTAAACGCCTTATATTTGAACTTTCAGCAACAATACCAATGCATAAAATCGCTGTTCATTTTCATGATACTTACGGCCAAGCCTTAGCGAATATTTACGCGGCACTCGAAGTGGGTGTCCGTACAATAGACTGCAGTGTTGCAGGCCTTGGTGGCTGCCCCTATGCACCGGGCTCTTCGGGTAATGTAGCCACAGAAGATGTTGTTTTTATGCTTGATAATTTAGGTTATTCAACAGGTATTGACCTTGAAATGTTGGTACGCACAGCTTGGTATGTGAGCGATTTATTTGACCGTGAACCAGTGTCTAAGGTCGCCCGCGCCATGGGCCGATAATATGAATAAAATCTGTGATTTTTATAATGAAAACGCTGCATCTTATAGCACTCAAAGTCTGGGGTTGATACCTCTCAATGCATGGAATGCCTTTGAATCGTACATAGTTCAAAATGCACATATTTTAGACGCAGGCTGTGGCGTTGGCCGCGACAGTAAACACTTTATGGATAAAGGTTATAAAGTCACATCTATGGATGGCTCTATCGCTATGGTGAGACAAGCTGAACAAACGACAGGGCACAAAGTTATCCATTGTCTATTTGATGATATCGATGAAATAGGCCGGTATGACGCTATTTGGTGTTATGCTCCCTTGCTTCATGTCCATAAACACAAACTTGATGAAACGCTGAGCAGGATTCAAATAGCACTTAAAAATAAAGGTGTGTTATTCATGTGTTTTAAGCATGGTGAGTGGGACGGTTTAGACGCCCATAAACGCTATTATTATGATTTAAATGATGCACGTTTTAGTGCACTTGAATTAGACAGTAAAGGCTGGAAAATTGAGAGAAAATGCCTAGAACCATGCCCTTTGCTGGCGTTGCCTAAAAGGCCAGACTGGTATTCAGTTATACTACGCAAAGAATAAAAAAAAGAAGCTCTTAAATAAGAGCTTCTTTTGCATCAATATAAAGATTATGCTTTAGCCATAGGCTTATATGTCCACCACATAACTTCACCAATTAAGGCACAACCTGCCCACATTGCTGCAGTCCACATCCACCAGTCTTGTGTTGGCATTGCGCCTGAAATCCAAAGCACACCAATCATCACTGACCACATGTAAGTACCAAAACGTATACCTTCTTTCCAGTTACTACCTTCATAGCCTTTAATGAAGACAAATGTAAGCGCAAGTGCAAACCAAGCATAAGAAATGATAGTTTCCCAATTCATCCAAACTTTGTTTTCAATGCCCCAAGCTGCTAACCATTGTTCGTTTGACATCCATTGTGCCATTGCCCAGTCGCCAAGCCAGCTAATAATGAAAGCGCTTAAAGCAACCATCCACCATGATTTCCAGTTTTTCATTTTATATACCTTGTTATTTGTTTTTTGTTAAACTTTGTATTGATAATACGTGAAAGTGTTTGATTTATCTAATAAATAATTTACCTTTAATTTAACTTCTAGGTAAATAACAGCCTTAACTGTGACTTGAATGTCATTTTAACTTGTAAACGTAAAAAAAAGCCCTCAATTGAGGGCTTTGTCATAAATGACTTTGATCGATATTGTGTTTTATTCGCAGTATCTTTCACCTGATTATTTCTGAGACAATAAATTTTCCGCACGGGCAACAGTAAGTGTATAGTCTACTCTATATAATCTAATCTAACCTAAGCTAAGCTATAGCTTCGCCACCTGTAACCGAACTGTTTCTTTCTACATTTACCTGAATAGCAAAACCTCTAGCCTTTAATTTTAGAACGTAGGCTTCCAATTGTTTATCTTGCATTATTTCAGTCTGACTATATTCAGGGTTAGGAAATGCTAAAATAAACACCTTAATTTTTTCTGCAGTCGTGGGGTTTTTATACATTTTATGTATAAACGCGCGAACATTAGCACTTAATGTATCAAGCTTTTTTTTGATAAAGGCTGTGCGAATTTCGGTTTCTTTTTTGTCGATATCTTTGACTGTAATGGGTTTTTGACCTGCGTCAGGGGAATGATCTAAAGACATAATCGTCTCCTTGGGTTGTGGTGCCTAAGGAACATAAAAAGTGTGTAGATGTATATATCTAATATATAAATAGCCCTTATGGATATGAATTACCATGGCCATGCATAAAAAAAGCGACCTATAAAATTAGCCGCTTAAAAATAAAGATGATTACATCTTTTAGTCTTCGTTGTCGCCTGAAATATAGCCACGTACTAAAATATTACGTTGCTTTTTGCCTTTACCACGCTGAAGGTAAGGTTCGCTTAACAGTTGAAGCTCTTCGCCTTCAATGTGAAAGAGGGCGTCTGGGTATTCAAGTTTAGCGTTCTCCCAAACTTTATATAAAGTTGCCGCCACACGTAAAAATTGACGTTTATCTTTTGGACACATTTGTGGTGCATCTTGCATGGCTTTATTCCCTATTCATTTAATTATTTATACCTTATAACAAAAATTATCTGATATTGCGAGCCTAGATATTGCTTTATAAGCGCTAGACTGGTATCAATGTATTTATGAGTGATTTATTAATCTGTCGAGATATCGAAAAAAGCATTGGTGACCGCCTGTTATTTACAAGCATTACCTATTCTATTAAAGAACGTGAAAAAATTGGCCTGATTGGGCCTAACGGCGCGGGTAAATCAACTTTCTTAAAAATTCTCGCAGGCCATTTAGAAGCCGACAAAGGTGAATTGGTGCGCGCTAAAAACTCACGCATGGTTTATATTCCGCAAATTGAAGAAATTAACCCTGAATTAACTGTACTAGAAGCAGCATTAGAAGCTTTAGCTGATGACCCAGGTGACGATTTTGAAAAAGAAACAGCCGTCAGTATTGCCCTTGGACGTATTGGTTTTGATGACTTTAGCAAAAAAGTTTCTGCCCTTTCAGGGGGGTGGTTAAAGCGCCTTTCTATTGCCCGCCAAGTGGCAAGAGAACCAGACTTGTTGCTATTAGACGAACCGACAAACCACCTTGATCTTGAAGGTATTGAATGGCTAGAAAGCTATCTATTCTCGGCAAACTTTTCGTATGTTGTGATTAGCCACGACAGGCATTTCCTCGAAAAATGTACAAATAAAACGCTTGAAATTAATCCACGCTATAAAAATACATACTGGGGATATGAGGGCAGCTATAATACTTTTATTGAAAAGAAGGCTGACTATTTTTCTGGTGAAAAACAACGTGCAAGCAACCTTGCAAACAAAGCACGTATTGAAGACGCATGGCTTAAGCGCGGTGTAAGGGCAAGGGGCACAAAGCAAAATGCGCGTAAAAATAGCGCAAATGATTTGTTTGATGAAGTGAAAGACCTTAAAAACCGCACAAGAGAAGAAAAGAAAATTTCTCTCGATTTTGAGGCGACGGATAAAAAAACGAAGCGTCTTGTCGTTTTACATGCTGTTAAAAAATTATATGGCGATAAAAATATTATTGATGGCTTAGATCTCACACTTGCACCTGGTATGCGTGTAGGGTTACTGGGGGCAAACGGTATTGGTAAAAGTACGTTGATGAATATTATTGCGGGCACACTTGAAGCGGACGCTGGTAAACGTAATTTAGCTCACGGGGCTAAGGTGATTAAATTTGACCAAAATCGTGGTTTACTTGATCCTAATGTTAAACTGCGTGAAGCGCTAACACCAGCAGGTTCTGATATTGTGGAATACCGCGGTGAAAATATTCACGTGGCTTCATGGGCGCAAAAACTGCGTTTCCGTAGCGACCAGTTAGACAGCCCTGTACGTGCGCTAAGTGGTGGTGAGCAAGCAAGGGTTCTTATGGGACAACTTATGCTACAGCAAGCCGATATTCTTCTTCTCGATGAACCGACCAACGACCTTGATATACCTTCTATTGAAGTGCTAGAGGAAAGTTTGATGACATTTCCTGGTGCCGTCGTCCTTGTGACGCATGATAGGGAAATGATTAGCCGTGTGTCTACTGTTTTACTTGGATTTGAAGGTGATGGCGTTATTACACCATATGTTGACTACCCACAATGGCAAAACCGTCATAAAACAAAAGCAAAAGATAATACACAAGTTTATGAAAAAGTGACTGAAGTTGACATGCCACAAACAAAAACGAAGAAGGTTAATAAATTTTCATATAAAGACCAAAGAGAATGGGACGGTATGGAACAAGCTATTTTAGAAGCTGAGACGGCTCTAGAGGATTTACACAAAAACCCTGTAGATGCGAAAGATTTAAGTGTTTTTAAAGCTTATTGTCATGATATGGGCGAAGCACAAGACAAAATTGATGTATTATATCTGCGTTGGTCTGAATTAGAAGAGCAATTAAATGCGACGAAAGGGTAGTGCTATAGCAGGCACTTCTCTAAAGCTAATATTTTAAATTAGATATCGTCAGTCGTATTTTTCCCGCGTACTGGCAGCAAACCAAGTCGACTACGTAGATATTCTTGACGGTTCTTCAACCTCTCTTCTGCGGCCTTTGGTAAGGTTGAAAAAAAGTCGTCTTTTTCTTCCTTGGTCATAAATTTCCAATTTTTATGTGCTGCTTTACGGCGTTCTTCCAATGATTTTGGGAATTCTTCGTCAGCCGGAACTTCAATTTTCACGCTCTTTGAAACTTCTGCCGCAGGTTTTTCGCTTGAGATGATATTTTCATAGTCTATAGATTTGTTATCTATCACGTTTTGGCGCACTTCATTGAAGTCCTGAATGATCATTAATTCATTTTCAATATAAAGGCGTGGCATAATCTCGTCATCGGCATGGCAAACAGGTAGCGTCGCATAAACGATTATTAATGCGCAGATTTTTTGTATTTTTTTGTTTGTGCCCATAGACATATTACCTTTGTTTTACACATTATTGTTTTTGTCGTTATATTTTGCAAGTTATATGCGTTATAAGACAAAAAAAACACCCCTTTTTTAAGAGGGGTGTTAAATCGATACAACAGTTTTACGCTGCTTTTCTGGTTGGGTCCCAAGCAAGACGACCTTCAATAATGTTAATTAACATCATTTGACCTGGCTCATCTTTGACATACGACTCGAATATAAGTCCATGGGTATTCATCCATGCACCTAAATAACCAGTATAGGTTAAGTCGTGATGGGTTGAAGTACCAACCGTAAACACACAACCTTTAATACCAGGTTTGTGTCTATGGCCAACCATACAAAGGATACCAATGTTATTACCCGAAGTGTCAGACCATCTTCCACCTGAAATACCACCATCACCGTGCATACCAACGTTTACACCTTCAATTTCAAGTGTTTCACGTCGTTTTGTAAAGGTTATACGGCCATTTTCAGCTTCCGTAAAACGTTCACGCGCATACAATTCAATAATATTTTTATTAGTGATTGCTGGGTCGGTTAATTTTAGCCATTGCTCCATTCCGAAACGCTTGTTGAATATGTTATATTTCGAACCTATTCCTAAAAAGCGCTCTTCAGAGAAGTAACGGTAAGGGTGCTCACTATGGTTTGCCGCAATGTCGAGATATTGTGCAGAAGTCATACGGAATATATCTTTGTAAATATCAACAAAGTTATTAAATTCTCGTTTCACATCTAACATGCCACCTTGGAACTTGCGCTCCATTAGTATGCTATCTTTTTCATCGTGGTGCCCCATAGAATGGGCGTCCATGGTGTCACCAAGGCCAACCAACGGAATTTCAAGTTGATTAATAAGACCGTTTGCACCAAATGTTGCTTCAAAAACTGTCGGGTCAGTGCCCCACTTTAAGCCACCCATGTCCATGGTTGGTTTACATGCTAAATGTAAATCGCCCATTAAACCATAAGCTACTTTTGCTTTTTCGACACCGTTAGGTGTAAAGCGTTTGGCAATAAGTTGACCTTTTTTATCGTAAAATACATCACTAAAACAACCATTACTGTCAACACGTATGGGACGAATATGAAAAACTTCATCATTTTCAATCTCAATAACGTAACCACCAAAAACATGGTCTCGTTGTGCAAGTTCACCCGTTTTGTCTTGTTGGCCTAATTTATTCGTCGAATAATTGGCGTAAGTACAAGAACCGGTTGTGGCTATTAAGCGCGAGTCTCTGTCAATAGGCGTGCCTACATATTCAAGCTCTTGCTTTGGATGGGCGAAAACACGGCTTTTCTTGGCACTGCCTTTACCACGAATTTTACCGAGACCGGCAAGTGGGGCACCAATAGTGGGGCGCATACGCAAAGTGTCTAGCACGATATTTTTGTTTAATTCAATGTTTGCATCGAGCACAATATGACCGTTGAAGATATCGTCCATAGAGCTTTCAATAAAACCATCTTCATTAATAGATAAACGGCCATAAGTGGTTGCCATGGTTAAAATTGCTGTTTGTTTTTCACCACGGTATTTTGCGTAAGTGTGAAAAGACTTCCACATGTTGTCATTAGCATCAGCACCAATTTGACCTGAAGTAACTAAGTAAATGCGTTTACCTTTTAGGTACTTTTCGGGCGCAAGTGTCATACCATGTTCATGCTGGTCTTTAAGTTGAATGACTTGTGTGTCACCACGAGGGCGTTCCATCAGTTCTATTAAGGGTTGAATGGTTGGTTTTTCTGGTTGTGCACCTTTACCAGAATCGTATCGCTTTTTAGCTTCTAAATAAGCCGTCCATTTTTTTTCGTATTGTGCCATATGCGTTGCATAAAATGAGCGCATGCGGTTTTCTAATAATTTTAAACGGCGAGGCAAAAAGCTCGTTAGGTTAAAGTCGTTTTTAAGGATGGTTCTAAGTGAACGGCGTGAAGGAAAAATACGATCGTTCCAACGTTGTTCCACTTTTAAGTAGGCCACTAAATTCGCACGAATGCGAGGGCCTGATTTAATTTGACGTTTAGTCATGGAGGTACCCTCCTAGTAAGATAGAGTAAGTTTAAGATCATTTTAAGTTCTAAAAGATAGGCACAAAAAAATATATGCCTGTGGGTTTGAAGTTATACCTAAGCAGAAGCGAAGGTGGTTTTATAGAAATTCTATATTGAAAAGTTTAGGTATTTGATGCCTATGCACCGCGTAACTGAGAAAAGGTTACCTCAATAGACATCTCAAGTACAGTTTTTATCATAAAAAAATAGATTATATGATAAGGCGTTTAAACAAAAGAGACGAATACATTACTGAACACTGCTGTTAAGCATCCACAAGTGTTTTTCGTGGGCAATGATACGGTCCGTTAAAATACCTGCCGTTGCTTCATCTTCTGCTTCATTTGCAAAACCCAAGGCTGATTTAAGTGTTTGAATAACAATTGCATGCCCATACGCTAAATCTTTCAGCATGTTGTTGCTGTTGAGTGTTTTTATGTTTGCATGTATCGTTGACATTTCAATCAAATTTTGACTGTTTGGTGCCATTTCACCAATACTGCGAATGCGTTCCGCAAGCATGTCGACGGCTTGCCACATATCAGTATATTGCGTTTCAAATAACTGGTGTAAAATGAAAAAATGAGGTCCTTCAACATTCCAGTGATAAGTGTGCGTTTTCAAATAAAGCATAAAGGTGTCAGACAGGGCGTAATGTAGGCCTTTTGCAATTTCATGAATTTTCTCACTGCTGATTTTTGCGACATTTGTTGCCATAGGGTACGATATCCTTTTACGTTTTGTTATTTGCTTTAAATAATCTTAGTAAAAGAAAGTGGGTGTGGTCAATATTTCACATATTTTAGTAAATGTGCTATTTTTTATACCTTTGAAGATAAAGAGGTTTTGTGTTTTTAGCTTAGGGTTTATGCCTTATAATACAACAGATGAAAAGAAGTTTAACTGCTCTTTTCCTGGTCAATGGTAGGGGCAGTAAGTTCTTTCGCTAGTTGCTCTGGCGATTGATTGATTTTTGTCCAATTAACAAGGTGGATATGCTGCTTTTTACAGCCTTTAAGCTCTTGTTCTCCAAGGTCTGTAAATATATGTTCGCCATTTTTAACAATACCATGTACAGACTCTGTAATGGCAATTTGCCCGCCAACAGCAAGTGACATAATTCTGGCGGTTAAGTTGACACTACCACCAAAAATATCACCGTCTATAGACACTATATCACCAGCGCCAATACCTATACGAGCCTTAAACTCACGGCTAGGCATAGCTTTGCAAAATAAGTCAAAGCCACGTTGAATGGCAATCGCTGCTTCAACTGCTTTGCTGACGTTATTAAACATGGCTAAAATACCGTCACCAGTGTGTTTAATTTCTTGTCCACGAAATTGTGCTAACACCTTACGGACAATATCATTGTGTGCATGTAAAACATCGATCATCCACTTGTCGCCATGCACCCTTGTGGATTCAGTAAAACCTTCAATATCGGTAAAAATAATAGAGGCAAAAAATGAATTTGGCGAAGCTTCGCTTTGAAGTGCAATCCATTTTTTTAATGCGTCTTCATAGGTTAGAGGCGCGCTACTGTTTTCAATATATGTTTTAGCATCGGCAACGCCACGGTCAAATAAAATGGCATGCCTAGGTGTGTGAATATAATTACTTAATTGCTGGACAAAGCCTGTAGATATTTCTGGGTTAACGTCAATTCTAGTGAGCAACATTGGCACCGACGACCCTACAAGGTTTTGTGGTAAGTTTAGATGTCGTATAGCATAGCTTGCACCACCGCAAAGGTATAAGGTGGCGGCAAGATCATGCGTTTCTTTTAAAGAATCAGTCTCTTTATCGTAAGAAACACTTTTAATAGTGCGGCACATTTCAGTCAGTAACTCTCTTAAACTTGCTTCAGCAAGGGCTGTACTTTCTTCAGACTGATTTTTATTCTCTTGAGGCTGTGTCACCGAAAATTTTGAATTATCATTTAAAGTGTCTGCCTTCTGAATACTAGGGCTTGTAGATGCGGCGTCTTTAACTTTGGCGCCAGATGTTTGTGGGCTGAAAGAATTTGCGGAAGCTTTTTTGTTTTTAATATTCATAGCTGCTATATCAGGCATCGCCGCTGAAATAGCATTCTTCATTTCGGGAATTTGTTCACTTGCTAGTTTTTCAAGGGTATCCTTACTTAAACCAAGCGTCTTCCAAGCGATATCACTGTCCATATTTTCCTTTTGATTATGTAGGCGTGATGCTTGTTCTGTTACCTGATAAACGATATAAGACAGAAATATTGACAAGATAAAGGTAGTTCCCATAACAATAGCTTGCATCGCTGAGTTTGCATCCGCTGAAAGGAGCGACGGCGAAAAGAAAGTTAATATAAACCCTATGAAGCCAGTTAAAGCACTATTCATAATAGCGCGTTGTTTGTCTTTTTCAGTGAAGAGAGGGTCTTCTGTTTTTTTAGGTTTCTCTTTTTGTTTTTTTAATTTTGGTATGCTTTTAATAATAGGAGTAGGTTTTGATTGTTTTTTGTGCCCTAGTTTTAAATCGCTGCGTACGTCCATGTAGGTCGGTTGTTTAATATTAGAGTCACGACTTTTGAAGTAGCTTACACGCATTTTACTGGACCATAAAACGCAAACGGAACTATAATTATTTGAAATGTCACGTGCTTGATAGATGGCGTCATTTTCTTGATTGTCATCAAAAAATGAGTAAATTTCCCAGCGACCGTCCCTGTGGATACATACTTCGAAGCCTGCACTCATGTTATTCAAACCTATTTATTATAGTTAATGTGTAACCACGTGTGACCTCTTTAGAGGCGACATGGATTATATATACTTATATATGAAGCCACAAAAATTAAGTGACAACAACATATAATCACCTTTTATATGGTTTTATATATGTTTATTTATGTAGGCATGTGACTTTAGGCCAATTTAGTTATGACGATAAGTTGTTTTTTTACAAATTTTGTATATTGTCAGTTGAAGTTGTTAAAACAATTGCTTTTGTAGTTATTTTGCTCAAAATGATTTCAGATATTTATAAAGCTTGCTAAAGTAAAAGAAAAAGAACTTTTAAAATATGAGTATAAAGAAAATTTCATCATTTAATTTTTGGCTTTTATACGCCTTACCATTTGCTTTTTTTTTCTGCCTAAGCTCTCTATGGGTGTTTAATATTATTGAAAAAAGCCAAAGGATTGAACTGCAGGCAAAACTTGAAAGGGGTTTGACAACTTTTAAATACTATAGTCAGTCTATCGAATCGATTGCCGATTTTTTACAAAACAACGAAAATCTCAAAGGTAAGTTTATCCACATTTCAAAAGCATTAGATTCTCTCGACTTGGTAATGAGTAAGCAAGAACGACAAGACTTAAGTGTTTATTACGAAAAGTTAAATATGCCTCATAAAGATAAGATTCAATTTTTAAAGGATCAGAAATATGACCCTATATCTAAAAAACTACACTACCTTTATATCGCAAAAAACCCTTATGCTTTAGGTAAAAAGGGTTTACTCGACCATGCACAGGATTACTCAAAATATAGCCAGCTTCATCAAGGTTTGCATCAGCAATTAAGTAGTGTTAGTCGCAAATTTAATTTTTTTGATATTTTATATGTACGTAAAAAAGACATGCGCGTTATTTACTCTACAGAAAAAAGCCATGATTTTGCACGGCCTTTAAACACAAATAGCTATGCTGCGTCTCCCCTTGCGCAGTCTGTTAAAAAAGTAATTGAAACCGAAAATAGAAACGCATCATCATTTCATAAACTGTCAAACAACAAAGAATATCAAAACAATGCCAATACATTTATATCTTTGCCTGTAAAGCACGAAGGAGAGTTGATAGGTGTATTGGTACTGCAGCTTTCTATTGACAGTTATGTGCCTATATATAAGGAAATGACACTGGCAGACGGTGAGCACATGTGCTGGCTTGATTTTTCAGAAACAGTTTACGGCTGCGACTTCAATAATGATCAACTTACATTCGAAGGGTTAGCTAAATTGACATCTGTACAGCAGGCGATCCTAAGTGTAAATGGCCTTATTAAAGAAAAAGGTTTTACAGGTAATAAAGTATTGAGCGCTTACCAAAATTATAATATTTGGGGCAATGATTATGTGCTTGTCGTGCAAAAAAGTTTTAAATCAATATGGCTGAAATTTGCAGAATTTATGACCATTTCTTTTATTTCACTTTTAGCGACTATTTGTATCGGCATGCTTTTAAAGGCTATTATTCGCCTTCCAGAGCAGAAGTTTAATAGCCTTTAGTACCTCTAGTGCGGCCATCTTTTGGTAACGAGAAAATGTATTTCAGTTGCCCTTGTAGAGATAGGAAATAAGCTTTATTAGACGCTAATGGTTGAGCGTATTTTCTTCATGATCGGTATGAATTTCTTTTCCCAATCGACTATTTTTAAGTCCATAGCGTAACGCTCCTCAACATCTTGTTTGTCGCTGAGGCTTGTCTTGTTTAGTTTGACCAAGTATTCCTTGTCGGCACTAAAGTTTTTCACCAAATACTTAATTGTTTTATTGTTCAGTGGCACACGATAATATTCTCGTAAATTACGGGCGAGGCGGTGCGCAACTTTGGTTCTAGTTTGCTGTAACTCTTCTATGGAAAGGAGTGCAAGGCCAACCTTGGTTCTGGTAGGGTCGTTGATATCAATATGACCAAAGCACGGCGCATGAGAATATTCAATAGCCAGCAATTCTTCGGGTTGGCTAAAGTTTAACATTTCATCCATGATCATCACATATTCCATCGCCAGACGTTTGTAAGCCGTTGGCGTAAATTCAATACTGCTGAATTTTTCATATTTCTTACGTTGTTCTTTTAGGGTGTAATTATGTAAAAGTATCAGTTTTTTTGTGAGTAATAATTTTTGAGTATCGTCCAACGTAATATAGTCCTCACGAATAGACACGCTGTTATCATCGTCCTTATCACCTTCAAGCATAAAAGTGATAGATTTACCGTGTTTGCGCCATAACTTATCGTAGTCTTTGCGAATGTTGTTAAAAACGCGCGTAAAGCGTATGGCACGTTTGTGATGATTTTCAACTTTTCTATAAAGTTTGAATGTTTCTCTGAGTGATTTGTGGTAGCGCCTTAAAGCAGGCATATCACCTTCTTTTATTGCTTTATTAATAAGTTCTTTAACTTCTTTGTATTGATCTTCAATTAAAGGGATAATTTCATCGACATTGAACCTTGTGGGAATAATAACATCACTTTGTGACATATTATTCAAAATTTCGGCCATAGCCTTTAGGCGGCTATTACGCTTTGCAATGGCTTGTTTGAGTAACGAGCGGCTACGATCGAGCTTTTTTTGTGCAATAACGTAGTCGGCATGGCCATTAAATTCAGGATGCAAAACAGGTATTTCACGGTCATTTAACATTTCAAAAGCGAAAGAAAAAATTTCATGGACATCGTCAAATGCTATGAGGGTAAGGTCATTATGTTCAATGGCGTTGAGCGTACGTTCTAAAAAGCCAAAAGGGCGTTCTTGTCCTTGTTGCATGGTTGGTGCTTCACCATCAAAGCGCATGCTAAGCATTTTTGAGGTACTAGGCGACACTTCCGCCAGCGATTCTATATGCCCCTTAACGACTGTTTCAATTTGGCTATATTCGTCTTTAATACGCGCCAACATACCGTGATGGCGGAATGTTTCAATACGCTTAATGGCATCCGACAGTTGGTTGTCGTCCGTGAGGTCTTTAATTACAACAGCAAGATCATCAC
>JBLILN010000008.1:0-85199 GCA_047635695.1 Alphaproteobacteria bacterium
CTTCATGCCTTCAAGAAGGTCAATCGTGATTTCTTTACCTTTAGAAATATCACCAACTTTAGCAGCTGATTTACCACCTTTAAGGAAATCTTTAAGACGAATCACTGTATCTGCTTCCAGAATACGGCGCTCTTCGTTTAAATCCTGTGTGAATTGAGCGATTTCTTGTTCTTCAATTTGAAGCGTACGCTCATCTTTTTCACCGCCACGGCGGTTAAAGACTTTAACACCCACAACTGTACCTGTAACACCTGGTTTCATGCGTAGTGATGTATCACGTACATCAGCCGCTTTTTCACCAAAAATAGCACGTAGAAGTTTTTCTTCTGGTGTCATTGGTGTTTCACCTTTAGGGGTAATTTTACCAACAAGAATGGCACCACCAGCAACTTCAGCACCAATATGTACAATACCAGATTCATCGAGGTTTTTAAGTGCTTCTTCACCCACGTTTGGAATATCGCGTGTAATTTCTTCAGCACCTAGTTTTGTATCACGTGCAACAACGTCAAATTCATCAATGTGGATAGATGTGTAAACATCGTCACGTACAATACGCTCAGAGATTAAGATACTATCCTCAAAGTTGTAACCGTTCCAAGGCATAAAGGCTACAGTAACGTTACGGCCAAGCGCTAGCTCACCCATATCTGTAGAAGGTCCATCAGCCATGATGTCGCCTGCTTTAACAACGTCGCCAGCGCGTACGATAACACGTTGGTTCAAACAAGAGTTTTGGTTAGAACGTCTGAATTTGCTTGTGCGGTAGATATCAACACCAGACTCACCAGCTTTTAGTTTTTGCGTCACACGGACAACAATACGAGAAGCATCTGCTGTTTCAATAACACCGTCACGTTTCGCGTTAATTGTTACACCAGAGTCTTGTGCAACAATAGCTTCCATACCTGTACCAACAAGCGGTGCTTCCGCTTTAACCAATGGTACAGCTTGACGCATCATGTTCGCACCCATAAGAGCACGGTTAGCATCATCATTCTCAAGGAATGGGATAAGCGCTGTCGCAATAGACACAACCTGTTGTGGTGATACGTCCATCATGTCCACGTTTTCACGTGGTGCTAGAAGTGTTTCACCTTTTTGACGAGAAATAACAAGCTCGTCAACCAAGTTGCCTTTATCATCAAGTTTTGTTGAAGCTTGCGCAATGGTATGAGCTGCTTCGTTAATAGCACTTACGTAAACAATATCATCTGTCGCTTTACCGTCAATAACTTTACGGAAAGGTGTTTCAATGAAACCGTATTTGTTAATACGTGCGTAAGTTGATAGTGAGTTGATCAAACCAATGTTCGGGCCTTCTGGCGTTTCAATTGGGCAAATACGACCATAATGTGTTGGGTGTACGTCACGTACTTCAAAACCAGCACGTTCACGCGTTAGACCCCCAGGTCCAAGTGCTGAAAGACGACGCTTGTGCGTTACTTCAGAAAGTGGGTTGGTTTGGTCCATAAACTGTGAAAGTTGAGATGACGCAAAGAACTCACGTAATGCAGCATATAATGGGCGTGCATTTACAAGGTCGTTTGGCATCATTGAAGCAATTTCAGAAGAAGCCATGCGTTCTTTAACGCCACGTTCCATACGGAGTAAACCGATACGGAATTGGTTTTCCATCAATTCACCAACAGAACGTACACGACGGTTACCAAGGTGGTCAATATCGTCTACCACGTCGTTACCATCACGAATTTCTAGAAGTTTCTTCATTGTCGCAATAACGTCATCATGTGTAAGAACACGTTTTGTTTCGTCTGTGTTATCAAAACCAAGGCGTGCGTCCATTTTCATGCGACCCACAGCACTTAAGTCATAACGGTCTTCGCCGAAGAATAAGCCATTAAACATTTTTTCAGAAGCTTCAAGCGTTGCTGGTTCACCAGGGCGCATAACCTTGTAAATTTCAGCCAAAGCTTCTTCTTTGTTTGTCACTTTATCAACTTGAAGTGTGTTACGCATGTAAGGGCCAACATTCATGTGGTCAATTTTAAGCACTTGGAATTTCTTCAAGCCAAGCTCAGCGATTTTTTCAAGCATTTCAAGTGAAATTTCGTCACCAGCGTTAAATAGAACTTCACCAGACGCGCTATCCACGAGAGGTTCTGCAATGTAACGGCCAAGAAGTTGTTCAACTTCTTGTGCAACCCACTTACAACCACCCTCTTGGATCGTTTTAAGTTTGCGTTTTGTTAGTTTTTTACCAGCTTCTGCAAGTTTTTCACCTGAGTCAGCGTCAATAAGGTCAGAAGTAAGCTTCACACCTTCATAAAACATTTTAGTGAACGCAAGTGCAAATTTCTTAGACTTGATGCGTACGTCAACTTTATCGTAGAAAGTATCAAGAATTTCTTGTTCTTCCATACCCATTGCACGCAACATATAAGATGCTGGCAATTTACGACGACGGTCAATACGAACGTGAACATTGTCTTTGTGGTCAAATTCAAAGTCTAACCATGACCCACGGAATGGGATAACACGTGCTGAGAATAGGAGTTTACCACTTGAGTGGCTCATGCCTTTATCGTGATCAAAGAAAACACCAGGTGAACGGTGCATTTGAGAAACAACAACACGCTCTGTACCGTTAATAACGAAAGTCGCATTGTGTGTCATCACAGGAACGTCAGCCAAGTAAACTTCTTGTTCCTTAATGTCTTGAACGCTTTTAGCGCCCGTATCTTCATCTTCTTGCCATACAGTCAGACGCATTGTTGCCTTTAAAGGCGCGCCGTATGTCATGTTACGTTGCATACATTCAGCAACGTCAAATTTAGGTGCGTCGAACGAATAGCTTACGTATTCTAGTTCAGCTGTACCAGTGTTGTCTGTGATAGGGAATACGCCTTTAAAAGCGTCACCTAAACAAGCAACTGTTGAATCTTTTTTGGTTTCTGCAGGCTCTAAAAACGCTGCGAATGATTTCTTTTGGATTTCTAGTAGACTCGGAAGAGTAGCTACAGATTGAATTTTACCGAAATTCTTACGGATTCTCTTCTTATCAGTGAAGGAGTAACTCATATTCATATACCTTTGCGCTAGTTGTATATTCTTCATGCCTCTTGCATGCTCGCCACAAGGTTTCATTTTTTTTAAAGAGGAACCAAACTTTGGCGTAAATAAAACCTCTTGTCTTTACCTTAAGAAAATATATTCCTTAAAGACGGCAGAATGCCAGCAGTCAAAATGACTGCTGACTCTCTACCAAAGTATGTATCAATCGAACTATTTAAGTTCAACAGTAGCACCAGCTTCAACAAGTTGCTTCTGGATATCAGCAGCGTCGTCTTTAGAAACGCCTTCTTTAATCACTGCAGGAGCAGATTCAACTAGATCTTTAGCTTCTTTCAAGCCAAGACCTGTGATTGCACGTACAGCTTTAATTGCTGAGATTTTGTTTTCGCCGAATGTCGTCATTACAACGTCGAATTCAGTTTGTTCAGCAGCAGCTTCACCACCACCAGCAGCGGCAGCAGGAGCAGCAGCAGCAGCAGCGCTTACGCCCCACTCTTCTTCAAGAGTTTTAACGAGTTCAGCAACTTCCATTACTGTTAGAGTAGAAAGTGTGTCTTTAATTGCATTTAGATCTGCCATTTTAATATTCCTTTATTTAAAAGTATGTATGTTAAATTATTTAACGATTTCCAATAGTTACGCTGCTTTAGACTTTGCGTCCAATACACGTACCAAGCTTGTGCCAGGTTCGTTAATTGTGCGCACCAACTGTGTAGCTGGAGCCATAAGTGTACCCAATAGTTTCCCGCGAATTTCATCAAGTGACGGCATTTTAGACAATGCTTCAACACCAGCTTGATCAAGCTTCGTTTCACCCATAGCACCACCGAGAATCTCGAATGCTTTATGTGTGTCGGCGAACTTTTGGGCAATTTTAGCAGCAGAAACAACGTCAGTACCCATTGTTAGAATCGTTGGACCTGTCATGAACTCTTTCAAGTTAGCGTAAGGTGTTCCGTCAAAGGCGATTTTAGCTAAACGGTTTTTGCAAACTTGTACAATACCTGTTTCGCCACGCATTTGTGAACGCAATTCTTCCAATTCCGATACCGTAGTACCGTCATAACGAGCAACAACAATGGACTCAACACCGTTAAGTGTTTCGTTAAGCTCTTTAACAAAAGCTATTTTTTGAGCTTTATCCATTAGATTTCTCCTATTTAATTAGAATAGAAAGATTATTCTTCCTATTCTTCCCTATGTTCGCCTGTTGATTTAAATGACATACTTTTTCGTTTCCAAAAAAACTTTGTCACTGTCTCGGACGGATAATACATAAGTATTGATTAAGAAGGATTCAACCCCTTCGCCGTCTTTCTTCAACAGGCTGACTATTTATTACAAGAACAAATAGCCAAATATCGCACAGGCCCGAAGGTCTGAACAATAAATTATTTAAGCAACTGAGCTCATATCAAGCTTGATACCAGGGCCCATTGTAGAAGTAACATTCATTTTCATGATGTACTGGCCTTTAGCGCCAGAAGGCTTATCAGCTTTAATACGCGCCGTTAGTGCCTTAATGTTAGCTTCTAGCTTATCTGCACCGAATGATTTCTTACCAACAAGAGCATGAACGATACCGTTCTTCTCTGTGCGGAATTCAACCATACCAGCACGAATGTCTTCAATAGCCTTCGTTACGTTAGGTGTTACCGTACCCAATTTAGGGTTAGGCATTAAACCTTTAGGTCCAAGGATTTTACCAAGTTGACCAACGATAGGCATACAATCAGGTGCCGCTACGATGATATCAAAATCGAGAAAACCACCCTTAACCTTAGCGGCTAAGTCTTCAGCACCAATAACATCTGCACCAGCTTTTTTAGCGGCTTCAGCTGCGTCGCCTTTAGCGAATACAGCGATGCGAGATACTTTACCAGTACCGTGTGGTAGTACAATTGTACCACGTAACATTTGATCTGCATGACGAGGGTCAAGGTTCAAGTTATAGGAAACTTCAACTGACTCATCAAATTTTGCGTTCTGACAACCCAATAGTGTTGTCACCGCTTCACTTAAAACATAGAACTTTTCACGGTCCACAGTTTCAAGATTAGACTTTATTCTTTTAGCGAGCTTTGCCATTTTAGCGCTCTCCTACTTTATATTGTAGTTATATTAAACAACCTCACAAACGTGAGAAACTTAGAAGTAATCTTTAGTCGACTACTTCAAGTCCCATAGCATGTGCACTACCAGCGATAATTTTCACTGCTGCTTCCATGTCGTTTGCATTAAGATCTTTCATTTTGATAGTCGCAATTTCTTCAAGTTGCTTGCGGTTCACTTTACCAATCGTACCTGCACCTGAGTTCGGAGCACCATGACCTTTAGCGATTTTAGCCGCTTTGCGAAGCAAGAAGCTTGCAGGTGGTGTCTTCATTTCAAATGTAAATGTACGGTCAGCGTAAGCTGTGATGATCACAGGAACCGGCGCGCCTTTTTCAATTTCTTGAGTGGCAGCGTTGAAGGCTTTACAGAATTCCATAATGTTAAGACCCTTTTGACCGAGGGCTGGACCTACTGGAGGGCTAGGGTTAGCGCCGCCTGCAGGTACCTGGAGTTTAATATAACCAATAATTTTTTTCGCCATTTTTTAACACTCCAGTTTTTACATTAATTTACGTCCCGTTGGCCCCTTCTATAGAGATGGAACCCACAGTAACAGTCAGCTATTATCACGTAATAACGTTCATGTAAAGATATTTTTGGTATGTTTATGTTTTTATTCTTATAGAATTTACAAGTTAAAAAAGGATATACCCTTTATAATTGAATGACAAGGCAAAAAAAAGACCCTGCAAATGCAGAGCCTTTTTTTTCGATGGTTTAGGTTATTTAGTATAACCTAGTTTTTTAGCCAACACTTCAGCTTCATCTAACCATTTAGATACTGAACACTTAATACCACCCGTCCAAAAATCTGGATCTTTCGGGTCTAAGCCAAACGGCTTCATTAAGTCAACAGCACCTTCAGTACCACCCTTACGTAAAAGGTCTAGGTACATTGGTTCAAACTTATCACCATGCGCATCCTTCGTTGCAAACAAGCTTTGCGTGAACAATTCACCAAAGGCGTAAGCATATACATAGAACGGGTTCATGAAGTGACCGACATAGCTCCATAGGTTTTCCATATTGCTATGGTCAAACAATGTACCGTCAGCACCATAAAGCTCAGCAGTTACATCCAGCCATGCTTCATTAAAGTCACCAACTGTCAACTTACCGTCTTTACGGGCAGCATGAATTTTTTGCTCAAAGTTAGAAAAGCTAATTTGACGTACAACCGTATTCATAAAGTCGTCGACTTTACCCATCAGCAATACAAGCCTTTCTTGATCATCAGTGATCTGTGACAACATATGGTTAAAAGTAATCATCTCAC
Organism: Alphaproteobacteria bacterium; assembly: GCA_047635695.1. Lineage (GTDB taxonomy): Bacteria > Pseudomonadota > Alphaproteobacteria > UBA2136 > UBA2136 > UBA2136. Next base: position 6,428 of record JBLILN010000008.1, read on the forward strand.
CAAAGATACTGGCCGTCTCAGCGTACACCATAGGTGCATGCCACATAAGTGAACCTTGCTTTTCAGCTGCAAGCATACCATGTACACCATGACCAAGCTCATGAGCCGCCGTCATAACGTCACGTATTGAACCTTGATGGTTAAGGAAGTTATAGCTACGAATTTCACTACCTGGGAATGTACCAGAAGCATTAAACGCACCACCTTGTTTACCTTTTACCGCAGGAGCATCAACCCAGTTACTATCAAGTATCGTTTTCACTAAACCTGCAAGTGTCGGACTAAACGAACCATAAGCATCAAGAACAGTCTTCCTCGTGTCGTCCCAGCTAATAATGCTCTTACTTGCAAAAGGCAAGTTCGCATTACGGTCAGACCAAGGCATTGGCAATGTAAAGTTACAAATTTCAGCTTTTAGCTTGTAAAAACGTTGAGCTTCATCAGCACCCACAGTATTTACAGCTTCATGTAAAGCATCAACTGTTGCATCGTCCACCTTCGAACCAATATTACGGCTCGACATAGGCGTTGCATAACCACGCTGATCATCGCTTACAGCCTTAGAACCCATAACAAGGTTTAAAGCGCGTGAACGATAACGTGTGAAGTATTGATCAGCTAAACCACTGTTTACAGACTTTAAAGCCTCTAAACGCACAGCTGCGTCTTCACCTTCACTCATAACGTGAAGCGCTTCAGTAAGCGTATGCTCTTTACCTTGAATAGAAAAGCTTAACTCAGCTTCCATCTCATCACAAAAATCATCCCACTCACCGCCACCAAAAGGTGAACGCATAGAAAGGGCCTGCTCAACGTCTTCCGCTAACATATACTTAGCCTGCTCGCGAATCTCATCCAGCATAGGTTTATGATGCTTAACAACCGCGTCTGTTTTTAATAGCCCCTGATAAACAGCTTCGTCTAACGCCACCACTTCATGACTAAAGAAGTTCATGTGTAATGCCGCCGCCTTTGAAACAGCCTCAGATATTTGACTACTGCGTTGCTTGATAGCTTCATTGGTCACGTCAGTTGACGTGTTCAAGAACATAAAATATTCAAGCTTGTTGCCTAAGTCAGTAATTTCACAGTCAGCCGTAATAGCAGCGCCAAGGCTTGTACTCAGCTGGCCTTTATAGCCACCGTAATTTTGAATAAGTTTAATAAGTTTATTAAGATCAGCGTCAATTTGCGGATCTTGCATTGATTGATAAAGTGCGCTTAAGTCCCAACGGACATTTTCGGCACCAGTAATTACTTTTTTAGAAGTCATAAGTGTATCCTTAGCGGTTAATTCCGCATCTGGTTATAAAAGTAACAAAAGATTTATTGTTTAACAATACTTGTTATAAGAACCATGCAATCAAAAATCAAGCTTGTTTATTTATTTATTCATGAATATAATCCCCTTAAAGACAATAAAGGGTAAAAAATATCGAGACATTATATTTCTTCGGCATGCTTACAGCAGCTATTATCATCTCTCGCACCCCTTTGCGCTACCCCTTTACTTGGATGGAAACATTCTTTCATGAATTGAGCCACGGCCTTGCCTGTATTTTTACCTTTGGTCGTATCCACCGCATTACACTCGAATTTAATGGTGCGGGCTGCTGTTCTACCTATGGCGGGTTTCGCATCCCCACCCTTCTTGCTGGTTATGCTGGCGCAGTAACTTGGGGTGCCGTAATTTACTTGGCTGGCTGGTCACTAAACACCACTAACGACATCTTTTTATTACATGTACTTATGGGCACACTCGGCTTCGTGACACTGTTTTGGGTGCGTAGTTTCACCACCCTACTCATTATCGCCATTATGTTTTTCATTTTTTACATACCAACCCTAATGCCAGACACAGCATTCCCTGCCTACGCCCTCGAATTCTATGGTATTTATGTGGTACAAAGCGCCATCAGTGCCCCTTTAAACCTCATTGATGGTAGGCATGAAGGTGACGGTGCCGACTTAGCCGACATCACCCTTATCTTCCCTGAAGGTGTGTGGATTGTATTATGGTTTTTATATGCTCTTGTTGTCACATTTTGGCTGTGGCAGGTAACCATTCTCCCCAGCGACCGTATTGTGCATAATATCGCCTGGATGCCGTTTATATAACCAACAACACCCCTGCATAAAAAAACCTCCATAACGGAGGCTTTTTTATTTAAGACAATCACTTTAAAAACTCATAAAGCGATTGTTTGTGTTCTTATAGTTTTTCAAGCTGTACATAGTCGAGCTCGATCGGTGTTGTACGACCGAAGATAGAAACAGATACACTAATTTTACCTGTCGCTTCGTCCACGCCTTCAACCAAACCTTGGAATGTCGCAAACGGACCTTCCAGTACGCGAATTTCTTGACCAACTTCAATGTCAATGATCGTGCGCTCTTGTTCTACACCATCTTCCATTTGCTGAAGCATACGTTCTGCTTCTTTATCAGAAATAGGTAAAGGCTTACGGCCACTTTCAGCACCAATAAATCCGATAACGTGTGTTGTACCCTTAATAAGGATCCACACTTCATCAGTCATTTGTGCCTTCACAAGAACATAACCAGGGTAAAACTTGCGTTCAGAACTAACCTTAACGCCTTTTTTAACTTCAGTCACTTGCTCAACAGGAATAAGAACGTCTTCAATAAGCTTGTCCATACCTGTCATAATAGCTTGCTCTGTAATGGCAGACTTTACACGCTTCTCGTAGTTACTACGTGCCTGTATCACGTACCAACGGGCACGTTTTTTCGGCTTACCTTTTTTAGCAGGCGCCTCTTTAGAATCTGTTTTTTTAGTTTCTGTAGCCACAATCGATTCTGCGTTTTCTGCTACTTCAGTGTTTTCTACTTGATCTTTATTTACCATTTTACTCCGCTCCAATTATAAGACGAACAACTTGACTTAAACCTAAGTCAACAACCCACATGTATGCAGCAACAAAAAATGCCAATACAGTGACACCAAGTGTCATAAGCCTTGTTGAACGCATGTCTGGCCAAGAAATCTTGGCTGTTTCTGCACGCACTTCACGTAAATAACGCATCATATTCATATGTTTTATCTTTCTACTTTAAAAAGTATAACTTTTATCCCAACGCGCTGCTTCACCATCTGAAACCAACTTAAATACGTCAGGCATTTTTACCCTTGCCCAATCATCGTAGCCAAAAGCGTTATCAAATACTTTAAGCGCTGCCCCTAAAGGCATACCATGCGTGCAAATTAAAATCGTTTTTCCTGCATTTTCTTTAGCCACTTTATTTAAAGCCGCTATAAACCTGAGTTGACATTCACGTATAGATTCTCCACCTTCTGCGGAAAAAGTAACGTCTGCCCACATTTTTTTTGATAGTGTTTGAAATTCAGCAGGGGCTAGATATTCGCCAACAGCATTTAACTCTCGAAAGCCCTCTTCCAACAAAATAGGTAATCCCATTTTATGAGCGAATGGCTTAACTGTTGAAATACCGCGCTTATATGGGCTAGAATAAATTACATCTATACCAAGATCTCTCATTTTAAAAACAACGTCACGTGCCTGTAGCAAACCTTCCGAAGAAAGTTCCCATTCAGAGTTTTCAACCCCTTCTTCAGGGACCGTTTCCGCCTGTCTTAAAAGATAAACAGTTGTCTGTACCATACTTTATTTCTTTCACCATTATTTTTACAAAAAAATGGCAGGGGTAGAAGGACTCGAACCATCGACACCTGGTTTTGGAGACCAGTGCTCTACCAACTGAGCTATACCCCTACAAGGTTCATTAAGTTTGATATATAATGCGACTTGCAGTAAATATCAAGCTTAAAAAAAAGACCCCAAATGCGGCCTCTTGAATTAGTTGTACCTCAACTGATACAAAGATGTAAAGGAAAAAGAAGTTGAGCGAGGCACTCTTTTTTTATTTTGACTATTTATGGGTATTTTGCTTGTGGCAAAAGCCTTGGTTGTGGCATGAAAAACACCGACCTTTATGGTGTATAATGCAAGGACAGGTAAAATAAACACAACAGAAGCGCTATCTAACGCATTGCATGCTATATTCATAACATGAAATTCAGTAAAAGTTTGAGTGAAAAACCGAACCAAGGCATGCATGACCTACGCACAAACTTGTACTTTTATCGTGGCAAAAAATTATCACTTATTGCCGCTATTCTTGTCATCAGCCTTTTCATAAATGACACTACCACAGCCATGACACGCAAAGTAGAACATAGCTATGCTTATGCCTTTATGCTTAATAATATTATCGCCCATGGCGGTGACAACTTAGATCAAAAGTTTTTACAACAAATGAAGGATAAGTACACAGGCAAAGACCTAGACCTTGTCGATATGAAAAAGCTTCAAGATGATGTAGGTGTTTATTACAGCAGCATTGGCATGAACAGCGCCCTTGTGAATATTCGCCTGCCACACATCGGCATGGATGACTTACATATTTTCATTGATGAACCTCAACAAAAAAGTAAAAATATATACCCCAGTGCACCCTTAATAGCGTCCATCAATTTTACAGGTGAAGTAAGCGCAGAGCCGCAAGGCATTCTAAACCTTGCTGATTTGTATGTCGGAAAGCCGTACACACTCATCAATATGATGACCCTTAAAACGCAAATTAAAAAATACTATAAAGAAACAACTGAAATAACGCCCCTTATATCATTCCCTGATTTTGATATAGATACGAGAGATGTTTACATTGATATAACAGAATTAACAGCAATATCTAAAACAGTGGTCGCCGAAAATGCCTTGAGCATTGCACCGCTCATCGACATAATAGAAAAAGAAAAAACAGCGCCTGCCATTCAAGAAAAGAAGCCGTTATATGAAATTTCACGCGGTATTTTTATGCATGAAAAAGCACCGACAGGCTGGAAAGAAGTTCCCAAAAAATTGAAAGCCAAAATTCCAGCCAAAGAAAAACCTGTCCAAACAGAAATCAAAACAAAAATAGCGGATGTTTCTACAACTGCCATCCAAGACCAAACCGACAAAAACACATTTACTAACATAACACTACAGCTATTTAATAAACATGGTGATTTAGTCGACACCCCATTAGACAGACTCAAAGGTTACTACATGTTTTATGGCATACCGATGACTAATTTCACCATCCGCATGGGCGAAGAAGACCTTAAAAAACTGGACGAGAAACAGGGTAAATAAGAAAAAAAAGGCTATTAAAAGAACTACAAATTTACAACAGATGGCAAAAATATTTTAACGCACACTTGACCCCTTCAATCTAAAAGACCGATAATTAAAAAACATGAACAACTTTATTGAACAAAACAGAGATCTCCACAAGCGCAGCGATGATATCGCTGACAAATTACAAACGCTTGCCAACGGTAATCGCCTACGTATTTTGTGTCATCTCGCAGCAGGGCCTTTGTCTGTAGGTGAAATTGAGGAGTGTGTGCAAATGTCACAATCGGCTGTGTCTCAACACCTTGCCAAATTAAAACGTGCACAAATTGTGACAAATAAAAAAGACGCACAAACAAGTTATTATTATATTGAAGACGAACGCACGCTCAACCTTATGGTGCAGATGTACGAAGCTTTTTGCGAAGAGTAATTACAGCGATTCTTTTTCTGCAGCGGCCGCTCTATAAGCATCAATCAAACTGACAATCTCATCTACATTAAAAGGCTTTTTAATATACTCATCTATCAGGTAGTCTCGGCACCCTTCATTCAGGTCGCTCACTTCATACGCTGTTAATAAAAAGATAGGAATATCCTTCGTTGCAGGATCATCTTTCAATATTTCAGCGGCTTCCATACCGCCCATGTTGGGCATACTACCATCCATTAACACAAGATCAGGCATGATAGATTTTGTTAATTTAACAGCCAAAGCCCCGTTTTTCGCCGTTGTTATTTTATAACCCCTAAGTTTAAGCTTTCGCTCTGCAAGCATGAGAATAACAGGGTCATCATCAACAACCAAAATATGGAATAATTTTTGGGGTTCGGGGCGAGTATTCACAGAATTATGTTTAGGTAGCATATTTTTATCCTTTGTACTTGAATCAGCGTCATTATTTTGTAACGATTTAATAGTCGTCTCAATACCTTCTTCACATGCACTGATTAAATTTTTTAATAGTACAACCCCCTGCCGAAAATCTTCCGCATGGCCTTTATTAAAGATATCACGTAACCGCTTTTCAACGAGGCGTGCAATATCCCCTTCTTCACTTAAATTAAAAGTCAGGCACAGGCCTGAAACTTGGTGCAAAAGTGCCAGTAATTCTTTATGCTGTTCAGCCGATAAATTACCGTCTGCCATAGGGCGCGTAAAACGTTGCATATTAAAAATATATAACTGCAATTGCTGTATAAATTTTTTCTGCACCGTCAAGCAGCTTCCTATTATTTTATATTTTCACTGTAAAAAAATTATTGAATAAAAATAACATAAAGTTCAGTCTGTCACCATGTTATTTACAATATTCAAAGTATTTAATATATCTCCAGCCCCCCAATGCAATCTTAATTTATTTAACTGTACAAGCATTTGTATTTTAAGCAGCTCAGCGTTAATTAGGTATAATTCATTCTCGCTATCTAGTACATCAAGTAAGGAACGCCTCCCTATGCGTAATTCTTCTTTATAACTTTTAACAACGGTTGATGCGGCATTCTTTCGTTTTTTTTAACAGCTTATGCCTGGAAATCGATAAGTTATATTCATGCCAATAACTATTAATTGTATTTTCGATATCCATGATTTTTTGACGTCTTTTAGCCTTTGCCTCGCCTAGTAATTCTATGCGCCTGCGTTTTTTAGCTGTATCTGCCCCGCCATTATATAAGTTATATTTAAACGAAACCAAGGCCTGTGCAGTATTATCAGGCCCGCGCACACCGCCTGCATTTTCCTCACGGTCAAAGCTAAGCTTCAAGTCAATTTCTGGCATAAACTCAGAAGCAGCAGCTTTCACTTCCATTTTCCCTGCTTTTTCTTCAGCTCGTACCATTAAAATAGAAGGGTTTTTTATATGCGCCCTTTGAATAATATCGATAACAGAAAGCATGATATCAAACTCAAATGCACTATTTAATTTTTGTTCATTTAAATATTTAACGCCCACCATATGCTCATAATTACTTTTAGCTATTTCAATATCTTTTTTTGTAAACTCTATACGTTCTTCGGCACGATACAAGCGTGAACGCGCTTGGCCTACGTCCCCCTCGGTACCAAGTTCATATTGGTATCGTTCATTCATTTGCGCCAAAAATATTTTATGAAGCAGATAGTTTTTGTTCGCCAGGGCCATTAAACGCTTATTGGTCAAAATATTTAAATAGGCTTCGGCTGTATTAAAGCGATAAGATCAACGGCTTCTTGCAAGCTATAATTGTCGGATACAAGGTACTCTTGTTCTTTCAAAACATCGTATGTTGTGCGCTGCCCATCGTATATCATCTGAGTCACATTTATCCCTGCTGTTGAATTCCAGTAGTCAACACTGCCTCTGCCCAATGCACCACGACCCACGCGACGCCTTGAGGCACGGTCGTTCGTGCGTTCCTAGCCACTGCCTCCATCCAAGTCAATTTGTGGAAAGTAACCGCTCTTCGCTGCTTCAATACGGTTAACTTGTGCATTGCGCCTATAACTTGCAATGTCTATATCAGGGTTATTTTCAAGCGCTGTATGAATCGCCTGCTGAATGGATAAGGGCTCGGCCATACAAGGCACAGCAAAAAACGTTACGTGAGCAACCATTAAACAAAACAATCTGAATTTTTCGTATATCTTCATCATTAAAATCATGCGACATAACATAAACAGCGCATTAAAAATAACAGAGACACATCATTTAAAAACAACAAAAATCTGTGTTTTGCATAGAAAATACAGGAATACGACCTGTGCATACATTACAAACAAATGAAATAATTCATTAGACAAATGCAGTAAAATACATTCATTTATAAGGATAAGAACAATTATTATCTCAGCTCTTTTAATAGATAAATCAATTCATGTTAAGATTTTATAAGGTAACAAAAAGAACATTAATATAGGAAGTAATAGTCAGTGGATATTCTTATTTCAGACGACAGCCCCGTCACGCTCAAATTTTACAAAAAATTTTAGAGAGTTGGGGACACGCCGTCACCGTTTGCAGTGATGGTAGTGAAGCCTGGCGTAAAATACAGGACACTAATTCACCTAAGCTATGCATCATTGACTGGGACATGCCTGTCATGTCTGGCTTAGAAGTCTGTAAAAAGGTGCGCGATGCCAATTTAAACCGCTATATAATATTTTTAACCGCTAAGGATGATGCCCTAGATATTGAAGAAGGTGTAGAAACAGGCGCCGATGACTATATATGCAAACCATTTAGACAAGAAGAATTAAACATTCGTATTCGTGCGGCGATGCGTATTATCCATCTCGAAGAAAAACTCGATATGCCACATGATAAAGCCTGTCAAGAAATGATAGAACTTCAGTATAGACTTTAAAAAAACGTTTTTTTTCATCATAATAAATGCATAAACAATAAAATTTCACCTGCATGAAGTTTTATTTGTGTGTCTTTATATACGGCGACTTGTACCTAACAACACCACTAATCCGCCTTAAAAAAACAAGCTAACTGCCTAAGATTGCTCGCTCATCTTCAGAAATAACTTCCGCCAATACTTGAATAACAGCAAGGTCATATTTTCCCTTTGCGTTCACCATGGTTTTGATAGCTTCCTCAGGTGTATGAATTTTATGGCCACGCCTTGGTGCGACAAGGTTACAAAAAGTATCGCACACACATAATATACGTGAAAGTTTAGATATGTCTGTTGACTCAAGCTTATTTGGATAACCAGTGCCATCTAAATGTTCATGCATGGTATAAACGTTTCTAACAATAGGTAGCCCCCAATCAACTGTATCTAAAATATACGCCGTATCTTCAATATGTGTTCTGTAGGTTAAAAGGTCTTGATCATTAAGCTTCACTTCACTTTTTAGAATATCAATCGGCACGTAAATTTTACCAATTTGAGAAAGATTTGCACATATTTCTAATGTAATTTTATCTTCTTTCGATAAGTTAAGTTTTTCAGCCACGTCTACCACAAAATTTTTAAGATATTTTGCATGCTTAACAAGGTGAATATCATAACGTTCCATAATACGCATCATAGAGCGCATGGAGTTTTTCATGGCACGCTCACGCAGTTGACGCTCCTGCACTATCTCTGTCACATCACGCATCACGGTTATAATGCCAACAAACTTATGGTGTGCGTCAAAAAATGGTGCTTTAGAAATTTCAAAATAATGGCGCTTATCATGAATAACAAAGCTTCTTTCTTCAAAAATCTCTTTTTTACCTTTAAGTAATTCTTGGTCCATATATTTTAATTCTTGTGCGACATATTCTCCATATAAACTGGCGTCATTCTTACCAATAACATCGGTATAATTTAACTTAAAGAATTTTGCAAAAGGAGGGTTGACGTAGACATACTTTCCATCAAAATATTTTAAGCCGATATGCTCGACAATCGCACTGTTAATGCTCAGTAAAAGCTGTCGTTGTGCATTTACTTTATCTGCAAAATTTTGATACTGTTCAGTGAGCATGCGTTGTCGTACTTCTTGGTGCATCCACCAAAAAGACAAGAACATAATAAACAGCATAAGCGCTACCAACTGGCCAATAACTTGTAGTTGTTTACGCTGTATAATAAGGTATTTATAGGCCTTACCAAGTTCTAATACACTCATAATGGTCAGTGGCAATATTTTGCTATTGTACTTCACCATTAAAATTTCACCGGGGCGTGGTATAATATTAGACTGAGAGCCGAATTTAGGTATTTTAGAAAGGTCAAACTTACCTTGCTCACGCAAATAATAAATATCCCAAACTTTTTTATATTCAGTTAAGGCTTTGTAGTCCTTGTCTTGCGTAAATATACCCTCATTTTCTTGATCAAGCCGCACCATAGCTATGCCGCCATTTACCTTTTGGAATAGATAAATATTTTCACCTTCAAGTGAACTAAATGAAGGCTGCATTATTTTTTGTATTTTATCTTTCACAGACATTGTAATGGCTAAAACACCGACCACTCTTTTACCCGACGATTCCTGGCTATCAGATTCATCAGTAGAGGTTTTATCCATATCTTTTAAAGCAAATATAGGCAAATAAACGTCCAAAAGCATATTTTTACCATTCATACGTAAGGGCGAATATTGCGGTGTGCGACTTGTAAATACATGGCGTGCAAATTCGGCATAATTTACAGACAATTCAGGCGCATTGCTACTTTTGACATATTCAGAAGAACGGCGGTTAATGAGATGAGCCGACACAAGGTCATTTTGTGATACAAAAGTGGATAATACCTCTGCTATATATATAAGTTGCTGCCCTAAAGGGCTTTTAACATCATTTGATTTAAAATTTATATCATGATCATTAATGTCCATTGAAAACATTTGAATAACACGTGAGTGCGTGATGCGTTGCGCGATCATAATGGACTCAGACAGCCAAAGATCAATATTATCAGCTTTTGCCTTTGACACGATCTCAATACGGTCCATAAACTGTCTATCAACATTCAGTTCTTGATTATCCGTGATAGCGCTAGTGATTAAATATGCAATCATACTTAAAAATGGCAAAATAGCGATGAGCATAAAAATAGCCCATGGTGCAAATGGTTCTCTTTTAACAGGGTCTAAAGAAAGTTCTTTTATGTTTTCAAATTCATTTACCATATGAGCCACCTATATTTTGATATACTTCTGTTGAATAAAGCCAATACTTGGTTTCATTCATCGCATAAAGAGGTGTGAAGATTTTCACCAATTTACGCTTTTCTAAAACCATGTTAAAGTTTTTACTCAACACATAATTGTTGTTTGCAAGCCTTATAAAAAGAAGGCTATCGCTAACGCCTGTTAAACTATTTTCACCACCACAACACGCATTTGCGCGTCTGTAAAACCAAGTTTTTTCAGTAAAAAATATTTAAGGGCTGTAAATGACCCCGTGCTAGGTTCTGCCTGTAAAAATGACAGAGCGTTATACCAAACCTTATCAATTGTATGCCCCAATTGCATGTTCACATAACGGTTCAAGCGTTTCACTTTTTCAAGGCCCTGTGCTTTATTGATAATTTTCAGCATTGAAATAATATCCATAAGCTCAATATTTACGCATTTATTTGCACCCTGCTCACAGGCAATAAACACAGGTTGTTTTGTTTGCCAAAAATCTATGGCTTTTTGCCATTTATGATTTTTCATGTTAACCGAAGGAAAGCTTTGATAGCCTGAAAAGCTTAACCATTCGTCACCCTCAATGGCATTAACCAGTGGCATGAATAGCAATGCTAAAAGCAATATAAACCAACCTACAAGGTGCAAAAATATCATTTTTATCGCTCCCTTAAGGCACTGTCACGTGCTTTTAAAATAGGTTTAAGTATGTAGTCTAATACTGTTTTTTTACCCGTCACAATATTCACATCGGCCACTATGCCCGCAATAATGGGCAGCGGGTTTTCTGCCCGCCCTAAATAGTTTTTTTGTGTCCGAACTAAAATTTTATAAATAAGCTCATCTTTTTCATTACGCATAGAATCGACACTTATGCACTCAAGCTTGGCATCCAGCCCACCATAAATAGCAAAGTCATAAGCCGAAATTTTAACCAAAGCATGTTGATCAGGCCTTAAAAAGGCAATATCTTGCGGTTTAACTTCCGCTTCAATTTTTAATGTGTCTTCCAGTGGAATAATTTCAACCAAATCCATACCTGGGCGCACAACACCGCCCACCGTATTCACGAGTATACGCTTAATAGTACCGCGCACAGGTGAGCGTAGCATTGTCCGATCAACCCTATCTATTGATGCTTTCATAACAGCACTCACACGTGCATATTCATCCTTTAAAATAGATAGTTCTTCAATGTTTTTCCGCTTAAATGTATTAATATATTCTTGTATGCGATCATAAAACTCTTCCTTTTCACCTCTGGCAAAAATAATCGAAAAATCCACGGCATCAACCTCACGTTTGATGTCATTTAATTCGCGTTTCAATTTCAACATATCAACTTCAGAAACAATGCGGCTTTTTACCAAAGGCGCCGTCATACTTATTTCTTTTTCTAACAGCGCCATACCTGTTATCAGTTTATCTTTACTCTTTTTTAAGCCATCAATTTCTTCTTGTTTGCGGCGTGTTTTTTGCTTAAAAATTGTAATGGTAGAGTCAACTTCATCTTGTTTTGCATAATAAAGCTTTGTTTCATTCACTACATATTTTTGTCCCTTCATTAAACATTCAGCAGAAAACTCAGGCCCCTCGCCTAACACTTCGGCATTCAAGCGCGCCATTTTTGCTTGCAAGCTATAATAATGCTCTTTATTTTCCTCAAAATGAGAGGCAAAACCTGTATCATCTATTAAAAGTAACATTTGCCCTTTTTCAACAATTTCATTTTCATTCACCAATATATTTTTAACAATGCCACCCACTAAATTCTGTACAATTTGTACCTGAGAAGAAGGAATGACACGGCCTGTACCATGGGTAATTTCGTCTACTGTTGCGTGTGAAGCCCAATAGAGAAAAACAACCATAAATGTAATAATAACAAACAGTAAAAAATTTGCTTGTTTTTGGGTGTCTTGCTTATAGGCATATGTCATGCAAAACCCCCTCCATCATTATGGAGGATTTTCATCACAGAGACCTTATCGCCGTCGGCAACAACCTTACCATTATCAAGAACAATCAGCCTTTCAGCGATTGTTAGTAAGGCAATGCGATGAGAAACAATTAATAATGTTTTATCTGCCACATAAGGTGAAAGCCTATTCAAGCATTCTAATTCGGCCTGAGAATCCATTGCACTGGTGGGCTCATCTAAAAAAATAAGAGGCGCGTTATGTACAAATGTACGTGCCAGTGCTACCACTTGCTTTTGCCCACCTGAAAGCCCTTTACCCTGTTCACCTATCCACAATTCATAACCTTGTGGATGGCTATTTGCCAGTTTATCTGCCCCAGACAGATGAGCAGCGCTTTTTAAATCTTCATCATTCAATTTGCTTTGTGCACCAAGTAAAATATTATCTCTTAATGTACCCGAAAACAAAAAAGGCTCTTGCGATAAATAACCAATTTGTTGTCTTAATGCAGAAGGATCTATTTGTCCTATTTCAACACCATCTAATAAAATTTGCCCACTATCAGGTTCATAAAACCCCATCAATATTTTTAGCACTGTGCTTTTACCAGTACCTGTACGGCCAATAAGGCCTATCTTTTCCTTTGCTTTTATTTTAAAATTTACATTTTTTAAAGTCGCTATTTTATTCCCAGGATATGTAAAGGTGACATCAACAAATTCAAAAGCACCTGTTAGACCTTCACACTTGAGAAAGCTTTTATTCACATGCCTTTCCACCTCTCCCTCGATGAGCCTATTCAAGCTTGAAAATGACGACAGTGACTGCTGTAAATGTGAAAGATAGGTAGCCATTTTTGTAAGAGGCGAAAGTGCCCGACTGGTTAAAATTGTACAGGCAATAAGCGCCCCGACACTCATTTCTTTTTCGACAATTTGTCCCACACCAATAATGACAACACTAATGGTTGTGAGTTGTTGAATAAGCACAGAAAAATTAACTGTGAGAGAAGATATAAAGCGTGATTTCAATTGTAATATCGCCGTAAAATCCACCGCTTTTTCCCAACGTTTTTGAAAAGTATTTTGCGCGTTAATAGATTTTATCGTTTCAATACCATTAATATATTCAACAAGTAAGATACTTTTGTTCATGCGTTCGTTTAACTTTTTTTTGGCGACCATAGTTAAAGGCTTCTGGCTTAAAAAGCTCACTACAAAAACAAGGGGTATGGCCAACAAAGCTGGCATAACCACAGAGCCTCCCAACATATGAATAATAAACAAAAATAGCAGTATAAATGGTAAATCAATGGCATCAATAATAACACCCGATGTGAAAAATTCACGCAGGTGTTCAAACTCTTTAACAGCATGCCCCAAGGCACCACTTTGTGCTGGTATCACTTTTAATTTTAGATTTAAAATTCGGGCAAATATCTTTGCACTTAAAGCTATATCTAAATAATTCCCGCACGATCTACAAAGTAAGTACGTAGTGTTTTTAAAATATAATCAAAGATAAAAACAATGATCACACCAACCGCTAAAACCCACAGTGTTTCCATGGCTTCGTTTGGTATAACACGGTCATAGACGTTCATAATAAATAAAGGGCTTGCCAATGCAAATAAATTTACAAACAAAGCACATAATGCCACACGCAATAAAAGGGGGCTGTTTTCTTGCAAGGCACTTTTATACCAAACATTTTTTATTTTTGGCTGTATAAAATCTTGTTGTCTTTTATCTTTCTCTAACTCTGAAAACAGGACACATACACCGCTATAATTTTTGTATAATGCCTTTAGTTCTATTTGTTCCTCTTCTAAAATGTTATTTGGGTCAATAATATGTGCGTAATAGGCATCGTAACTTTTTAAAACGCAAGGGCTTCCGTCATTTAAAATAAGTATGATCGGTAATTTTAGGAACGAAATACCCTTAAAATCTTCATCCATTACTTCAGCATATAGGCCTAAATTTTCGGCAGCGCGTGGTAGTAGGTCGAGTGTCAGTTTATCGTCAACTTGAAGAGGTAGGGAATACAATGCACTATTCACATTCCCCAAAAGTGAGAGTTCTTTGGCTACAAGGAGCAGGCATTCAAGAAACAGGTCTTTACTCTCAGGGTAAGCACCCTGATTTTCCAACAAAGTTTGACTTTTCACACTGCTTGACAAGCCTTATACACCCTTTTTCTTTAAGCTTAAAGACTTTGCCATTGTACGTATAGAGATAAATTTAAATAATCATTTAAATTCAATAGCTTATAAACCACACATGGTAATAAAACCATATTCATCGCTTATTAGACAAACGATAAAAGTACAGTTATTTTTCTGTTTAAAAGCGCATAATAGGTATAACAAAACACCTATTTACGGGGATGTCAGCATCCATAAAACATAGTTTATTCAACCGCTGCATAAATATATAGAGAGTAAAGAATTAGGAATAGCCCCATGGATGAACCCGTAATACTCACAGCACCTAAAGGTGATGATACATTTGTTATTACAGCCGCTGATATTGCGGCCAGTGATCAATATATTGCCACACTTGAAGATGGGCAGACCGTCGACTTTGAAGATATTGATGTTTTGGATACGCAAGTCACCATGAGCGGTAATGACCTTGTTATGTTCTTTGCAGATGGTACGTCTCTTATTTTACAAAACTTTATTGGTTTGGCCGTCAACGGATCATTTTTAGAGCTAAATTTCAATGGTGAAAGCACTGTTAATAGCGACTATTTTCTGCAAAGGATCGACGCTTACTTTTCTAGATCTACGGCAGAAGATTCAACGACGATAACAACAGGTACCAATGCAGCCAGAGCCACTGTAGATGATGTTGAGATCCCCTTAAACGCTCTTCTTTCCCCCATAGAGAATTCACAACCTGAGCCTGAATCAGAACTTAAACTTAATCCAGAGCCAGTAGTTTCACCAGATTCCACACCTGATCCTGAACCAACAACTGAGCCTGAAAATATCGATACAAATGTGTGGGCGCGCCTCAGCAACGCCACCGACAATCAAACAACCGTCAATAGTGGCGATCACTATAAATTAGAAACAACCTTACTGGGCCAAAACGAAACAGTCGCAGGTTCAGAAATGGATATAACAGGTGTTGGCGAAAATGCAGAAGTTAACTTTAGCTATAACGATAAAAACACCTTAGATGCAAGCCTTATGTCGCCATGGAATAGCGTTAAAAATATCGAAATTTTTTCAAATCAAGCCGCCGATGTGACACTTGATAACTTTGTACATACCAATGTCACCTTACGTGGCAATGACGACTCTCACGTCAATATAAACAATGCCAAACGCGGTGATATTCGCACAGGGTCAGGTGACGATAGCGTTACCATAAACGCCTTTAGCAATAATGCGGGTTGGTCGAACAACTTTAACGTCATCAGCCGTGGCGGTGACGACGACATTAACCTTGCAGGCGACAAAGGCCTCACTACTTTTACAGTGAAATCTGGCAAAGGAGATGACACTGTCACCATGACAAATGATGCCTATGCTTCAAGCACTGTGAGGCTTGGCAAAGGCGACGATATATTCATCGGTGGAGCAGGCGCTGACACTGTTAAAGGTGGTAAAGGGAACGATAGCATCGCAGGTGGTGGTGGCGATGATAAATTGTATGGCGGCAAAGGGGATGACACTTTAGTTGGTCATACAGGCATAGATACCATACGCGGCGGACGTGGCAACGATACCATTGAATTTGATGGCTTAGACAGTTTAATTCATGGTGGTCGTGGCGCCGATACGTTGGCAACAACAGGCAGTGATCTTCATATTGACCTCGCCAATAACAACATCCGCCAAATCGAACATATTGACCTGACCAACATTGTCTCTACTCTGCATGTAACAGCGCAAGACATTGACCGCGTCAGTGAATTTGATGGCCTCTTTGTCGCAGGTGTAGCAGGTGCCAGTATTACAGCGGGAGAATTTACAAACCGCGGTGAAAATGTCAATTATGACGATATTACTTACGCCACCTATTCAACGCTCACAGACGACAGCCCTATTCTCTTTATTGAAATTGGTCTTTCTTTAAATGGTAATGATGTGGTTATAGACGTCCCCATACATGAAGGTAATGCAGAAATGACCTTCATTACAGAAGAAGCGGGCTATAAAAATACAGTTGGATTTTATAATGTAACCGAGGACGGTAGTATCGTTAACGTTCATATAGGCTTCGACAATGCCTCGTTACAAGGCAAAGATCATATTGATGCCGGTGATACAGCCGATATGGGGTCTTACACCCAAGGCGATGCGTTTGAGGTCTTTATTATTGCCAATGGTTACAATCACAACAATCAGTTCAAAAATATAGACACAGACGAAGGTACTTTCAGCTTTATAAACAGTGATGGTGACCCTGCAAATATTAACGACACAGGCCCTCTTTCCCTTATTCACAATGCCGAAAGTGGTGAGCAAACAACATTAAATGGTCATATATATCATACAGAAAATGAAAACTTAAATGACGATGGTGACGAGCATGCCATTGTGTCTTCCACAGAAGATGGTGACGGTATCCGTATTCACTTTGAAGACCTGCATAACCTAGGAGACCGTGACTACGATGATGTAGTCGTCGATATTCACCTAGACGGTGCCAGCGCGACAGTTGCAGGTGAAACGGTGAATGACAGTGGTGATGCAGAAAATGACTTTGGCATTATTGACCTTAGTGCTGTGGGTGGCGTAACAATTTTAAATGATGACAATGACTTTGATGAAAATGAAGGCGATGATGACGACGGTAATAGCGACCTTCTTGAAATAAGCATTATTATGACGGACGATCATTATGACATGGCAGATGTTATAGACGATGACCCTAATGTTATGTTTTAAACTTCAATCACTCTAATTCATACCGTCCATCGTAACCTAACGTTCGGACGGTTCTTTATTTTCATACATTTCCTTGTCCGCCTTTTTCAACAAAGCGTCCATTGTGTCACCGTCTTCATAAGCCACTGCAAGGCCAAGGCTTGCACCCACAGAAATATCAATCTTTTCACTTTCAAGGTAAACGTCTTCTTCAATGATCGCTAAAATTTCAACCATCAATGCTTCCGATTCATTTCTATTGACATCACGTAGCATAATCACAAATTCGTCACCACCAATTCGTGAGACAACTGCATTTGAGGAAAGGTCATTTTTCAAGCGGTTTGACACTTCTTTAAGGATGGTATCACCCGCTTCATGGCCATAAGTGTCATTAATGGGCTTAAACTTATTCAAGTCAATAAACACCAAGCTAAAGGCCTCTTTGTTTGCTAAAGCACCTTCTACTGCTCCTGTTAAAGCGTCACGGTTTGGTAGGCCCGTTAAAGGGTCAACCGTGGCGATATTACGGTGATAATTACGTAGAATAGTACGGTATTTTGTCGCAGAGACATCAAAACTGACATGCCCTTCCCCTTCAACAACTTTTTCAATATCTTTCACAGGCACACCAAGGCGTGTTGCCACAACCGTTAAATTATGGTCACAAAATCTCAGCGCTGTATTGACCATGTCATAGTCATCATTGCTCGACTCCTTTTTAACAGCCTTCGCTTTGCGTTTTATATTTTGGTGGCGCATATACTCAATAAGAAACGCACCCATAACAATAACAGCACCTGCTATCAAGTCTCTAGATGTAATACCTGAAATGTCTAAAAAACCAAATTTTGCGGCTAACCATTCCACAGCATAAGTAAAGAAGGGCAATGTGGATGAAACAGCCATAAAAGTCTCTGTTTTTGCTGTTTTAGTCGCATAAAAGAAGAAATACATCGCAATAGGCATAACCGTTAAACCAAGCACCAACGCAATAATAAATGTTGGCTTATAAGCAAAGTCTGCCAATTCGGGTAAACCTGAAATAATCGGAAAATCAAGTGCTACAGCACCGGCATTCGCCTTTAAAAAGGCAACACCCAAAGTCACCGCTAAGAAAACAAAACTGCTGACCAATAACACGTAACCAGCCACGCGTGAACGGGCACGCACTGTTTCAGCACCGTTATTTTCAGGATGAATTTCACCAAGCATAGCTGTTGCCACACTTGTAAACGCCACAAAGAAAATACAAACAAGTGCTTGAATACGAATAGCTGGGTCAAGCCCTTCTGCAATATAATAAAGACCACCTAACACGAGTGACCCACCGATAATATCGCTTAGATGTAACTTACGACCAAAAAACATCCACGTGGCAATCAACGACATAATAACCGTTGTACGGTTTAAAAAATTCATTTCTGTGGTGGTGATATAAATTAAGGCAAACATTTGTGCAATGTTTAGTAAAACTTCAAAAATACCATAAGCCCAAGTATGACCGCGCTTTAAAGTTGCCATACCGCCCGTACCTGGGCCTGCAACAACAATTAAAACAAAGGCGGCAACAAAAAGTGTGAAACAAATGAAAACAGTAGGTTCAACTTTATATTCAACTGCCGCAAAACGGAAGGAAACGTCATGCAACGCCCAAAAAAACATCGTTATAAATGAAAGAATAAGCCCTTTTTTCTTATCAATAGCCATTGGTATATTTTTTTACTTTTATTGTTTTCATTATATGTACATCATTTGTACGTGAGAAAAGCGTCAAAGTACATAATTTCGCTTTATTATCTCATTAAACAGGTCTTTTTATCAGTATAGCCTGTCGCTTTTTTGTAGATTGAACATACAAAAAAAAACGGCTTCATGTATTTAGCTTGGTAAAGTCTTTTTCAAGAGAACAATATACACCTTCGTCATAACCACACAGAAAAAGGTTGTTCTAGTGGTTATTTAGCTTGGTAGATGCTTTTTTAAGGCGCAATGTACACCTTCGTACATAAGCACACAGAAAAAGTATATAACAAGTTAAATATAAAGTGCGAGGTAAGTCATCCAGCCAAAGATTACGTTAATACTTAAAAATAACGCTGCATAATACAAAACCATTTCAGGTCGGCTGACCAGTAGATCTTTATTACGACCTTGAAGGCGGTCATTTTCTTGTTTTAATTGGCCAAGTTCTTGCGCTTGTCGCTCTAGGTCTGATTGACGACGAATACTCTCACGCTGATTAGCGCCATAATAGGGCGCTTGTTCGTCACGACACTCTTCCGCACGTTCTTTAATCATACGCAGTGGCGTTTGATTTGTTTTTAGTGCCAGTTTTTCTTGTTTTTTTAGTTGAGTCATTGGTTTTCCCTCTATTCCATCACTAATTACTTATATGGGGCAGAACAAGGGGCAACAATAAAAAGCTGACATCCACTAAAACATCTACCAGTAATGATTTTTAGACATAAAAAAACCGCCATAAGAGACGGTTTTTATTCGATTTTTTAGTATTCAGCTTCCGATACTTGTGTTTCATGATTTTTCGCATCAATTGAAATTAATTTAATTAAACCCACCCATTGGCTCAGGCCATGTTTAATACGAAATGTTTCATATAATGTATCGTCATCCGAAAATTTCATTTTGGCAAATTTCCAGTAGCCATAATTTTCAGGATGTGGGATTTTTATCATTTGCGTGAGATCAATTTGAGCAAAAATATCAACACGTTGTTGACCTGTTAAAGCAAGAGCCCCTTGAAAAGATTCAACACCATGACAGTTTTGTTCCCCGCCAACAAGCAGCGGTGTTCTCAGAAAAGTATCGGCAAAGTCTTCTTCAAGCCCGAGGGTATTTTCTACAATATAAATATCGTTGTGAATAGACACTTCTTTGAGGTTGAAACCAATGACATAGCGTTGGTCAAAAGTAATTGTGCCTTCATAAAAGACACCTTCATGTTCAATAACAATGATATGGTCCTTCTTTTGAAAGTCAGAAACGCCTACATAGAGTAAGTTCATAATATTCTCCTTAAAGAGAAGCGTTATAAAAAGTGAAAAATGTTTCGATTTAGATTCAAGCCATTAAAACATAGAGGCCAACAGAAAACAACCTCATAAAAACCACCTATAAACAGGTAAAATAAAATGACTTAATATAAAGAATTAAAAGCGATTTTGCATTTCTATCAAGCGTGAAGCCGTCCGTGCAAAGGCAAAGGCGCTTTCACCTTTAGGGCAAAGCAAGTGCGGCAAATCAGCGGCGCTACAAACAAGTTTAGTGCCCATTTCGTAGAACATGTCGACAAGCACTACAAAGCGCATGGCTTCGTCTTGCCTGTTTTCTGTGAATAAAGGAATATCGTCTAAAATCACCGTTTCATATTTCTCGGCAATTTCTTTATAATGTTCGGCAGCAAAAGCTTTTCCACATAATTCATCAAAGTGAACATGTAAAATTTTGGCCGTTTGTGCCAGATGCATAACCTTGTCATTGACAATATAAACGTCTTGATCGCAAAGCGCTGTGCCTTGACTTAAATGTTGAAAGGTTTTTGCTGTTTGCGTTTTATTATCAACATAAAAATAAGGCAGTGCGTCACCGTTTATGCGGCGCCAGTCCTGCCCTTCGCCCAAAGGCCAAATATGAAAGCTCTTTTCTATCATTTTAATAAAAGGTTTAAACAACACACGGTTATGACCGCCTTGAAATAAGTTTTCTGGCGCCCAATTACTGGTAGAACACAAAACAACACCCGATTTTAACAACATTTCAAACAAACGGCCCAACATCATGGCGTCGGCAATATTTGAAATGTAAAATTCGTCAAAACAAAGTAGCTGAGCATCTTTCGCAATATCGACAGCCACTTTATGCACAGGGTCTACGCCTTTTTGAGGCTTTGTTTCATGCATGCGTTTGTGTACTTCGTCCATAAAACTATGAAAATGCACACGGCGCTTATGGCTTATAGCGACATGGTCAAAAAATAAGTCCATCAACATCGACTTTCCACGCCCCACCGTACCAAAGAAGTAACCACCCAAAGGGGCTTGAGCAGGTGCATTTTCACCATTGGTATAGGCCCATTTATAAAGTTGGCCATAAGGTTGCCATGAAGCAGGATTATTTTCAAGGGTATGCGCAAGGTTATCAAGGTCATCAATAACAGCTATTTGCGTAGCATCTTCATGAAGTGCGCCGTCTGTTATTTTTTGCTGATATGCCTGTAATATATTTTTTTTCATAGCTCTATTAGTAACTTAAAACGGCATAACAAACAACTTGTAATATTTTGTCATCACCATAAAAAAAGCCCCCAAAAGGAGGCTTTATGTTCGATGAAGCAAAGGTTAGTCGTTGGCCGTAAAAGCATACATAACATGGTGGCGTAATGTGCCGTCATATTTACGGCGTAATTTGTTTTTAGCAACGCCTTCTTTTTCAAATCCAAAGCCTTTTTTAAGCTTCATTATAATTTTTTCAGATGCTAAATTCTCAGTATCATAATATATTTCTAGACGTTTTGATTTCAGTTCGTTTATGGCAAATCCGCACACTTTCTGAGCCGCTTCTAGCATATAACCATGTCCCGTATGCTTACTATGTACCCAATAACCAATGTTAAAAGCTGGAATACATGGATCTGATTTATCAAGTGAAATACGCCCCACTAAAGTTTCTGTTCCTTTCATGTATATTTGAAAGTAAAAACTTTCTTTGTTTACTTGTTCTTTAATGTTGGTTAAGCAAATATCTTGGCTATCTAAAAGTGTTGGTAATTTAGGGTGTATCCATTCAAACCAAGGTTTAAAATCCTCTGCCGATGCATGAATGGCATCATTTAAACTTTGCGCCATATCCATCGTCAGCAAACGAAGTTCAAGTCGCTCCGTTTCCAGTACCGCTGGTATTTTTATATGTTCTAGTGGGTTTTTCATAATATTTTAGTCCTTGGTTAGGTCAAAATGATAGGTTCCTTCTGGGTATTCATTGCCGTCAAAACATTTCCAGTCTTCTGCTAATGAGGGCTGCCAAACACCGCCATTTTTTTCATAAAACTTACGTGCATTTTTATTTGCAGTTAACACGCCGCATTCCATTTTTTTAAAACTTCTATTTAAACATTCCTGTTTAAACGCATTCAATAATTTATCACCGTATCCATTACCTGTATGGTCAGGGTGAATATACATCGCATGTAAAAAAAACATATCAGCATGAGTGGGGGTACCCACTGCAAAACCAATAACTTCATCATTATTTAGAAGTACTATTTGTAAGTTATTTGCCTTTTTATTCGTCAGAACTTTATCCCACATTGAGACGCGGTCTGTAATTTTTAGGTCATCAAGCGTGGTTTGATTAATCATACCTTTATAGGCATATTGCCATGAAAGTACATGAGCTTTACCCATAGCTGCAGCATAACATACTGTTGCTGGCCTTGTAGAAATAGTCATAGATGTTCCTCTTTTTCATAAGATACATTAATGTTAACAAAGGTATTCACAAATGTGAAACTAAAAAGAACTGCCGGGTTGTTTAAGAAATTCAAGCTCTTCTGTTGTGCTGACGCGACCCAAAATTGCGTTGCGGTGTGGGTAACGACCGAACTGATCAATAATGACTTTGTGTTGTTTTTCAAAATTGAGGTTATATTGAAGCGCTTCACGACTTGCAAAAAGTTTAAGTGCAATTTCATGGTCGACTAAATTTTCACTATGCATGAAAGGCATGTACATCAAGGCCACCTGTTCATCACTAAGCTCTTTATCAAAGCCTTTGTCTATCGCCTGTTTAGCCATATTTAAGCACAACGCATCACTAGCAAATGACATGGGCGTATCTCTAAACATATTACGTGAGAATTGATCGAGTACTATAATAGCAGCAAGCGCGTCACATGCTGATAATAAGTAAGTTGAAATATCATTCGATAGAATTTCAGAATGCAGTGCAGAGAATTTTGCTGTAATTTCAGCATCAAAAGCATCACTCTTTAGCCACCATTTAGCTCTAACGTCATCACTAAACCAAAAGTCTAAAACATCATTCAATTTGTTCATAAAACCACCTTTAATTGCATCTACGTCTTTAGGAAGCTATCAACTTGAGTGAGCCTAACGTTTAGTCGTTCAATTTCAAGGCTGCAAGGAACGCCTTCTGCGGAATTTCCACATTACCAATAGACTTCATGCGTTTTTTACCTTTTTTCTGCTTTTCGAGCAGTTTCTTCTTACGGGTAATATCACCACCGTAACATTTGGCTGTAACGTTTTTACGCAGTGCGCTGATTGATTCACGGGCAATAATTTTACCACCAATGGTCGCTTGCAGTGCAATATCAAACATTTGACGTGGAATAAGTTCCTTCAGCTTAACAAGCAGCAAACGGCCGCGGCCTTCTGCATTGTCGCGGTGACAAATCATATTTAACGCATCGAGTGATTCACCATTTACTAAAATAGCTACTTTAACCAAGTTTTCTTCTTCGAAGCCGTCTGGCTCATAGTCAAAGGAAGCATAACCACGTGAAATTGACTTCAAGCGGTCGTTAAAGTCGAGGACAACTTCGTTCAGCGGTAAGCGGTAAGTCATCATCACACGTGTACCGTGATAATCCATGGCAATTTGTTGACCACGTTTTTCGATACAAAGGTTTATCACGCCACCTACATATTCGTCAGGTAGAAGTATTGTCGCTTTAATCATCGGCTCTAAAATAGCCTTAATTTGTGTTGGGTCTGGCAAGTTTGCAGGGTTGTGAATTTCTACCGTTTTACCATTTATAAGCTCAACGTTATAAATAACCCCAGGCGCCGTTGTTACAAGGTCGAGATCAAACTCACGTTCTAGGCGTTCTTGGATAATTTCCATGTGCAAAAGCCCCAAGAAACCACAACGGAAACCGTGGCCAAGTGCTGCAGACGTTTCAGAAATAAAATTAAATGACGTGTCATTAATTTGTAACTTAGCTAAGCCTTCTTTGAGCTTTTCATAGTCAGCCGCTTCAGTTGGATAAAGCCCACAAAAAACCATAGGTTGAACTTCTTTAAAACCTTCAAGCATGTCAGCACAAGGGCGAATGTGGTCGGTAATGGTGTCACCAATATTTGTATCAGCGACGGTTTTAATAGACGCGGTAATAATGCCTACTTCACCAGCTTTAAGCTCGTCCACCACTTTAATGGCAGGGTCAAGCACACCTACACGTTCAACAACGTGCTGTGTATTGTTCGACATAAAGCGAATTTTTTGACCTTTTTTGATAGACCCGTCCATTAAACGCACTAAAATAACAACGCCAAGGTAATTGTCGTACCAAGCGTCTACAAGTAAAGCTTTAAGTGTTTCGTCGACGTCACCCTTAGGGCATGGAATTTTTTCAATAATTTGTTCTAATATTTCAGTAATACCTTGGCCTGTTTTAGCCGATGTTAATATCGCTTCACTTGCATCAATACCAATAATGTCTTCAATTTGGCTACGAATGCGCTCAGGCTCTGCACTTGGCAGGTCAATCTTGTTAAGTACAGGTAAAATTTCAAGGTCGTTATCCATCGCCATATAAACGTTGGCAAGCGTTTGCGCTTCAACACCTTGTGAAGCATCAACAACCAACAAAGCACCTTCACAGGCACTTAAGGAACGTGAAACTTCGTAGGCAAAGTCAACGTGCCCCGGTGTGTCGATAAGGTTAAGTTGATAGTTTTCACCGTCTTTAGCAAGATAATTCAAGCGAATCGCATTGGCCTTAACGGTAATACCACGCTCACGTTCAATATCCATCGTATCAAGCAGTTGCGCTTGCATGTCACGTTTTTGAACAGCAAAAGTTTCTTCAATAAGCCTATCAGCCAAGGTTGATTTACCATGGTCAATATGAGCAATGATTGAGAAATTACGGATATGCTTAAGGTCTTTAGACATGCTTCTTTTCAACTTCATAAATTAGTACAATGTAAGCGCAGTATAACAAAGTCGGGCAAAAAGGGAAGCTTTGTTCGTAAATATATTGACATTAAACACCATAAGTATACAATCGGCCATATCTAAGTAAGATACATCGGGCTTTGGCCCTTTTCTTTTCGGACTTTTCGTCCCTATAAATGGAGACATTTTTATGTCGATATTCAATAACAACCCTTTATGTTCAGTCACGCTGAACACAACAAAACTGAAAACAAAAAACGTTTTACACATTTTAACCGACGCCGATATGAAGCGTGCCGACCTACCCTTACCAAGGCTAGGCCGTAAGCGTATTTCAAGTAAACTTGGCAAGGTAAGTTACATGGACGAAGGTGATACTGCACACGTTATTATAGGTGCAGGTAACTTTGATGAAAATGAACACCTGACCATTGAACAATGGTTCGTGACCGTGGGTGCCACTATTTTTGAAGCCTTAAAAGCAGAAGAAATTGACAGCATTAACTTGGCCGATGATACTTTTATGAGTATCAACATGGTTTATGGCTTAGGCATACGTGCCTTTACCAATGGTGAAAAAACAAACACCATTAAAATTGGTAATGTACGCCAAAATTTGCATGAAGGTATGCAAATGGCCCAAGCAACAAACTTTGGCCGCCTGCTCACCAACACACCACATGGCGCGCATAGGCAAGATGGATCAAACTCTGGTTTAAATTCACAATCTTTTGCAAAATTATTGATGAAGGAGTTCCCTAAAAATGACATCACCGACCATATATGTAAAGGCAGCCGCAACGCCTTAGCTAAAATTGGTGCTGGTGGTTTACTTTCTGTCGGCAAAGCCAGTGAATTTGAACCTGCCCTTTTAGACGTGACATACCGTCACCCTGAATGTACAGACAAACCCATTATATTTGTCGCCAAAGGCGTTATGTATGACACGGGCGGTGCAGCCATTAAACCTGGTTCAAGCATGGCCACCATGAAATATGACATGACAGCGTCAAGCATTGCCGCTGCTGTACTTAAAAACTTAAGAGACAGCAAGGCTAAATGCCACGTTAAAGTGATATTTTGTTTAACCGACAACGCAGTGTCTTCGGACATGACATATAATGGCGACCACGTTAAAATGATGGACGGACAAATAGTCGAAGTCACCAACACCGACGCCGAAGGCCGCATGGTTTTATTTGACGGTTTGGTTTACGCCCAACACAACTACCCCAATGCCAAATGTTACCTCAGTTCTGGTACATTAACAGGTACCGGTAGAGGTGTATCGGGTACAAGGTCTGCCATGTATTTTTGCCGTGATGAGTTGCTGAATAACAAACTTCAAAGCGTTATTCATGAATGCGGACAAGTGGACGAATTTTTTCGCCTACCTGTCGACCTACGCAAGGCAAAAGTGGTTAAAAGCCCAGAACCTGGTGTTGATCTTAAAAACTCTGTTCAAGGTGTTGGCACAAGTGCCTCTGAAACGGCTTACAACTTCCTTAAAGCCTCTATGAAAGATAACAATGAGATGAAATATATTCACATTGATATTGCCAATGTTGGCGGTGGTTATCATGACATAACAGGTTTACCGTTACCTTACTTTACTGGTACAGGCTGGGGTGTTTATACACTTTCACACCTCTTTACAACTTTATAATTTACCCCGCCCCTTTAAGGGGCTTTTAAGGAGACATTTATGTCGACACAAAAATCAACAAATGAACGTTTACAACTTATTGCTGAAGTATTACTCTTTATAAACAGCACAACAAAGCTTAATGAACATCTTCAAGCCCTAAAAGGCGCAATCGCAACCGATGAAGTCGTAACACACTTTAAGGCTATTATAGATGAAAAGCTTAATGCTGAGGATAAAACTCCAGAAATTGTCCGCCTCGCTTTAATCGCTTGCCTGTCAGCCGATTACATTAGTTTGCGTCAATATAATCATGGCGTTTCAAAAAGCTATAAAGACCAAGTGGTCAATGCCATCCAGTCGGGTGATTTAAATGAACTTTGCGATGCTATAAGCGCTGTTTATTGTGGTTTTGTTGCCGCTTGCACAATGCCCGCATAATCGAAATTAAAAAGACCCTCTCAATTGAGAGGGCTTTTTTTTGTGCGTATATATAAAAAAGTACATCTATGAATGAAAAGTTAAGGGAGAGATGTTTGCGTTTTAGAAAATTAAAGTTGCCAACTTAGGCAATGAGACTTTCTAAAACGTAAATAGATACCCTTAGATGGTTATTCCTATCTTACTTCGGCGTTAAAACGCTTCTTAACATTCCCAACAGCTTTTTCAACAACAGCATTAATGTCAGCTTCTGTTAACGTACGGTCTACCGCTTGAAGGGTCATGGATAAAGCAACTGATTTTTTGCCAGCTTCAACATTTTCGCCTTCGTAAACGTCAAACAAGTTAACATGACGTACCAAGTCTTTATCGGCGCCTTTAAGGGCATTGATAAGGTCACCCGCCTGAACGTCGCTCTCCACAAGGAAGGCTAAGTCACGCTGAACCGCTTGATATGTCGAGCTCACGAACGCAGGTTTCTTCATTTGCATGTTTTCAGCTTTTAAAAGATCGACTTCAAAAATAACCGCCGTGCCTTTTAGGCCAAAGTTTTTCATAACCGCAGGGTGAACTTCACCAAAGGTGGCAAAAACGTTTTTACCCAACACAAGTGAACCACTACGCCCTGGGTGATAAGCACTGTTTGCACCTTTGCGTACTTGAAGTTTATCGGCTGCAACACCGAGAGACTCAAGCATAGAAATAGCGTCAGCTTTTGCCGTAAATAAGTCAGTTTGCTTGGCGTTACCTTGCCAATGCTTGTCTTGCCCGCCCATAATAAGGCCAGAGGCTTTTAAAACTTCTGTTGTTTCTGTATATGTTTTACCCACTTCACCTAAATGAATTGAACTTTCACCACGGGCCATATTTTTAGACGCTGCGTCTAAAAGTGACGGTATAAGAGACGGGCGCATTGTGCTCATTTCCGCTTCATCCAGTGGGTTTGCAAGCTCTAAAAGGGCTTCACCTTCGGCAAATAATTGTGCTTTTTCACGATTGATAAAGCTGTAATTGATACATTCAAGGTAACCCATAGCTGCAAGTGATCGGCGTGCAATACGGTCGGCTTTACGGCCACTGTCTGCACCTTTAATCGTTTGCAAAGGCAGTGGTGGTAACTGTGTTGGTACAACGTCTAGGCCTTTCATGCGTAAAACTTCTTCAATTAAGTCAGCGTCTGTATCCATCATGGTGCAGTAACTTGGTACGGTGACATTAAAAATGTCTGTCCCTTTTACTGTAAAGCCAAGGTTTTCTAAAATTTCTTTTACTTCAGCGGCCGGTATATCTAAGCCACCAAAAGTTTTAACACGCACAGGGTTAAATGTAATTTCACGTACTTCTGGTAATTCTTCACCGTCGGTATCAATGCCACCCAAGTGACCACCGCATAATTCGACAATAAGGTCTGACGCCATTACAGCCACAGGTACGGTCATACCAGCGTCAATGCCGCGTTCAAACCTATAGCGTGCGTCTGTGTTACATTGTAGGCGTTGGCCTGTTACCGCAACATTTTCCTTATTAAATTGTGCCACTTCTAGATAAACATTTTTGGTGTTTTCATCAACACTTGTGCTTTCGCCACCGACAATACCAGCAAGGCCAATAACACCGCTGTCGTCCATAATAGCAATATCACCTTCTGCTAAAGTATGTTCGTTACCGTCAAGCCCTAAAAGTTTTTCACCACCTTTGGCGGCTTCAATACGTAAATCACCTTTTAATTTATCGGCGTCATAAACGTGCATCGGCTGGCCATAGCTCATCAACATAAAGTTGGTAATATCAGCCAAGCAGTTAATGCTGCGCAAGCCTGCCTGCTCAAGGAATTTTTTCATCCATGTTGGGCTTTCACCATTTTCAACATCGGTTATGAGTTGACCTGTAAAGAAAGGGCAACCTGCATGTGTTTTAACAATGGACGGTGCCTCTGTATTTTCCACAGCATCGTCAACATCAACACCTTCGTCTACTTCTTCAACAGTGACAGCATTAAGCGTGCCCATACCACTTGCAGCAAGGTCACGTGCCACACCATAAACAGACAAGGCGTCTCCACGGTTCGGGGTCATGTCCACGTCAAAAACAACATCGTTTTGGCCTAAAGCTTCAGCAATCGGTGTGCCGATAGCGACATCGCCATCAAATTCCCAAATACCGTCAGCTTCTTCGCCAAAACCAAGTTCTTTGATAGAGCAGATCATACCGTTCGATTTAACACCACGTAGCTTTGAAGGCTTAATAACAAAATCACCTGGTAAAACAGCACCATCGGTAGCAACGACAACTTTAAGGTCGTCTCTTGCATTGGGCGCACCACAAACAATTTGTAAATTTTCTTTGGCGCCAACGTTTACAGTACAAACACCTAGGCGGTCAGCGTCGGGGTGTTGAACACGGGTGACAATATTACCAACAACAACGTTATTGAACTGTGCGCCCTCGTCTTCAATGCCCTCAACTTCCAAGCCAAGTGAAACCATACGTGCCGCTAGTACTTCTGCTGTTGCTTCCGTTTCTAAGTGCTGCTTTAGCCAGCTTAGAGAAAATTTCATTTCGTCTTACCTTAAGTTTATCGTCTATTGATGGTTCGTTTCGTATTTTGTAAATAAAGCCTGTATGGACGTGAATGGTGGTTTTATAGCTTGCTAGCCCACAATTTGTGGGTAACAAACGCGTTCATACAGGCTTTATTTTATAGTTCCTGCCAGCTGCAGTTATCACATGCAATAACAGGGTGTAATGTTGCAGGCATTTCTGACTCTACACAGTACTCTTCGTTTTTCATGCAACCTGTTACTAAAATTGCGACAGCGAATGTTAACATTAATTTTTTCATGATATTTACCTTTTTGTTTTCTATTTTAACGCTTATTAAGTATTAAATTTGAGATGAGATATTTATTCAACGTTTATGGAGGCTTAAATGTATTTAATACATGGCACGCCGCAAACGCCGAGGAAAATAAATGGGCCGCTCAAAAGTAATGCTTATACTTTCATTGTTGTTGATGGCTTACCAAAATGCTTTAAAAAGCTTATACCGCTTTCATAAAACAGGCGTAAGTCCGTAATACCGTATTTTAACATGGCCAAACGTTCGATACCTGCACCGAAGGCAAAGCCTTGCCAGTCTTCGTGGTGTAACCCGCCGGCTTTAAGTACATTGCGGTGAACCATGCCACTGCCCAATACTTCTAACCACCCTGTGTGAGAACAAATACGACAGCCCTCACCTTTACAGAAAAGACATTCAATATCAACCTCTGCACCGGGCTCTGTAAACGGGAAATAACTTGGGCGTAAACGCATCGTAATGTCACGATCAAAGTATTCTTCTAAAAATTTAAGCAATGTACCTTTTAGGTGGCCAAACGTTAGGTTTTTATCCAGCGCTAAACCTTCTACTTGGTGAAATTGCGGTGTGTGTGTTAGGTCAGAGTCGTTACGATATACACGACCAATTGACATCACACGCATCGGTGGTTCAAATTTCTCCATGGTGTGGATTTGAACGTTTGATGTTTGTGTGCGCAACAAACGACGATTGCCGTCGGCGTCTAAGTTCTTGAGGTAAAACGTGTCATGGTCTTGCCTTGCAGGGTGGTTTTCAGGAATATTGAGCGCTGTGAAGTTATAAAAATCGGTTTCTACTTCTGGGCCTGTTGCTGTGGAAAAACCAAGACGACCAAGAATGACCTCCACTTCTTCAATCACATACGAAACAGGGTGCATTTTACCACTAAAGCGTGCTTCGGCTGGCAAAGTCACATCAACAGATTCTGACGCCAACCTTTCGTTGAGTAAGGCAGTTTCAAGCACCGTTTTCTTTTCTTCTAAAGCGCCTGCCACAGCCACCTTTACGTCATTCACTTGTTTACCAAATGCTTTACGTTCTTCTGCTGGTAGCGTGCCCAAAGTTTTAAGCAATGATGTGATTTCACCATTTTTACCGAGCAGTGAAACACGTACACTTTCAAGGTCATTCAGTGTAGACAAACCCTGTACTTGGCTTAAGCTATTTGCTTGTAATTGATCGAGTGTTGACATTGTTTTTTTATTCACCTGTTTTTATGCTTTATAACTAAGCTATTGTTATAGCCTATCCATGCATTTTTTTCCATTTTTTTTAGCTTATTTTCTCATGTTTTTTTACATAATAATTGATTTTATTATAAATAGAGCCTAAATTACTTTCATGCACAAAACCTAGAAACGGCAAACGGCTTTTATATAGGCCTAAAAAAACCTTTCTGCTCACGTTTATAAATTGGAGGGCAATATTATGCCTGATACTCATCAAAACTTAATTGAAATAGAACATAAGTTCTTTATAAAAGATGACAGTTGGAAACAATGGAGCTATCACACAATTGATATGCTTCAAGGTTATTTTACAGGGGACACAAGCCCCGTCACCTTTGACGGTAATTACCTACGCATTGGTCAATTTTCCATATCACCAACAACAAAAGAAAAAGAAGTTCTTTCCACATTGCTGGCTGCAGATGGTCAAGGCATCAACCCAAGCTTATGCGCTGTACGCATTCGCAAGGAAAATGAAACTTATAAACTCACCATTAAAAAAGCCATTGACGACGCGTCATGCTTTGAGCCCGAATATACGCTACCAAGCGAAATTGGTGCCCATTACCTAGAACGCACACAATATCAGCTTAAAAAAACACGTTATCTTGTTGGTATCGGTGCTGGCTTAACCGCTGACGTTGATGTTTACGAAGGCGATAGTTCTAAAATGAAAAACACAGTGGAAGTTGAATTTAAGTCAAACGCCGCCGCCAAAAGCTTTATCCCGCCTAAGTGGTTTGGTAAGAAGATTACAGGCATCAAGGAATTTAGCTGTAAGGCACTTGCCATGAAGCCTTTTAATTTCCGCTCATAACGCACAAACGAAAAAAGACCCTCAACATGAGGGTCTTTTTTTTCGCTAATATCCTTGGTTACGAATTAAAGTTTTTCCATTCTACACCAACGTGCTTCAGTTATCTCTTTTCAAAAGCTTCATAGTCATCCTTATGTAACTGTAAAGTACCCATAAATTTCTGCATTTCAACAGAGTTACAATCATAGTCAACAAGAAAACTAGCCGCAACCTCATCATAAGCTGTTATGAATTTCAGCTGCAAGCCAAAACCTAAATATTTAACATTCTGCATAAATGCCAAACTTTCAGTTAAATGAATCACAACATCCAAGTCAGATACATTTAAACCATACTCATGTATCCAACCAAAGGTCATCCCACCTATAGGCATATAATTTGACTGCATATCTTCATTAAAAATAATTTTATCAGCCATAATGGCCTCCGTAAAGTTAAAGCGCATCTAAACGCTGTTTAAAAGTTTGAGCGTCGGCGTTTGAAAGGTGAAATGCATGAAAATTACCACGCATACTTTCGTTTCCATCGACATAATCAATCAAGATAAAATCTTGTTCATCAACACGGAATTTTGCATATTTCAATGTTAGCCCCTCACCTAGGTAAGGGTATACATCAGGACGGATTTTATGCCAACAAGGTTCAATATAACGTGATGAATATTGAGATTGGCGTTCAGTTGCATCACACAAATCAGGGTAACCTTCGAAGTCACCTGTTTTAGATATAATTTGTTCAGCCATAATGGCCTCCAATAGAAGTAAAGCATAAGAAATATGCTTGTTATAATAAGATTCGGTTCATTTCTAAGGTATATATAGGGTTTTGACGTGAGGTTTACAAGTACTACCGGAAAAGAAAAAGGGCGCCACAAGAGCACCCTTTCCCAATAACTCGTAAGAGTTATTTAATAGCTGTCTTTGCTTTAGAAGCAAGCGCTGAAAATGCAGGAGCATCGTTCATTGCTAACCAAGCAAGTACTTTACGGTCAATATCGATTTCAGCCAATTTAAGGCCGTTCATCAATGTTGAGTAAGTCATCTCGTTTTCACGCGCTGCAGCGTTAATACGTGTAATCCACAAACGGCGGAATTCACGTTTCTTCGTGCGACGGTCACGGTATGCATACTGTAGACCTTTTTCAACTTTTTCAATAGCTACACGGAAACAGCTTTTCGCTCTTCCTCGGTAACCTTTTGCCATTTTGATAATTTTCTTATGGCGTTTGCGTGCTGCTGCACCACCTACTACTCTAGACATTATTTAGTTCCTTTTGATGCTGTTGCAGTTTTAGCCTTAGTAGACTTAACCGCTGTTGCTGTTGCTGCTGCTAGCTCAGCTTTTGCTGCTGCGTTACGAGCCTGAACTTTTTTCAAAGCACGTGTACGTTTACGTTTAGCATTGAAGTATGGAAGCATTTTATCCACACGTGCGAAGTCAGCGTCACTTACAAAGGTAGAACCTGCAAGTGCATAAGCTTTTTGACCTAGTTTAGACAGGAAGTGACCGTGTCCTTGAATACCACGTTTAATTTTACCCGTCGCTGTCGACTTTGTAAAACGTTTCGCAGCGGCTTTTTTAGTTTTAAGTTTATAACCAGCCATTACATTCGTCCTTTTTTTCAGGTGATAAGTGGCATTACCAACTTATGCTTCAGACCTGCCGCTATGATGCGGAGTTTTAATAAGACCTTCATGGTGACTTATAAATAAGTACTTTGGGACCATTTCGGCAACCTATATATAGAAATACATCTATAACAAGCGGAAACTACGCCAATTGATGCCTAAAATCAAGCGTTATTTCATAAAAAGCATACTTTTTTCACTTTATTTTACTTCCCCCCTTGCAATGAATGAAAAAGACCTCTATATACCGTCTAGACATTGTGAAACATAACTTAGCGTTCACGTTACGAAACATCCCCATTTTTACCGTTTTCAAGGAAAATCTTTTATGAAGAGTATAGCCGTAAGCACTAAATGTAGCGCTTTATACGCCGCCTTTGCACAAATGCAAACAAAAGGTATCCTTAATAATTTAACAGACGCTGAAAAAATGATTACTGCTTTTGGTGGTGATATCAGCCAAAGAAACACCATTGAATTTGACTTTGAGTTATCGGGTAAATTCTATGAAGAACGTTTATATGAGTATATAATTCCACAAACCTGCGGTACAGACACGACATTTTATGTCGATAAATACCTTGGCTTTGAATGCGGCAACCGTTTAGACCCGCGTTATAAAAAAATTATCACACATTTACACCTTTCACAAAAACAAGCTCAAAAGGCTTTACTTCACTAATACAGGAAATTAAATATGCTTAAAACCCATGTTTCTCACACATTTGTATCTCAAATGAATATCAACCAAATGTACGTTTTACGTGCTTGTTTTAACAACACAACAAACAATGTTGACCATGCCGATTTTTTTGATGAAACCATTGAAAATGTCTCTACGGTTATGAACATTGAAAAGCCAGACGCCGAAAGACGTTTAAAACCTTATGTTTTTGCCAGAATTGAAGATGATGCAAAAGCCGTTGACCGTCATTTAAGTGAACGACTAGAAAAAAGCATGATCCAATACGCCAAAGGTGACGCCAGCAGCAGCGGGCGCTAACCCTTTTATCGACATTTTAAGAAGGCTTCGGCCTTCTTTTTTTTGCCTTATAACCCATTGAAAAAAAATAAAACACCGCAAATGAGCATAAATAATGTCAATTTTATGTCATTTTTTACTTTGTCATGCCTTATGCCTGTGGCTATAATTAATTAACTTGAACTTGAACTTGATGTTTTTACATTGAACTTCGGTTCTAAACGAAACACTTAACTTTTTATTATTCTGTTTACGGCAATTTCGCTTGTAAACTCACAAACCTGGAGAGACTTATGTCTTTATCAAACAATACTGTCTTAGCTCAAACCTTAAACACTACTTCACTTAATTTGCTCGATGAAAACGATTGTCGTTTAGTTCGTGCTGATAAAAATGGAGTAAAAGTTGATATTAGCGCAGTCGAAGATACTATACATGCCTTAGCTTGCGAATTAAATACTGATATTGAAACTTCTTTAAAAGTAATCCAAGCATATGCTGAAGCTAAATTAGCTGAGATTAACAACGCAACTGAAATGAAATGGAAGAGCAATCTACCATCAAGTACAGTTGTTCATGAAGGTACAACATCACGCGCAGAAAAAAATCAGCCTGTGAACTTTCATTAAAAATTTGATCCACCACATCGAATAGAGGGCTTTACGTCCTCTTTTTTTTGCTTAAAAAGCAAACGCCACAAAGACAAATGCATGCCTAAAAGGGCTAAAACCCTTTCATTTACACCCTGTCAGTTGTGATCCTATATTTATTTTCCCCCACCTCCATAAATACTTAGACAATTAAAACGGGTGTAATAAGGGGACTAACACATGGGTAAAAAAAGTAAACATCAACAACCATCAAAAAAACAACAAGCTGAAGATTTAACAGTTAACTTTGCAGGGCTTGAATATAAATGTGCCGACCAACAAGAAGTGGAAGATTTAAAGCTATGCGTTTCACGCGCTGAAAACCTGCTAAGAGACGACGCACTCACAAGAGCTCAAGCCGAAACACCAAACTTTGGTGAAGGGCAAGAAGCAAAAACCTTACAAATTGAAAATGCGAAATATCAACAATATGCAAGCCTTGCAACGTCTGACCCTGAAAAAGTTTGCCCGATTGTAGAGCAAGAACTTCGAAGCTTGATCAAGGAGCGCCAACGTGCTGAATTAGGTGAGCCAGAAAACAATATGCACCCTGAACATGAAATGTCCATGGCGTAAGCGACAATAAACAAATGCCTTTTTAAGAAGGCCTACCTAAATGATGAGATAAATTGGACGTTGCCACGTAGGCAATAACATTCAATGAAGCGTAAAATAACGCTCAAAGGTGATTAGGTGGCTATTTTTTAAGAAGGATCTTTATAATATTAGAAAGTGTCTTCGCTTGCTCATGCCTGCCAACAACCATATCAAGCATACCATGCTCCATTAAGTATTCCGCAGTTTGGAAACCTTCTGGCAATGTTTCACCAATGGTTTGTTGAATAACACGCTGTCCTGCAAAGCCTATAAGCGCCTTTGGTTCTGCAATTAAAACGTCCCCCTGCATGGCAAAGGAAGCGGTTACACCACCTGTTGTTGGGTCGGTAAGCATAACAATATAAGGCAAACCAGCGTCTTTCACGACTGAAATAGCTGCCGTGCTGCGTGCCATTT
The DNA here is from genome assembly GCA_047635695.1 of Alphaproteobacteria bacterium. GTDB lineage: Bacteria > Pseudomonadota > Alphaproteobacteria > UBA2136 > UBA2136 > UBA2136. The sequence goes on from JBLILN010000008.1 coordinate 43,224, forward strand.
GCATAAGGGATAATATACCTTCTTGCATGCGCGCACCACCTGAAGCGGGTATCATTAACAGTGGCAATTCTAATTCTTTGGCTTTTTCAGCCGCCGCTACCATGGCTTCGCCTAAGTAACAACCCATTGAACCCGCCATAAAGGCAAAGTCAAACAGGCAGATAACGCACTTTTCACCGTCAATCGACGCTGTAACAACCTTAAAGGCGTCAGCATTATCAGAATTTTTTTTCGCTTCTTTTAAGCGGTCAACATAAGGCTTGCGGTCTTTAAATTTCAAAGGGTCCACACGTGGCGCCTTCACAGGAATGTCTACAGCAGAGCCCTCGTCCACTAAATATGACAAGCGCTCATTCACATTTATACGGTGGTGATGGCGACAATTAGGGCAAATATTCAAGTTTGCAGAAAGGTCTTTTTTATAAAGCATGTCTGAACATGACGGGCATTTTACCCACACGTTTGCCTTCACATCTTTTTTAGATTTTGTGAATACACCAGGCTTTACTATGTCTTTTAACCAACTCATGCCGTAACTTATAGCCTTATAATTACAATAATAAGCCCGCACTATGCCATAAAACCGTTCATTTATCAAAAAATAAATCGTAAAAACGTTGCCGTGTATACAAATTATTGATATAACTTACTTAGTTAATTAAATAGAACCATCTTATACCCTTTTTTTATACCCCCTTTTAGGAGGCTTTATGCCTAATATAAAAGTTGAATCCCTTATCCATGGTAGTAACACTGAAATGGAAGAAGATTATATTTCCAATCTTATAAAATGCGGAAAATTAAGTGAAGCCTTTAATGAAGGTGAAAACCCATCTCATATAACAATTGTTTACGGGCTGGAATGTAGCATCAGCGAGTTGTATGAATATTTAGAAATACGCAATTTATTTAAACATTTAGCTATAAACTTACCTTCTCCTGGCGGTATGGATGCTTATGCATTTTTTGGCAAAAAACCGGCCGATGATCAAATACGCCTCGTTTGCTCAAGCCCATTTATGCGTGATAACTGTGTAAGCTACGTCCGTTGCGGTAAAAACAAAGGCAGCGAACATTACAACACTTATAAAATTAGACAAGTTGTTCAATTACCTGAAGACAACGACTAACCACATCGAATTTAAAACCACCCTCATCAGGGTGGTTTTTGTTTGTCATGCCCTTTATATAAAGCGACATTTAAGGTTATTTATTTTTTTAATGCTATTTTCATGCGTCAAGGCGTTGATGTATTATTATTCTTGCTTTATAGTGAACTCGTTTTTAAATGCCCATTTAAAAACCGACCCGATATCTAAATTATAGACGGGGCTGAATTATAGACACAACAAAAGAAAGTGTACGACATATGAGTTTTGACAAAGTACCAGCGGGTAAAAACGCCCCTGATGACATCTATGTAATCATCGAAAACCCAATGAGAACGGCCCATATGAAATATGAAGTCGACAAAGAAACAGGCTGTCTTTTTGTAGATAGATTTTTACCAATGCCTATGTTTTTCCCGGCACACTATGGCTACATTAATCAGACATTAGGTGGTGACGGTGACCCTGTAGACGCCTTTGTTATGACTGATATTGACGTTGTTCCAGGCTCTGTTATTCGTTGTCGTCCTATTGGCATGCTTGTAACGGAAGACGAAAGCGGTATGGACGAGAAGCTTATTTGCGTTCCACACACAAAGCTTGACCGTCGTTACGACAAAATGAACGATGTGAATGACATCGACCCAATGTTCAAAAAACAACTAGAACAATTTTACGCTAACTACAAAAACCTTGAAGAAGGCAAATGGGTTAAGCTTTCTGGTTGGGAAGACGCTGCCGCTGCGAAGAAGTGCATCGTTGAAGGCATGGAACGCTTGGCTAGTCACTCGTAACCCTTTTAATCCCATAAACTTTTACTTTTATAGTAACGGCATGACAGTAATAGCCTTTAGACTATGAATGCAAAAAACCTCCCAATCGGGAGGTTTTTTTTATATAAAGCTTGCATGTCGTTATTTTTTACCAGCTTTATAGTAGTGTTTATATTTTTTAAGAAAAGACATGCTTACGTCAAATCTTAAATCAATATAAGTATTAAAAAGACGCGTTAAACATACATTTCTCGCATCCTCTTTTAAGCCGTCGGCTGTACAGGTTTTATATTCAGACGGAAGAGCCGTTTCAATAGCGCTTTCATCTATAAATTTTACAGCCTCTGCCTTCTCTTCATCTGTAGCGGTTGTTGACATAACAACCTGTCTTGCTAATCCATTAAAAGCATACGAAATACAGAGAAGTTTATGACCCGAATCATCTCCACATTGGGAAGTTATGATATCAAAATTTGTATATGGCGTGTTCTCGTTCAAGTGGTCGTTTAACAAAGAAAATAAAGCCAAAGCAGCGAACGCCACAAAAGCAAAGATCATTAATTTTTTCATAAGGGTTACCTCGACAAGGCTATAAAAGGAATAAAAGGTTGTTTTACAGAAGGTAGTATACACTTTTAACCATTAGTAACAAGATATTATGCCCATAAATAGCAAAAAAAGAGAATCAAATAGGAACCAAAACGCCCTTTATTCTTCTTTTATAGGCGTCAATACCACCTCTATTCGCTTTTGATTCGCTTTCAATTCCGCTCAAAACTGACACAAGTTAATAAACGCTAACAAAAAAAATAAGCGCCAAAACATGATAAAGCAAACTTAAATTTGATTCAGCACAAAAGCCCAAACAAGAATTTGTGGTAATGTAATCAGCGGTAAAAACAAGGCCGTTTTCCACTGGCCCAGCGTTTCCCTTAAAATCATAATCTCCGTATAATCGGTAGAAACGCCCGCCATTAAAAAGGCAAAGCTGTTGCCTGGTGCATCTGCTTTATTAAATATATCCGCCGCTATGGGTACAGAGCCCTCACTGCAAACTTCTATCACCGTTGCCGCCATGGTGGTTGTCATGAGTCCAAGCACTGTCGCACCAAAATAAGTTGCAAAACTTTCCGCTGGCATAAACTCACGCACCAAGGCCGCCATAACCACACCAAACAAAAGCCATTTAACCACAATCTTGGCGTCACGCACGCCCGCCGTTAACATAGAAACAAAGGCTGACATTGACTTATCGCGCCCTTTAAAAGCTTTTTTGAACTCTGCTTTAAAGTGATAATCAACAGGTAAGTCAACCTTATTGGGGTTGGCTTTTAACGTACCGCGGCCTACAGCTTTATCAAACAAATAACCACTGACAAAAGCAATAACCATCGAAAGAACAAGGAAGGTCAACATCCATTTAAAACCAATAAAGGCCCATAAAATAAGGGTGAGTGATAATGAATTCCAAGGGCTGGCAATTAAAAAGGCCATTACCTGACCAATAGAAGCACCACGTTCATAAAGTTTTGCCCCCACCATTAAAATGCCGTGGCTACAAAGGTCTAGCATAACACCCGCACAAGTGGCACGCACAAGGCCACTGTTTGTACCACCTTTACCAAGGGCCGCAACCACTAATTCACGCGGAATACGGCCAACAATGCCTACAAAAAGTACGCCTAAGGCAAGCCCCCACCACATACTGTTCATAATTTCAAATACATTGGCGGCTAAGCTTTGCATGCCGTCAATCGACAGGCCTAAATAGACAGAAAATAGATTAAGAATATAAAACACGGCCACAGATAAAAGTGATGCTATGAATATGATATCATAGCGTTTTTTTGGTTTTGCGCAGCAATCAGACATGTTTTAAGACCTTTTATTTATTACGAGTACCATTGGAACATAAAAAAAGGGGTTTAACACCCCTTTTCGAAAATTGCTATCATTTTTACTGGCAAAGGTAAATTAAGAGTAAAGCATAAAAAAACCTTCCATTAAGAAGGCTTTTTATTCGATACGTTATTTTAATCGGTTAAGTGAATCACCAGCCAATCACCCATAGCATGATAAGCGGAAAAACCTTTCTCTTTTAAGGACTTAACCACCACATCCGATACAGCGTTCGTTGCAACACCATAAAAATGTGGTATTTTAACTTCAACCTTATCATCGGTAAAATTAATACTTTCATTTGGATGTTCATTCTTTCTTGAAATTTCTTTCAGATGGCGTTGAGTCATTACTTTTAAGCATTCAATTTCTAACGCCTTAATGTTTGCCTGAAGTAAAACTTGATATAAGTCACCTCCACCTAAAGAGCGCGCATTATATTCGTCTTTCGTTTGTGGGAAAGGGTTTTGTTGATTACTCATAACGAGTACCTCCGTAAAAGGAAAAAAGATATTTTTCAATATATATTATGCATATTAAAGTTATAATTACAAGGGACTAGAAAAAAAACTCCTAGCATTTGATTAAACCTAAACACATCTTAAAGTTTATCGACCAACAATTTTTTAGGTAGCGTCGTCAGGTTATCAACACCATCCTTAGTAATAGCGACAATGTCTTCAATACGTGCGCCACCTTTACCAGGGTAATAAAGCCCAGGTTCAATGGTTACCACCATATTTTCAAGCAAAGCATTTTTATTACGCGGACTAACACCTGGGCCATCGTCATGCACTTCTAAACCAAGAGCATGCCCCGTGCCGTGGAAAAAGCCAAAACTATCGCCATTTTCATCTGTGCCTGTTTTAAAGCCAGCTTGAATAAGAACGTCGTCCACCACTTTATGAACTTCAGCGCCCGTTACACCGGCCTTGGCCGTGTCGAGCCCCATTTGCTGAGCCGTCTTCACAGCATTATATAAATCAAGGTGCCAGTCAGACGCTTCACCCTTTAAAACTGTTCTTGTCAAATCACCATTATAAGCGTTACGGCCATGGGGAAAGCTATCAATAATGATAAATTCATTAGCGTAAAGAAGGCCCGTACCACGGTTATGTGGGTCGGCAGCTTGGGCGCCACAAGCTACAATAGGCCCACCATTAAAGCCGATACAGCCCTGCTCAGCATTTTTACTATTCATCAAACCTTGGATGATTTCTGACGTTAAAGGGTTCCCCTGCCAAGACAAGGACAGATCTTTATTAATGCTCGCCGCCTGCAAAACTTCAAACGCCCGCGCAAAAGCTTGCTCATTTATCTGTTGGCAAGTGCGGATTTTTTCAATTTCTTCGGCCGTTTTAATGATACGACTTTCAAAGAAAGTTGTCTGTTTAACGTTGATTTTCAGACCTTTTGACTGCAAGTCAACCATAGCACCAGCAGGGAAGTTTTTAGGCACTTCGACTGTGTCTACACCATAAGAATTAACGAAGTAAGTGACAATATCTTTCAGTGCAAAATCTGTATGTCCTGCAGACTCCATCGCCGCTATAATGTCAGTTATTGCATGAACATGATCTACCTTGGCCACTTTTTTGCCGCGACCAATTTCAAGGGCGTTCAACAAAATATGTGTTTCACCTTTTTCGTCCATAAACCAAATATAGTCGTCATGCATTTCAAGTTTTGTTGCGTAGAAACTGTCAGCGCCGCAACCATATATAAGTTTTGCTTGTGTCATTTTTTAAACCTCTGGATATTTAATAGAAAATATTATTATTTACCTTTCTATATTACATGAAAAGCAGATTATTTCACCATGAAAAAGAAATTTTAGCTTAGGTAAATCCTATAAAAAACACATATCATCTTTTTAAATGAAAGGCCTATAGCTAAGAAATGCGCACAATGCCGCCTGGCTGACGTTCAATGAGGCCCGATAAATCCATGTCGGTTAACATGGCGATAACGGCACGCTCGTCCATGCCCGTTAAGCGAATGAGTTCATCCACCGCAACAGGTGTGCTTGATAAAAGATTAAGCAGGCAATTTTCTGGCGACATATCATTTTCAACCAATTTTATTGGCATGTCATTTGTTGTGGGCTGCACTGCATCAAAGGACATCACACCTTGCTTGGGTGCTGTAAAACCTGTTAATACTTTAGGAAGGTTTTCGAGAATATCCTCGACCGTTTGCAACATCGTTGCCCCATTTTGAATGAGGTAATTTGGCCCCGAAGAGCGGATATCGGCAGGGCTACCTGGCATGGCAAAAACTTCACGCCCCTGCTCACTTGCAAGGCGTGCAGTAATCAATGAACCGCTTTTTTTAGCCGCTTCAATAACGGCTACGCCTAAACTTAAACCGCTGACAATACGATTACGACGTGGGAAATGATTTTGCGTTGGCGCCATACCCAAAGGCATTTCACTAACAATCGCACCACCTTTATTGATAATTTCGTGGTAAAGGTCGGCATTTTCTGGTGGATATATATGGTCAAGACCGCCAGCAACTACAGCAATGGTTATACCACCCGCTTCAAGTGTACCTCTATGTGCAGCGCTATCGATACCGCGTGCAAGGCCACTGGTAATGACATAATTTTCTTTCACCAAGCCAGCTGCAATTTGTTTAGTAAATTTCATAGCTGGGGCACTGGCATTGCGGTTCCCAACAATAGCCACTTGCTCCTGCCCCCAAAGCTTTTAAATTACCTAAAACACTTAATACAGGGGGGCAATCATGAATAAATTTTAAGGCCGTGGGGAAAAATTCATCATCTTTAAAGACAAATTGACCACCCAGTTTTTCAAGCATTTTAATTTCACGTGTCAGTACACGTTCAGAAACAACTTTTAGATTTTTTTTATAGCTTTTATTTAAGGAAGGGAATTCTTGAAGTGCTGCTTCGGCCGAACCAAACTTATCAACTAGTTTATGATAGATAATAGGCCCTACACCTGTAGAGCGAAATAGTTTGAGACTGTTGTATTCTGCCCTTGATAAATCCATAACTAAAATATACAGATTTCACAGATAAAAATAAAGATAATTTACAGTAAAGGTGGCAACTTCCGTTCTTTTAGTGGGTAATACTTTAAAAGTTCCTTGCGTAATTTGAATGATAAAATCATAGGCAATACAAAGCTTAAGGTAAGTGGCGTGTGGCTATCTGCCATAAAAATAGCCGCACAGGGGGCTAAAAGACATAACAATATACAAGCTGTATGTGCACGTCTTAAAAGTAAAAGCATGGCTATATAAGCAAGACATAAAAATAAACCAGAAATTGGTTCGAGTATAATAGAAAAACCAAGCAGAGGTAAGGGCGATTTTGTACGTTTAAATTTTAACGCATGCATATAACAAGCTATCACGGCTGTCAAAAGCGCTGCATATAAAGCCAGTACGTCATGATGAAATAAAAGGCTAACCGTCACAAAGACAAGTGCAGGTTTAACCAAGTCACAAACAACCATCAAAAGGCTGGCTAACTTATAACCACGGCACCAAACAGATAAGGCCGACTGCCCCTGCTTTGATTTTTCTATACCAGCTAACCAAAAAGCGATAAGTGTAAAAGGCAGCACCCCTACGACAATTGCTAAAAGAAATGATAGTACCCATATATTCATAAACGCTATCTTAGTTTTTTTTTATCTAAAAAGACAGTGTCTTTGCATAATAAAAAAGACCTACATATTCATGCAAGTCTTTTTATCGTTATTTATTTTTAAAGAGTGTATCTGCTATACGTTCCCATTCAGATGACATATAACTTTCTGTATCAGCAATGCCACCAAAATATTCATAGAATAGATGTGGCTTAGGGCTCAGAAGATAAAGAAAGCCTTTTTCTTCAATATAGCTGGCAAATTTTAAGTTTTTTTGGCGCATATACTGCAATGAAGCATCAGTGAGGTATTCTTCCATTTGAGGTGGTGTAAACATGCGATATATTTTTATTGTATAGCCCTCTATATGTTCAGGTAGCAATTTGACTAAACCATCACCCATCATTTTCATTTGGCGATGTACCTGTAAAACATGCATAGCATATAAAACTTCACTCACGCAGCTATCAATATAACAAGGAGATAAATTACGAGAAGTATAGTAACTAACGGGTACGTCAGCCGTTGAAAAACCTGTCAACAAATCCATCGGTTTGGCAGTGGCTTTAAAGTTTTCACTTAATTGACGGATTTCAAAAGCAAAATTATCCATGTTTTTATGATCTTTTATGTCTTGTAGTAAACGGGTAATTTTTTCACCGTCTTTTTTCGTTTCATCATGTGGCAAAGATTTGCCGTTATAGTCACTGTCAACAGGCCGTTTTTTGGTATGTAAAACAAACCGTATTTGCGTTTTGTAGCGAGACTCTTCAAGTAAAGCTAAATAAGGCGGCACGACAATTTCATCTGTATTGACGATAAATTTTTTATCGCCTTTAACCACGTACACGCAATCGGCGTCGAGGCTGTAAATGTTCATCCCTCTGATATTCAGAAGCAGACGTTTGGGGGTTTCCATAAGATTCACCTCTATTAGGTAATATATGTGTGTGTCAAAACCTATGATAAGGTTTAAAAAGAAAAGTTTATGTGTCTTTATTAAAAATAGAGTGTACAAAACACATCAGTATAAAGCAAGAAAAAAGCCTCTAAATTCAGAGGCTTTTCATATTTTCGCTAGCAGTTACTATGTTTGTGGCTGTTCAAGGCTATAGGCATTGACCATGCCATAACCTGAGGTAAATCTACCCACATCAGCAATTCTTACAATGCCGACAACCTGAGGTATAAGACTGATACGTGCATCATTTAACACAGGTATTTGAGCGTTATACATTTTCAAAGACTGTTCAAAGTCCGCTAAATTTTCAAAGTTTAAAAGGCTTGGTAAGATTGGTTGTTTAACCATAGCCTCTACCGTTGCCTGAATCAAACCACTAATTTGTTGTTTAGCCTGTTCACATTTAACTTCAAGTTCAGCCGAACCTTCATAAAAACGCTTTTGCCACCCCTGCGTCAATTCAATTGTAACCGATTCTAAATGGTCAAATAAAATATCAACAGGCGGCGTATGGTTTGGCATAAAAGCAGCGGCAGACTGGTAAGGTGCAACAACGCTTAGGGCTAAGTCTTTCAGCCATAAAACTTCAGGCTTTGCGCCATATAAACGCTTAAATTCAATATTCCAAGCTTTGATAAATGCATTTCTTGTTGCCAAGGGCATTGTAATAGAGGTTGAAATGGTTTGAGCGTAGTAAATAACCAACGGCTCGTTGGCTTTTTCAGGATTTCCTGCAATAATATCTTCTATTATTTGAGCGTCCATAATGGACTCCTTAAAAGTGTTCTCTATAATTCAGAGTAAAAAGAATAGGTGAATATAGCTAATATATAAGGACTTAAACACCTAACTTCAAGTACAATACCTTAAGTTTTCTAGGACGCTTTGTAAAAACAGCGACGCAGCAACACTATCCACCTGTTTTTTAATGTCTTTTTTACTGGCGCGCTTTTGTCGCCCTTGGCGTTGTTCAAACAAGGCATTCGTGGCTGAAACCGTTGACAGCCTTTCATCCCACAGCAATACAGGTATAGACAAATCACGTTCGACATTTTCTGCAAAAGATATACATGACTTTGTTTGCGGTGTAATACCGCCACTCATATTCAAAGGCAAGCCCACAACAGCGCAAGTAACGCCTTCTTTTTCGATAAATTGACGTAAAATCTCTTTATCCACCTTCCATTTTTCACGTGTCAGCGTTTTAAACGGCGAGGCGATCATGCGCCCTTTATCACTGGTGGCAATGCCCACTGTTTTACTACCAACATCAAAGGCAATGATTTTTCCTGTATTTGGAAGCTCTCGAGGGTTGCTAATTGGCATGTTTTTTGGTATCTATATTATGTTAAAAATAATTAATTAGTTAGGAATCTAACACAATGTCTATCGATCTTAAAACAGTAAACAAGCTTGCAAGGCTTTCTGCTATGAAATTTGATGAAGAAACAGCCACAGAAATTGCTGGCGACCTTAATAAAATTGTCGACTTTATTTCTCAATTGCAAGAGGTCCAGACAGAAGGCGTTGAACCAATGTCAAGCACCGTTGACACAACCATCACGCCTGAACGTGAAGACAAAGTAACGGCAATAAACGACCGTGAAAGCCTGATGTCAACAAGCCCTAAACAAGAAATGGGCTTCTTTGTTGTACCGCGCGTTATTGAATAACATCTAAACGTGCTATTTGCATTTTGATGCATCATGAGATTTAAAACAAAATATGAGTAAGAGATACTATGGAATTATATGAACTAAGCCTTAAAGAATCGGCTGAAAAAATTAAAAACAAAGAAATTAGCTCAATGGAGCTAACAAAGTCATTGCTCGACCGTATTGAAACACGTAATGCTGAAATTAATGCATATGTCACCATCGACCGTGAAAAAGCGTTAAAAATGGCTGAAGCTTCAGACAAACGCGTTAAAGAAGGTAACCCTCGCCTTATTGAAGGTGTGCCTCTTGGTATCAAAGACCTCTTTTGTACAAAAGGCGTACGCACAACGGCTTGTTCACATATTTTAGACGGTTTTATACCGCCATATGAGTCAACAGTGACCGAAAACCTTTGGAGCGCAGGTGGTGTTTTACTCGGTAAAACAAACATGGACGAATTCGCCATGGGTTCTTCAAACGAAACGTCATACTACGGCGCCGTTAAAAACCCTTGGAACTTAGAATGCACACCAGGTGGTTCTTCGGGTGGTTCTGCCGCTGCCGTAGCCGACTACCAATGCGCAGCCTCCACAGGCTCTGACACAGGTGGCTCTATTCGCCAGCCAGCATCATTTACAGGTACAGTCGGTATCAAGCCAACCTATGGCCGTTGCTCACGCTACGGTATGATAGCCTTTGCTTCATCACTCGACCAAGCTGGTGCTTTTGCACGTAACGTCGAAGACGCCGCTTTAATGCTCCGTTCTATGAGTGGTTACGATGAGAAGGATTCCACTTCTGCTGACCGCCCGATTGAAAACTACGACAACAAACTTGCTGAGTTTGACATTAAAGGCCTTAAAATTGGCCTACCAAAAGAATACTTTGTCGACGAACTAAACCTTGAAGTACGCGCCATTATAGACAAAGCCATTAAAAACTTTGAAGACCAAGGTGCTGAAGTTGTGGAAATAAGCCTGCCATATACAAAATATGCTGTACCAGCTTACTACATTATTGCCCCAGCTGAAGCCGCCGCTAACCTTTCTCGTTATGATGGTATGCGTTACGGCCTGCGTGTAGAAGGTGAAAACCTACAAGACACATACATGAAAACACGTACAGAAGGTTTTGGCCCAGAAGTACAGCGCCGTATTATGATTGGTAACTACACACTTTCTTCTGGTTACTACGACGCTTACTATACAAAAGCACAGCGTGTACGTGCCCTTATTACAAAGGACTTTGAAGAAGCCTTTGAAAAAGTGGATATCATCATCACGCCAACCACACCAACACCAGCCTTTAAGCTTGGTGGTAAAGTGGAAGACCCAATACAAATGTACCTCAACGACATTTTCACTGTGGCAACAAACCTTGCTGGTTTACCGGGCTTAAGCGTCCCTGCTGGTACAATGACCTATGAAGGTTCAACCCTACCGGTTGGTGTTCAAATTATTGGCCCTGCGTTTAGTGAACGTAAAATGTTGCGTGCCGCTTATGCCCACGAACAAATGACTAAATTTAACGTTTTATCGGCACAAGGTTAAGGGATAAAAAGGTGTTTAACAAAAAAAGCCAGCCAGAATACTTTGCGAGTCTGCTTAAAACCCTTGTGGTTGAAGCAGGCTCAATGGCTCGCCATATGCGCCTCGACGCAAAAGCTCAAGAAAAAGATGATATGTCTATTGTCACAACGGCTGACCTTGCGGTTAGTGAATTGATTGCAGGCAGGCTTTCTAACTTTTTAGAGCGTGATGACCATATTCTTATTGACGAAGAAACAGCTGACAAACTTCCACCAATGGATGAAGTTTTAAGTAAAGACTACCAATGGGTACTCGACCCCATTGATGGCACGGCACCATTTTTTGCAGGCTTACCTTTTTACGGTGTGTCTTTAGGACTTATGCGTAAGGGTGAACCTTGGTTAGGCGCTGTTTACTTGCCAGAACTTGATGACCTTTTTTGGACAGACGGTAAAGGTAATGTGATGCGTCAACGTGGTGCCAAAGGCGCTTCGACACCAAGGGCGCTTTTAAAGCCTGATGTTAAGTTATACGACCACACACCCGTTTTAAATACGACACTCTTCGAAAACCATCGGTTTTCGGGATACTCTATTGGAACAGGCTCAGCCGTATGCGATGGTGTTTTTGCTTGCCAAAGCAATGCAGCAGGTATTATTAGCCAAGCCTATATATGGGACCAAGCCGCTTTATTCGCTTTATACAAAACGCTCGGTTTTAACATTACAAACACCGCAACAAATAAAGAATTTTCAAAATTTGATGGCACATGGCTAAGTGATAACTGGAAACTCAAAGAACCTTTTATCGCAGCGCTACCAGAGAATTTAACTTTTATAAAAAACAAATTTGAATACCTAGGCGCTACAAAAGTGGCTTAATTTTAAGAAAGAAGAGAAAATATGATACATCCAGATTATGAAATGGTTATTGGCTTAGAAGTTCACGCTCAAGTAACAAGTGAATCGAAGCTATTTTCAGGCTCATCCACAACATTCGGTGCAGAACCTAACACACAAGCCAACATGGTTGACCTTGGTATGCCAGGTGTGCTCCCCGTTTTAAACCGTGAAGCTGTGGATGCTGGTATTAAACTCGGCCTTGCTCTTGGCTGTCGTGTAAACCGCCGTAGTGTTTTCTCACGCAAAAACTATTTCTACCCTGACCTACCAAAAGGTTACCAAATTACACAGTTTGAACTGCCTATTGTTGAACACGGTAACATTACCGTTGACCTCGCTGACGGCTCTACGAAAAATATTGGTGTCACACGTATGCACCTCGAAGAAGATGCTGGTAAATCAGTGCACGACTTTGGTGCCGACCACCACAGCCATGTTGACCTGAACCGTGCGGGTATTCCTCTCATGGAAATTGTATCAGAACCTGATATGCGTACGCCTGAAGAAGCGGGTGAATATCTTAAAAAACTACGTTCTATCCTACGTTTCCTCGAAGTATGTGACGGTAACATGGAACAAGGTTCTATGCGTTGCGACGCCAACGTATCTGTCCGTAAAAAAGGTGTAAACACACTGGGTACACGCCGTGAAGTGAAAAACCTCAACTCTATTCGTAACGTCATGCGTGCGATTGAGTATGAAGCAAACCATCAAGTTGACGTTATCGAAAATGGTGGTGCCATTAAACAAGAAACTATTCTATGGGACACAAACCTGAACGAAACACGTACCATGCGCTCAAAAGAAGATGCGCATGACTACCGTTATTTCCCAGAGCCTGACCTATTACCTTTAAACCTCACAGAGGAACGTATTGAAGCTTGTGCTAAGTCAATGCCTGAGCTGCCTGATGAAATGAAAGAGCGTCTCATTAAAGAGTATGACCTAAGCCCATATGACGCAGCTGTTTTAACACTTTCTAAAGCCAATGCTAAATTCTACGAAGTTGTTGTGGGTGGTAAAAACGACGCCAAACTTTGCTCTAACTGGGTAACAGGCGAACTCTTTGGTGCCCTTAACAAACGTGGTTTAGAAATGAATGAGTCACCTGTTTCACCTGAACAGTTAGGTGAACTTGTTGCGATGATTTCTGATAATACCATTAGCGGTAAAATTGCTAAAACTGTCTTTGAAGAAATGCTTGAAACAAGCCGTAACCCGAAAGACATTGTCGAAGAAAAAGACCTTGTGCAAATTACCGATACAGACGCCATTACGGCGATCATCAACAAAGTCATTGAAGCAAATCCTGACAATGTTGCCAAGTTTAAAGGTGGTAATGACCGTTTATTTGGTTTCTTCGTCGGTCAAGTGATGAAAGAAACAGGCGGCAAAGCCAACCCTAAAATTGTCAACGAAATCTTAAAAAATGAGCTGAGCGCTTAGCTTATAAAGCATAAAAAAAAGCCTCCTAAAAGGAGGCTTTTTTTATTTAATTTACAGTGAAGGACTGTCATCATCCACTAAACTTAGCGTGTCATTATCCATAGAAAGTGCTGTTTCTTTCACAGGACAACGCGTTTTAAATTCTATAAGTTTATCGTCAAAATTCTCTAATAAAGATTCATCGGTATGGTGTCTGCCTAATGAATCAGCAATATGCCTTGCGCGTTGCTCACTGATAGAACTAACCGAAGACGACAAACAAAAACCGTTTTCCTCAATTTTATCTTCAACATGTAAAAAAGACCCATCTTCACATACAATGAAAGAATTATTAACATCTATTCTATCACTTACACCTTCATTTAAAGAGTCTACAGTTTCGTCATCAAGTTCTATATCATTTACCAGAAGAGGGTTTGTTTCGCTAGCACTAATTGAAGCTAGCTCTTCATATTCAGTTGAGTTTTCTTGTAAAATTTTATCTGCAAGTGAGCGAACTCCATAAAGAATGTCATCTTGATTATGTTGACTAGTGGCAACCAGGCTTTCAATTTCTCCGATAGCTTCTTTAATAGCTTCAGCATCATTCAAACCTAATTCTTTATATTTTTGAAATATGTCATATTCACTCATGATTTTCACCCTCTTTTAATATTATTAAAACAATCTAAACTTACAAATACTTATAAAGCCTTACAAAAGTAAAAAAAACGTTTCTGACACATAAAAAAAGCCTCCTAAAAGGAGGCTTTTTTTATTTTCGCTATACAGTGTAAAACTAGCCAATAGTAAGGCCGTCAACACGTGCTGTTGATGCGTCGATACCATTTCTACGCATAAGGTTATTGGCAAAAGTAACATTATTTAACATATCTTTAATGTTACCAGCAACCGTTGCTTCAAGAACGAAGTCATCACTAATAATGCCGTTACGTATAATGTAACCTTCAACCGTATATGACAAATCACCATTAATTGCATTAAAGCCATTACCCATCATACCTGTCACATAAAAGCCAAGCTTAATATCACTTGATATATCACTAACACTTTGTAGACCTGGTTTAAAATAACCATTATACAAAGCAGGACGCCCTAATGCTGGCGACATGCCAAGTTTACGTGCCGTTACCACACCCATTGTCAGGTTTTCAATCACGCCATCTTTAATAAGATGAACAGATTCTGGCCCTACAATGCCGCTGCCTGTAAAAGCAGAGGAACCTAAACCACGTGGTATTGTACGATTATCTAATAAGTTAATATTTTTACCAAACAACTGTTTACCTAAATCATCTTTAGAAACAAACGATTGCTCTGCATAAATAGCACCACCAGATAAACAGCTTGAAATACAACCTTTGAGCATTTGAGCTGCCATTTCAGGGCTTAGTAATACGGGCATTTTACCTGTTTTAGGCATTTTAACCTGTTTCAACATCGCAGCTGTTTTTTCACCCGCCGTTTGTCCAATTTTGGCAACAGCGTCTAAGTCAGCTTTATGAAATGCATAATGATAATCATACCCTGTTACCTTCAAGTCACCTTGTGCGGCAATAGGGTCAACAAAAGCACTTCTGATGGTGTAACCTTCTTCTGCTTCAAAACCATTAGAAATGGCAATAGCTGTAAGACTGGTACTTTGTGAAACTTTAGAACTACGGGTTGATTGAACCCCCGCAACGGCTAAGGCCGATTGTTCCATTTCACAAGCCATTTGCAACATTTCTGCTGGTGTAAAACCTGCTTCAGTATCTATTTGATCCAGTTGTTTCAACATTTCTGCTGTTACAGGCTGAATTAAAGATTTATCGGCAACGCCTTCATACTGGTTTTCAGGAGAGCCTTTTGCCATTAAAATTGCTGTTTTAACAGCATCCTCAACAGAAGAGTTAGATAAGTCATTCACAGTGAATGAACCTACTTTTTGACCCATATAGGCAGTTATATTTAAACCAATGGAAGCTTTACCAGACAAACCTTCCGACTTACCGCCAAAGGCAGATATAGACATAGATTCACCAGTAGAAATTTCACATTCAGCGTCAGATGCGCCTAATTTTTTCGCTAGCTTTACAGCCTTGCGACAAATATCTAGATTACTCATAATTATTTCTCCTTAAGCGGTTCCGCCAACTTTTAAAGCGCCTTTAGCAAACAACATACTTGCTTGACCAGCAGTTACAGGTACAGATTGACCATCTTTACCACATGATCCATTTTTTGAAATTTCAAAATCATTGGCAATACCAATAATATGTTTGTAAGATTCGTTACCCATACCTGCAAAAGAAACACCTTTTACATAAGCCCCTAACTTACCATTTTCAATCATACGTACTTGCGTACCATTTTGTACAAACTTACTGCTGACAATGTCAACTTGACCACCGTTAAGCTCTTCAACATAGTAACCTTTTGTCACATTGCTAATAAGATTATCAACAGAAGAGTCACCCGCTGCCATATAAGTATTACTCATACGTGGCATAGGTTGATGCATATAACTTTGACGTCGTCCATTACCTGTTAAGGCCATACCCAGCTCAGCGGCAGATTTTTCATCGGTCATTAAACCAACTAAAATACCGTCATCGACGAGTAAATTTTTGTTTGAAGGGTTACCTTCATCATCAAAATTGTATGAACCACGTGCACTAAAAACGGTACCATCTTCATAAACATTAACACCTTTAGCTGCAATACGCTTGCCAAGTTTACCTTGAAATGCTGAATTACCTTTGGCATGAAAGTCACCTTCTAATGCGTGACCAAATGCTTCGTGTAAAACAACGCCACCAGCAAAACCAGGACAAAAGATAACTTCAAAGTCGTTACCTGCTGTCGCTTCAATAGCTGTTAAGTTATTGCCAGCTTTACGGATAGAATCATCAATCATTTTTTGCCAAGTGGCCTCAACAGCAAATGCTTGTGAAATTGTCATCGGTAAACCAAAGTTTTCTCCAGATGATTCTTTTTTAGAACCGTCTTTTAAAACAACATTAATTGAAAGCTGACAAGTGGGGCGATAGTCCGTTAATACCTTACCATCAGCGCGAGCAATTAAAATGTCTTTGCCAGCTACTGATACACTTATACCAACGTTTTCTACACGGGCATCACGCCTTGCGTATGCGTTCATTTCTTGTAATAAAGTTATAGCTTGTTGATGGAACACATCAAAAGCAGCACCTTCAAATACATCGTCTTGTGTATAGTAAGGCTGTGTACCGTATTGGCCCGCAGCTTTTAAATGTAATTGAGTTGCAACGTCTTGTGGCGTTTTTTCAATGGTTATTAATGCTTTAATTAAAGAAGCGTCAGCAAAGCCATCAAACGTTACAAAGGGTGTTGCAATGCCATTAATACGACGAACAGAACCACCTTTAATAATAGCAGGGGTAGATGTGCCAATAATACCTTTTGACATGCTCAATGAAAAAGAACGAACTTCAGTCATATAAAGCTCACCACCATTACCACCTGTAAGGGCGTTTTGGACAAGCGTTGACAGTTCGTCAGAATTTCGCCCTAGGGCGTTTAAAATTTTAGAGGACATAGTCGTCCCTCCTTTAAGTCATGATTAAATAAATTTATCAATTTTTCAGGTTTTTATAAAAAACATTTAAGTGGATCGACAAATCGTCGTTTCCACTATAATATAGTAGCTAAAGATCTCGTATACAACAAAAAAATAAATTATTATGAAGTATAAAAAAATGGCAGATAAATTTTTTAACGACCTAAAAGTTGGTGAAGTTTACGTAAGTGGCACAAAGAAGATCAAGCTTGATGAGGTTATTGCCTTTGCAACCGAATTTGACCCACAGCCTATGCACACTGATGTTGAAGCTGCCAAAGAGGGGTTCTTTGGTGAACTTATTGGCAGTGGTTGGCAAACCCTTTCTACCACCATTCGCTTAATGGTTGATAGCAAACCCTTTGGTGAAACCCCTCTTATTGGTATGCAGGTCGACGAGGTGCGTTTTTTATCACCGTTACGACCAGGTGCAACACTACAAGCCTTTATGGAAATAATAGAATTACAGGCATCTAAAAAGCCTGGGCGTGGTTATGTACTTGTGAAAGTTACCACAAAGGCTGACGACAAAGAAATTTTGACACAAAAGTGGCGCATGCTTATCCCAAGAAAATAAAAGTGGTACAACAGTAAACTGTATACCCTTCATTCATGAGCCCTTGCAATATCCATTTGTAATAGTTATATTGTTTAACAGAACACATATATACCTTTACTTTTTTTATACTGTCCATTCATCAATGGCATATAAACTCACCCCCCTACTTTAACCCCCTAACTTATACCTCTTGGAGGTAACTTATTATGGCTAAAAATCTAATCTTATGGTTAGTCATCGCCGTGGTGCTTATGTCTGTTTTTCAGTCATTTGAACCAAGCGATAAAGGCGCAAACCAAATCACTTATGACGTTTTTATAAAAGATGTCCGTAGCAGCAACGTATCTGAAGTTTTGATACAAAGAGACGGTACAATTCAATATAAAAGCAAAACAGGCAAAATGTACAGCACCACTCTACCAAGTGGGTCTATTTTTGGTGATCAGAATTTAACCAATGATCTTATTCAATACAATGTTAAAATATTACCAACTCCACCCGTTGAACAGCCTAGCTTTATAGGCCAATTGGTTATATCAATATTACCAATGCTCCTTATACTTGTGGTTATCATGTTCGTCATGAAAAAAATGCAAGGCGGTGGCAAAGGCGGTGGTGCCATGTCTTTTGGTAAATCAAAAGCGAAACTCCTTGGAGAAGGTGATATAAAAACGCGTTTTAGTGACGTTGCCGGTTGTGAAGAAGCAATTGAAGACGTCGCCGATATCATTGATTTTTTACGTAACCCAGAAAAGTATTGGGCATTAAATGCTGAAATCACTCGTGGTTTACTTATGGTTGGCAAACCAGGTACTGGTAAAACATTACTGGCACGCGCCATGGCTGGTGAATCTAAACTACCGTTTTTCACAATATCAGGTTCTGAATTTGTTGAAATGTTTGTCGGTGTTGGTGCTTCACGCGTGCGTGATTTATTTGAACAAGCACGTTCTCGCCCTGAGGGTGCAATTATCTTTATTGATGAAATTGACGCTGTCGGTAAAAAACGTGGTGGCAAAGGCGGCGGCGGAAATGATGAGCGTGAACAAACTTTGAACCAAATTTTGGTTGAAATGGATGGTTTTGATGAACAGTCCAATGTCATTGTCATTGCGGCAACTAACCGCCCTGAAATATTAGACTCTGCGCTTAAACGCCCAGGTCGATTTACAAGGGAAGTTGTTGTGGGTGTACCTGATGTGGGTGGACGTGAGAAAATTTTACTCGTCCATTCAAAAGATACACCGCTTGCCGATGACGTAAACTTTTCTGATATTGCTAAAAGTTCATCGGGTATGTCTGGCGCTCAACTCAAAGACCTTATTAATGTTGCTGCTCTTGCAGCTGCGAAAAAGGGTCAAAAAACAGTTGAACAAGCAGATTTACTTGCTGCCATTGAAAAAGTGGTGATAGGTACTGAACGTAAAAGCGCTATTATTAGCCCTGAACTTAAAGAAAACATTGCTATGCATGAAGGTGCACATTTACTCGCTGGTTATATTGGCTATGTATTAGGTGCCCACCCTGAACCATATATGGTGAGCATTATGCCACGTGGCGAAGCCTTAGGTGTTTGTATGTACCGTGAAAATGGTGACGAAACAACTTGGCGTAAAGACCAAATAATGGCACGTATTTTAAGTGTCACAGCTGGTCGTATTGGCGAATGGATTCATCATGATAAAAATGAGCTTAAAATATCAACAGGCGCATCTAACGATTTAGAAGCGGCAACAAGATATGTGAACCACATGATCCGTGAGGTTGGCTTAAGCCGTGAGTTTGGTTTGTTAAATATTAAATCAAACGAATATGGTCAAATGAATGTCGGTGCTAAAAGGATTGATATGGCCGACGACATAGCCGATAAATGGTTAAAAGCCGCTGATGTTATTGTACGTAAGCTTATAAGTAAGCATGAGGCAGAACTTCAAGCTATAAAAGCAAGGCTCGTTGAAAAAGAAACCATCCGCGAAGATGACATTGAAGAACTTTTAGGCCATTTAGCCAAAGAGTACAAAGATGTTAAATTTGAAGATCTTTTTGACATTGAAGCAAAAGCCGCTGAACTAGCACAAGTTAACAAACAAGGTTTGCAAGCTTTGCAGCCTGTTACAGCATAAATCAGCCTATCGAATAAAATACCCTGCATTGTAGGGTATTTTTTTTGGCCATTTATGAAGTGTTTCATTTAATTGTATTAATATTTTATCTTTACATAAATTACGGTTATAGTTCTCTTTATAAAAAATTAAAGGGCAACTAAATGTTTACTAAATATATCGTTCTGGCAGTCATCTTCTATATCAGCATTTGTGCTTTTATGTATTTTAGACAAATAAGGCTCATATTTCCAGCGCATTTTGCCCCAGCCAGTGTTGAACCTGACTTTATACCATTCATCACAAGCGACGGTACAAAACTTGAAAGTAAAACATTATTGTCAGATAACGCAACCGCGCCAGTGATTATTTTATTTACGGGTAACGCACAAAATGCCACTTCCGTTATAGATGTTATTTTTGAAGGTTTTGAAAAAAATGTAAATATCTCTACCGTTAACTATCGCAGTTTTGGTTATAGTGAAGGCACACCGTCTGAAGAATTTTTATTTAGCGATGCATTAGAATTTACAAAACATGCTAAAAAATCATTCCCTAATAAAAAAGTTCACCTGATGGGTATTAGCCTTGGTACAGGCGTTGCAAGCTATACGGCTTCAAAAGAAAATGTGGATGGATTAATTCTATTCACACCTTATGACAGCATAGAAAGCGTTGCCAAAAGTGACTATCCATGGCTGCCAGTATCATATTTATTAAAAAATAAATTTAACAGCGTTCAACACCTACAGTCAGTGAAAGCACCTATCGCTATTTATCGGGCAGGGCAAGACGAAGTTATTTCAAAAAAACATACAGACGCATTGGCAAACGCGGCTAAAAACTTAGCTTACTACAAAACAGTAGAAGGTATGAAACATACACAAATACTTGACCCATCACAAAACAAAAAGCTAAAAGAAACTCTTAAGGAAGCAATGCAATCGCTTGAAAAATAACAGCTATTTAAATTAAAAACATTTGAATACAATTTGCACTTGAAATTTAGGTTAAACTACGCCACATTATTAACTAACGTAATGTTGAGCAGGTCTGATTTAGCAAGATGCTTTATATCAGAGGGGGGGGCTAATTCCTTTCAGCCTTTTTTGCTCCATTATTATTAAGGAGCCGTGCTTTTATAAGTCGCGGCTTTTTTTTGTTTCAACGCACGTCGTTATCCATTAGACTTCCTTTCATGACCTATAAAAATGTAATTTTAGTCGATAAGAATGACCACGCCATCGGTGTCGAGGAAAAACTCAAAGCCCATGAGCAAGGCTTACTTCATCGTGCTTTTTCAATTTTTATCTATAAAAAAACAGATCACGGCATTGAATTTCTTTTACAGCAACGTGCTGAAGAAAAATATCACTGCGCAGGCCTTTGGACAAACACCTGCTGTAGCCACCCACAAAATAAAGACGACGCCCTGCCCTGCGCAATGAACCGCCTTAACTTTGAAATGGGTATTCAAAATACACCTCTCACATATATCGATAAATTTTTATATAAGGCCGTTTGCAAAGGCGGGATTACTGAACATGAAATGGACCATATTTTTATAGGTGAGTTCAACAAGGCCTCTTTTACCGTAAACGCAGATGAAGTTAAAAATATTCGTTGGATAACTATAGAAGGTTTAGAAAATGAATTGCTAAAATGTCCCGATATGTTTACACCTTGGCTTGACCATGTTTTACAATTGGTCAAAAAACACATAAATACATAAAAAACTAAATATTCACGTTATTTTCTAACTATGCTAAAGTGGTCGCCATAAAGGCTAAAACATAACAAAAATAGGTGTCACTTTATATTGTGAGGAATATCATGGTTATCATAGGGGGAAGTATTGTCGCGCTTATGGCGTTTTTCGCTTTATTTGCAGACCTCATTGCACCATTTGATCCTGCAACAACCAATATTCGACACAGTTTAATGCCACCCACACTTGAACATTTAATGGGTACTGACCAATTAGGCCGTGATGTTTTTAGTCGTATGCTTTATGGGTCACGTATTTCATTATTAGTTGGCTTTGTTGCTGTCGGTATATCCACATTTTTAGGACTTATTTTTGGCGCATTGGCTGGTTTTTACGGTGGAAAAACAGACGCGGTTATCATGCGTTTTGTTGATATTATGCTTTGCTTCCCGTCTTTCTTCCTTATATTGGCTGTCATAGCCTTTTTAGAGCCTTCTATCATCAATATTATGGCCGTTATTGGCCTAACAAGCTGGATGGGCGTGTCTAGGCTTGTACGTGCAGAATTTATGAAGTTGAAAAATCAAGATTTTATCTTGGCCGCTAAGCTTCAAGGGGTTAGTGATTTTAGATTGATGCTTAAATATATGCTTCCCAATGCCATGGCACCATTATTTGTCACCTTTACACTGGGTGTTGCAGGCGCTATTTTAATTGAAAGCAGCCTTTCGTTCCTTGGTATTGGTGTGCAGCCACCAACAGCCAGTTGGGGAAATATTCTCATTGATGGTAAAGCCACTATGGAAGTTGCTTGGTGGTTATCTGTTTTCCCTGGTCTTGCCATTCTCATGACAGTGCTGGGCTATAATCTGTTAGGTGAAGGCTTACGTGACGTGTTAGACCCCCGCTTAAAATCCTAGAGTTACTGATACTATATTCACCTAAAATTTGACATAAAACGTACAATATCATATAAAAAGTACAATACTTTGACTCATCTTTGAGGTTCCTTTTATGAGAAACATTCTCCCACAAGCACTTATAGCGCTTGCAACACTTGCCTTACTTGGCATTTATAATCCACAAATGACCCTTTGGGGTATTATTATTGCCGTCGCCGCCATTGCGACTTACTTCCTTATTGAATCTTGCCTAAAATGGTGTAAACAAATTAAAACAAGCATGCAAAATAACTTACGTATCGCGGCAGAAAGAGCAGATCTTAAAAAGCTTTTAAAGACCATAGTCATAAAAGCTAAAAGTTAAAAGCTTACAGACGCAGATAAAATGCTAGTAGGCATAGCCGCAAATGGATTTATAAGCACTTAAGAACTTACAAGTTTTGAAAAAGAAAGTTATAGTTCCCACCAAGAACATACAAAGTTAGCCGTAACTATTTTAGATTTACCTGTAGATAATTCAGTTAAAAAACTGTTAATCCCTATAAATTTTTATAAAAAAGAGCATGGTATATATTCACTGGCTCACGGTAAAAAAATGACACTTATTGCCAAATATCTGCTCACAAAAAATACAACTGAAGGCAATATTCAAGCCGTAAAATTGTTAAAAGGTAGACACTTTGGTTTTGGTTTACGTGGTCGTTTTTTGAAGCGCACATCTCTTGAGCATTACGAAATGCTCGTGAATATCTTTAAAAATGGCTCAATAAACGCTTAGCCTCAAATTCCAGCGAACTGCTTAGTGATATGACTTGTGTCAGTATCACGGACGGTAAATTTATGAGCGCCACACACCGCCGTATATTTGCTTATAATCTTTAATATTTCGACATAAAAAAGCCCTCAAATTTGAGGGCTTTTTTATGTCGAAATTAACTTAAATGGCTATTTTTTAGATCTACAATGTAAATATTAGAATCTTTTACAATCCGTTGTCCATTCAAGCGTCTACCAGAAATAACACGTACGCCATCAGGTGAAACTGTTCTGGCATACATATGTGGAATACCTTACTGGTGCAATTCGCTTAAACGTTTCCATAAACATTTAAACATATACATAATTGATCCTAAATAAACAGCTGAACAATGTTGAGGTTTTCAAGGTGAGTCATTTGAAAGGTTGCGCCTGTGGCATCACCATTTATCAAGTCAGTCACGCCTTTATCATTCAAATAAATCAAACAATAACCAGCTACAGGCTTTGATTTGCTTGTGATCGCAAAAAAATCCGCAAAGTTTTCATCTGTCCAAGATTTCATATCAAGAACAGAAGAGACTTCCTCACCAAAAAAACCAACTGCTAACTGTCGTACAATACCTAAAGAATCTAGGTTTGTTGCTTGTAAATTTTCGTATTTCATATAAACCTCCTAAAAAAAGAAAGAAATTTTCAAAGTAATTTGTAAAAAATTAAAGATGTGAAGTTCGCTGAATATTAGTGTATACACAACAGCAATGCAAGAAAATATTTATAAACGTTAATCGTCAGTGAGCTCTATAACATCATCAGACCATTCATCTGGTAATAGATATGTTTTCCAAGCAGCGGGTATATGACGACCAAATAAAAGCTTTAAGCTATTTTTCCATAACTCTCTCATGGTCGGTTGGTAGGGTTTGAATTTAAGGGTCATACCCACTTCTTTAAGGGTTTTATCTGCTTTTTTAGTGTTGCACGGTGCACATGATGCCACAATATTTTCCCAACTCTTTGGCCCCCCTTGCGACTTAGGGTGAACATGGTCCATCGTGAGTGTACAACCATTATTTTGATCGCTTAAATAACCATCTCGACCACAGTATTGACAAGAATACATATCTCTCAGCAACAAGTTACGTCTTGTGAAAGGTGGGTGCGTGGGTGGTGTAATATATCTTTTTAAAACAATAACACATGGAATAGGCAGTGACATTGAAGGCGAGTGAACATGTGTGTTGTAGCTTTCTAGAACATCCACACGGTCAAGAAAAAGCGCCTTAACGGCTTCCTGCCAAGTACAGACAGAAAGCGGATACCATGAAAGTGGCCTATAATCTGCATTTAGAACCAAAACAGGCCTATTTTGCATTAAACTTGCAGCTTTTTTAATTAAACTCGCATTATCTGCCATGTGAGTATCCTCCATTTAAAAGTTTCCCCCATAAACAGGATACCCTCCAAACGCCTATAATTGCCAGTAAAATATGCCTATATATTAAGCATGTATACGAAGGGGCTAAATGCCCAGTGATATTTATGTGATTGTTTTTATTTAAACTATTACGAGCCAGTCCCTCCTTATATGTCAATTATCTTTACTTGTATCCTATGTATACTTATGTGATGAATCATAAAAAAATAACCGACACAAGCCAATCCATCTAACAACCAAGCGCATTTTATTGTCAAAATAAAGGAACTCACATAGAGTTATGATACATAAACAGGAAGGTACAGAATAATGGATGCGCGTAAAATAAGTCATAACTTCAGAAAATATATTATCTCTCTGGCAGCAGCTATTTTATTCATAAAAACCGTCATGTTCCTTGAAACGTATGCCGTCTATTTTACACGAGATGAAGGATTTGAACCGCTTTATGCTGCAAGTATATTAATAGGCATGCTGACACTTATCGTTATTTACATTGCTATATTTTTCTTTATGGATAAATTTTTCGTACACCATAAATATAAGCGACCTCTTTTAAAAGAAGGCATTCAACGTTTAAAAATTATTGGGGGACTTGTGGCTATTAGCTCTTTTGTCCATGCGTTCACCATTAGTTTTATCAATGTTATCGACCACAAAAATAACTTTAACTTTTGGTTAGAAAGCTTGCTTCGGTTCAACTACCTCACATTCGCCACAGGATTATTTATTATAGCCTTATGTTACACAACAAGTGAAAAATAAACGTTTGTGACTGTTAACACAAGAAAGCATCCGAAGGGTTTAAAAGTTAGTTTCAAGGCCGACGTTTATGGTTTATAAACAAGAACGCAGAAAAATGATCTATAAATCTATTTTAGTGAATAATTTTGCTACCCGCTGGGCGCATTTCTTTGAACATATCGTCAACTTGGTCAATACCTAATTGCTGTAAAAGTGAAGCCGTACCGTGAATATGCTTCAACGCTGATTGGTAAATCATTTGATGTGAAGGTGTTACTTCCTTGCCTAAAAGTGCATATTCGGGGATAGCAACAATATCTATATTTTTAAGCATTGGTTGGCAAAGTTGCGCTTGTTCTGCTGTAATTTGAACAGTCCATACAACGCCATTCACAGGTACCATTGTACCACTACTCACATCTTCGCATTTAAATGTTGGTACGGAAGAAACACGGTCAACACTAATAAGACCTGCATCGAGAGATTTATAAAAAACGTCACCGAGCAATGTTTTAACAGCGCTTTTTGTCGCCGCTGTAATATCACTATGTTCACCAAGGCCTAGGCAACTTGAAAAGCGTGCTTGGCCATTTTTTGAATTTTTAACCATAACAAAGTGTCTTGTACCATTTTCAAAATACCAAAAAATAACACTGCCCGCGACAGCACTATTTTTGAATGAGGTAATGGTCATATCACGGCCATAAAGAAAGTTAACAACCGTTGAAGCGATAGACATTTTTAGACGCGTTAAAAGGCTTTGTTTCTCAGAAACGATTGGATTTTCTGTGTTTTCATGCGTCATAAAAGGTATGCCTCGTCTAAAAATTGATGTTTTTGTTGTATGACCAACTATATACTATATTGTGCTTTAATGCCATTTTTTCAATCGTTTTTCAGGTATTTTTTTTACATATTTCTCATAACGGGCTATATCATAGTACATTAGGCAATATATTGTTGACCCTCCTCGTCGCATTAGGTACAACTTATTTCATGGAAAATGAATTATTTGATGGTTTAAACCAACCTCAACTTGAAGCTGTAAAACAAACAGAAGGTGCATTACTTATACTGGCTGGTGCCGGTACAGGTAAAACACGTGTGCTTACAACACGCCTAGCACATATTTTATGGCAAGGGCTTGCACAGCCCAACCAGATTATGGCCGTTACGTTTACAAACAAAGCCGCAAAAGAAATGCAAAACCGTGTTGAAGACTTAATGGGGCGCCCTATGGCTGGCATGTGGATGGGTACTTTTCATTCATTGTGTGTTCGCTTATTACGTCACCACCCTGAGCCTGTGGGGCTTGAACGCAATTTTAATATTATTGATATGGACGACCAATCCCGCCTTTGTAAGCAAATTTTAAACGAAAAAGGCTTCGACATTAAAAAATGGCCTGCGAAGCAGTTGGTTAATACAATTTCTCGCTGGAAAGACAATGCTTGGGAACCCAAAGACGTCCCTGCAAGTGACGGCCAAACCTTCGACCACCGTGGTGTTGAACTTTACAAAGAATATCAAAAACGTTTAGGCATTAACAATGCTTGCGACTTTGGTGACCTCCTTTTAAAAGCCTTAAAGCTCTTCAAAGAAAATGCTGATATTCTCGAAAAATATCAAACATGGTTCCGTTATATTTTGGTCGATGAGTATCAAGACACCAACGCCGTGCAATACATGTGGATACGCCTGCTTGCCATGAAACGTAAAAACATTTGCGTAGTAGGTGACGACGACCAGTCTATTTACGGTTGGCGTGGTGCACAGGTCGGCAACATATTGCGCTTTGAACGTGACTATGCCAATTGTAAGGTTGTAAAACTTGAACAAAATTATCGTTCAACCTCCAATATTTTAAAGGCCGCTTCAAGCCTTATTGCCAATAACAGTGAACGCCACGAAAAAACATTGTGGAGCGAGCAAGGCAAAGGTGCCCCCGTTGAAATACACCCTTTGTGGGACGGCAAGGAAGAAGCTCGCACCATTACCGACCGTATTGAACGTGAAGTTATTGGTGGCAAAAGCTACAACGATATTGCTTTACTGCTCCGTACAGCAGCACAAACACGCCCGTTTGAGGAAATGTTTGTTAAAATGCATGTGCCTTATACCATTGTCGGCGGTTTAAAGTTTTATGAACGTAAAGAAATTAGAGACGCCATTGCTTATTTGCGTCTTGTACATAGTGAAAGCGACGGATTAGCCTTTGAACGTATTGTTAACGTACCAAAACGTGGTGTCGGTGACAGTGCTTTGAAAGCCATACGCATGTGTGCCTTCGAATTGGAAGCTTCCATGATGGTAGGCTCACGCAAAGCCTTAGCCGATGGCACTGCAGGGCGTGCTGCAAACAAACTCAAGGTTTTTCACGAACTGATCGACTACCTTACAAGCAAGCGTGACGAAACGACACCAGACCGCCTTATGGAGCTTATCCTTGACGAAAGTGGCTACTATGAAATGTTGAAGAGCGATAAAAACAAAGAAGAAGCCTCTGGCCGCCTTGAAAACTTAAAAGAACTTATTCGTGCTATGCAGGAATATGAAGACGTTGAAAGCTTCCTTGAGCATGTGTCATTGGTAATGGATAATGAATCGGAAGATACAGACGTTGTCCGTATGACAACCGTACACGCCGCCAAAGGTCTCGAATTTGACATGGTGTTTATCCCCGGTTTTGAAGATGGTATATTCCCACACCAACGTGCCCTCAATGAAGAAGGTGAAAAAGGTCTCGAAGAAGAGCGCCGCCTCGCCTACGTTGCTATGACAAGGGCTAAAAAAGAATTAATACTGTCTTACACTTCATCACGCTTTATGTATGGCCATTTTGAACCCGCAACAGCGTCACGCTTCCTTACGGAAATTCCAAGTGAATGTACCAAAACCATGCAAAGCGGTGGCCGACAAAATACGTGGCGTGCAGGCAGTGGCAGCGCTTATGATAAACAAAACAAAGGCAACACACCTTTATTTGGTCGTCAAACAGGTGGTTACGCAAAACATGACGCTGTACCAGCAGTGAAGCCTATGAACACTGAAGGCGCCACTTTTGATATCGGCACACGCATTTTCCACCAAAAATTTGGTTACGGCCGCATTAAACGTCAAGAAGGTACTGGTGCGTCTGAAAAACTCACTATTTCATTCGACAAGGCAGGTGAGAAAAAGCTTCTAACAGCGCTTGCCAACCTCGAAAAAGCTTAAGCACAAATAAAAAACCCTCAAAAGAGGGTTTTTTCGCTATAAACCGTATAGATATCAAACTAATTTAAACTCAGCACGTTTCTCTTGTACACATTCTGCTTTAAACTCTTCAACCATAAAATTTTGTGCTTCTTGTTGGTCTTGCATAAGCGGCATGTCGTCCATTTTTCTTAGGCAACCGCCCTCATTAATATAGTTACGCAGTTCATCTGCAAATGTATAAAGATTTTCAATTTTAACAAATTCATGTCTACAACGTTGCTCGGTAAAAGTGTTTACTTCTGCAATCTCATCAGAAACATCTTCTTCACGTGCCGTTTTATAAATAAGCGTTAAAAGCTTTGCTTTAAAGGTTACCGCTGCAATATTTGTTACAGTGTTCATAAAAGTTACCAAAAGGTTAGTTAGTTTATATATATAATAAGAACGACCTTAAGTATTTTCAAGCCTAACCCCTGCACATACACCTAAAAGTAACAAAATGCCTTTAAAATATGATTTTTTTTGCAATTTTAAGGTGAAAGCTGTACATTTCTATGTCTTAAATAAACAATTAATAAAAGGTTCAAAAAGCTATGACAGCCAAATCAATGGAAGATCTCGTATCATTATGTAAACGCCGTGGATTCATTTTCCAAAGTGGGGAATTATACGGCGGACTTAAAGGTATGTATGACTTTGGCCCTTTAGGTGTCGAGCTTAAAAACAACCTTAAAAGTGCTTGGTGGCGCAGCATGATTTATGAACGCGATGATATTGAAGGTCTAGACTCATCGATCATCGGCCACAACAAACTTTTTAAATACTCTGGCCACACAGACACATTCAGTGACCCTTTGGTTGACTGTAAAGAATGTCACCACCGTATGCGTGCCGACCACATGAAAGACGCTACAAAATGCGACAAATGTGGCAGTGACAACATTACAGAACCACGTGAGTTCAACATGATGTTTAAAACACATATTGGCCCCGTCGAAAATGACGAAAGCATTGGTTACTTACGCCCAGAAACAGCGCAACACATTTTTGCTAACTTCAAAAACGTTGTCGACAGCACGTCTCGTCAAATACCTTTTGGTATTGCACAAATGGGTAAAGCCTTCCGTAACGAAATTGTGGCACGTAATTTTATTTTCCGTGTCCGTGAATTTGAACAAATGGAACTTGAATTCTTCGTTAAACCTGGTGAAGACGAAAAATGGCACGACTACTGGCTGCAAGCACGTCTTAACTGGTGGGAAGAACAAGGTGTTCCAAAAGAAAAAATCCACGTTTTGGACGTACCCGCTAATGACCTAGCGCATTATTCTAAAAAAACATACGACCTAGAATACGAATTCCCGCATGGCCGTGACGAACTTGAAGGTATTGCTAACCGTACTGACTACGACCTTGGTAACCACACTAAAGCACAGTCTGAGTACAATATTCAAGCGAAGGTACATGAGAACACAGAATCAACGACTAAAATGGCTATCCGTGACCTAGAGACAAACTCTTGGTACATTCCATTCGTTATCGAACCTTCAGCTGGTGTAGAACGCGGTATGATTGCTGTTCTTAACGAAGCTTATAACGAAGAAGACTTAGGTGAAGGCAAGACTCGTACAGTGCTTAAATTCCCTAAACACTTAAGCCCTATTAAAGTAGCGGTTGTACCTTTGAAGAAAAACCATGCTGGCATTGTTGAAAAATGTACAGAAACCAAAAATATGCTCATGAAGCTTGGTATTGGCCGTATCTTCTTTGAAAACACAGGTAATATTGGTAAAGCTTACCGCCGT
This sequence comes from Alphaproteobacteria bacterium, assembly GCA_047635695.1. Lineage (GTDB taxonomy): Bacteria > Pseudomonadota > Alphaproteobacteria > UBA2136 > UBA2136 > UBA2136. The sequence goes on from JBLILN010000008.1 coordinate 73,913, forward strand.
CATGACGAAGTGGGTACCCCGCTATGTGTGACTGTTGACTTTGATACAATTGAACAGACAGGTGCGCCTGTAACTATTCGTGACCGTGACACAATGGAACAAACAACTATTCCACTCAGCGAACTTAAAGCTTATATTCAGCAATATTTTGCCAATTAAGCCTTATACAAACATAAAAAAAAGCCTCCTTTAGGAGGCTTTTTTATTTCGATAATTTAATTATTACTTGTCCATTGCAAATATACAAAAAACACCGACACCTGCAACGAACCCTAAAAAAGGATCAATATAAGCACAGGCTATAATAACAGTAGCAGCAGTTATATATTTAATAGCTTTTTTTGAATTGGGGCCAAGTTCAAGTACAATAACTTTATTACCTTGATTTTTATAAGACATAATAATACTTTTTATTTATCAAAGTTAACTTCTAAAATACCTTTTTTAGGCTTGGTTTCAACAGTACGGCCTTCAAGAGTGTCTTTTAGTTCCTGCCATTTTTCGAGCAACATTTCTCGGCGCTTTGAAATCATACGGATAATAGCCTGACAGCGATCAATGGGATTTTCCATAGAAAATTGTAGTAAATCAATTTCTACCTGTAAGGCTTTAAGTTCTTCGCGGCTACTTTCTGACGCATTTTGTATAAGGTCCGCTATAGCATCCCGAAAAAGTGTTTCTACTACTTCTGGCTCTTCTTGAACCATAAGCATCAAAGTATCAAAGGCGTCAGCACCCATAAGGTCAATGAATTTTAATTTATTCATTACTTACTCCAGGTAAACATTTAGCAATTCTCATGTATTCTTCGTGATCATTAATAAGGAAATTTGCCTGTAAGTTAGTTAAATGTACTTTCATTTCAGGGGTACGAGCTTCAGTAATCATTTTATCACTTGCTTCTTTATATAAAGATTCAAGTTTTGTAGGTTCTTCTCGTGCCATACGCATCAATTCATCAAAGTTTTCAGGGTTCAAAAGTTCATCAATAGTTATATTTTTTGATTCAGTCATAATATGTTCCCTCCAAGGGAAACGTGGATAAGTAAAAACGTCGAAAGACGTTAAAGAAACGATTAAGATAATCAGTAAGTTGACTATAGTGTACAAGCATTTTACATGCAAGCCTAGAATAAAAAAAACACCTGAACCGTTAATGATGCAGGTGTTTTTTATGTACTTTAAATTTTAACGTTCTATATCATAACTTGCATTTACTTCAGCTTCATCTAAACCATATTGTTGTGCAAAGTCTTTACCCTGCCCTACCTCTAAGTTAATTTGAATATTGTCAGCAATTTCGCCTGTCACTTTGTCATTACTACACTCTGCCTGCGCTAATTTATACAACACATCAGCATTCAACGTATGTGCAGGGTCTAAGTTTTTCATATGATTATGCAGGTTAGAGATTTCTTCATTAGAAAGATTATGAATTAAGTTACTATCAGAAATTTCTGCACCACATTCATTGGCCGTCAACACTTCACGAATGTCTTTGTTAATAGAGTGTGCAGTCACGCCGTTTTCAGAAATTTTTTCATTCATGTCTAACCACTGTTCGCGTTTTTCATGGCGTTCAGCCTCAGCAGCAATTTCTTCAGCGCTCATTTCGACTTTGATTTCACCATTTTCATCAATAGATACCTCACCTGTACCATTATGCGTTACGGTTGACTCTGTGAGACCATCCTTCGTCACAGTTCTAATATTCATACTGCTAGCACCCAGTTCATCAACCTGTTGGACACCATTTTGCAGTTCTGCAAAACGTGCATCATGTTCGTTTTGTGGCTCTGCATTCATCGCATTTTCAGAAGCATCTTGCTGAGATTGCTGAAAATTATCCATTTGTTGTTGTTGTTCTAATTTATACTGATCAAATACTGACATTTTTTGATCCACTTGTGCCGTTGCCACTGTAGGTGAATCGCCACCTATTTCACGAGCTTCTTGCGCCATCGCATTACCAGCAACACCAACGAGCCCACCGTAAGCCATCATTGCACCTGCAATTTTATTGCGATATTTATCCATAAAAGACATAGAGTTCCCCTTATTTAATAAAATTTAATTATTAATATACATAAATGTACGTATATTTATGAGGAACCACACAAGAATAGAGATGGCATAACTGACATATAACTGACGCATACAGGGGTTTTATAAAACTTTATACTTCAAACGCAAAAAGCACCCGAAGGTGCTTTTTAATGTTCTTTGAAATTTGAAATCAGACTTATTTGTGAGGTGCGGATAAGTATCCTTAGAAAGGAGGTGATCCAGGCGCAGGTTCCCCTACGCCTACCTTGTTATGACTTCGTCCCAGTCACTGACCTCACCGTGGGCGGCTGCCTCCTGTAAACAGGTTAGCGCACCGACTTCGGGCAAGATCAATTCCCATGACGTGACAGGCGGTGTGTACAAGGCCCGGGAACGTATTCACCGTGGCATGCTGATCCACGATTACTAGCGATTCCAACTTCACGCAGTCGAGTTGCAGACTGCGATCCGAACTGAGAGTCGTTTTAGGGATTTGCTCCACCTCGCGGTCTTGCTTCCCTCTGTACGACCCATTGTAGCACGTTTGTAGCCCTAGCCGTAAGGGCCATGATGACTTGACGTCGTCCCCACCTTCCTCCTGGTTAACCCAGGCAGTGTCTCTAGAGTGCCCAACTGAATGATGGCAACTAAAGATAGGGGTTGCGCTCGTTGCCGGACTTAACCGAACATCTCACGACACGAGCTGACGACAGCCATGCAACACCTGTACACTGTCCAACTAAATGACGATCCCTTTTCGGGGATCTACGACAGGTATGTCAAGGCTAGGTAAGGTTCTTCGCGTTGCTTCGAATTAAACAACATGCTCCACCGCTTGTGCGGGCCCCCGTCAATTCCTTTGAGTTTTAATCTTGCGACCGTACTCCCCAGGCGGAGAGCTTAATGCGTTAGCTGCGCCACCGAGACCGTAAGTCCCGTCAGCTAGCTCTCATCGTTTACGGCGTGGACTACCAGGGTATCTAATCCTGTTTGCTCCCCACGCTTTCGTCCCTCAGTGTCAATACATGTCCAGATAGTCGCCTTCGCCTCTGGTGTTCCTTCCAATATCTACGAATTTCACCTCTACACTGGAAATTCCACTATCCTCTCCATGATTCTAGTTTAACAGTTTTAAGTGCAGTTCCGGAGTTGAGCTCCGGGCTTTCACACCTAACTTATTAAACCACCTACGGACCCTTTACGCCCAGTAAATCCGAACAACGCTCGCCCCCTCCGTATTACCGCGGCTGCTGGCACGGAGTTAGCCGGGACTTCTTCTGCAGGTACCGTCATTATCTTCCCTGCTGAAAGAACTTTACAATCCTAAAACCTTCATCATTCACGCGGCATTGCTGCGTCAGGGTTGCCCCCATTGCGCAATATTCCCCACTGCTGCCTCCCGTAGGAGTCTGGTCCGTGTCTCAGTACCAGTGTGGCGGATCATCCTCTCAAACCCGCTATAGATCGTTGCCTTGGTAGGCCTTTACCCTACCAACTAGCTAATCTAGCATGGACTCATCTTTCACCCCCGTAGGTTTCCCAATATGGCGTATGCGGTATTAGCAGTCGTTTCCAACTGTTATCCCCCAGTGAAAGGTAGATTTCCATGTATTACTCACCCGTGCGCCACTCTCCACAACCGAAGTTGCTTCTCGTTCGACTTGCATGTGTTAGGCATGCCGCCAGCGTTCGTTCTGAGCCAGGATCAAACTCTCAAATTGATGTTCTTAACATCAAGTGTTAAGTTCGTCCCTGAACTCTTTTTACTTTATAGTATTTATGGTCAATTTACTCAAAAAAATTAACGAGTAATTTTTTTGGTATTTGCCAAGTTCAGAAACGTCATAATATTATATATTTTCTAGACATCATCCGAACCTCACAAATAGTTCTGATTTCATATTCAATTTTCAAAGAGCTTGTTAATCCGTCTCACCACTTAACTTAACTTCTGGCTAGGCCGTCCGTCTTGTTGTTGGTGTGTAGTGCGTTTCAACAAGGCGGAATATAGTCCGAACGCCCCATGGTGTCAACAACCTTTTTGCACTTTTTTTACTTTTTTTTCATTTTTATTCGTTGAATGCCATTAATGCCTTATAAAACATAGGTTTTTATGTTTCATTTATTTTAAATAAAATATCAAAGAAAATGAATATATGGCATTTCCTTCATAAAATTCACTAAAAACAATCTAAAATAGATAAAATTAAATTCTATTTTTTATCTAAAAATGTCGTTTTTTATGAATAATGGGTAAAAATAAGTGTGATTTTAATAAAAACTTTCTATTTTTAACTTTAAGAACGACATTATTTTCTTCAAAACGGTCTTTTTATAGAAGCTTTGTTCTATATAAGGAAAATATTTCATGCTTTGTAGCCGTGAAAGGGGACAATAAAGGCGTATTAATAAGAAGATTAAATATAGAGGCTATACAATATATATGGAGAAGTACTATATATAGGGGAAATTTCAGTCAAATAAACTTGAGTATTTATTTAGGAAGAAACATTAATCCGCTTTATGAGGTGACTTTTGATAAAGCCAGCTACTTTAGCTGTATCATTTAATGGGTGTACAGGTGGCTTCGCACTTTTATCGTTAAGGCTATATATGTATCCTTGGTCTTTAAGCACCTTATAGAAGCGATTAAATTTACCCATAGACTTATCTTGTAAATCGTCACCTAAGCCATGTAGATAAACTGTCTTACCCGTAGAACATGCCTCCGACACCATAGAAACACTATCGCAGGTCACCACAATGCGGTCAGCACAGGCAAGGAAGCCAAAGTAAGGGTTCTCCCCCTCACCGTCAAAGAAGTATGTATTCTCACTTTTAAAAGCAGCCCGTAAAATAGCCGTTTGTTTTTCACCCGTGCGGCGTGAGGTTGTCACCATCAGACTATAACCATTGTCTTTAGCAAAGCTTTTAACCTGCATGGCGAGCTCTGCCGCTTGTTTTTCATTAAAACGATAGCGCTTATTACTGCCGCCTACTAAAACGGCCAATTTCTTTTCACCGAGATGTTGGAACGTTTTGCTCCATTTTAATTTGCCTTCTTTTAATTTAAGCGGTGTGATCAGGTTTGGCGCGCCTATAGTCACTACAGTTTGCTCACTCTGTGGTTGATTTTCATGAACAGGAGAAGCCACCACGTCGAAGAAGTTTAAGTTTTCACTATTAAAGGCATGGTCCAAAAAACCACCTGGCTTAAATTTTAAGCCAAACCGGTTTAAAGGTGCCATCATTTGAACTGTCACCGTACTGGGGTTCTGCATTTTTATCCATTTAGATACTGGAACCGTTAAGTTACCCGTGGCAATAACCACATCAGGCCATGGGGCGCTAGGTAAGTTGCTTACTTTAAAGGGCGGCCAGAAAAAAGAGAAGAAAGAACCGCACTTGCGCTTTTCAAGCTTGATCACTTTTATTTGCTTCGGTGAAACGCATAAAGCTTCAGCCACACCGACACTTTGATTCTGGTGACCAGCCTTGCCGTCACTTAAAACCCATATTTTCATATTTTCAAAGAAAAGTGGTGCCTGCATAATGTGCCTTTGTTTGCTTTATTTAAAAAATCATCATAATGCAAAACAAAAAAAAGAGCCACCATAGAAGGTGACTCAGTGCTCGCTTAAAAATTTTTATGCTTTAAAAGACTTTTGAAAAGCCATAATAAACCAAATAACAGCAAATACACCAAATGGTACACTAGCTAAAAACAATGAAATTGCTATTTTTACATCTATAGCAGGCAATTCATGATCTGTAACAGTTAATCCGCCTGTCATAAAAAATGAACAGCCAACAAGTGCTAATATGCCAAAAACAAGAACACAAAGCATAGAACGTCCCATAAGACGGTTGTACTTTTCTTGAATATTTGAGTTTGATATTGCTTGAGTAGTCATAATGTTTTCCAAAGTAGTGTCAAAGAAAACCGATCATCAGGATGTAAGAACTTAAAATAAGATCTTTTTGATAAACGGTAAGGTAGATTTTAGTCTCTATTCTTTTATGTTGTCGTACCTTAGTTTTAAGAAAAAATAACTGACAAAAAAAGAACCGCCTATAAAAGACGGTTCAATATTATTAAAAATATCGATAAACCTTAAGAGCTTTCGCTATTTTCTAGACGCTCGGCTTTATTTTTATAATGTAACAAGTATAAGGCTAAAGCACCTAACACGGCAATAAACAGCAAAGTACCAACGCTCATAACAATTACATCAAGAATAAAAACAATAAAACTACCGATGGCAATTGCTGTTGCAGGCCATAAAACAGACTTTCTGCCAAATAAGTTACCCAAGAACATAAAGCCGAGAGAAAGTATAAAGGCAATACTAGCTGCCACAGCTTCACTTTGGTATGAAGCAGACAATAATTCGGTCGCTATAACAATAAAAGCAACAACCGAAGGAACGTACGTTAGTACCATCCAAGAATTATAGCCACGCATTTTTTCTATAAAGAAACTCGCAAGTAATAAAGAAGCTGCGATAGCCAGCGTCACAAAATCACGAGACACTTCAAATACACCGTGGAGATGTGAATCCCCGCCAAATGTTATCGTCGCCAAAACAGCCGCAAATATAAGGCCGATAGGCAATAACATTTGAATATCTTTATAACCATACCCCGCTATTAAGTATTGTATAGCCATAATAGCCAGCGAGGCCTGTATGAGCCTTATCATGTTTTCAGCCATGTATTGGTCACCAAAATAATGATAAAACGTAACACCAGCACCCAAGGGTTCTAAAAATACAGGTATAAGAAGCAATGAAACGATCAACGCTTTAGAATCTTTATATCCTTCACCACGAGCAAAAAACATCGCAACTGTAAAAGAAGAAAGCCCTGCACCAAGGGTGATAATGATTTGTTGAACTTGGGACATGTCGTCCCAAAACTGTGAAGCCGCTAAGGTTAAACCACCTACTAAAAATAAGCCGGCAACAAAAGCAAGAATTTGCATCCATACAGATGTGGATGCTTGGTTAAAAATAGACATCACATCATTTTTTGAAATGTTATTTTCATCGATGATGCTTTTTATTTCTGCCAAAGCAGTGTTTTTGTTTGAAGACATACGCCTCTCCCATAATAAAAAATAAAAGATGATTCTTTTGAACAAAAGAAGTGATAACACACCAATTCGACTCATTGCAAGCAATAAGCAATGCCTAAGGGTTATACCCTTAGCATGATGTTATGAGGCAAGCAGCCACTCGGCTCTGCTGTGATTTTCTTTCCAAACAGGGTGTTTCGTCATTATATCATTCAATAATCCAGATGATTTAAACTGGTTGAACCATATTTGTGTTTTTGAGAACGGCAACGCCTGCCACCAAACTTCGTCTAATAGAGCCACTTTATAGACAAGCGGTAATATAGCAGCGTCCTTCAGCGTAAAACGTTTACTTTCATCTAAATAACCATCATTTTTATATAAAGCCGTTTCTAATATACTTAAAAACAGTTCAAAATTTGTTTGCCATGACTCACCGGGGTAACCTTCAGGATGCTTATAGCGACGAAAAGTGTCCATAAATACATTGTCAGCTCGCTCTACCAGTGGTAAAGCCTCTGTACATTTCAGCCAATTATGGGGGTCATTTATACTTAACGCATAACGCATAATATCGATACTTTCATCAATGATCAGCCCATTAGATAATTCTAAAATGGGTACCGTCGCTTTTTTTGAAAGTAACAAAAATGTATGAGGCTTATGTTTTAAATTAATCTCTCTTATCTCACATTGGATATCAGAAATAACCAATGCCATGCGCGCACGCATAGCAAAGGGGCATTCATTATAACTATAAAGTGTTGGCGGCTTATTATTCATATTTACAACCTCTATTTTTATTCATCACATATATATTATTGTAAAAGAATTTTAAATACCCATTACCCTGAAGTGGGTTTTATACAGCTCATGAATTGGTATATGAAAGAGATAAAGAGGTAATGACCAAAAAAAATAGACACCCAAGGGTGCCTATTTAAAGTATATGCGTTTATTCAAAACTCTTTCTCAAAGGTGTCGTGCACACAAGGTGCATAACAAAGGCAGAGAAGAATTTAATATTTTGCTAAACGCCGTATTTATGACGATCGTCTGCAGTGTGGTCTGCAATACGCATAGCAACTTCATTAAAGTCTTTAACTTCAGCAACACCTTCAATAAAGCGTAAGCCTAGGTTATGAGTATCTTCACTTACATCAATACAACCATCTTTTAAGACAACAACTTTAAAGTCATGGTCATGCGCTTCAATCGCACATTGTGCAACACTACGCATTGTAGAAAGGCCAACAATGTAAAGTTCTGTTATATTATTAGAACGCAATACAATTTCAAGCCTTGTACGAGAAAATGGGCCAAAGCGGTGTTTGTTAATAACAGGCTCGTCTAATTTTGGTGCAACGGCTGGTACAAATTCAGTACCCCAGTCACCTAATTTAAGGGCGCCTAAGTCTTTAACTTTTTTAAAGTAAGGGGAAACTTCATCTAGCTCGTGATAATTTTCACCCGTAAAACAAGTTCTTGTGTGAACAACTAGGCCACCTTGCTCACGTACATGCTCTTGAATACGTGCGACACGTTGAAGAACGTCATTCTTTTGTTCAAATTCAACTAATCCTTCAGAAAGCTTACCTTCTGCAGAAAGGCAGTCATTAATAAGGTCTATACAAAGTAGTGCAACTGTCATTTTTTCACCTATAATCTTATTTATTGCTCGGAACAGAGGGTTTTATGAACTAATTCTATCATAATGGAAAGAAAAAAATACAGCTATATTGAAAAAAGGTGCATATAGCTAAAAATGCTTGACCGAATGCGTGAACAGGCGTAAAAGCCCCATCTGTATGAAATGTTATTTTCCTCTATATAATAGAGAGTAAACATAACAAGGCATGCTAAATATTTATAAGCAATTTTAACAATTTAAGTGAGTAATCATGAGTGTAGAAGCAGTTGCAGACCACGCCACCATTAGTTCTTTCCAGTACTGGACAGCCCTTGTTCTTTTCCTAGCCACTTACGGCATCGTATTAACAGAACGCATTAACCGTGCAATCGTCGCAGTTTTAGGCGCATCCCTCATGGTTCTTTTAGGCGTATTAACACAAGACCTTGCCTTAAAAGGCGTTGACTTTAACACCATCGGTCTCTTATTAGGTATGATGATTATTGTCGTTATCACTAAAGAATCTGGTGTTTTTCAATATGTGGCGATCAAATCTGCCAAGGTTGTACATGCCAATCCTATTGGTGTTTTAGCCGTCTTTTCCATTGTAACCGCTGTCTTTTCAGCCTTACTTGATAACGTAACCACTGTCTTACTTATTACACCTGTTATTCTATTAATCACGCGTGAACTTGGTGTTAAACCTTACCCTTACCTGTTCAGCAGTATTTTAGCCTCTAACATTGGTGGTAGTGCCACACTTATTGGTGACCCACCTAACATTATGATTGGCTCAGCCGCCAACCTAAGCTTTAACGCATTTGTTTATAACCTCACACCTTTGGCTATCATTGTTATGGTCCTCACCATGGTTCCATTACTTTTAATCTGGCGCAAAGAGCTTGTGGCCAGTGACCATAACAAAGAACGTATTATGAAGCTGAATGAAAAGGAAGCTATTAAGGACCCATTACTTCTTAAAAAAGCGATATTTACACTACTCCTCGTTATCCTAGGCTTCACTGTTGGTCATGGTTACCACATCCAACCTGCCACATCTGCTATGTTTGGTGCAGCACTCCTTTTACTACTCAACAACTTCGGCCACAACCACGACGACCAAGAAAAACGTGTACATGCTTCCATTGCTGAAGCGGAATGGGTAACACTGTTCTTCTTTGGTGGTTTATTCGTAGTTGTTTACGGCCTTGAACATGTTGGTGTTATTAACCAACTTGCAGACATGATGCTTGAATTTACAGCTGGTGATTTTGAAACAACTGTCTTCACAGTGCTTTGGGGCTCTGCCATTATATCTGCCCTTGTGGATAACATTCCATTCGTTGCAACAATGATCCCAATGATTGAAAACATGAGCAGCACATTCAATACCGAGCAAATTGGTATCCTTTGGTGGGCCCTTGCTATCGGTGCATGTTTAGGTGGTAACGGTTCACTTATTGGTGCCAGTGCCAACCTTGTTGTTGCAGGCTTTGCCTCACGCGCAGGGCACAGCATTAGCTTCTTGAAGTTTATGAAGCTTGCCTTCCCGCTGATGCTTGCAAGTATTGCTATCGCCCATGTTTATATACAATGGCGCTACCTATAGGCACTTGCCTTTTAAACCAAAAAGCGTCGTACTTTTATAGTGCGGCGTTTTTTAGTTTAGTAGATATAATTCATATTCAGGCATAAAAAAAACCTCCTAAAGGAGGTTTTTTTCGCTATTAAACCCTAAGGCCAAATAATAAAATAATACGAGCGTCAGAGCTCTTATCATTCACTGGCAACTTATGCACGGCTGAAACTTCACCATCATCCCTCACCCCTCCTTTATGAAGGTTTACGCCTTGGTTTTTAAGTTGATACAGACTATATCTTCCATCAATCTTATAAATGCAATTTTTAGTGGATAAAGGCAGCGCGTTATCATAATCTTTATTTTCGCGTGATGTCTTCTTTGGAGCATATAGAGTGCCTCCACCAACATAATTCTTAATTCCAGCATAAGAATTAACATCATTATGCCAATATTGACCATGAGAATGCATCTCTAAGTTTTTACTATTGGTCGTAAATACAGCAAAGGAACTTTTATTGCCAAACAACTTCAAGTAACGTTGCATTTCAACTAAAAGCCAACGCGCAAAGCGCATAGCAAGCACCTTACTAATATTCAACTGTGCAGTTAAAAAATGACGAATATTACTACACCATTTATGCTCATCAACATATTTATCATTTTCTTGAAAGTTAAAAACATTGCCATTAGCGTATTCTGCCCCCCAATAGTCTATTTTAAATTTAAATTGAACATTCAATTCAGCTAATTGGTTCATAACAGCCTGCATATCCGCAGGCACATCGTCATATTCAGGCAGGAAAGCCACTTCAAGTTCAGGGTTATCAATATGCGCTTGCATTAAGCCAGAACGACTATTCACCACAACAGCGTACGGGTCATTTACTGGTAAACAAGTATTCACAAGGGTTCCTTAGCACCTAGAATAGGTACAAGTTAAAAAAAGAATAAG
>JBLILN010000009.1:0-71985 GCA_047635695.1 Alphaproteobacteria bacterium
ATTTGGCTATATTCGTCTTTAATACGCGCCAACATACCGTGATGGCGGAATGTTTCAATACGCTTAATGGCATCCGACAGTTGGTTGTCGTCCGTGAGGTCTTTAATTACAACAGCAAGATCATCACTGCTTGCTTCTGGATCTTTTAAGACAATAGTTGCTGCGTAAATACGCCTTTGCATAGGTTCCATTTCTGCCATGGATGCATTACGTGCTGTCACCATCAAATTAAATATATGGTTATTACAACGTAATAGATCACGCTGTTTGTTTTTGATGTCGTCAGCTGATTTTGCATTACGCACCATGCGCACAAACACAGCCATTAGTATGGCAATTGCGGTATAACTACCAAAATAAAAAATAACGCTGCTGCTTGGTGACGTACCATAGCCTATATAATAAGCGATATATACACCAATAATTACAGTCACGCCGGCTGTCCACGCAAGCTCAATGGCAAGCCAACCCCATGACTCTTGCTTGAGCGTACGGGTTATTCTGCGCGTAAAATTCTCTCCGTGGTTTTTTGCTTCGTCATTAAGATCGCTGATTTTTTCTTCAGATTTTGTCGGTGTTATTTTCATATTTTAAACAAACAATTTACAGGGGGTTAAAGTCATACAAATAGCGTATGTATTCTATACAGAAAAGGCAAGGCATTTTATAGTAAAAAACGTTATATTTGATGCTTATTTGATATGTTTTAAAAATGAACTATTTTCGTGCCTTTAAATATATGTGTTATGCTACATTCATAACGATAAAAAAGAAGGTGATAACTCTTATGAAATTATATGGCATGCCCCTTTCAACACGCGTCAATAAAGTGCGTATGTTTTTAGCCCTGACGCACAAAAAATATGCATTCGAGCATGTTAATTTATTTACAGGTGACCATAAAAGCCAAAGTTTTTTAGATATGAGTATTATGGGTAAAATTCCTGTGCTAGACGACGGTGGTTATATATTATCTGAAAGCAATAGTATTTTAAGGTATTTAGCCGCAATGCAGGGTACTGGTAGCCTTTATCCATCAGAACTACAAAAAAGGTGCCAAGTTGACAGGTGGCTTGACTATGTTTCAATGCATGTTGACGACGGTATTAACCGCATATTATTTAATATATTTGTGGCGCCTCATGTAGGTGTTCACCCGAGTGAGCGTTCTATAAATGAAGGTAAGTTTGCTGTTGAAACAGCACTCCCTATTATTGAAGCCCAACTTAAAAAACAACCTTTTATAGCAGGGGAATGCATGACAATTGCTGATATTTCATTGCTGAGCACACTTGACCCACTCGAACTTTTAGACATGGATATAAGCGCTTATAAAACACTGGTTAAATGGCAAGAACATATGAAAAACCATGACTTTTACAGAGAAACGCATCATTCATATGCCGATGCATTTAAAAAGTATATGGCATCCTTTGCTTAAATCCTTCCAATTTTGTTCAATTTGTGACATAAGTTTGTAGAAATTAAACAGATGGTGAATATTAAAAATGCTTAACATTACAGGTCTAACTTACCGCATAGCGGGCAGAACAATTTTAGAGAACGCGTCTGTGCGTCTGCAAGATAATTGGAAAATTGGTATTGTTGGTGCCAATGGCGCAGGTAAATCAACGCTTTTTAAGCTTATTTGGAGCGAGCTTGTTATGGATGCAGGAGAAATTGAATTGCCATCAGGTGCCTCACTCGGCATGGTAAAACAAGACATTCCAAGTGATAATACATCACTTTTAGACGTTGTACTTTCAGGTGCAGAAGAGCGATCACGCCTTATGCTTGCAAGTGAAACAGAAACTGACCCTTATAAATTGGCAGAAATTCACACAAGACTTATCGATATTGACGCTTATGCAGCCCCTGCAAAAGCATCTATGCTTTTAAATGGTTTAGGTTTTAAAGAAGAAGAACTTTCAAAACCAATCTCAGACTTTAGTGGTGGTTGGCGTATGCGTGTTGCCCTTGCAGCCGCATTATTAAACGAACCAGACCTACTACTGCTTGATGAGCCAACAAACCACTTGGATATTGAAGCGATTATGTGGCTTGAAGACTACTTAATGTCTTACCCACACACGCTGATCGTTATTTCGCATGACCGTGCGCTACTTAACAAATGTGTGGACCACATCCTTCACGTTGAAAACAAGGGCCTTACTTGTTACACAGGTACTTACGACGTGTTTGAAAGAGAACGTGCAGAAAAACGCATGAACCAACAAAAAATGCATGAAAAGCAATCGGCGCAACGTGACCATATGCAAGCATATGTTGACCGTTTTAAAGCGAAGGCTTCAAAAGCGAAACAAGCGCAAAGTCGTATGAAAGCCTTGGAAAAAATGGATATCGTTTCAGCTGTTATGGCTGACCGCGCTAAGCCATTTATTTTCCCAATGCCAGAACAGCTTTCTCCACCAATTATCTCAATGGATCATGTTGATGTTGGTTATGTTGAAGGTCAACCTATTTTGTCTGACATTCATGAACGTATTGACATGGACGACCGTATTGCACTTTTAGGTGCCAACGGTAACGGTAAGTCAACGCTTATCAAATTAATTGCCGATCGCCTTAGCCCAATGTCTGGTGAAATGATCCGTAACAATAAGCTACGTATTGGTTATTTCTCACAGCACCAGGCGGAAGAAATGAACATGACAGAAACGGCTTTTGATGCCATGCGTCAAAAGATGAAAGGCAAGCCAGAAAGCGAAATTCGTGGCGTGCTTGGTAAATTTGGTTTCAACAAAGTGCTCAGTGATAACCGTATTGAAGAATTAAGTGGTGGTGAAAAATCACGTCTACTATTCGCGTTGATGAGTTATGACGCTCCACACCTCATTCTGCTAGATGAGCCAACTAACCACTTGGACCTTGACGCTAGGGAAGGGCTTGTACAAGCTCTTAACGCTTACGGCGGTGCTGTTGTTATTGTTTCTCACGACCCGAGCATGGTTGAAATGGTTGCAGATAGACTTTGGATCGTACGAGACGGTAGATGTGAGCCTTATGATGGTGACTTAGATTCATACCGTGCCATGATCGTTGAAGAACGTAAGCAAGAAAAGCGTAATGAGAAACAGGCGAAACCTAAAAAAGAAGGCAAACTTTCTAAAAAAGAAATTCGTCAAATTGCAGCGAAAAAACGTAAGGCTTATCCAAATGAATATAAAGAAATGGATACAGCTGAAAAAGAATTAAAAGCGATTGGTAAAGACAAACGTGCACTCGAAGCACAAATGGCTGAACCAGGGTTTTACAATAATACGGCCGTTGCTGAAAAAGTTCAATTTGACCATAAGGTTTTAGAAGAACGTTTTGAACGTGCTGAAGGTGAATGGTTAGCAAAGACTGAAGTTTTTGAAGGCCTGAACATCTAATTCTTTAACTAAATAATAAAAAAGTCCTCGGTTGAGGGCTTTTTTTTGAGGTATTTATCTATGTTTTAATGTTGACGGATAATCAGAACTGTCACAGGAACTTTGATACTATATTCAAGCTGCCACGGATGTCTTTATAGCACTTGCCCAACCAATAAGTTTTTGTTTGCGTACATCTGCCTTCATAGTGCTTTTAAATACTTTGTCGAGTTGCCAGTTTTCTTCAATGTCATCAAAGTTATTATATAAACCACAGCCAAGGCCTGCCATATACGCGGCGCCGAGGGCTGTTGTTTCAGCAATTTTGGGGCGTAACACAATGCAGTCTAAAATATCGGCCATTCTAGTACATAGCCAATTGTTCTCGGTCATACCACCGTCTACTTTAAGTGTTTGAATTTGAATACCACAGTCATTTTCCATGGCTTTTATAAGGTCGTACGTTTGGTAACAAACCGCGTCTAAGGTGGCGCGTATAATAATATTTTTGTCGGTGTCGAATGTCATGCCTGTTATCAGCCCCTTGGCAGAACTGTGCCAGTAAGGGGCACCTAGCCCTGCAAAGGCAGGGACAAAGTAAACGTTGTCATTGTCACTGGCACGTTTAGCGCATACTTCAGTTTCTGCTGCGGTTTTTATAAGGCCAAGGCTATCACGCAGCCACTGTACCGCTGAGCCCGCCACAAAAATACTGCCTTCAAGTGCATATGTTACGTCATGACCGACTTGATAACAAATGGTTGTCAATAAACCGTGGTCGCTTACTTTAACCTCTTTACCTATGTTCATCATAGCAAAGCAACCTGTGCCGTATGTACTTTTAAGCGTACCTTTACTGAAACAGCCTTGACCGACAGTGGCAGCTTGTTGGTCACCAATGAGGCTATGAATGGGTAATTCTATAGGAAATATGCCTTTAGCTACGTCACCAAAATGTTCGCTGTTGCTACATACTTCGGGCAGAATATTTGGAGGGATGTTGAAAATATCTAGAAGTTCTACATCCCAACATTTTTCGTGGATATTAAAAAGTAATGTACGGCATGCGTTGGTGATATCTGTTTTATGTACTTTTCCATCGGTTAATTTGTAAAGTAAAAAACTATCAACTGTGCCACAAAGCAACCTATTATCTGCTTTAGCTTGTTTGATAGCTTCAACATTTTCAAGTAACCAAGCTAGCTTGCTAGCGCTGAAATAAGGGTCAAGCGGTAAGCCTGTTTTTTGTTGAACAATATCACCAGATATTGCTTTTAGCTGTTCGCATGTATGTGCGGTGCGTTTGTCTTGCCATACGATGGCATTGTGTAGTGGTTCACCTGTATTTTTGTCCCAACAAACTATGGTTTCACGTTGGTTGGTAATACCAAGGGTTAACAGGTTTATGTTTTGTTCTTGTGCTTGTTGAATAACATTACATGTGACTTGTTTTGTATTTTGCCAAATTTCATCTGCGTCATGTTCAACATGATCAGGCGCAGAGTAGTGTTGCTTGTGTTCTTTTTGGCATTTGGCCAAAACTTTCCCGTTTTTACTAAAAATAATAGCGCGGGTACTGGTTGTCCCTTGATCAATAGAAAGTATGCCCTGCATGTTCACTTAAAACCTTTGTTTTATTTTTTGACACCCATAATTTTTGTAACTTCTTCTGGCGTAATTTTTTTACCCTTACGCGTTAAAAATAAACCTTTAACATTGGCAACGGCTGCCACATGTTCACCTTTTGTGAATGTTTGCCTCATGTCGAAATATTTTTCGTCTTGGCCTATAATTTCAGTAGTAAGAGTATATTTTTCAAATGCATCAATAGGCTTAACATAGCGAATGTCAATTTTGCCTACAATAGGCATCCATTTACGCTTTAATATAATACGCATAAGACCACAGCTGCTCATATGGTTAATGCGACCAAGGTCCATCATGGAGAGGTAGCGTGCATTGTTCATATGAAGGTTGATATCCATGTCTAATGGCCAAACACGAAAATCTACCGTTGTGGCTGCAAATGGGTCTGTTTTTTCTTTTCTAAAAAAGTTGATAAAATATAACCGTATCAGACGGAAGTACAAGTTCATGTGTAAATTCTCTTCATTTAAGTTGCTTTATGTATTATCACTTAACCCAGTAACTTAAACAACCATTTACTGATGCATTTTACCTTTTCACTATAAAAACTGTCCTTGTAAAAAGCACTTGCCACTTGCTTATTGATCTCACTGTAGCTTGGGTAAGGGACGGTCACGCTACTTAAATCGGATATTTTACGTTTATGGGCAATTAATGTTGTCCAAGGGGTAATCAGTTCACCGGCAGCTTCACCAATAATGCAAGCGCCTAATATATAACCTTTTTTCGTTGTAATAACCTTGGCAAAACCAGTTGTTTTGTTATCGCATATTGCACGATGCACATCGCTATAAAGCACTTTTATAATGCGTATGTCACTGGCATCATACTGCTCTAGAACCTCTTTTTCACTTATACCTGTTTCAGCAAGTTCAGGGTTTGTGTAAATAACTTTTGGTACAGCGTTATAGTTAATTTTTGAATGAAACAGGCCAAAAAGGCTACGTTTAATAACCAGGCTGGCTTCAAACGACGCTACATGTGTGAATTGATATTTTGAGGAACAGTCACCAATGGCATAAATATGCTTTTTATTGGTGCGTAAGGTTTTATCAACGTTAATGCCTTTGGCTGTAAATTCAATGCCTGCATGCTCAAGCTGTAAATGATCAATATTGGCCTTGCGACCCGTGGCAATAAGTAAATGACTACCCGAAATTTTTTCGCCCTCAAGCTGCATGCTAATTTGCTTGTCATCGTTTTTAACGGCCGATATTTCAGCACGTTCTATAATACGTACACCCAAGTTCTTAAGTTTGTCACGTAATATGTTGACAGCGTCTTTGTTACTTTGCGGTAAAATACTGTGTGAAACTTCTAACAAGGTAACTTCTGCACCGAGGTTAATATAAGCGAAGGCCATTTCAATACCAATGGCGCCACCACCGACAATAATAAGATGCTTTGGACATGTATCTAGTTCAAAAATGTTTTCATTGGTGAGGTAATGTACATCGTTTAAGCCTGCAATAGGAGGAATGAACGTTGAAGCCCCCGTGGCAATAACAAAGCGTTTTGCTGTTATTTCGTTGTTACCAACGACGACGGTCTGATCATTTTTAAAGTAAGTGTTTTCTTGGTAAATATCACAACCTAAACTTTCAAAACGTTCAACACTGTCATGCGGTGCAATGGTGTCTATAGCATTTTTGATAGCGGTCTTTACTTGTTTGAAATCCGTTGTTTTTTGTTTTGCCTGTGCCAATAAAGCCTTAGAGGGAACACAGCCGTAATTTAAACAATCACCACCCATTTTATGACCTTCAATCAAGGCGACTTTGTGACCTAAATTTGCACTCACGGCAGCCATGGTAAGGCCAGCGCTACCAGCACCAATGATAATGATATCGTAATGCTTCATATTTGTTTCGCTTTATATTTTTTAACTAAAATAGGCACTAAAGCCAATAAGCCTAAAAGGACAAAGGCGCTGATTGTTTTAGCTGATATAATACGTGATAAGCTATTCACTTCTTCAAAGGCATTGCCAAGGTAAGTATGGGCAAAAGTCCCTGGAATAATACCAAAAAATGTTGTGAGTATATAAATACGTGTCGGTACTTTAAATAACGCAGGTAAAATATTGACTACTGCGAACGGAAATAAAGGCACAAGGCGCAAAAATAATAAGTATGAAATTTCATTTT
This sequence comes from Alphaproteobacteria bacterium, assembly GCA_047635695.1. GTDB lineage: Bacteria > Pseudomonadota > Alphaproteobacteria > UBA2136 > UBA2136 > UBA2136. Next base: position 7,169 of record JBLILN010000009.1, read on the forward strand.
CTTCAAAGTTATGTTGAACCTTCGTATAAATTTTATTCATATGTTTTGGAATGGCGCCTTTTAAGGAATACTTACTAATTAAAAATATACCTGTAGCACCAATAGTTGCGGCTATTGTGACAATAATTAACCCCCAGAATGTACCAAATAAATAGCCGCCAAAAATAGCAAGTACAGTACCAAATGGTAACGACAGTAATGTTGCCATGGCATAAAAAGCTATAAAGGCAAGGGCACTTAAAAAAGCATAATTATTTTTATATTCAAAAATAGTTTCTTTATTGTTTTGTAAGTTTTCAAGGGTGAAGTATTCAGCAAAATTTTGATAAAGAACAACGCCTAAAATTAGAATAATAATAAGTGGCAACAACCTGATTAAGCGATGTTCTTTTTTTGTGTTTTTTGTGTTGGTTTGGCTCAACTATAATGTCCTTTGTATGTTTATTTATGTAGTTTGATTATGTTTTAGTCTTTTGGGTACAGCCTGTTTTTGCCCCAAAGGTCATCTAGACGGTTATCTCGCCCACATGAATAACGGTAGTATTTGTAACGAATAGGGTTTTTAATGTAATAATCTTGGTGATAGTCTTCTGCTGCATAAAAAGTTTCCGCTTTTACAATTTTTGTTTTAATCGTGAATCCTTTTTTAACCAGATTTCTAACACTTTCTTCTGCAGCTTTCTTTTGTACATCATCATGATAAAATACTTCACTGCGGTATTGCTCGCCTACATCACAAAACTGGCGATTTTCTACAGTAGGGTCAATGTTTACCCAGAATACTTCTAGTAACTTTTCAAAGCTTACTAAGCTTGCGTCATAAGTAATTTGTATCGCTTCGACATGGCCAGATGAGCCACCAGAAACTTGTTTATAGGTAGGGTTTTTGATATGGCCACCTGTATAGCCAGAAACAACATTTTTAACACCGTTTAGCTGGTCGTAAGGTTTTTCCATGCACCAAAAACAGCCGCCTGCAAAGGTTGCCTTACTTAAATTTTCTGTTGCTTGTGTTTGGTTTGTCATAAGCGTACCCAATACAATAATTGCTGTAAATAATTTGATCATATTATACTTTTTCTTTTGTTGGTATAAATTTTAAGGCAAGGCCGTTGTTGCACCAGCGTTCACCTGTTGGGGCAGGGCCGTCTTTAAAGACATGTCCTTGATGTCCGCCACAGCGCGCGCAATGATATTCTGTGCGTGGGTATAAAATCTTCCAATCTGTTTTTGTTTCAACAGCGTCTTTTATGGTAGTTGTAAAGCTTGGCCATCCTGTACCGCTATCAAATTTCATACTTGAATGAAAGAGCGCTAAGCCACAACCTGCGCAGGCATAAACACCTTCACGTTTTTCCTTATTCAGGTCACTGCTCCATGCAGGTTCAGTAACTTCTTCACGTAAGACATCATACTGTTTATCATTTAATTTCATACGCCATTCCTTGTCTGATAATAATAGTTTTTTGATGCTATCTGCCATAGCCCTTACGCCGCTGATCGCAAAAAGACTACCGATAGCGATGCTGGCTAAAAAATCCCTGCGATTCATAAAGCTTGTTCTTTCATAATAGATTGTGGATGTCTATAAACGCATTCGCAGTATATGTGGTATAGGTTACATATTTTATTATTTTAATTGATATTAACCTAGATATTTCGTGTATTTTCGTTACAATACATTTTTTTAACAGTTAAATATATAACAAGGGACATACTAATGCCAATACTCTATTCATTTAGGCGCTGCCCTTATGCTATGCGCGCACGCTTGGCTTTATGTATGGCGGGGGTACCCTATGAGCACCGTGAGATACTTCTACGCGATAAGCCAAGCGCTATGCTTGAAATATCAGCAAAAGGTACTGTACCTGTACTACAGCTTGATAATGGCAAGGTGCTGGCAGAAAGTATAGATATTATGCATTGGGCTTTAGAACAAAAAAATCATGCCTTTAAAAATATAAATGAAGAAGATCACGCGCTTATTATTGAAAATGACACAATTTTCAAGCAAGCACTTGACCGCTATAAATATGCCAATCGTTATGAAGACGCTTGCACAGTAAAGGACGACGCCTACAACGAAGCCATGGTTATTTTAAGTAAGCTTGATGAGCGTTTAAAATCATCCCCATATCTGTCTGGTGAATTATCATTTGTGGATATTGCGCTTATGCCATTCATCCGACAATTCTCAAAAGTTGATGAGACGCAATGGGCAGAAAACAATAATCTTCTAAATTTAAAGTTATGGCTTAATATACTTATGCAATCATCTGAATTTAAAAGGATAATGAAGAATTATAATGTTTGGTGTGATGGTGCTGAACCTGTAATAGTTGAAAATTAAAAATATATATGTGTTACACTTTGTAACTGAAATTTAACAAAAAGAAAGTGAAAACCTTGCCAGTAAAATCTAAAGGATACGTAGCACAGTCGCCCAGCAAAAAACTAGAATTGTTTAACTATGAATTGCCAGATATAGCGGCAGATCATGTGCGTATTAAAGTTACACATTGTGGTTTATGTCATAGTGATTTGCATATTATGGAAAATGATCTTGGTAATGCTAAGTACCCGCTTGTGCCAGGGCATGAGGTTGTTGGCATCATTGAAGAAGTGGGCGCCGACGTTAAAGGTTTTAAATATGGTCAACGTGTTGGTATTGGTTGGTCATCGAATAGCTGTGGACATTGTAAGCAATGTGACCACCAGCGTGAAAATTTATGCCCTCAAGGGGAAGCTTTAATTGTGAATAGTATGGGTGGATTTGCCGATAAAGTCGACGTTAAGGCACATTTTGCTTACGCAATTCCAGAAAAGCTTGCATCTGAAAATGCAGCCCCACTTTTATGTGCTGGTATCACGGTTTTTGCACCGCTTAAACGCTATATTAAGGAAGAGGGTATGACGGTTGCCATTGTTGGTATCGGTGGGCTTGGCCATTTAGGGCTTCAGTTTGCCAAGGCAATGGGTGCAACGGTTGTCGCTATTTCTCATAGTGAAAATAAAAAGGACGAAGCTATTTCTTTTGGCGCAGATAAATTTGTAAACAGTCAAAATGAAGCAGAAATGGCTGCCCTTGAAGAAACGGTTGACCTTATTTTGGATACAGTTAGTGCGCCACACAGTGTTGTGCATTATTTTAATGCACTTGCGCCAAATGGTGTGCTTTGTATGCTTGGCTTAACCCTCGAAAAAATTGATTTAATGGCGATTCAATTTATCCCAGGGCAAAAAAGTATTACAGGTAGCGCTGTTGGTAGCCCGAAGGATATTGACGACATGCTTAAGTTTGCAGCGAAGCATGATATTGTGACCCAAACAGAAGTGATGCCTATGGCAAATGTCAATGAAGCAATAGAAAAGCTTGAACGAAACGAAGCGCGTTATCGCATCGTACTCGAAGCATAAAAAAAGGCCCTCGAGAGAGGGCTTTTTTTTTCGATGATAAAGGTTAATATCCAGTAAAAAAACCTTGTTTCTCCATATCAGCAAGGGCATTTTTAAAAAAAGCCTCTTGTTCGTCTGAAAATAAATAAGGCGTACCTGTTTGCCATAGAGAACTTCTAGATCGAACGTCTTCAATAGGTGTATTATTTAAAGCGTGATCTAAACTTTGAAGTAATGTTTTTGTTGCAATAAAAATAACAATGCCTTTAAGGCCTCTATCTTTAAATATCTCAACATCTGCAAAAGCGCCTTTTGCACAGCGTTTATAAGCTCTTTCAATATTTTCACCGTCTTTTTGTTCATCTAGAGACTTGTCACTATTGACAGAAAGTACTTGTAAGCCTCTATCAGCAAAATAATGAGTGGCAGTAATAGCGGTATTAATATGTTGCCTTGTAGCTGCAGTAATAATATTTGAAAATTCTAATCCATGGTTTTGCATAATATGAATGCGTCTACCGATAGCATAGGCTTCTTCTTGGTTTTTTGTGTGTGGTATAAGTAAGATAGGCATAATGCCTCCAGTGTAAGTGGCGAGGGTGAACCCCTCAAAGGTAATTTTAAAGTCTATGCTTAACGCTTAGACAATGTGTAAAAGTTTAGGTTTGTTCGTATATACATAAATATGTAATGCTTTTAAGCATTCTTTACAAGCTTAAAACGAAAATAAAGCCCTGTAAAAGGGCTTTATGAAAAGACGTTTATAACTGTTAAAATTTACTTATGTCTGTCTTCGTAAAGTTTACCAGGGTTGTTCAGCTCGTAATCTTTTTTGCGTTCAAATTGGTCACGTTCTTCGTCACGCGCCGCGAATTTAGCACGCTTTTCAGCACGCTTAAGTAGGGCTGCAGCAATGGCCTCAGCTTTCTTTTTCTCAGCGATTTCAATTTTTTCTTTGGCGCTTTTAGCAATGGCGTCTTTAATGTTTTGCTCTTTAACTTCAACATTTACTATGGCCTGTGCATTTTTACTCACAAGTTCTTGCGCTTTTTCACTGTCTGGCTCACGGATAATAATAGCAAGGTTGTCTAAAATACCGTTAATAAAACCAACTTCTTTGGAGTCAAAGTAACCTTTAGAAATATTAATATATTCGTTTAAAATAACTTTAATAGGTGTTTTACCTGCACTCAGCTCACTGACGGCGGCCATTAAAAGTGATTTTTCAACAAGGCCAATGCGGTCGTATGTCCAGTTTTCATTCAGGTTTGAAGCAATAATTTTCTCGTAACGTTCTTGGTTGTCTGTGACATCGTCTAATATTTTGACCATAATTTTTTTATCAGCACTTTGCTGTTTCACATAAAACTGTATAAATTCATCACGCACTTTACTTAAAGGCTGATTGACAAAAATATGTTGAAAAATAGCCTGTAAGGCTAAAATACGAGCCTCTGTGCGTGAGTCGCCCGTAATGCTACCAGCATCAGGAAAGGCGTCATGTTCATTGGCATCAAAGTCGTCTTTTATGAGATCGTCGAGAGTGTTCATTTGTCTAATTTACCTACTAGCTTGTAAAAATCATTTAAGTTATCAAAGTCGTTATAGACCGATGCATAACGGATATAGCCGACAAAATCAATGTTTTTTAATTTTTCTAATACCAAATCACCAATATCTTTCGACATAATTTCGCTTTTACCCTCTTCTGAGAGTGTTTGTTCAATTTCAGAAATAATGTTGCTGACAGTGGCTTTTGTAACGGGTCGCTTGCCAAGTGCTATCAATAAACAGCGTGTTAATTTCTCAGGTTCAAATAATTCACGTCGGCCGTCCGATTTTACAACAAAAACTTGTTGAATCTGAAAACGTTCAAATGTTGTAAAGCGTCTGTCACAGTTTGGGCAAGCACGACGACGGCGAATAACACGGCCATCTTCAGATGGTCGAGAATCTTTCACTTGTGTATCGTTATTCGAACAAAATGGGCACTTCATCGGTTATCGCTCTTTTCTTAACAGTTGGGGCTATAGCGCCACATCATAAATTGGGAACCTAGCGCATAGAGCTTCAACTTCGTCTTTAATGCGTTTTTCTACAAGTTCATCACCATCATCACCTTTTTTCGCAACGCAATCAAGTACTTCATAAATCCAAGCGCCAATTTGCTTAAACTCTGTTTCCTTAAAGCCACGGCTTGTACCCGCTGGTGTGCCAAGGCGTATACCTGACGTAATGAAAGGGCTTGTATCGTCAAATGGTACACTGTTTTTGTTACATGTGAGGCCTGCACGCTCTAAAGCATGTTCGGCGGCTTTACCTGTAATACCAATCGGGCGTAAATCCATCAAAACAAGGTGGTTATCTGTGCCACCAGTAACAGGGCGTAAGCCTTTTTCTTTTAATGTGTCGCTCAGTACAAGGGCGTTTTTTGCTACTTGTTTCATGTATGTCTTAAAGTCATCGCTTAAAGCCTCTTTAAAGGCCACGGCTTTTGCGGCGATAACGTGCATTAAAGGGCCACCTTGAATACCGGGGAAAACAGCACTGTTGAGCTTTTTAAATAAATTGGCGTCATTTGTCAGCACAAAACCACCGCGTGGACCACGTAATGTTTTGTGTGTTGTGCTTGTAACAAAGTGGGCGTGTGGCACAGGGTTTTCGTGTAAACCAACCGCAACAAGGCCAGCAATATGTGCCATGTCTACCATCAAATAAGCACCGATTTTATCGGCAATTTCACGGAAGCGTTTAAAGTCAATTTTTCTTGGATATGCACTTGCACCTGCAATAATAAGTTTTGGTTTAACTTCTATGGCTTTGGCTTCTACATTGTCATAGTCAATACATTCTGTTTTTTTATCAATGGTGTAAAAGTGTGCATCAAACCATTTGCCCGACTGATTCACAGGAGAGCCGTGGGTGAGGTGGCCACCTTGGTCGAGGGACATGCCTAAAATGCGGTCACCTGGTGTTAAAACGGCGTTAAATACAGCTTGGTTTGCTTGTGAACCTGAATGAGGCTGCACGTTGGCAAAAGTTGCGCCGAAAATTTGGCATAAACGTTCTTTTGCAAGGGTTTCAGCATTATCGACAAATTCACAACCGCCATAGTACCGCTTACCTGGGTAACCTTCGGCATACTTATTGGTCATCAACGACCCTTGAGCTTGCATAACAGCTTTAGAAACAATGTTTTCAGAAGCGATAAGTTCAATTTGGTTACATTGACGTGTATATTCCGATTCAATATTGCCAAAAATTTCAGGGTCAATATCTTTAAGGTCTGTGTTGAAAATGGACATGTGTAAAATCTCTTCTATTTGTTTTCTAAAAGGGGGGCGTCAAGTTTGTCGAGGCGGGCTTGATGGCGACCACCTTCAAACTTAGCGTCTAAAAATGTTTTAAGGCAGGCAAGGGCGGTGGCTTCATCAATCACACGTTCACCAAAACATAGAATGTTGGCATTGCTATGTTCTTTAGCTGCTTTGGCTGTGAATTCATTATGAATAAGTGTGGCACGGATACCGTTATAACGATTTGCACGCATGGACACGCCAAGGCCTGTTCCGCAAACAAGTATCGCCATATCTGCACCTGATGATAGAATAGCCTGTACAGCTTTGTCGGCGTAATCAGGATAATCAACAGATGTTTCAGCACACTCGGTACCCAAATCAGCAACAAAATAGCCAAGGCTTTGTAATTGCTTGCTGAGAATGTTTTTAAGCTGATAACCAGCATGGTCAGATGCGACAACCCAGTTCATAGAACCACCTTTTTTATTATTTGAATTGAATAGACATTAAAACACACTGGGCGTGAAAATGAAAGGTTTTGCCGTGGGTAATTTAAGGAAAATTATGGCGTGTGTTTGAATAAAGATTGACAGCTGTATACAGGGGGGTGTAGTTATATTTTAATAAATTCATCTTCACTTTTTTATTGTCTATGTCTAAATTTACGTTAAACGCTTAATGCTACGCTTGCAGCTCGGTCATTGACAGAGCCATTTTCTTCGCCACCGCCAAGTAATACAAGCTCACCAATACTTTCAATCGCCTGTGCTGGCGCTTCCAGTATTTGCGCAGCGAGTGCTTCAACATTTACGCCACCTGGAAGAGGAAGTTCCTCTATACCACGTGATTCTAGTGTTGCAACACGTGCGGCTATATCAGCTTCAATAGAACCGTCGCCACCACCAGGTAGGGCAATTTCTTCAAATTCACCAGAGCCAAGAACGGCAAATTCTGCACTTTCTGATGACTCGCTACCAGGCATAGTGACTTGCTGGGCAATTTGAGCGCCTGCACTAATGGCTACTTCGTCTTTAATATGGAATTGTTCAATGGCTTCACCGCCACCAAGCTGTTTAATTTCCTTCACTTCAACGTTTGCTTTTCTTGCAACGTCAGCAATAGGTCTGTCAAATACGGCCTGTACGTCAGCTTGTGAAACTTTTTGTTTCACTTCGTTTAAAGACGTATTAAATTGCTGTGGTAATGTTTCTACAGCTTTAACAACTTGTGCGACTTGTTGCTGAGCTTTTGCAGGCTCGACTGCAACAGGCGCTGCAATTTGAATTTTTTGCTTGAATTTTTGCACACCACTATCAATATTTTGAGGTGTCTGTACGGCTTTGCTTTTGCCGTGACGCTCTAAAAATATCGTTGTTGCGGTAATGTCGTTTAACAAGCGAGAGCGCAAGTTGCCCGTTGCGTATTTTTCTACAAGGGCGACATTACTGATGAGGCCAGATTTTTCTGTCTCTGACAATCTTTTAGAACTTGAAATTTTGGCTATAATTTTGAAGCTATCCTGAGGGATAACCAACGCCTGTTGCTTTTTACTCGGCTGAGCATCCTTAGACGCTGCTGCGACACTTACATAGCTATTTGTTGTAATATTTTCTGTCATTTTAACACCTTCTCCGGCTTTCCTAGCCTATTTAAAACAATACCTTCCCCAAGGTTTTGTTTTCCCCTATCTACTGAGTAGCTTCTTGCTACTTGTGTATACCACTATATTATCACCTATATTATATTATGGCAACTCTTAAGGTATAATTCAAGCCTTTACAACTAGTAAGTGTTTTTTTACCATATTTTATGTCTGCTTTTATACACATTTTGCTTTAATTATTGTTTTCAACTATAATATAGACTATACATAAAGAATATAAAAATACAGTGATTTTGGAGATAAAGCCATGAGAAATATGAGAAGAAGAGATTTTTTTTCGTCAATTGCGGAAGCCAGCATGGAATTATTGGGCGCTAACCCATTTCACGGTAGCTTAGAAGGCTGTTTGTACACTTTTGTACCTTCATCATACAAAAATAGTCCAACATTACTGATTGTGGGTGGTTTGCGCCTACGTGAGAATGTTTACAAGGATAAATTCCACCTTATTTATATGGATAGATGGCCAGAAAACCAAGGTAACGTTTCTTTTTGGCGTAAAATACTCCTGCGTCATGACTTGACCGATCAAATGTATGTGTTGTGTAAAACACTGCCAGACAGCGCACCGTCATTTATGATGAAGGCTGTTTGCTTAAACAGAGATTCTGTAACACGTGCAAACCGCCATTTAAAAACATTGCCAGTTATGCTGCTTGTTGGCGAAGAGAAAGCGAAAAACTTACCAAGCCTAGAACATTTTGGTCATGGCAGTGACGTCTTTGTTTCGCCGCCGAATAGCTTGAATATTAAAAATAGCCCCGCTTATGAACGTCTTATCTCTTTCTTCCTTGGAGAGTAAGTACGCTTGAGTATCTGTTTTTATTTTTACGGTTCTCGTTTACGTTTGTAAGCGTCAGTCCTAGAAAAAAAACGATCTATCTTAATACCACACACTTTATGCACGATTGCCCTTTCAGACTTTTTTTATAGACACCTTGAAATTTAAATAAAGGCTTCCTATATATTATCTAACTATACTTATTGCCACATTTTGTGGTTTGCCTTTTTAGGAGACATTTTATGTCAAATCTACATACTCAAATTTTAGCACGTAAATCTGGTCAATCTACAAGCAAATCAGCTCAAGATGTTCGAAATGAGATTAATCATTTTTTTTCAGACTGTGCCTATAACCCTGCATCTACAAGTTGGCAAGGTGATGGTCATGAAAATGATGGTGGTTTTTATGCAAATAAAACTATTAGCTGTTCTTGCACAAAAGAAGAATTGGATGTTTTATGTAATGAAGTGAGAGCACTGTTTGATGATTTATCAGATGATTTTGGTTTGGTGATTTTATTTTTCACAAACAATAACGAAGTCCGTATGGAAATAAACGCCTTTGCTTAAAATTACTGACGATCAAAAAGCTAATCGAAAAAAAAAGCCCTCATTTGAGGGCTTTTTTTATGTCGTAAAGTTAATACGAAATACTGCGACCATAAAACGAAAACGTCTAAGTGCTTAAAGCAGTCAAGTTGGATCAGCTTGTTTAAAGGCCTACAGCTTCTTGTAAGCGTTTAAAAATGTTTTTAGGCGTTGTGTTTTTAACTTCAATTTCAATTTTTTCAACATTAAGGCTTACTTTATCGAGGCGTTTGATAATATCACCGTAGCCACGTTCAAGCAGATCAACGTTTGTAATATAACTTGTGCCTTCAGCGACGGCGGCAGCAATAACATATGCCAAGCCCGCGCGCAAATCAGGAATTTCAATCGGCTCATCAATAGCCTTCAGTGGTGTAGGGCCCATAATAAGAGCACTGTGTTTGTAGTCATGGTTTTCATAACGGCAAGCTTCACCGAGGCATTTTGTCGTCAGTTGAATTTTTGAACCTAATAAGTTCACAACTTGCGTATAACCAAAACGCTGTTCGTAAACAGTTTCATGCACCACTGAAATACCTTTCGCCTGTGTTAAAAGGACAGTGAATGGCTGTTGCCAGTCGGTTGAGAACCCAGGGTAAACACCAGTTTCAAGCGCAATAGAGGTGAGGGGGCGTTCACGGAAAAAGCGAATGGTTGACCCACCAATAAATTCAAAACCACCACCCACCTTACGGTAGTAAGAAAGGAAATTACCAAGTGTATTGGGGCGAATACCTTTAACAGTAATATCACCGTCCGTCGCACAGGCAAGTGCCGCCCATGATGCGGCTTCAATACGGTCGCCAAGGGCATACATGTTTGTACCTGTTAAGCTTTCAACACCTTCAATGGTAATTTCACGGTTAGGTGATAAGAATATAACGGCACCCATACTGCGTAGCATGGTAATAAGTTCTAAAATTTCAGGCTCGACAGCGGCGTTTTTAATCACGCTTGTCCCTTCTGCTAAAACACTTAAGAACAAGCAACTTTCAGTCGCACCAACACTTGGGTAAGGCAGTTCGTAATGGGTGCTCTGCAAGCGGCCCTTGCTTGATGCGTAATAACCACTTTCTTTGATTTCTACTTTAGCGCCAAACAGTTCGGCCGCTGTAAGGTGAAAATCAACATTACGTTGGCCAATGTTACAGCCGCCCATGCTTGGTACAGAAGCTTCGCCGTATTTATGTAATAAAAATGGAATTAATAAAATAGGCAAGCGGTTGTTACGTGAATCGGGTGTTTTAACCTTGCATGTGTTCACAGTGGTTGGGTCGATCTTCAAGGTGGTTTCGTTTACCCATGTTACTTTTGTACCGACCGTTTCTAGCAGGCGTTTTGTAATATCAACATCGCCAATGTTAGGGATGTTCGTTAGGATGGTGGGTGAGTTACCCAACAATGCGCAAACCATGGCTTTCGTTGCGAAGTTTTTAGCGCCAAGGCAAGTTACTTCACCTTTAACAGGTGTGCCGCCTGTTACTTTATATGCAGAAATTTTAGCCATTTTTTGTACGCCTTTTAAATTTTAATAAGAACCGCATTATTCAATGACGGGCTGTATATATCAAGCTAATTATTAATCTAATATTATACATTATATAATTTATATAATTTTGTGTATTTTAAGGCATTTAATGCTTTTTATTGAAAGACTTACTGTGTTTGTACTTTTCTATGCTATAATTTAATGAACGTATCGTCAACTTAAATAATGAAAGCCTTAAAATATGAAGGTTAATACCTTAGAACGTCTTTTTGTTAATTCACCCATTAGACGTTTCTTTCAAAAACATTGGGAAGTGCCCGCTTTAATAAAATTAGGCGGTAAACCCAATAACGGTAGCGTGGCCGAAATTGGTTGCGGTAGCGGTTATGGCGTTAAGCTTATTCATGAGCAATTTCACCCAAGTGTGATACACGCATTTGAAATTGACGAAATTATGCTGAAAAAAGCAAGTAGCCTACTAGCAAAAGAAATTATGGCGCATAAAGTTTTCTTGCACGAGGAAAATGACGATATGCATGAACTGGTGAAAAATAGTTATGCGAATATTTTTTTCTTTGGTTCTTTGCATCATATACCAGGTTGGCAAAAGGCCTTAAAGGCATCTATTCAATCACTCGACAAGGGCGGTAAAATATATTTAGGTGAATACTATAAGCCGCTTATTACCAATGCTTTTTTTAATAAGATATTCCATCACAAAGCCGAGGCTGCTTTTACGCACGATGAATTATTGGCAGAGCTTGAAAATAACGACTGCAAAATTATTGGCGAGAAAAACCTGTTTAATCTTGCAGGCCTTATGGTGGTTGAGAAAAAGTAGCCTCACAATCAGTCTATTTGTCGCCATAACTGAGTATATGTTTTCTTGCCGCTGTCACTTCATCAAGGCGCCTACGGAATACCTTTTTTGGTTTGGCGTGAAATTCAGCTTCCATAGCTTCTTTGCTACCAGCCTTAATTTTATGCGCCATAGTTTTCATGATTTTAATGAAACGATCGAGTGTTTCCTTTGTTTCACTTTCGGTAGGTTCTATCAACATAGCACCGCCGACAACAAGCGGGAAATAAACAGTCATGGGGTGGATACCTTCGTCAATAAGCGCCTTGGCAATATCGTGTGTTGTCACACCTTGTTCTTTTTGCCATTTGTCGTTGAGCAAGCATTCGTGCATGCAGTAGGCATTTTTGTCTTTGTTAAAAGGGGCGTTAAAGTCATCACGTAGCTGTGATAAAATGTAGTTAGCGCTGAGTACAGCGTCCTGCGAAGCTTGGCGCAATCCTTCACTGCCATGTGACTTCATGTAAGTCAATGCACGTACAAACATACCAAATTGACCATGAAATGCACGGATACGGCCAATGCTGTTTGGTGCACTTTCATTAATAGAATATTGGCCATCATTCTTTTCAATACGCGGGTGCGGTAGGTAAGGTATAAGTGCCGTACATACAGCAACAGGGCCACTACCAGGGCCACCGCCACCATGCGGCGTTGAAAATGTTTTGTGTAAATTAAATTGCATCACGTCCACACCCACATCCGCGGGGCGCACTTTACCCATAATGGCATTGAAATTAGCGCCGTCACAGTAAAAATAAGCGCCAATGTTATGCAGCTTGTCGGCAATGGTTTTCATGTTCGGTTCAAACAAACCGCAAGTACTCGGGTTTGTGAGCATGAAAGCCGCAACGTCAGCGCCGTGTTCTGCTAAATAATTATCAAAGGCCGCCATATCGACAAAGCCGTCTTTGGTTGAAGGGATAGTTTTGCATGTGTAGCCACACATGGCAGCGGTGGCAGGGTTTGTGCCATGTGCGCTATCTGGAATAAGTATAATTTTACGGGCATTGCCTTTAGCCTCATGTGCTTTGCGAATAATCATCGCCCCTGTGAGCTCTCCATGGGCGCCGGCACTTGGCGTAAGGGTGGTTGCAGGCAAACCTGTGAGAATATTAAGCCAATGTTCAAGTTCGTGCATAACGGCGAGAGCACCTTGAACAGTACGTTCATTTTGCAAAGGGTGAATAGCGGCAAAGCCACCAAAGCGTGCTACTTTTTCGTTTAGCCTTGGGTTGTGCTTCATGGTGCAAGAACCTAGGGGGTAAAAATTACCGTCAATAGAAAAATTCGTCTGCGAAAGCCTGACAAAATGGCGGATCACCTGTGGTTCGCTTACCTCTGGTAAACCCACATGTAAGCGTGCTTCTTGCCCTGTTTTAAGGCTGGTAAGGTGAACATTTTCAACGTCTACACCTGTGCGCCCCTTAGAGCTTTGTTCAAACAGTAATTTTTCTTCAAGCATTGGCATACCCATTGTTATTTTTAATTGATTATATTATGCCATAAAACTAACAAGTGGGTATATGAATTATTTATGCCTAAATTTAAATCTTTTTTAATAAATGGGTTGTTGATATTTATTTTTTCATGGGCTTTGGTTTTTGTCGTGATGAAAACTCTTTTTGCTTCTTTTGTGTTTGTGCCAATACCGGGAATATTTTTAATACCTGTAAATATTAATGCTTCAACGACCACTTTACTGACTTGTATTTTATTGATGCTAGGAAGCTATATAATGGCAGGTATACTAGAGCTTAGAGGTCTTGGTATATTTAGCCAATCTCAAAAAGAAATCGAAAGTATTGGGTAGAATACACCAAGAAAAAAAACACCGCTACATGCGGTGTTTTTTTATGTATAAACTGAAAGGAAAGTCAGTATAAATTATATTATGATTTATTGTTTTTAGTTTAAGTTGAGTTATATCCGTCTTGTGGAAGGAAGAGGGATAAGGTTGAGCATTGAGTGAACTTCACAGTTTTTCTAGCTCTACATCGCTTGAACGTTTTGCAAGCGACGAGCTAAGGGGTTCACCTCCTTAGCTAGCTAATTTAAGTTCCCATGGCGTGTCGTCAAATTCGTCGATCTCAAGCATTTGTATTTCCAGATCGGTGACGGCGGCTTCAAAGTCTACACCTTTACCTATAAAACGGCTGGTGTCATCTGTCATGGCAAGAAAGATGCTTTGACCCGTTGCGGCGTCGGTGGTTTCGACAATGGCGACGTTTAGAGTATCGTCGTCTAAGAGTTGTTCTTCAGTCCAAAATTCTTCATTCATAAGATAGTCTCCTACGGTTGATTGAATATATATTTCTTAACTGAATTAATTGTATCAACTGCCCAAAAAATAGGCAACCTTATGGTTAAGTGTTAATGAGGCCATCTAATGCTGCGGCAAAACTTTGAATGTCGCTGTTACTGGTCATTTCTGTGGCACACACGAGGAGTTTTTTCTCTGAAATAGGGTGTCCAGCGATGATGCCGCTCGCCTCTAGGTGTGTGATAATTTTATCTGAACTTAAAGGTGTTTCGATGACGAACTCATTGAAATATGTCGTGTTTAGCACTTGTACACCTTTTATTTTTTCGAGAGTTTGCGCTAAAGTTTGCGCCCTTTCATGGTTTAAGAGGGCGAGCTGTTTGAAACCCACTTCACCAAGCAAGCTCATGTGGACGGTAAAGGCGAGAGCGCAGAGGCCTTCATTGGTACAAATGTTAGATGTGGCCTTGTCACGACGTATATGTTGCTCACGTGTGTTCAGGGTTAATACAAAACTTCTTTTACCGTCGGCGTCGGTTGTTTGGCCGCAAATACGCCCTGGCATTTGTCTTAAATGCTGTTTTTTGGAGGCAAAAAAACCAAGGGAAGGGCCACCAAAACTTAACGGTAAGCCAATACTTTGTGCTTCACCCACGGAAATATCCGCCACTGTTGGTGCCTGTAAAAGGCCAAGGCTTACAATTTCATTGGTACAAACAATGAGAAGAGCGCCAACATCGTCACACAATTTACGGTAATGTTTAAGGTCGGGCACTTCGCCATAAAAATTGGGGTATTGTACAATAACGCAGGCCGTATTTTCAGTGGCCTCAGTAACAAATTCACCTTTGCTGTGGTTTAAGTAAGTGTCGAGCGTTTGTTTGTATTGAGGGTGTAAGCCGTCGGCAATATAAACATCGTTCTTTTTATGGCGCAACACGCGTTTCGCCATTAACACGGCTTCTGCAAGGGCTGTGGCGCCGTCATACATAGAAGCGTTGGCAACCTCTTGCCCTGTGAGGTTTTTAATATAAGTCTGAAATTCAAAAATAGCCGTTAAAGTACCTTGAGACACTTCAGGCTGATAAGGCGTATAAGCCGTTAAAAATTCACTGCGCTGAATGATGTGGTCTGCTGTGGCTGGAATATGGTGGTTATAGTAACCAGCCCCTAAAAAGAAAGGACCGTCACTTGTTTTATGGTTTTGTTCGGCCAAGTTTTCCATGTCACGTTCAACGTGCATTTCACCTTTACCAAGAGGCAGGTCGAGAAGGTTTTTGAGCAAAGCATTTACTGGCACTTTATTGTAAAAATCGTCCACACTTTGAACGCCCGATGCTTGCAGCATTTCTTTGCGGTCTTGCTCTGTATGCGGTAGGTATCTTTTCATTAAATTGTCTCCTCGTCACCTAAGCGGCCGTTTTTATGAACGTCCTTCTAAGTGTTGTGTGTACCAGCTTGAAAAGCGGTTCATAATACCTTCAATACTTGAAGAAATAACAAGGCCACTAAACGCCGTAAGGTGTTCACCACCTAAAAAGCCATCTTCAGCACCAATAAGAACAACCTTACCTTGCCCCATAGCAAAGCCAATTTCAACACGTGTTGCTTGGTTGTTTAAACCAGCGCCAAGCCAAAAAACAGCAATATCGCAGGCTGCAAGTGCCTGACGTTCCCATGCCACTTGTCTTGCATGTTCACCTGGGGCAATTTCTGGGTTTGGAAAGTCTGTACGACTTGGGTTAATGAATTTAACATCAGCCTCTGTAAAACGGCGGAAAAAGTCTAATCTCCAGTCACGTCCTTGGCAGTTACCGCCTAAATATACATTAGGGTAACGGTTGCTGCTGCTTATCATTTCACCTGAGGTTATAAGTTCGTAGGGCATTTTTAAATCTTGCTTGTTTGTTTAAAATTCTTCACAATTATGCCATGGAAAAAATAATAAGCAATACCCCTTTACATACATTACATAAGCGCTCAGGTGCAAAAATGGCACCGTTTGCAGGTTATGATATGCCCATAAGCTACCCACTTGGCACATTAAAAGAACATTTATGGTGTCGTGAAAACGCAGGTATATTTGACGTTTCTCATATGGGGCAATTTATGCTGATGGGTGAAGCGGGCTTTGAATACCTTAGCAACCTCACGCCGACAAATTTTACCGACAAGGCTTTAGGTAAAAATATATATACTTTACTCATGAATGAAAAAGGTGGGGTAAGGGACGACCTAATCGCCAGCCGCCTCACAGAAAATAAAATTTATGTGGTAGTGAATGCAGCTTGTAAAATGTTGGACAAAGCTTATATCCTACAAAAATTACCAATGGGTTTAGTTTTTGAAGAATTGACAAGGCGGGCACTTGTTGCCATTCAGGGGCCAAAAGCAGCGGAAATACTTCAGCGTCATGTGTGTGAAAATTTGAACGATATACCTTATATGTCGATCCGTGAAATGAATGTGGCAGGCCATGCTTGTCTTGTCAGCCGTTGTGGCTACACAGGCGAAGACGGCTTTGAAATAAGTGTCGATAACGACCATGCCGAACACCTTTGGCAAGAATTTGAAGCACACCCAGCAGTCGAACCTATCGGCCTTGCCGCAAGGGACAGTTTACGTCTTGAAGCAGGCTTCGCCCTTTACGGCCATGACCTAGATGAAACAACAACACCTAAAGAAGCAGGTTTAAATTGGGTGATCAGTCCAAATCACACAAACTTTATTGGTGCCGACGTTCTTAAAAACCCTGCGACAAAAAAGCGTGTGGGTATTAAACTGATCGACAAAGGTATTGCGAGAGAAGGCAGTGAGCTTTTTAACGCTGATGACGAACGCATTGGTATTCTTACCAGTGGTGGTCATTCACCAAGTTTGAAATGTGCCATTGGCCAAGGCTACATTGATATAGCTTACGCTGAAATAGGTACGGAAATTTTTGTAAGCGTGAGAAACCGTAAACTCAAGGCGGTCGTTCAAGGTGTACGCTTCATCAAACGGAAATAATCATATATAACTGAGAACTTTTAAGGTCAAGTAAAAAAACGGTAGAAAAAGCGCCAAGAGCTTGCTATAGTTCTAAAAAATTTGACGATGAATATAAGGAAAAGCAAATAAATGGCCGACGTACGAGAAAACTTGTATTACACAGTAGAACACGAATGGTTAAGCGTTGACGGTGACGTGGCGACTATTGGTATCACCGACTTTGCGCAAGAGTCCTTAGGTGACATTGTTTTTGTTGAACTTCCAGAAGTGGGCGACGCACTTAACCTTGCCGACCAAGTTGCTGTGGTTGAATCGGTTAAAGCGGCCAGTGAAGTATATAGCCCTGTTTCAGGCGAAGTGGTTGAAATTAACGAAGAGCTTGAAGAGGCACCAGAGTCTATCAATTCTCACCCGTTCGATGATGGATGGCTTGTGAAAATGAAGCTTTCTGACAAATCAGAGCTAGACGACCACATGAGCGCCGATGAATATACAGATTATGTTTCAG
This sequence comes from Alphaproteobacteria bacterium, assembly GCA_047635695.1. GTDB lineage: Bacteria > Pseudomonadota > Alphaproteobacteria > UBA2136 > UBA2136 > UBA2136. The sequence goes on from JBLILN010000009.1 coordinate 25,011, forward strand.
GTTTAGAATAAGTTATTAGATGTTTTTCTTATGCCCTGTTGTCCGATAATTATGTTAAAAGAAACCTATGAAATTATTTAATACAGCCATTTTATTGTTTTTAGCCCTGTTCGTGGTAACGCTTTTACCTGCGCAAGCGCAAGGCAATGAAGATGCCTTTAGTGTTAAAAATTATGAGATTGTTTATAAATCTGGCAACGTTAAAACTTTTCGTGAAAAAGCGATAAAAAAAGCAACACATGACGCCTTTCCCAAACTTTTACGCCAACTTACACCACATGAAACATGGGGTTTACATAGCCGTTTGCTCGAACATGTTAATTGGGACGAAGTATCATACAAAACCCACATTGTGTCAGAAGAAGGCCAACGTCATTATAAAGCGGTGCTCGATGTTTATTACCGTGCAAAACCTGTAAAAGACCTACTCACACGTTTTAATATTCCTTATAGTGAACGCACGGGCGGTAAAGTGCTTATTTTGCCTGTTTTTGAATCTGCTGGCACAAAGCTGTTATGGGAAACGGTTAATCCCCTCAAGCCTATCGTCGCTGAAAATATGCGTACACATAGTTACTTTGACTATGTTTTACCGACGGGTGATATTGCCGAAGTTACAAGCCTGAGCGCTGAAATGGCCTCGCTTGGGGCGGGTGACCTTATTTTAAATTTAGCCAAAAATTATGAAGCCACAGCGGCTGTTGTTTTTCACGCCAAAGTAGGTCAGCGTTTTAACCGTTATTATTTAGACGTCACGGCCTCATGGTATGAAAAAGGTCAATATGTTGAACCTTTGCTATTTTCAGCACCTATTGAAAATATCGCATTCGTTGCAGGCGAAATTGACTATGCCTCTATAAATTCCACCTTTAAAATTGCTGTTGGCGATATACTTTCACGCTTAGGTAGCCACAAGCGTCAACAAGGGTTGGTTGAAGTAAATAAACCAGGGCGTGTGTTCCTGCGTTTTAAACCAGCAGATGCCCGTGACCTCGAAAAACTAAAAACAGCCGTTTCAGGTTTAAACACCATACGTGAATTTAAGTTGCGTGTTTTAAATGTGAAGGACAGTGTTTTTCAGGTTGATTTCTTTGGTGACAAGCAAAGCTTTAAACAGCAACTTCAAAAAATAAAACTTTCAGTGAATGAAACGTCAATGCCAATGGTTTGGAAGGTGCAGTTTATAAATGACCCTTTCCTTGGGCCTGTAGACTATGGTTTTGAATCGGACGAGGGACGCCTTGACTAGCGAACGACAAATTTTATTATCCTTCCCTGAGCGCAAGGACTTTGCCTTAGAAAATTTCTTGGTATTACCTACCAATAACCTTGGTTATATGTCTGTGGGTCAATTCCCACAAATAGCGGGGGACGTGTTGGTTGTTTATGGTGAAAAGGGCGTCGGCAAAAGCCATTTGTTTTCAACTTATGTCGAACGTACAGGGGCTAAAATTTTAACGAAGTCTGAATTAAAGTTGCCGCTCGACCTTGACTATAACAACTTCGCTATTGACGGTATCGACGACCTTACAGAGGGCCAACAAGAGGCACTTTTCCACCTTTTTAATCATGTTAAATCATCAGCGGGAAGCTTGCTTGTGATAGCAAGGTCTGCCGTGGCGAAGATGGATATTTTAGCTGATTTGAAATCACGTTTACTCACAGCGCCTCAAATTGAAATAGAACCCCCAAAGGACGTCCATCTAGAAGTCTTTTTGGTGAAATATGCGTCGGATAGGCAAATGTTTTTAGACCCTAAAGTGTCTAACTATATTCTTAAAAATTGTGAGCGTAATTTGTCACATATTGAAGCCATTGTTGCCAAGCTCGATAGTTTATCACTTGAACAAAAACGCAAAATTACCGTGCCGCTGGTGCGCCAAGTTTTTAACGCCCCACTTTAATTTATCTATTTTGTATGGTGCATTTCCTGCGCTTATTTTATCACGATATATTTATAGCATTGCTGTTGTTTTGTTTACTTTAAGTCAAGCTTTTGTATATACTTGTTTCCCATGAAATTAAACGCAAAACCAAAGTTTATTTACCCAAACGAAATAGCTCATAAAGAGGGGCGTTTTGCTGTGATCGACATTGGTTCAAGCACCATACGTCTTGTGGTTTACGACACAGGCATTTACCCACACCTCTTTTTAAACCATAAGGTGCGTACCATGCTGGCCAAGGGTAAGGGGTCAGGGGTTTTTAACTTAGAAGCCGCACCGATGGAACGTACTTTAAGCGCGATTGAATGGTTCTTGTGGGTTTGTAAACAGTCGGCTGTTACAACAGTAGTTGCCACGGCAACAAGCGCTGTGCGAGAAGCTGAAAACGGTGATGAGTTTGTTAAAATGGTGCAAGAAAAAACAGGGCTTCACATCGAAGTTATTGGCGGTGAAGTTGAAGCACGTTTAAGCGCCCTTGGTGGTGTTACAAGCCTGCCCAACGCTTCAGGCGTTGTGATGGATCTTGGTGGCGGCAGTCTAGATATTTGTACGACAGAACGACAGGGTGATTTTGCTTCCTTACCACTCGGTGGCTTAAGCCTGCAAAAATTAAGCGACAATGACCCTTTTAAAGCGGTCGAAATTTTAAAAAAAGCACTAAGCGATGTTAACTGGATGGCCAATAAAAACAATTTCCGTGATCTCGTGGCTTTGGGTTCAGGTATGCGTTCTATTGCCAGTTTACATATGATAGAAACCGGATACCCTATGCATATTTTGCATGACTATAGTATATCAAAAGACGCGGCGATAGCCTACTGCGCTCAATTTTTAAGAGGTGAAATTAGCGAAAAAGTTTCACATCTCGCCAAGGGCTATGAAGACATTATTCCATACCGTGCGGCCGCCTTAACGGCCATGCTAGAAGTGGGTGATTTTGACAGAGTACGTTTTGCATCATTTGGTATCCGTGAAGGTATTTTCTTTAGCCAAATCGAAAATGAAGGTGTGGGCGAAGACCCGCTTCTTTCATTCGCAAAGGACCTTGCCATAAGGGACGGCCGAGGCGCTGAATATGCCTTTTGCCTCGCACATTGGGCGCATGAAATATTACCGACGATGCCGCCACGCTTACTGCAAGTAGCGGCGTTATTTGCCGATGTTGCATGGCGTGAGCAATATGCTTACCGCGCGTCTTCTGCTTTTGAAATTGTTTACGGCGGTTCGTTTGTGTCTTGTTCACATAAAGACAGGGCAAAGTTGGCACTCATAGCATACTTCACCCACGCGGATGAACTTGAAGACTGTCATTTTAGCCGCATAAAGGGCCTTGTCTCGGACACCGATATGGCTAAAGCCAAAATAGTGGGCGCACTTTTCCACCTCGCGGCATTTTTAGACCCAGGTGCGAAGGGCATGTTGTCTGATTTTACACTGCAAAAACAGAGCGGTGGTTGCTTCAGCCTTGAAGGTCCAGCGCCATTCATGCGTATGGAGAGTGAGTCGGTTGCGAAAAGGTTAGAAATTTTAAATAAGACACTGGCTTCTCAACGCTGAAAATCATATACTCTAAAAAATGTAAAAATTGCTAGAGGCTTATAATGAAACGTTTACTGCTTGTTCTTTCTATTCTAACTTTAATATCTGGCACCAGTGCCGCCCGTGAAAATATGATGGCCTTGCGCACAAGTTTTTCAGACACGGTTAAAACGGCTTCCCCTGCGGTGGTTAATATTTTCACAGAAAAAGAAGTGGCAACACGTACATTTAATCCTTTTTTTAACGACCCTCTCTTCAACCGTTTTATGCAAGGCGGCATGCAAAGAAACCTTAAAAAACGTATCGAGCGTTCTCTGGGTTCTGGCGTTGTGGTCACAGAAGACGGTTACATTGTTACCAATTACCATGTTGTGGCAGACGCTAAGTCTATTCGTGTGGTCTTTAGTGACCGCTCTGAATATGCCGCTGAATTTATTGCCGCCGACAAAAGCACTGACATCGCCGTAATGCGTATCATTCTAGAAGAAGGCCAAGAAGCGACATTTAATTATGTCAACTTTTCCGATAGTGACGCCATTGAAGTGGGGGATATTGTTTTAGCCCTTGGTAACCCATACGGTGTTGGCCAAAGTGTCAGCATGGGTATTATTAGTGCCACGGGTCGTAGCAACCTTGGTACGGGTGAATATGAAAACTTCATTCAAACCGACGCTGCCATTAACCCTGGTAACAGTGGTGGTGCCTTGGTTGACAGTGACGGTAACCTTGTGGGTGTTAGCACGGCTATTTATTCAAAATCGGGCGGCAGCCAAGGTATTGGTTTCGCTATTCCTGCCAACTCAGTGCGTGTTACTTTAAACAGTGTGCTCACAACGGGTAAAATTACAAGGCCTTGGTTTGGCGCAGACGGACAAGACGTTACAGCCGACCTTGCCAAGCAACTTGAACTGGGTGAACCAGCAGGTGTGTTGATTAATGAAATTGTACCTGGTAGCCCCGCGGCAGAATCTAACCTAGAAATTGGCGATATTGTTTTGAGTTTTGCAGGCCATAACGTGGACGATATGCGTCAACTAAATGCACGTATCGCATCGTCATTTGTTGGTGAAAAGTATGAACTTGGCGTTTGGCGCGAAGGACAAAAATATGTTTCAGAACTTATGTTGGGCGCACTGCCCGATAGACGCACAGACGAACAATATACCGTGCGTGGCTCAAATCCTCTTGCAGGATTTACCTTTGAACCGCTTTCACCAGCATTAAGTGATGACCTTGGTTTAGCTTTAACAACGAAGGGTATCACTGTCATCGCAACACCAACTCAAAAAGGTTTTGGTATGGTCGACTTAAACGATGGTGACGTACTTGTTTCTGTTAACAAGAAAAATATCCATACCATTAAAGACCTACAAACAGCCGTAAGTCGCCGCCCATCCAGTTGGCAGATTATTTATAAACGTGACGGTAAAATGCACAGGGTTATTATAAAATAATGAGTTTATTCGCCAAGGGTAAAGTGCCACTCGCCGAAGAAATGCGCCCCCGTGCCATTGACGGTGTTTACGGTCAGTCACACATACTGGGCGACGAGGGGGTTCTTTCTCGTATTATGGCTTCGGGGCAACCTGTGTCCCTCCTTTTTTGGGGGCCACCAGGCTGCGGTAAAACAACCCTTGCTAAAATTTACGCCGATAGTTTTGACGCGCATTTTGAACAAATAAGTGCTGTCTTTAGTGGCGTGGCCGATATTAAACGCTTGGTGAGTGAAGCGATAAAACGCCATGAAATGGGCGACCTCACAGTTTTGTTTGTCGACGAAATTCACCGCTTTAATAAATCACAACAAGACGCTTTTTTACCTTATGTTGAAAGTGGTGTTATTATTTTAGTAGGCGCAACCACTGAAAACCCTTCGTTTGAACTCAATGCAGCGCTTCTTTCACGCGTACAAGTTTTAACGCTGAACAGTTTAGACGATAAAGCTTTAAGCGAAATGTTAAGCACGGTTGAAGCTGAAAAAGGCGCTTTACCCGTCACAGCAGAAGCTAAAAAGGCTTTGCTTAACTTAGGATCGGGTGACGGCCGTTATTTTTTAGGTTTAATTGAAACTATTTACGCAACGGCAGGGGGAAAACCCTTCGACGTTGTAGGCTTAAAGAAAATATTAGGCCGCAAAATGGCCAAGTACGACAAAGACGGTGAAGCCCACTACGATATGATATCCACCTTCCATAAAGCCATCAGAGGTAGTGATACCGACGGTGCTTTGTACTGGCTTGCCCGCATGATAGACGGTGGCGAAGACCCTTTATATATTGGCCGCAGGCTTATTCGTATGGCATCAGAAGAAATTGCCATGGCCGACCCACATGCTTTATTGCAATGCACTGCCGCTGTGGAATCATACAAACAACTCGGCTCTCCAGAAGGTGAATTAATGTTGGCTCAAGCCGTTGTTTACTTGGCGCTAGCACCCAAAAGCAATGCCGTTTACATGGCATGGAACGAAGCCTTGGCTACAGCCAAACGTACCAATGACCTTGAAGCGCCAATGTTTTCACGTAATGCACCCACAAAACTCATGAAAGACTTAGGCTATAACGAAGGTTATCAATATGATCACGACAGTGCCAATGCTTTTTCAGGGCAAAATTACTTTCCCAGTAAATTACCAAGACAAAATTTTTACCGCCCGAATGAGCGAGGTTTCGAACGTGAAATGATGAAGCGTTTAGAATATTTTGAAGGAAAACGTAAATGAAGAAAATGAAACACATCAGTAAGTATTTCGAGTTTTATGATCATGGTTGCGCAGCCGACGCTCAAACAGTTGTCTTTTTGCCGGGTGTTGCTTGCAGTACTTGGATGTTCCGCGATGCTGTTAAGCAATTTTTGCCAAATTATAAAGTGGTACTTTTTAATAACCCATGCACGGGGGAAACGGGCACACCCTTTAATTTAACGGTACCTAAAATTGCAGGCATGGTGGCACAGGTTTTACAGCACCTTAACCTTAAAAATTGTACAGTTGTTGGCCACTCAATGGGGGGTTATACTACACAACAGCTTACGCAGTTGGCACCTGAATTGGTTAAAAGAATTGTCCTTGTTTCAACATCATGCGGTGGTTCTTTCACCAGACGTGAAATGAAACGCCTGTTTAAAGACCTTGGCGCCGACTTTTGGAAACGCCGCAGAAACTTTTTAGACGAACCCGAAGAAGCGATAAACTATGTCTTTTCAGAAAGTTTTATGAAGAGCCATTGGGTCGATTATAAAATATTTGCCCACCGTTTTCATGATTTAAAACCAAGGCAAAGTGTTGTTGCTCGGCACTTTATTTGCGCCAGCCGTTTTTCTTCTGAAGGCTTTTTAGAAAAAATAGATGTACCAACACTTGTTATTCATGGTAATGAGGACAACTTAATAGATATTGAAGGTGGCCAAATACTGGCAAAAAGTATACCTTTAGCCAGATATTTAGAAGTTGAGAAGTGCGGACATTTCCCAATGATAGAGCGTAAAGAATTTTATAAAGACATTATTGCCTTCATGGAAGGCAAAAAGATTGGAAAAGAAATATGACGGACGACGTTAAAAAAACAAGCGAAGTAACCTTTTTAAAAATTAATAAATTATTAGAAGGTTCAAGGCTTGATAAACTTTTAATCGAGAAGTATCCACTGGCCAGTTTTGGTACGGTGCAAAAGCTTTGTCGTAAAGGACAAATCCGCATTGACGGCAAACGTGTTAAAGGTAACGAACGTGTGGTCGTGGGGCAAGAGGTGCGCATTCCGCCTGCTTTCACCGTTGAAGGCGAAGAACCTCAAGAAAAGAAAAAGTACGTTTATCACCTGTCAACTCAAGACAAACACGATATTGAAAATATGACCATTTTCGAAGATAAAGAAATTATTGTTATTAACAAGCCTTACGGCTTACCAGTACAAGCAGGCAGTGGCCATTCTAAAAGTATTGACCGTATGTTTGAAGCAAATACACGCAAAGACGAAAAGCCAAAACTGGTGCACCGTATTGATAAAACAACAACAGGTTTGCTTATTCTTGCCAAAACAAAAGACATGGCAACAACACTTTCAAATCAATTTAAAAACCGTAAAGTTAAAAAAACATACTGGGCCATTGTTAAGGGCCGCGTGAGAGACCTTGAAGGTACGATCAAAACATCTATGGAAAAAATAGAAGTTGAAGGTAAAGAAAAAATGGCGACCAAAGGTGGCTACGAAAAATTTGCTGAAACATCATATAAGGTAATGGACAGCGCGGGTGTTTATCATTGGCTAGAAGTTTACCCTAAAACAGGTCGTAAACACCAAATTCGTGTGCATTTGGAATCTATCGGCTTACCGATTGTCGGCGATATTAAATATGGTGGTGCACGCCTTAAAGGTGACGAGCAAATACCAGCGGGCAAGTTATTTTTGCATGCCAGAGCTATCAACCTTGAATTTGCAGGTGGTCGAAATAGATACTTCAAGGCAGAAATTCCAGCACACTTTAAAAAAGTGTTTAGCATGATGGAATGGAAAGAAAAATAAGCCATAATTATGGCCGCGCATTTTAATTTCATGTAGGATTTATTCTCAATAATAAGTAGGAAGTATTTGAAATGAAGTTGATTGTTTTTGATGTAAGTGGCACCTTGCACGACGATGCACCATTTTCTCCGATGTATGATGGTATGAAGGAACTGATCGTGCAACTTCATAGTTCAGGTGTTTTAGTGGCGCTGGCAACAAACCTGTCACGCGCAGGTATTAATAGGTTTATCAGTAGTAATGGCCTTGCTGAATATTTAGCAGCCGACATTACTTTAAGTGAAGCCGCACCCAAACCAAACCCAGAAATGCTTGAAACTGTTATTTTATCGGCGGGCGCTGACAAAGAGAACACCTTGATGGTGGGCGACAGTGGCGGTGATATTTACATGGCAAAGCAAGCAAAAGTAAAGTCTTGTGCTGTCAAATGGCAAGGGGAATGGCGCAGTTCTGTTTTAATGGAAAACCCTGAATATAAAGTTGAAACTTTAGACGAATTGTGTCACATTCTAAGTCAATTTACTGGTAAAAAAATAACAACTTAACCCCGCTAAAGGTCTATATTCCACGTGAAATTCTTAAAAATTTGCCTATTACTCATTGTCCTTATTCCAACATTGCTTATCGCGACACTTCTTATTGTGCCCGAAAAAGTAGATTTTTCAATATATAAGCCACAAATTGAAAGCTTCTTGAAGGAAAAAACAGGTTTGAATGTTTCTCTGGGAGAAAATGTTTCTATCAAGCTTTTACCTCAACCCTATATCCAAGCCGAAAATGTCGAAATTAAGGCTTTTGTTGGCAATAAGAAACTTTTCCGTGCCGACAAGTTTGAGCTAAGGGTATCTCTGAAAGAATTGCTTTCTATGAACCTTTCTATTAAAAAAATGTTGATAGAAAGCCCAACGGTATACTTACACCGAAACATCAATAATCAAGCCAATTGGCAGCCAAAACGTGTAAAGCGCCGTGGTGGAAATGCCGTTGATTTAAGCTTTATTAAAGGCCTTGGTGATATTGTTATATCCAATGCGTCCTTTGTTTTTGAAGACGACTTAAACGGCAGTCAATTCAGATTTTTAGAAGGTCAGTTCTCCGTAGATGGTAGCAGGCTTGAAGATACAAATATCCATGTTTCTGGTTTGTTAAATTCTGAAAAAATTGAAAGCACGGTGAGTTTAAACCTCACAAGTGTGACAGAAACAAAACTAAACGGTGACATCCTTCTTGCGAACAATAAGTTAGAATTTAAAGGCCTAATTGACGAGATTTTTTCTGAACCTGCGTTTACGGGTGAATTAAAATTGGCCGGCCCTAGCGTATTTGAAAGCATGTATAAAGTGCTTTCTGTTGCGCCAAGTCAACGTTACTTAGATATCCCTTTATCATTAGAATCAAGCGCAACGCTTTCTCAAGATTTAATTGAATTTAAAAACCTTAAAACTGTATTTTTAGTAAGCCCAACAGAAATAAGTTTTATCAGCAATATCAGTTATACACCTGTTGAAAGGTCGAATAAGCTTGGGCGTATAGAAGCGTTCATTTCGGTCGCAGATTTTGTTGATTTACAAAAACTGCCATTTTGTCAAAAATCACCTGAAAGTAAAAAACCTTTCGCTTGGTCACAAGAAATTAAAGACTTCACATTTGTTAAACAACTAGACGCAGATATAACATTTGAAGCTCTACGTGGTTTTGCATGTTCAGGTAAATCATTTGACCACGCAAACCTACGCTTAACAGCCGAAGATGGCCGTGTCGATATGCGTCAATTGGTATTAGGTAAAGGTGAAGGTAATGTCAACGCAACGGGGCATATGCAGACAAGTGGTGCACATGCAAAAGGTGCTGTGAAAATGACAAGCCAAAACTTTGACGTGAGTAAGTTTATGGGCGACAACATGAAAAAACGCATGATGATGCCACTGGCGATGAATATGGACTTGCGTTTTGAAGGTAAATCAACAGCCGAGTGGATAGAATCACTTGCAGGGACAGTTGAAATTTCTTCCACAGATATGACAACCGTTGGTATTAACCCTGAAACATTGCAAAGCGTGATGATGTCTGTCTTTGGTTTATCAGGCGGTAAGGATACCATGGCACATGGCGTCTTTTCTATGTCGGGTGATATTGATGACGGTGTTTTACGCACAGAGAACGCCTTTTTAACCTTCCCTAAGGTTTCTGTAAGGGCTAAGGGTAAAGTTGATCTGCGCCGAATGGTTATGAACTTAAAAGCCGTGCCAGACAGTGAAAATATACTGGGTTACGATATACCTGTGCTTATTAAAGGCAGTGTATTTTCACCGATGATATTGCCTGACCTCACAGACAGGCAAGGCCAAGGTGTTGCCATTGGTGCCGTGCTTGCTGGGCCAGCAGGCGCAGCGCTAGGTTCGATGATCGGCTCTATGATGGCAACAACTGACGCGGATGAGGCGTCTACGACACAAAAAAATCATAATGAAATTATGGATGAAAAACAGAAGCTTAGAGATGAAGTTTTAAGGTTTTTAAAATCTGAGTAATTTTATTGTTTTTTTGCCTTGTGTTTTGGTTACGGATTTGGTATTAGTTGCTTATTCTTTGGTTCGGGGAGTGGCGCAGCCTGGTAGCGCACTCGGTTTGGGTCCGAGGGGTCGGAGGTTCGAATCCTCTCTCCCCGACCATTTTATAAAAAAGCTTAACCCTCTTTATAATAAGCTTTATCTAATAAATTACCCGTCATTTTGACGGTTTTTTTATGTCTTGAGTAGGGGTGAGATTAAATACCTCAAGCCCTGTTAAACATAAACAAGCACCTTTTGGGTGTTTTTTTTGTGTCTATGTATTTTGCAGTACCGCTGAGATACCATATAGAGTTTTATAGCGCTGGCTGTAAATTATTGCTAAATTGACTTGTTGACAAATTATGTTATTTGTAACAATAATCAAGTTATGGAAAAACACGGCGGAAAAAGAATAGGGGCAGGGCGCCCGAAGGGAACGGGGCAGTACGGCAGTGCAACCAAGGTTATGCGCGTGCCTGCAAGCAAGGTGGATGATGTGAAGGTGTTCCTTAATGATGGGTCGCAATATCAAATCCCTCTACTTGAAAGTACTGTTTCAGCAGGAACACCGTTTGGAGTAACGGATCATATTGATCGTAAGCTTGACCTGAACGAATACCTCATACAGCACCCTGCGGCAACGTTCTTTGTGCGGGCGGCGGGTAAGTCAATGCTGAATGCAGGTATTGATGAAGGTGACATGCTTATTGTCGATAAAAGCCTTGAAGTCAAAAACGGTAAAATCATCATCGCCGCTATTAACGGAGAGCTTACAGTTAAGCGATATCAACGTTTTGGTGATAAGGTGACACTGATAGCCGAAAATGACGAATTCGATGACATAAAACTAGGCGAAGGCGAAGAGCTAAACGTTTGGGGCGTTGTTACAAATATTATTAAAGGGGTTTGACCTCTTCAGTCACCAAACATTTTGTCCATAATTTATTAGTTCCCATGATTATTGTCAGTTTATTTCATAGCGAACTTGTTTAGTACCCTATAAGTTTATAACTAAGAGGGAAAAATATGACTAATTTTAAGCAATTACAACGTGCACGTGAAGAATTAACACAAAATAGAGAATCCTTAGCCAATAAGGCACGGGAATCTGTACATGGGTACAAGGTTCTAAAAAGTAGGCCTAGGACTTTTTCAGATGGTATTGTGGATGATATAAAAAATCGTTTTCTAAATTATCGTAACGAAAGTGAATATAAAGCAGATAACTTTGTTTCTGGTTTCTTGGCTTCTGAGAGAAAATTTGATTTTTCAAAATTAGATAAAAATTTATCTGTCCAAGAAAAAGGTGAAGAAAAAGGTGAAGAAAAAGTTAGCATTACTTTTATTGAAGACCCTTCTGTAGAGGAGAGGGAAATCCTGAGAATTTAAGAACTCTTCAAGGGAAGTACGTAACAGCCCTCAAAGAAGAACACTCAAACGAACAGGCTATTAATAGTGAAATACATAGCAAAGGCTTGGCCTCAGAGAGTCTTGTAACGACATTAGAAAAAGCAGACAAGCAATGCGGTGAATACCAGAAAACTCCGGAAGACAAATTAAGAAAAGCAACTCAATATGCTGTACATCAGATGGACTATGTAGATGATCCTAGCTTAATGGAAAAGGCAAAGCGAGCTATTGGACAACCCCATACAAAGAAAAATATGCCCACAGAAGTTATGTCAATGTTTGACGCTCAGTCGATTGATGAGTTTGATGTTTCTGATGAGTTTAAAGAGCAATTAAAATCTGAATTTGGTGACGATGCAAGGGCTGATACAATTAGTATTTTACAACAGAATCGCCTAGGGGAATTAAATGGATTTAAACAAGTTGCTAGGTCGTCCTTACGAAGTATAAGTGTAAATCATTCAGAGTATGTTGACCCTGCACAAGCACTACAATCTATTGTTGATATTGAAAAAATTGAAGAAACACGACCTTTAAACGAGGCACTTGAAGAGGGACCTCAAACTTTAGAAACAATGGTCGTTAGGGAAGAGCAAGAGCAAGCCCCTACTATTGACCATAGTTTGAGCCAGCAAATAGATAGAGATGATGATAATCCTACAATTTAAGCTTAATTATTTATTGTAACATTATTCAAGTTAGGGTAACCTAACGTTATGTACGCCCTAGTCGATTGTAACAACTTTTTTGTATCCTGTGAGCGGGTGTTTAGGCCAAGCCTGATCGGTCGCCCTGTGATTGTCCTGTCATCGAATGATGGCTGCGCTGTCGCACGTTCTAACGAAGCCAAGGCCTTGGGCATTGCCATGGGTGCGCCTCTGTTTAAAATGAAAAAGCTGGTGGCGGAACATGGCGTCGAATGTATCAGCGGTAATTTGTCCTTTTATGGTGAAATGAGCCAGCGGGTGATGAGCGTCCTGCGGGATATGGCACCTTCTATTGAAGTTTATTCTATCGATGAAGCGTTCCTCGATTTATCGGGCATTCCCCATGATGAATTGAAGCCGCTATGTCAGCGTATTCGCAAACAGGTTGAACAGTGGACGGGTATTCCTGTTTCTATCGGCATTGCGCCGACAAAAACCCTCGCCAAGGCTGCCTCTAACGTCGCTAAAAAACACCCCGAAGCAAACGGTGTTTATGATATATCTACATTCAAGGCGCAACGTGCCATTTTACAGCGTATGGATGTGGGAGATATATGGGGCATCGGCCGTGCAACGCGTGAAAAGTTTAATAACCTCGGTATGACATCGGCTTGGCATTTACGTGAATGTGACGTGAACCATGTGCGAGATATATCGAATATCAACGTGCAAAAAACGGTGTTTGAGCTAAAAGGCACAAGGTGTTTTGAGATGGGCGAAGAACCAACGCATCGAAAGCAAATTATTAGCTCAAGCTCTTTTGGTAACGCTGTCACAGATATTAAGGATTTAAAGCAAGCGGTGGCGACATTCACAGCAAAAGCAGCAGAAAAATTACGGGCTGAAAAAACGCAGGCAAGGCAAATAACCGTGTATGCTAATACCAGCCCATTTAAAGGCAAGCAGTACGCAAACTCAACGCTGATAACGCTAAGCAACGCCACAAGCCATACAGGGCAGTTAACACAGGCGGCAATGCAAGGCATAGAACAAATATACAAAAGCGGTTACGACTTTAAAAAGGCGGGTGTATGCCTTGGGCAAATTTCACTAGAAGCCGAAGACCAAATGGATTTATTCAGCACAAACGACAACAAGCGTGGCGACAAACTCATGGCAGTATTTGATAGTATCAACAGCGTTATGGGCAAAAGCACAATTCGTTACGGCATTTCAAACCCCACAGGCAAGTGGAGCTCCCTTAGCCAGCTTAAAAGCCCTGCTTATACCAGTAAATGGGATGAATTGCTGGTTGTGGGGTGATAAATATTTAACATAGCCTACTTAAACTTAAACAATGTTGTTGTGTTCTGCGTCAGTAGAAGAAAAAGCATTAAAGATGCGCAATAATACTGTTTAGGTGTGATATGACGGTTTCGCATCTAGATGATAATGGACGGTAACGAGAACTTATTCCTATCAATGGTTCCTTAACAAGTTTAGGTGGTTTAATAACATGTAATAAATCATTGTCAGGAAAGTGATCTAATGCGTTTCTCGGCAGTACTGTAAATCCCAGACCTTTTGAAACGGGAATTAGAATTTGAACCAGTTGGTTAACGTACCCTGATATAGGCATTTTTTTAATGTTAATGGCAGCTAGATCCTTTATCCCACATTGAGAGAAATAAAGGGAAAGATATTGACATGCATCTGGGTGATTTATTAACCCTAAAGACATAAGCAAATCATCTAGGTTCTCGGTTGCGTCTATATGTTCAATGCGGTTTGGAATAATTAGGCATATTTCTTCGTGGCCGAGTTTTTGACATTTAAATAGACGCTCATTTGGCTTGTCAGTCACAATGCCATAATCAAAATCACCTGCTTCTATGCCATCTAATATTTTTTGGTTGGGGCTGACTTCTAGGTGAATATGAAGCTTTGGATGCTTTTCTTGCAGTTTTAACATTTGCGGATATAAAAGCAGTGACAACGAACCTGAGCACGCAAATGTAAATCTACCCGAGAAGGGGCTATCTATTCTTAACGATTCCAGTAACAACGCTTCGTTTTCTATAGAATCTATGGCGTAGCTGTAAACCAAACGACCGTAATCAGTTAAATTTAAGTGCTTATTATCACGTATAATCAGAGTATGTCCGCAATATTCCTCAAGCTTTTTAAGGTGCTGGCTCACTCCAGGTTGGGTCATAAACAGCTTTCTTGCCGTTTCAGTAAAATGACCCGTTTCAACTAACTCTTTAAATGTATTCAACCAGACTGGATTTAACATAGCTAAGTTATAACATATTTTTATTAAAACGATAAGAAATGATAATTTTTTATTTACACCGTTAATAGTTATATTACTTAACAGAGATATAAAAGTCTTCCATTTAATAAAAAGCAAGGAGCACACAGGTATGACAAAAACTTACCCCAGAACATTCTCACATATTGGAATTTCAGTGCCCGACGTAGAAAAAGCGGCCAAATTTTACAGTGAAGTTATGGGCTGGTATCACATTATGGAACCCACCGTCATTACCGAGGAGTCAAACACGCCAATAGGGCAAATGTGTATTGATGTGTTTGGGACTGGCTGGGGCTCATTTAAAATCGCTCATATGTCCACTGGAGATAAAATTGGTGTGGAAATGTTTGAGTTTGAAAACAATGAAACGCCAAAAGATTTTGAATACTGGAAAACAAGTACTTTTCACTTTTGTGTTCAGGATCCCGATATTGAAGGATTGGTTGCGAAAATTGTAGAGCACGGGGGTAAGCAGCGGATGCCTATTCGTGAATATTACCCTGGAGAGAAACCCTACAAAATGTGCTATGTTGAAGATCCTTTTGGCCTTATCTTCGAGATCTATTCACATAGCTATGAATTGACTTATTCACAGGGTGCGTACTAAGCTGTTAACAGGGCCAGGCAAATAGAACAAACAAGGATATAAAAGTAATGACAAATTTTAACGATAAAAAAATATTAATGGTAATTACCTCTCATGCAGACTTAGGTGATACAGGCGAAAAAACAGGGTTTTGGATAGAAGAATTTGCTGCGCCTTATTATGCTTTTGTTGATGCTGGCGTTCAGGTAACACTAGCATCCCCAGCAGGCGGACAACCTCCAATTGATCCAAAAAGTGAAATGGAAGATTTTCAAACTGAATCAACCAAACGCTTTGATACCGATACAGAAGCACTCGCGCTCGTTGCAAATACCCGTAAGTTAGCTGAAGTGAAATCATCAGATTATGATGCTGTATTTTATCCAGGAGGACATGGACCACTTTGGGACTTAACAGATAACACAGACTCAATTACGTTAATCGAAAGCTTTTTAGCTGAAAATAAGCCTATTGCTTCGGTATGTCATGCACCTTCAGCCTTCTTGAATATTAAAGATGCTGATGGCGAATATGTCGTTAAAGGTAAGGCAGTTACAGGTTTTACTAACACTGAAGAAGACGCCGTGCAGTTAACCGATATTGTACCTTTCTTATTAGAAGATGAACTCGTTAAGCGTGGTGGTGACTACCAAAAAGGTAATGATTGGAGTGCCTTTGCTCTCCAAGATGGTTTACTAATAACCGGCCAAAACCCCGCAAGTTCTGAACTAGTGGCAGAAAAACTATTAGCTTCAATTGCTTAATAATTATTACGAAAAAAACCGGAGATCAATATGTTAAATTTTAGTTTTCAAAATACGACTCAAATCCACTTCGGTGAGGGTCAAATTAAAGCACTAAGCAAAGCAATACCTAAAACGGCAAAAGTTTTAGTAACGTACGGTGGTGGTTCCATCAAATCGAATGGTGTTTATGATCAGGTTGCTGATGCCTTAAGTGAACATACCTGGTTTGAGTTTTCTGGTATTGAACCTAACCCTAGTTATGAAACGTTGATGAAGGCTCAAACTTTGATCAACGAGCATGACATCGACTTCCTATTGGCAGTGGGTGGCGGTTCAGTTGTTGATGGCACAAAATTTATCGCCGCAGCGGCATTATTTGAAGGGGATGACCCATGGGACTTCATTGCTAATGGCCAACCTATCAATCAGGCATTACCCATTGCTTGTGTATTAACATTGCCTGCAACGGGTTCAGAATCGAACTCTGGTGCGGTGGTTACGCGTGATGGCAACAAACTGCCGTTTAGAAGCCCGTTCGTGCAGCCTTTGTTTGCCGTACTTGATCCTTCGGTAACCTTGTCGTTATCTGATCGTCAAATCAGCAATGGTGTTGTAGATGCATTTGTTCATACCATGGAGCAATACCTAACTTATAACGTCAACGCTAAAGTACAGGATCGTTTCGCAGAAGGTTTATTGCAAACACTCATCGAAGAAGGGCCAAAAGCATTAGCGACTGAAACTAAAAATGATTTAGAGGTTCGTGGCAATGTTATGTGGGCAGCAACGATGGCTTTAAATGGCCTGATTGGTGCAGGCGTACCACAAGATTGGTCGACTCATATGATTGGTCATGAATTAACTGGTGCTTACGGAATTGATCATGCTCGTACCTTGTCGATCGTATTACCAGCCGTAATGAAAGTGTGTACTGAAGCAAAGAAAGAGAAGTTATTACAGTATGCGGAACGTGTTTGGCACCTAACTGAAGGTGATGAAGATTCACGCGTGAACCGTGCTATCGAATTAACAGAAGGCTTCTTCAAAACTATGCAAGTACCTACGCGTCTTTCTGATGTCGACTTAGGTGAAACTGATATTGATGGTTTGATTGAGAAGCTAACTCAGCATGGCATGAGCCAGTTAGGGGAACATAGTGACATCACACCTAAAGTGAGTCGTCAAATATTAGAAACAGCACTGTAAAAAGAATAACTGTAACGTAAATAGAAAATGGAGAATAAAATATGACAATTTCTAATGTACAAAATAGTGAAAATAATCGCCAGTGGGTATTAGCATCTCGTCCCGTAGGCGCACCCACATCAACTGATTTTAAATTTGTTGAAAGTAACAAGCCAACAGCAAAAGAAGGTGAGCTTCTTTTACGCACTGTTTACTTATCCCTAGACCCCTATATGCGTGGGCGAATGAATGATACTAAATCATATGCCGAACCAGTCGCTATCAATGAAGTAATGGTCGGCGGAACGGTATCTTGTGTAGAAGTATCCAATCACCCAGATTATGAAGTTGGTGAATGGGTTGTCTCCTTTTCTGGCTGGCAAGACTACTCAATATCTAATGGTGTTGGTTTATTGAAATTAGGTACAAAACCAGAAAAAGCTTCTTACGCCCTAGGCGTTATGGGTATGCCAGGTTTGACCGCTTATATGGGTTTGCTAGATATCGGACAGCCTAAAGCGGGTGAAACCGTTGTTGTTGCAGCAGCAACTGGAGCCGTTGGAAGCCTTGTTGGCCAAATTGCCAAACTACAAGGCTGTAATGTTGTTGGTATTGCTGGTGGCGAAAATAAATGTCGCTCAGCAGTGGAAGAACTAGGGTTTGATGCTTGTATCGATCATAAAGCGTCTGATTTTTCTGAGCAGTTAGCCAAAGCTTGTGATGCTGGTATCGATGTGTATTATGAAAATGTCGGTGGAAAAGTATTTGATGCCGTATTGCCGTTGTTAAACCCATGTGCTCGAGTGCCATTGTGCGGTTTGATTTCACAATACAATGCGACTAGCTTACCAGAAGGTCCTGATCGTTTATCCATGCTGATGGGAACCTTGCTAACGAAGCGCATTAAAATGCAAGGCTTCATAGTTTTTGATGACTATGGCGATCGTTATGACGAATTTAGCCAAGCTATGTCGCAGTGGTTAAAAGAAGGAAGAATTAGCTACCGCGAAGACTTAGTAGAAGGCTTAGAAAATAGTGTGGAATCTTTTATTGGCTTATTAGAAGGTAAAAACTTTGGTAAATTAGTAATGCAGATTGGGCCAGACGAACTTTAAACACACAATGTTATTGAATTAAAAACGTAAATCATATTAACCAAAAATTATTTAAGGAATAAATTATGAAAGCTATATATAGCGCATCAGCCACAACTACTGGAGGCCGTGAAGGCCAGTCTGCTTCTTCAGATGGAAATTTAAATATTACTCTTAGCACCCCAAAAGAACTTGGAGGCGCAGGCGGTGATGGGACTAATCCAGAACAGCTCTTCGCAGCGGGTTATTCGGCTTGCTTTATCGGTGCCATGAAACATGTTGCCGGCGCGCAGAAAATAAAGTTACCTGAAGACCTAAGCATAACTTGCGTGGTTGGAATTGGTGAAAATACCGAAGGCCCAGGATTCATGATTAGTGCTGATATGACTGTAAACTTTCCAGGAATGGATAATGATATTGCGACAAAATTGGTTGAAGATTCACATCAAGTTTGTCCTTATTCTAACGCGACTCGTGGCAATATTGAAGTAAATTTAACAGTGATTGTTTAAGGCTGTCTCTACCCTATATTGTATGATGAGTTAAGGGAAAGGAGCAATGAAATCACTAACTATTATGGTGTTTAAATTCTATAACCCCTTGTTAATGATTAACAACCTTATTCTTAAAGGTTACTTTGCTCAACCATTTTATAAAAATCTTAACCCACTGTGTAATAATATTTATCTAATAACAAACCCGTCATTTTGACGGGTTTGTTATGTCTTGAGTAAGGATGGGATTAAGAACCTTCAAAAGGTAAAGCCTTTTTATAGAGGTTTGATTAAAAGCGCACGAGCATCAAGCTCAACTCTCAATTATTTCAAAATAAAACAAACATCGTTATAAAACCCTGTTTAGTGCTTTTGAGTGAGCGTATTCTCTTGACATAAACTGTATACGCATGTAAATATGTTAATATAATAAACACATTTTATTACTTTTCTAATTTAAGGCAGTCGCCTTTATTACCTACTAGGAGGTCTACTATGACCCATACATTTAAAGAATTAAAAGCTGTTATCGCTAATTGTTCAACAGACGTTATTGATTCTTCAGCTCATGTTGACCTTCAACGTTATCGGGTTGTTTTGTTTAAACTCATTGATGACGAGGACTTAGGAAATATTAAAAATTTTGTAGCATGCCCTCAAATCTCAGAAATTATAAATTTACAAGATTCAGACGGCTACACCTCTTTAATTTATTGTATGAATAAAATAAATAAGGTACGTGCTGAAATTTTGAAAGTTCTACTAAAAGTCCCATGTATTGATGTGAACCTCTTTACAGATCGTAAATGCACAGCTTTTAAGATGGCTTGCCACCGGTGTTACGATCGTAAAATTGATATTCAAGTAAAACGTCGAATTATTAACATTTTTTTAGCTGATAATCGTATAGATATTAACCACTTTAGTTCTAATGATGATGGTGATGCGCAGTTTAGCAACGGTGTTTTGATACTGCATACGAATTTTGTAGAAGAAACTAAAATTGCTATAAAACGTGGTTGTAATGCTAAAGTCCTTGGTAATTTATTAAAGTATTATAGTAATGATAATATTGAAATGGTGAAATTATTGTTACCGCATCAAGAAATTGAAGATAACTTTATATTACAAGCTATGGAAAAGGCTTGTATGAGTGGTAACCATGAAATTATTGAGCTAGTACTGACGGAGCTACAACGAAGAAATTTAGATATAAATTATTTTGGTGAAGAAGAGGCTACATTCTTATTGTGTTTAACTTGTGCTGAGGCTGAAATTAAAACATTTAAACTTCTTTTAGCTGTTGATGGTATTGCGGTGGATACTGAAACTAAATATGGATACACGGTTATTAGAAGTGCTGATGAATATGGGTTAACCGATGTCGTTAAATTACTTCTTCAACACAGCACTAAAAATAATTTGTGGATGAATCTCAAGTATCAATTTAAATAAAAGTAACACTTAGTCATATATCGTAAAAAGCACCCCTCGGGGTGCTTTTTTTATGTCTACCTTATATTTATGGCCTCATTTTAGTTATTTAAAAATTGCTTTATGGTTAGTTTAATCGTACAAAAATAAAACTATTTATTTAAATTGTCATAGGCGTACTTAATGAACAAAAAATATATATTTGAAGCTTTTCTGCAAAAAAACACAAGGGCGATGGCTGTTGTAGAAACGGCTATTCAGGAATCGCAATATGCGGCAAATGAGCACAAAGGCTCCATGGAATCACAGTATGACTCTACCAAGGAAGAGGCGCAAATGATGGTCATGGCTCAAAGCAAACGTAAAGCTGTTTTACTTGAAAACCAAATTTTGCTTCAAAAAATATTAGACAATCACACCTTACTTAACGTGGCACACAACAAAATTCAAATAGCATCTATTTTTACATTGATGAATGATAACGATAACGCGTCAACTTATATCATTTCCCCTATCTTGGGTGGTGAATCCTTAGAAGTTGAAGGGCAGGTAGTAACGGCGCTCTCGCCAACTTCTCCACTGGGTATACGCGTGATGCACAAAGAATGTGATGATGACATTACCTGGAATATCCAAGGTGTTGATAAGCAGTATTATATTTCTAGCGTTTGTTAATGCGTTTAGAATATAAACACCCTATGCCAACAAAAAACCTACCAAAACAGTTTGAATAAAACAACGGTTTTGATAGGCGTTAAAAGGCAATTTTACCTAGATAGAATAATACATTTCAAATTCAACAGGGGAAGGGGTGCGTTCTAACTTCATCACATCTTCGAGGCGCATTTTAATGTAAGCGTCAATCAGGTCGTCACTGAAAACGTCGCCAGCAGTTAAGAATTCACGGTTTTTATCAAGCTCGCTTAATGCTTCACGCAATGAGCCACAAACTTGCGGTAATTTTGCGAGTTCTTTTTCATCAAGGTCGTAAAGATTATTTCCCATCGCTTTACCAGGATCAATTTTGTTCTTGATACCGTCAAGGCCAGCCATTAGCATTGCTGCGAAGGCCATATAGCTGTTGGCACCACAGTCAGGGTAACGCACTTCAATACGCTTTGAATTAGCACCATGTGAAGCTGGGATACGGATAGCCGCACTGCGGTTACGTGCAGCGTAAGCGAGGATAACAGGCGCTTCATAACCAGGGACAAGGCGCTTGTAGCTGTTTGTAAGGGGGTTGGTAAAGGCGTTTAAGGCTTTTGAATGCTTAATAATACCACCAATATACCATAGCGCTTCGTTTGAAAGCCCTGCATATTCGTTGCCTGCAAACAAGGGTTTATCTTGCTTCCAAAGTGACTGATGCACGTGCATACCATTACCATTGTCGCCGCCGATAGGTTTCGGCATAAATGTTGCTGTTTGTCCGTAAAGGTCGGCCACGTTTTGTACCACATATTTATACATATGCACATGGTCACCCATGGTCACCGCCGTGTTGGCATCCATACCACTTTCACATTGGCCAGCAGTGGCAACTTCTGGGTGGTGTAGGCGCATGTCGATGCCCATTTTACCAAGTGTATCCACCATTTCACTACGCATATCTTGAAAGCGGTCCACAGGGGCAAGTTTAAAGTAACCACCTTTTTGTGGCGCAATATGACCTGTGTTGCCTTGTTCTGCAACGTCGCCAGTACTCCATGAAGCATGTGCCGCGTCGATAGAATAAAAGCTTTCACCAAGGCTTGTGCCGTAGGTGACATTATCGAAGACAAAAAATTCAAGCTCGGGGCCAAAGACAGCCTTATCGGCAATGCCTGTATTTTTTAAATGTTGTTCCACACGGGCGGCAAGGCCACGTGGGCAACGGTTGTAAATTTCACCCGTATTGGCCGAGATAATATCGCAGGCGAGTACGAGGGTTGGGTGGCTTGTGAAGGGGTCAATAAAGGCACTGTTTGCGTCAGGGCGGTAAAACATGTCTGAGTCATTAATTTCGCACCAGCCATCAACAGACGAACCATCAAAACCAAGGCCCTCTGTAAAAGTATCCTCTTCTAGCATACGTACGGTTGTGGTGATGTGGTGCCAACGGCCTTTGAGGTCACTAAAACGAAAGTCGATAAAGCGGATGTCGTTTTCTGTAATGATCTTAAATACGTCTGCGGGTGTTTTCATATATTGTAACTCCTAAGGGTGTATGTTTTTATTTTTACCATAAAATATTATCATATATTCACACCTTTTGTAAGAGGGTTTTAACCATTTTGACCTATGTTCTCAAGCGTTTGAATTACGTGGTGATTAAAATGTACTACTACTTTATTTTAAAATTTTTTATATTAATCACTTGAAAATATACGGCTACATAGCCATATAATATAAGGTAAATGAATTCATAAACGAAATACGAAAGGTTGCATCTATGGGAATTAATCACGCAATAAACGACGAGCTTTTAAGAGGTAATGGACGCTACAGAAAGCTACATGACCAGCATTTAGAACTGAAGTCTGAAATTCATGAAGCCAAAGCATCTCCCTCGGTTGACGTCACGAAAATCACGCTGTTAAAGCGAAAAAAATTACGACTGGCGGATGAAATGTTTACATTAGCCAATCGCCAGTAAGGCAAATGACAAATAGTCATTAGCCAATCGCCAGTGAGGCAAATAACACAAGTTAGCCAATTGGCCAGTAAGGCAATATATATTAAACACAAAAAAAAGCCCTCTTTGGAGGGCTTTTTAACGATCGTTAAACGGTTGTGGTGTAAATTATAAATAATCCAGCTGTAATGAAACCAACAGAAAACACACGTAAAACCGTGGGTATAAAGCGGGCAAAAAAGTGGGAGTTGGCAATAATAATAAAGACAGACCACATAAGCCATGTACCTAAAAAGAGCGGCAATGTAAATTCTATAAAAATGTGAACCTTGTTTAGATCAAACGTCAATTCTTGGACAATAAAACATACAAAAATGTAAGTCACCCAAATAGCCGGGTTAAGCACACTGGCAATAAATGTTTTAAAATAAAAATATAAATTACTTTCCTGCTCTTTTTTAGAAATACGTTGGCGCTTGGTATTTATCTTTTTCATCAAAAAATATAAACCGAAGGCCACCAACATAACAGCAATGCTTATATTAATTAAATTCATATTTCCAGCAATAACATGACTAAAAAATGTAAAGAAAAACATAACAGAAAAAGCGCAAATTGCATTACTAAAGGATGCGGTAAAAGCAATGAGAAGGCCGTGTTTTTTACCATGCATACTTGTTTGTTCCAAGGCTATAATATTCCAAGGGCCAACGGGCAGGGCCGTCACCAACCCTAAAATAAATACTTGTAAAAAAAGTGATTCAATACCAGACGCGGTAATGAAGTTTTGCACGAATGCTAAAATTTGTTCCATGAGTGAACCTCAAAGTTAAGACAGCCTGTTCAGCTGTGAGAAAAGGAATTGTAAGTATAATATGGCCGCAGTATGTGGCGTATACATATTATATGCAAGTTTAAAAGGCCTGTTTGCTTGTTAGTTATTGATTTGTTGTACACAATGCCCTATAACTTGTAATAGAAGTAATACCTAAACGTTTACCAGCAACTGCTGATAAAATTATATTTTGCACATTCCGTGCTTATTACATGAGGATATTCCCATGAAAAAATTACTAACTTTCGCCCTAGTTGCAATGCTTTCTTTGACTTCAGTAGCAGAGGAATTTCAAGTACCAAGTCAAGAAGTACAAAATCAGTGTCTAACTTCTCTAGTCGAAGCTTTTGATCCCGCCTTTGATAGCCTTATGACCTATCTCAAAACTAATTCTGCTGGTGACAAAAGCTATAAGGAACTATACGATGACATGCTTCAATCACGTATGCCTGAAGTGCATTACCTCCTATTAGTAACCCATGTTAAATGGTCACGTTTGGCAAATGCAGTAGCAGGCTATACCTGTGCACTTACAGGTGGTGATATGGAGGCTGAATATATTGTTGCTGATAATTTACCCGCACATATAAAGGAATTTTTTGATATTTATTCGAGATATTTCACTGAAGATGCTAAAAAATTAACTGCACGCGGTGCGGTGGATGTTTACATCCGCTCTTTAAAAGGCTTTCAAGTAGCCTTTGACGCTTACATAGCAAAAACATATCCGCAACCTGCGGAATAGGTTTTTATATCGAAAAAAGCCCCTTTAGGAGGGCTTTTTTTTTGTGTCTTAATAACAAACCCCGCCCATCAAAGTTATTTATAATTAAAAAATAACACTCATGTAATTAAAAGGTACATGTACCCAACCGAAAAGCGCCCGCTATAAAAGCAAGGCGCTTATTGGATAATTATGGTCAAGTTGACCGAGCTTGCGCTTATTTACTTGAACGTTTAGGCACACGCTTTTTATCGAATTTTTTCTCGTAACTTTTATCGTCACGGCGCGGGGGCTTACCGCCACGTTTTCCACCACGCGGTGGGCGACGTGAAAGCTTTGCCGCATCTTCACTTGTCATACCTTTTGGCGCAAAAGTTATACGGCCTGTTACGGCGTCACTTTCAATTAATGCAACATCAATGTTGCCACCAATTTTGTACGACGTCCCATTTTTACGTCCCTTAAGGGTAATGGTTTTTTCGTCAAAAATGTAATGGTCATCATTCATGAAACGGTAAGGTAACATACCTTCTGCTGCACCGTCGTCAACGGCAACAAACATACCAAACTTGGTCAAACCTGTAATGCGGGCAACAAACTCTTTGTCGATAAAGTCAATGTAGTAACGTACGCTTAAGCGGTCTTTTACTTCCCACTCTGCTTTTTGTGAGCGACGCTCTGTAATGCACAAATGGTCAGCTGTGTTCACCAAATGTGATGGTGAAGGAATTTCAGCATGGCCGCTAAGCTTCAAATTGCTAATCAGGCTACGGTGAACGATTAAATCACTGTAACGGCGAATAGGTGAGGTGAAGTGTGCATAGCGTTCTAGGGCTAAGCCAAAGTGGCCTACATTTTGAGGGTCGTAACGGGCTTGTTCGAGGCTACGCAGTACCGTCATATATAGTGCGTCTTTGTGTTCGTCACGGGCATTGTTTAGTGTACGTTGAATAGCCAGTGGTGTAATACCGTCAGCCAATGATAGGTTAAGACCAAAGTCTTTCAAGGCTGCGGCTAAAGCTTCTACTTTAACTTCGCCTGGCTCAGGGTGAATACGGTAAAGGCAAGGTGCGCTTTTCGTTTCAAGTTGAGAGGCGGCGGCAACGTTTGCCAGTACCATCATTTCTTCAATGAGTTGGTGGCTTTCAAAGCGGCTGCGTTTTTCAATCGCTGTAATTTCACCGTCATCGTCCATACAAATAACCGTTTCAGGCACGTCAAGATCGAGCGCACCACGTTTGGATCTTATTTGAAGTAAAGCTTTAAATGCTTGGTGTAATGGTTTGATAGTACTATACATTACTGGTTTAACAGTTTCAGGTACTTCACCGTTTAAGGCTTCTTGTACTTGGTTATATGTTAACCTTGCATGGCTATGAATAACCGCGCGGGTAAAGTTATATTTCAGTAATTTACCATGTTCATTGATGTACATGTGCGCCACCATAACAGGGCGATCTTCATGTGGACGTAGTGAACATAGGTCGTTTGAAAGTTCTTCTGGCAGCATTGGAATTACATGCCCAGGGAAGTAGGTTGAGTTACCACGTGTGAAGGCTTCTTTATCAAGAATTGAACCCTCTTTAACGTAATGTGCAACGTCGGCAATGGCCACAATAATGTGGAAACCATTTTTGACCTTGTCGCTTTCCCAAGCTTCGGCCCATACTGCGTCATCAAAGTCTTTGGCGTCTTCACCGTCGATGGTCACAATAGGTATGTGGCGTAAGTCTTCACGCCCTTCAAGGTCTTTTGCGTTCACAGGTTTTAAATCTTTTGCAAACTGTGTCACATTTTCTGGGAATTGGTGCGGAATTTCGTGGTTACGAATGGCAATAGCCACTTCAGAACCTTTAATATCGCTGCTAATAACTTCAACAATTTCGACAGGTGTTGGGCCGTACTGAGGGCGTTTGCCTACTTTAGCTGTAACAACAGAACCGTCTTTGATTTGGCTGCCTTTTGGCAGGGAAGGGACAACAAAGTCAAGTTTTGAAAGCTCTTTTGAAAGGGCTATGAGTTTTGCAGGGCCGTCCACACGTTCACGGTACACACCCATAATGGTGGAATCGTCGTGTTTTTTTGCTGTTTTAACTTCTTTGGCCATAAATTCACCGTCATTCATTGGGTGAAGTTCGGCTGTAAGTGTATCACCAATAGTGGCTTTGCTATTGAGGTCTAAAACAATGAGTGGGTAGTCGGCTTTAAGGTTTTGGTTCACAGGTTCGCAAACCATTTCACCGTCGTCTGTTTTGCCAATAACGTTTAATTGAACGTTATCACGCATAGGGGCAACCTTAGCCGTTTCTTTAATTTCAGTGCCAGGTAGGCGGAATGTTTTAACTTTATCGTTTTCGATAAGGCCATTCAATATCATTTCCTTAAGCATAAACTTCAAGTCCACGCGGGCTTCTTGGCCTTTTATGTGGAAGTTTTTAGCAATCTCACGTTTAGAAGCGGCTTTACCGTCTAAAGTTTTAAGGAATGCAATGATTTCGTCTTGTGATGGTAGCTTTGCGGCTTTGTTCGCCATATAAAATAATCTCTCTTAATGTCTTTTTAATTGTGTCGTTCATCATACAAGCTATTGCTACTATTTACTAGTGCTATCTTTAAGGGGCAGGTGGCAACTTTATAGAGGTAGAAACGCTTGATAAGTTACATAAAAATAATCATTTATAATATGAGCAAGACATAACACAGAAGAAAGATAGTAAAATGAACAGTCATATAATTGCAGGTAATAGTGACGAAGCAAGGTTTATTGTTGAAACCATTGTAAACACAGAGGAAGATGCAGACCTTATTTTAGAATATCTTGAATTGAGCCACTTAACAGGTGACAAGCTGACAAGTTATTTTGAAGATAACTTCGCCGAAAGTGGTGATAATTATGAGGATGATATCCACATATTTTCAATGTCGGTTAAAGGGGCTGTGACGTCACATAGGTTATAAGCTTTACATAAGGCTATATTTGGTATACATTTTGGCATAATAAATAATCTTTTATTCCTTTTTTTACCAAGGAGGCCTTTATGGCTAACTCATCAAAGGCGTTGATTAACGCTGAAATTACAAAACGTGAAAAAGTCATTCGTGACGTTAAAGACAAATATGCAAAGTCTCTCTTTTTTTGCGATACGCCTGTTTTAAATTGGTTTGTACCAGAAGAAGCAGATAGTGCCATTTATAATATGCGTTACCTTGAACGTCGTTTAAAAGCCATAAAATGGTTTATAGATCATTACAAGTTAGATGACAGCAATATTATCAGTCAAATTTTTGACTGCGACGAAGGTAATGACATGGCTCTAAATCTTAAAAATGACTTTGCAACGTCAGAACATGTAAAGCATTGTAGCAATGTTAGTATGAGCATTTACTGTGATAGCCAAGACTGGGGGCAAACTGAAAATTTAGATGTTTATGCTGAATTTGCGGCAGTGGCTTTAAAAAGTGCTATTTCTGCGGAAGTTGATAACAAACTTGGAAATATTACAATGGCAAGTTTCTTTTAAACTTGAAGTACAAATTATGTCAAATAAACTAACGGCATTTCTTAATGAAGAAATGGCGAAACTTAAAAAAGAGCAAAACAAAATACCGTTTTATGAGTTTTTTCAGCCTTTTATTCTTACATATAAAAAGGGTTTTTTTTGTTCCGCAAAAAATTTATGATAGATTTAAAAATGATAACGAGCTAAATAATCGTATCGCTTTGCTACGTATGTCTGTTGATTCTAATGAACTGACCGTTTCTACTATTGAAAAATATGTAATTGATTATTTTCAAAATGATCCTATATTCATTATCCCCTCACTTCATGATTATAAGTGGTTAATGGAAGGTGTAGGTCTTCAACCTTCTAATAAATATAATCAATAGCTCCACAGTGTTGAAATCGAGTAAAAAGCCTCCGCAAGGAGGCTTTTTTTATGTCTAAGTTATTTTAAGAAACCATGGCTTTAATTTTTACAGCTTTTTCGAAGTGGTCGAGCTTATGTTCCGTTATCCACCAGCTTGCGGCTTCCATTAAAAGTTCAGGGTCATCATTTTTATTGGCGAAGAACGCATAGAAGGACAAGCCAACGTTTGTTCCTTTTTTTGCAATCTTGTCATCACATACAGCTATGATTTTTTGTTTTAAGCTATTTCTCATATCGTTCCTATCAGTGCATGTGTATAAAAAAAACCACCGAAATTGTTTCTAATTAAAGAACAACTCCAGTGGGGAATTAAAAACCCACAAGTGGGTTAGCCTAAGGCGTCGGCAATAGCTTCGTTTGCAAGTTCTTCAGCTGTTTTGCCTGAATCACCAGTCGTGGCTTTTTTAGCTTTCGCTGGAGCCTTCTTCTTAGCAGGCGCCTTTTTAGCGGCAGGCTTTTTCTTAGCGGCTGCTTTCTTTTTCGGTTTCTCTTCGTCACCGTCTTTTGCTTTAGGCTCAGGTTTTGGAGGATCTTGCCAGTCACATTCGTCTGTGTTTGGACATTTCATGACAACACCAAAACGCTTTGTTTCTTTTTTGGTAATAAAGGGCCATTTACACTTAGGGCATGACGTTTCTACTTGAGGTTCATCCCAAACAGCGTATTGGCATTTAGGGTAACCTGCACAAGCAAAGAATATTTTACCACGGCGAGACTTTTTCTCGACCATTTGGTTTTCTTTACATTTAGGGCACTGAACACCAGTGTCACGCATTTCAGGTTTTTCACCATTGGTGGAACCTTCAATTTCGTTACCTGGCATATTTTCAATATGCTTACAAGTTGGGTATTGATCACAACCTTTAAATTTACCATAACGACCCAAGCGAATAAGAAGTTCACCTTTGCCACATGTTGGGCAGGTTTCGCCTGTTTTTTCAGTTGTGACGTCACTCTTCTTCACATTTTCCATTTTATCGTCGATGGTTTCTTTGAATGGTGACCAGAAGCCTTTAAGCATTGGTTTCCATTCTTTTTTACCACCAGCAACTTCATCAAGCTCGTGCTCCATGTTGGCTGTAAAGTCATAGTCAACATATTTTGTGAAGTGCTGAACGAGGAACTTGCTTACAACACGGCCAACGTCTTCAGGTTTGAAGCGTTTTTTGTCTTGTTTCACGTAACCACGGTCTTGAATAGTAGAAATAATGGCAGCGTATGTAGAAGGGCGGCCAATGCCTCGTTCTTCCAAGTTCTTCACCAATGTCGCTTCACTGTAACGTGGAGGAGGTTCAGTAAAGTGTTGGTCAGGGTTAATTTTACAAAGGTCCATCGCGTCGTCTTTATCAACGTTAGGCATCAATTTACCTTCGTCGCTATCGCCTTCTTTTTCATCGTCTTTACCTTCAAGGTAAACCTTCATGAAACCTTCAAAAGCCACGATAGAACCCGTCGCACGGAATGTGTTTTTATTGGCGTCTTCAATCACAAGCGCTGTTTGGTCAAGGATAGCCTTTTCCATTTGTGAAGCAATTGTACGCTGCCAGATAAGTTTATAAAGCTTACATTGGTCTTCTTCGTCAGACTTAATTTCTTTAAGTGTTAAGTCAGTCGGGCGAATGGCCTCGTGCGCTTCTTGAGCATTCTGTGTTTTTGTTTTGTAAACGTTTGGTTCTTTAGGTAAGAATTCGTCACCGTACATATCTTTAATTGTACCACGAACAGAATCCATCGCTTCAGCGCTCAGCATAATACTATCAGTACGCATGTAGGTGATGAGGCCTTGCTCATACAAACGCTGTGCGGCCATCATTGTACGCTTGGCACCAAAGCCTAGCTTACGTGAAGCTTCCATTTGAATGGTTGACGTAATAAATGGTGCAGCAGGTGAGCGGCGTGATTTCTTCTTAACGATGTCGGTGATTTTGTAATCACCTTTTTCAAGCTTAGCAACAGCAGACATTGCTGCACCTTCTTCACCAATTGTGAATTTATCCAGCTTGTCACCTTCAAGGTGTGTAAGTTTTGCTTTAAGTGTTTTGTTTGCCGGTGTTTTGAATTCACCTTCAATTGACCAGTATTCTTGTGGTTTGAAAGCGTCAATTTCGTCTTCACGCTCACATACTAAACGTAAGGCAACAGACTGAACACGACCAGCAGAAAGGCCACCTTTAACTTTACGCCATAAAACAGGTGAAAGGTTAAAGCCTACAAGGTAGTCTAAAGCACGGCGCGCTTGTTGTGCGTTCACCATGTTCATATCAAGTTCTGTTGGGTTAGCAACAGCTTTTTGAACGGCATCTTTTGTAATGGCGTTAAAGACAATACGCTTCACTTCTTTTTTATCGAAGTCTTTAATGCGTTCTTTAAGTTCTTCTAGTACGTGCCATGAAATGGCTTCTCCTTCGCGGTCCAAATCGGTTGCGAGATAGATAGTGTCGGCTTTTTTAGCTTCCGTGACAATGGCTTTAATATAGCGCTCTTTGTCTTTTGATGTTTGGTAGAGCATGTCGAAGTTATTTTCAACATCAACAGACCCATCTTTTGATGGAAGATCACGAATATGACCATAAGAAGCGAGGACTTTATAGTCCTTACCTAAGTATTTCTCAATGGTTTTACATTTCGCAGGGGACTCAACAATAAGAAGATTCTTCAAAGTCGCATTACCTATATATAAGTTCAAATTTCTCAATAGAATTGTTTTTTAGCGCGGAATTGTCAAGATAACTTTTATAAAAAATATTTATACTGTGACCTTATTATATAAATATAATAGATTTTAAATAAAAAAAAGCCCCTACCAAAAGGCAAGGGGTTTATACGATATTCGTTACGATTAAAAGTTAAAGGTTTGTGGTGTTTTGAAGTTTTCTTCGGTAAATTTCTTTTCTTTTTCCCATTTCTCTAAATCTGTCTCTAGTGATGAGAATATGAATTTGGTCATAAAATATATAAAACCAGGGGTTTGAGCTTGATTGTGTTGAACGGCTGAATAGATGACTGAGAGAGACAAATGCAAACGAAAAGCACGCAGGTCATTGTAGTCTTCAAAGGTTATGGCATTTAGTTTGTAAACATCACATTCAACAAAGCCATTTTCTTGACCATATCTTATAAGGGCATTTAAGTCCTTTTCGTATTGTTTAAGGCCATCATCAAAATCTTTTAGCGTCGCTTTTAAATCTTCAAGGTCTTGTTTAGTCGTTGTTTCAAAAAATTTGAGATCGGTTATAAGGTTTAAACTATCAGACATGGTTTATGTCCTCCATTAAAAAAAAGTAAGTGTATTGTGTAACTTCATTAAGCCGCAGTTATAGTAATAGGGTAGTCAAGGGCTTCTATGCCAGCAATTGGTCCGCCATATTTTGCCTTTTTTAAAATTTTAGCCAAAATAGCATCCCATAAAGGTTTGTAGAGGCTTATAAATGCTTCCATAGTTATTTCTTGATTTGCAAGCTGGATAGAAATAGGTATGATGACTAAATGCATTTTTAAATTTAAGTCATCCTTATCGCTGGCTGTAATGTTTTGTAAGCTATATTCGTCAGGGTTTGGCATGCCACGGGTTTTGGCGGTATGAATAGAACCGTCAATGTTTTTCATGGCTTCATCGTTATCTGTGATAGATTTCAAAATGACACAGGAGGGTAAAAATTCACCTAGGGTTGTTATTTTATCAGACATAAATGTCTCCTTTATAAAATAAAGAAAAAAAAGGTATAAGATGTTTCGGGCGATGTGCCGTTGCTTGTCACTGTTGTATACTGTGCATTTTTTGTCAAGGCTTTAACACTGAAATTTATAAGAAAATATTTTTTTTATAACAAAAATTACAAAAAAAACGCAAAAATATAAAGTTTACACTTGACGCGAAGCGCAAAGCTTCATATATTCCGACTTGGTTGGGGCCTGTAGCTCAGTTGGTTAGAGCACTACGTTGATAACGTAGGGGTCAGAAGTTCAAGTCTTCTCAGGCCCACCATTTATATAGTTTATTTTAAAATTGCGCGCTCTTGTCAGCGCCTTTTTTTTGTCAAAATTTCATACACCTATAGTAAACCCATGCTTTTTGAATGATTCCTAGTGTGTTCGATGTTGCGCACTACTTTAGGGTGGTTGTGATACTTAGATTTACAGGACATAGTGCGGGTTAATGTTTGCCGCTTCTATTTGCCGCTTCTGTTTAATGAAGATTTAAAAAAATAAAAAAAAAGGCTATTCATAATATGTTTCAAAAATTTAATTTAAAGCAACGCTTTCTAACGATATTTCAAGCGATCGGTCTTATTCCAGTTGTTATTATCTCTATCATTGCCCTTTACCAATTTAATGTAACCGCGCATGTTATGACAAATGAGAAGCTTAATGCACTACGTTCCGTAAAAACGCATCAAGTTCAAGACTATTTTAGTGTTATTGAAAGGCAGGTACGTACATTCTCTCATAACACTATGGTGATCGACGCCATGAAGGACTTTAAGGAAGCAGGCGCACTTCTTGAAACAACCTTTGAAGGTAATGTGGATGAAGCAAAATTCCGCGCACGTTACACTTATCAAAAAGAAAAAACGCCAGGGGCAAAGGCTTCTGACTTTGATAAATGGACAAACATAGATACAATAGGAAAAAAATTACAACACTTATACATTTCTAATAACCCATATGACATTGGCGCCAAAGAAAAATTAGATGATGCCAGCGATGGCAGTCTTTATTCAGCTGTGCATAAACGTATGCACTCACCCATTCATGAATACTTAGAAGAATTTGGCTATTATGATATTTTCTTGGTAGAACCTGATTCTGGCCGTATTATTTATTCAGTCTTTAAAGAAACAGACTATGCAACGTCACTTAAAACGGGGCCTTATGCTCAATCAAACCTCGGGGAAGCGTTCCGCTTAGCTAATGAATCTATCTCAAAAAAGGGCGTCTT
Organism: Alphaproteobacteria bacterium; assembly: GCA_047635695.1. Lineage (GTDB taxonomy): Bacteria > Pseudomonadota > Alphaproteobacteria > UBA2136 > UBA2136 > UBA2136. The sequence continues at coordinate 58,523 of JBLILN010000009.1, forward strand.
CATGGTTGATTTTGAAGGTTATGCACCTTCTTATGGTTCAGATGCAGCCTTTATTTCCTCTCCTATTTTTGACAAAGACGGCAGTAAGCTAGGTGTTCTTGTATTCCAGTTGCCTGTGGATAAAATTACAGAAGTTATGTCTGACCGCACAGGCCTTGGCGAAACAGTGGAAACTTACCTTGTAGGCCCAGACCATAAAATGCGTAGTGGATCTTCCTTACACACAGAATCTACCTTTGGTAGCGAAATTCATTTAGATGATGCCATTATTGCGGCTCTTAAAGGTGAATCGGGTGTTTTAAAACAAATAGGTGCTTATGGCGATAAAATGGTGTCATCTTTTGGTCCTGTTGAATTGTTAGGCCTTAAATGGGCTATTATAGCAGAAGCTGAAGACAGCGAAGTGCTTGCGCCTATCTATAAAATCACGATGATAATGGCAGTGCTTCTTGTTGTTTCTGTTATTCTTATTACTTTAGCTTCTTTCCGTATAGCGGAAGCGACAGTGAAACCTATCCGTTTGCTTATTCATGAATTTGGTAAACTTTCCGATAATTATGACCTCACTTGTTCATTACAAGAAAATGAAGGCAGTAAGTCAGAGCTTGATGATATGAGTGTTAAATTCAATCAGCTTATTGTCAGCCTGCGTAGTATTATTATGAACGTGCAAAATTCGTCTGTGCAAATTGCTGCTGCCGCGAATGAGCTTTCAAGCAGCAGTGATCATATGAACAATACAAGTCAGCAACAACAAGGTGCACTCGAGCAAATTGCTGCCGCTGTCCATGAATCATCTGAAACAACGCATTCTATTAGTGAGCTTGCAACAAGCACATCAAGAAATGCCGACGTTATTACGTCTTCTGTGACGGAAGCCAATGAACGTATGCACGTGTTGCGTCAAAATTCTGAAAAAATTGGTGCGGTTTTAGGTATTATTGTAAATATCTCAGAAAAAACAAACCTACTTGCCTTAAATGCGGCCATTGAAGCGGCGAGGGCGGGTGAAGCCGGCCGTGGTTTTGCGGTGGTTGCCGATGAAGTGAGAACGCTTGCAACAAACACCAGTGAGTCAACAGGAGAAATTTCTAAAATTGTTGCCGACCTGCAAAGTAACGTTGCCGTAACAGCGCAAACGATGGAAGATATTACTTCTGCCGTTGCTAAAATTTCCTCAGAAAGTGTTGAAGTTTCTTCACCCCTCACTGAACAAGTGGCAGCGATGGAACAGGTTAGTGCTTCGGTCACTGAATTTTCTGATCAAATGGAAGGTATGGTAAGTAACATCAATGAATCAAGTAAAGCTGCTCAAGGTGTTGCCACTGAAGCCGTTACGCTCGACTCTGAAGTTGAAAAGTTCAAAGTTGACTAGCATTTAAGGTTTAAATCAAAAACCTATAAATAAAAAAAAGCCCTCATACGAGGGCTTTTTTTTCGTAGTAAACTGCTAATTTTAGCGGTTTACATGGTCGGCTTCATTAAAGGCTGTGAGCAGTTTTGAAGTTTCAATGGCGTTTGCAATGTCTTTAAAACCAATGCTCTCTAAAAAGGCTTGTGCTGGGGCATAACCGTGTGCTGCGGCGTTTGCAATTAATTCAAATCCTGTAGCCTTGTCTTGCTTACCGCCTAAACCTGTCATGTAATAAGTACCTAAACGAAAGGATACATCAGGTAAAGGGTGGCATGGTGATTGTTGAAGCGCTGTTTCACAATAATTGTAGGCTTGTTTTGCATTTTGTTTTAAGCCCGATTCACCCACACGGTAATTTTCACTGATTAAAAATGAAGCCATAGCATGGCCATTTGCAGACGCTTTTCTGGCCCATTTTATTTGTAAATCTTCATTTTTTGCAACACAAAGCCCCACGCCATATAAATAGGACAAGATATATTGGCATTCAGCGGTGTCACGGTTGGTTGTTTTAAGTTGTGCACGGCGCTGAAGTTCATTAACAGCAGGCATTTGACCTTGTTGAGCATCGGTTTGAAGTTCAACAGGTGTTTTTTTAGAATAAGGCATAAGGCCTCCATAAAAAGGTATGTAAAAGGAAATGAAATTTCCCTGTGAAAACGTTAAAGAAGGTGATGTGTTGGCGTGAATTTTATGGTGGAACGTTTTTTTTGTCAATGCCTTATTTGCAATAAAAAAGCCCTCAATTGAGGGCTACTCTATAAATAGTTTTTTAAAGAGCGATTTACGATGCGTTAAATTCAAGTTTCACTTTAAAATAAGCTGAATAATAATCAGTTTCTGGGCCATGGCCGTCACACGTGTCTGTCCAGTTTTTGTAACTCATTTCACTGTGGAACTGAAAGTCACGCTTTCTATATTCTAATATCAGGTCTTTAAATTCAGGTGTGTTGACATATCCTTCAAGGGAATGGGCAAGCTTATCTTCTTCACTCTTTTCGTCGAATGTTGCTAGAAACTTTATTTCAAACGTATCATCGTGTTCCGCACGTTGATACATGTTTTTAATTTGACGGTTGAGCTCATCACGTATTAAATAGCAAAGTTTGCTTGCTTGGTTTTTATATCTATTGTTGCGTAGAGTGCGCATTTTGCGGGCGTGTAAAATGTCAGATACATTAAGTTGTTCATTAATCATAATGGTCTCCCATGAATAAAGGCACAGAATGTGCGTTGTAAAAGGTGTAGATGTTGCTGTTCTTAGGTCATTTATATCTTATGGAAGAAGGGTTGTCAATTCTATGTATACATGCAATATGTGCTGCTTATATAATCTGTATATATTGCCCGTTCGCCTCATATTGCAAAAAAGAGAATTAAACAACCTTTTTTACAACTTTTAGGTTGCATATGGCGACATTAATGCGCTTTCAGTTCCACCTTAATTCCTCTTTTTAGGAGGGTAATTCCACCACGGTTCCGCTTGTATTCCTTGTAAAATAGCCGTATTCAACCTATACTTGTGTATATATCTGTTTTTTATGATCTAATGCATGTTTTTTTATAAGGTTTATAATGCTGCTTGCTTGTAATATTTGCTTTTATCTTGTACAACGGTTTTATCAATTTAAAGGAGAATATCAGGTGACAGAATTCCGCTATGAACTTATTGCCAAGGACGGTAAAGCCAGACGTGGACGTATCCACACAGCGCACGGTCCGATAGAAACACCTGCATTTATGCCTGTGGGCACATGCGCCACTGTTAAAGCCATGAAAATGGAAGATGTCAGAGCACAAGGCGCTGACTGTGTTTTAGGTAACGTTTATCACCTTATGTTACGCCCAGGCGCTGACCTTGTGGAAAAAATGGGCGGCCTGCACAAATTTATGAACTGGTCAGGGCCTATCCTGACAGACAGTGGTGGTTTCCAAGTTTATAGCCTCAATAATATTCTCGAAGACGACGAAGACGGTGTAACTTTCCGTTCACACATTGACGGCAGCAAGCACCGCTTAACGGCAGAAATTTCAACTGAAATTCAGTATAAACTCGATGCGACGATTACAATGTCATTCGACGAATGCACAGAATTCCCTGTGACATATGAACGTGCTAAAGAAAGTTTAGAACGTACGATCCGCTGGGAAAAACGAAGCCGTGAAGCTTTTATTTCGCGTGAAGGTTATGGCCAATTCGGTATCATTCAAGGGGCGCATTACCCCGACCTACGTAAAGCTTCTATTGAAGCCTTGGTCGACATTGGTTTTGAAGGCTATGCTTTTGGTGGTTGGTTGTTCGATGATACAGGCAGCAAAGAAACTTATAACAAAACAGTGGAACATTGCGTACCACTGATGCCAGAAGAAAAGCCACGTTATATGATGGGTGTTGGCTACCCAAGTGACCTTATTTACAGTGTTCAGCATGGTATTGATATGTTTGACTGCGTGATTCCAACCAGAAATGGCCGTAAAGGGCAGGCGTTTGTACATAACGGTGTCGTTAAAATTAAACAGGCAAAGTATATAGAAGATGCTTCTCCGCTTGACCCAGACTGTGACTGTTACGTTTGTAAAACATACACTAAAGCTTACTTGCGTCACCTGTATATGTCTGGTGAATCATTATGCGGTATGCTGATGACAGAGCACAACTTGTATTTTTACCAGAAGGTTATGCGCCTTATGCGTGAAAATATTGAAGCAGGCACATTTGAGGCCTTTGCAACTGAATGGTTGGCGAAAGTTAAATAACCACTCTTGGTTTTACTGCTAACACCGTTTTTAGCCCATAAACATAGATATTTGATAATAATTATCATACGGTATCAGCCAACAAAAAAGCCCTCAACTGAGGGCTTTTTTGTTGTTAATCGAGCGTGAGTTTAAAGGTTAAAATAAAGGCAATGTCATAAAATTTGACGTTGTCATGCGTTTAATTTTCTTTTGTATAAGGGAGGGAATAGCTGTAAAATTTCATTTGCTTTATTTGATATTTTTTACAAAGCTCTTTAATGCCTGCTGCCACTTCTGGCCAAAGCTCAATTTTTAGCTTTAAGACCTCTTTCTGTTGCTTTCTTTGGTTTCTGAAAAATGTGCAGAGGCTTGAGCTTCAACGATGGCGTCACAGCGTTCTGTTTCATATAGGCGCAGCATTTCTCGCTGAATATCAGTATTCATTTGTTCTAACAGTTCAGGTACTCTCGCTTTTAAATTCTTGAGTAAGTTCTGTTACTTCAAGGCCCTCGTTGGTTTTTTGTTGCGTTAACAATTTACGTTGTTGGCGTATATTTGCTATATCGACACTGGTGATAATTTTAGACATAATAATGTCTCCTGTAGTCTAGGTGCATGGCTGCACATGTAAAAGAATAGGTGTTTGTTATTTGAAGTGTAAGAGAAACTTCACAAAATTACAAGAATCATACATAAAAAAAGGGCAGCCAATGCCACCCCTTTTAAGTTTTAATAATTTTAGCCAAGCAAGGTTGCAAGGTAAATCATGAGCAAAATAGACATAGCAAAGAGTAGGCCTGCCTTCACATTGGCTTTATCTTCAATTTTAAATATTTTGTGATAAACAACAATTAAAAGCGGTGTCGCACCTGCAATGATAGACGTGTATGCAGGGTTTGGCGTGTAAACCATCGAGATATTACGACCAATCATAGCAAACAAGTAACACAAAGAAAGAAGGAAGCCAGCTTTAAGCATAATTTTGTTGGTAACAGTCGCTTTGAATGTCTTGTTTTTTAAGTTTAATGAAACACCTAAAATAACAGAGCCACTTGCAAGAATGAATGTGTACCACACAATACCACTCCAAAAACCTGAGTTGTCCTGCGCCATTTTATTGGCAACGTCAAGCACACCATAAATAGCAATGACGGGTAAGAGGTATATGAACGCGCTTTTAGACACGTCACACTTGCTCAACATGCCAATGGCAGCAGCGCAAGCAACAAGTGATGCTACAAGGCCTGAGGCGATCAATGGGTTATTCGACATTTGCGTGAATATTTCAGGGTTCATCACAGCCCAAATAACAAAGGCAACCAGTGGTGAAATAGGTAATAAGCGTGATGTTGCCCCAGCACCAAATTTAGCAAAGCTATTCATCATCAGTGAATCGGCTACAAAGGCGAGTGTGGCTGCCACGGCTGTGGCGTAAAAGAATTCACTGGCTGTTGGTAGTTCTATAAAGGGCATGAAAGGCAAAAGACAAAGAACAACGAAACTTGCACGCATCATAGCCATAGATGTGCCAGGTTGTTTGTAATGTTGTGATATGAGACTAACGCCTGCAAATCCAATAGGTTGGGCGAGGGCGAAAATCCACCAATAATGTTGTTCCATAAGTGTTCCTTGGTTTATAAAGTTGTTTGATTGAAGTTATATATAATTAAAGGCTTAGGGAGACGCTAATCTCAACCTAAGCCTTTTAATAATGGTGGGCCGTACGGGACTTGAACCTGTGACAAACTGATTAAAAGTCAGTTGCTCTACCAACTGAGCTAACGGCCCTCAGTTATGTGCGAATATACAGAATATTTTTCAGAGGTCAAGCGTATTTTTTATTATGCATACACTTTTTTTGTTAGCGGTTGATATTTAGGCTATTTTTTATAAGCCAATGTCATGCCGTCACCCAGCGGTAGCATAGAAATATCCACGCGGCTGTCATTATGGATCAGTTTGTTAAAGGCGCGCATGGCGTCGGGTAGGGTTGGGTTGATATTATCTTCGACAATAACTTCACCAAATAAAAAGACATTGTCAAATATCATCAACGCCTTTGGTTTGAGGAGTTTGAGGCATTTTTCAAAATAGTCCTTGTAGCCAAGTTTGTCGGCATCAATATATATAAAGTCAAAAGTTTCGGCTTCGTTATTGGCAAGCAAGGCATCTAAAGTGTCATGTGCAGAAGCGATACGCAGGTCAATTTTATGCTCAACACCTGCTTTTTGCCAGTATTTACGACATAAAGGTTCAAAGCGTGCATTTTTTTCAATGCCAATTAAGGTAGCGTCTTCTGGCAATGCTTTGGCCATCCATAAAGCGCTGTAACCTGTAAATACGCCAATTTCTAAGCATTTCTTTGGGCGCATTACTTTTAACATCATGGCAATGAATTGCATTTGCTCAGGACTAGAAACCATGCGTGCGGCACGTTCGGTTGCAAAGGTTTCGTCACGTAATTCTACCGTTACAGTGGGCTCTTTTACGCTGTTTTTAAGGGCGTATTCATATAATTTTTCGGATATTTCGTATTTACGTGCCATAAGTTAGTGCCTTTTTATGCATTCCATATTTATTTATTGAAACTAACCAATGTCGCCCTATGCTTCAAGTTATATCTGCATAAAAAAGACCCCCTATAAAAGGAGGTCTTTAAATGTCGATGTATTACACAGCTTTTAAACTGATAATAAGGTGAGGGTGCCATAGGCCAATAGAACGATGCAATGCGGCAGTTTCCATGCGTTGATCTAGGCGCATATCAAGTTTTACATTTAAGCCATTATCCTTCATGTTAGCAATAAGTGTATTAAAAGAATCATATTTTGATAGGTGCGTCATTACATCTCTGTGAAAAGCATCAATATCAACAACTGGCACTTGAGGACGAGAGTGTTTTGGGTTTTTAAGGTATGGCATTAAGGCATTATCTGTTGTTGTTGAAACAGCCATATCACAATCAATATAAGTCCATTCATCAGGCAAAATAGGTACAAGTGAAATAACTATTTCATCTTTTTTTTTGCGCGCGCTGCTAAAATTTCATTAGAAAACGCCATGTAAAATTTGGTGCAAAAACGTGAAATACGTTCTTCTTGTGCTTGTTCAGGGGTGATTTTAAATAGTTTTACGTCTTCTGGTTTTATTTTATCAAACATAAGTGTTACCTCGAAAGGGTATAAAAAAAGAGAATGATGTGTATACGTTCATGTTAGTTATAGGGTTAAGGGGGGGGGCGATGTCAAGTGCTTGTGCTGTTTAATTTTATAACAAAATGTGATAATCTGCGCCTGATTATGAAAAGCGGTGGTATTTCAATGCAAATAAATGGTTACAATATTGACGATGCTTTATTAAAAAGTATCGAAACAAAGGTGAGTGAGGGCGATAACGTCTATCCGCCTATGTCTCAGCGTTTCCGCGCTTTAGAACTAACAGCATTTTCACAGGTTAAAATTGTTATTATAGGGCAAGACCCATACCACGGTGAGGGGCAAGCCAACGGCCTTGCCTTTAGTGTGAATGACGGTGTTAAAGTGCCGCCTTCGCTTAGAAATATATTTAAAGAACTTGATATAAACCCACAAAATGGTGATTTAACTGCATGGGCCAAACAGGGCGTGTTGATGCTTAATGCTGTTCTTTCTGTTGAGGCATCAAAGCCAGCTTCCCATGCAAAGCTTGGTTGGGAAAGAATAACGGATGACATTATTTGCCAGCTTAACAAACGAGACGAACCTTTGGTATTTATGTTGTGGGGTGCTTATGCACAAAAGAAGGGGGCGCTTATTGATAGAGAGAAGCACCTGATACTAGAAACCACCCACCCATCAACATTTTCAGCGCATAAAGGTTTTTTAGGGTCGGGCTGTTTTGTGAAGGCCAATGCCTATTTAAAAGCGAATGGATTACGAAAGATTGACTGGAACTTATAATTAAGTTATAAGTGTATTTAATATATATCTTTATTCACTTTTTCTGTTTTTTAAGGGGGCGTTTATGTCTTCACTAACTCAAAAACCTTACCAATCTGAATTTTCAAAATTTATACGTGACAACAGCCCTGAAGGTATAAAAGCCTTTTCAGTCATTCTTGAACGTGCAGCAGAGGAATCATCTAAACAGCAACTGGCTATCATTGAAAAAGCCCAGAAACTGCAGTAATATTTTTTTACGTACCTTTTAGGAGTACATATATGAATACTAAAAAATTAAATGCAATTTTTAACATTGCATCACTTGGTTTGTTTATCTTAAATATTGTAATGGTATTTTTTATATCAAATGGTCAAGTTTTAATGACTTCTTTGGTCATGTTTTGGGGGTGCTTGGGCGCCATATCTCTTAATATTAAGTCTTGCTATAATGTTTTAGGAAGCACGCATGGTATCTTGACAAAAAGTGCACAATTTACAGCTTATTTTGGTTTTGTATTAGCCTGTTTTTTTATTTTGGTGCGGGTATTAATAATGCAATTGGGGGTGGCTCGTGATTTTTCAGTTATGGAAACGTTACTTAACAATATGTTCTTATGTTTGCTTGCTATTACTGCTCTACATGCTTTGTCTCGTGCTATATGGAATGTCTGTCATTCAGCGGCCGAGTCTTTTAAGGATTTAAAATAAAATTTCATAACTTTTATCGAAAAAAAAAGCCCTCAAATGAGGGCTTTTTTTATGCATTAAATGTATTTATTTAAGCAGTCAATGAAGGCACTTTTACGCGTCTTGGGCGTGGGTTTTTATGTGCTTGATCGGCTGTTAATGCGTGCCCATCATGCGTTTTAATGTTGAGGTCTTTAATAAGTAAGTAAAGGTCCATCGGTTTTGTATGGTTGATGTTAAACACAATGCGTTTTAGATGTGCAAGGTCTGGTTCGTCAGATTCTTCTTCTAAAGCAATATCACGCTTTTCAAGTTTTCCACTTGTAATTAAGCCTGCATACTTAACTTCAAGCTCTGCAATCAATTCATCAGGAATTTCACGGTTCAAGCGTATAACGGCACGGTTTTCTGAAAGGTAACGTACTGAATGGTACCTGTAATAAAAATCGTTAATATAGTTAAGGGCATCGTCAACATCTGTTGTGTAATGCACAAGGTTAAGGTCTTGCGCGCTGACTGTGTTTTGCTCTACAAGGTGTTTCATAAGCTCAATTGTTTTACCCCAGAAAGTACCGCCTTCATGTTCAAGCATAACAACTGGTACAGGCGTTGCACGGCCTGTTTGAATAAGTGTGAGAGCTTCAAAACCTTCATCAAGTGTACCGAAGCCACCTGGGCAAAGTACAATACCGTCTGCTTCACGCACAAAGGCAAGTTTGCGAATAAGGAAGTAGTAAAATGTAATTAAACGGTCGTCACTTAAAAATGGGTTTGCTTCCTGTTCAAATGGTAAGCTAATGTTTAAACCAATAGCGCCATCTTTCCCGGCCCCTTTGTTACCAGCTTCCATAATGCCTGGGCCTGCACCTGTAATAACGTCGTAGCCAAAATCTTGTACCAGCTTACGTGCAAATTCTGTTGTTATTTTGTAATCAGGGTTATCGGGTTGTGTACGCGCTGAACCGAAAATAGAAATTTTAGGCTTGCCACGTAAGTGTTGAAATTTTTCACAATATGTTTTCATTTCAGTAATAATACCAAGAAGGAGGGACTTGTCATAACCTGTAATTGATTGGCTTTCTAGAAAGCTTACCGCGTCTTCCACTGATAGTTTAGGTGATGGTGTGCCTGCATCAAAGCTACGGTGGTCAGATGCTGTTCTCTTGTGAACCATATGTTCTTCTCCTTGTTATATTAGTTGGGTATTATAGCCCCTTTAATGGAAAGAGGAAGTACTTTTTTATTTAAGTTGTTATATTTTACATTTTTATAACTATAAAAGTTGCTTGCACATAGTTCCTATGATAAAACCTTAGGGGCATGTACGAATATTAAAAAAACATAAAATCTAGGTTGTGAAAATTGAGCGAAGAAGACATAAAAAATGACGACTCAATGGAGGACATTCTTGCCTCTATTCGTGAAACTGTAGAAGACGAAGTTGAAAAAAATGAAGCCCCTGCATCAGAGCCTTCAGAAGTTTCGGCTGAAAATGAAGCTGTTTCAGAAAATATTGATGAGAATAAAGCTGAAGAAAAATCTCCAGAGGTAGACAGTTCTGAAACTGTCGAAGCGGATGAAGCGTTGGCTGCAATGGCTGATGCACAGGCGAGTCTTGATGCAGAAAAAGTAGGCGAGACTATCGTTGAAGAAACTCAAGAAACGGCAGCGGAAGACATTCTAGAATTAACAGACGTTGTTGAAAATGGTGATAGCAACGAAGACCTTATTGATGTTGACAAATTTTCTTCATCTGGTGAAATTGCCACGGCTTCTGAAAACTCTGTACAAGAATCTCGCGACAGTTATAACGAAGAAGACGATATTGACGTGGACATGGACGGTATTATGAATGAATTAGAACAAGAGGGCGAACTGGCAAGCACGGCTGATTCGTTACCAAATGAAGAAGACGCAAAAACGATGATGACGACCCCTGCTGCAGATGATGCAGAAGCTGAGGTACTTGAAACACCAGCACCAGTAGAAGAGGCAGCCATTGATGAGCCTATCGCTGCAGTAGCATCAGAAAAAGTTGTTGAACAGGCGGTTACCGAAATGGCACAAAAAGTATTTTTACCAACAACACCTTCTGCTAAAGGTTTGCAAGTAAGCTTTCCAGCAGAAGTCTTAGCAGAAGCTTTACGCCCATTGGTGACAGGTTGGATAGAAGACAATTTAGCAGATATTGTAGAGCGCCTTGTGAAAGAAGAACTTAGCAAACTCGTCGAAAAATAAAGTCGATTTATATGTGAATCGACGCAGAGATGGAGGCCTTATGGCTTCCATCTTCGCCGTTTAAAAGAGAATTTTAATTTTAAAATAGAAAAGTAAGTCATGTTAGAAAAAACATATAACGCTAAAAATGTAGAATCAAACCTCTATCAAAAATGGGAAAGACTAGGCCTGTTTTCAGCCGACCCTTCTTCTGCAAAAGACCCGTTTACTATCATGATTCCCCCACCAAATGTTACAGGTACACTGCATGTAGGCCATGCTTTAACAATGACACTTCAAGATATTTTAGTGCGCCATGCCCGCATGACACAAAAAGACGCTCTTTGGCAGCCAGGTACTGACCATGCGTCTATTGCGGTAGAACGTATCGTGACGCAAAAACTTGCCGCAGAAGGCAAAGAGAAAAAAGTTATAGGACGTGAAAAGTTCTTAGAGCGTGCTTGGCAACAAAAAGAAGAATCTGGCGCAACAATTGTCAATCAATTGAAACACCTTGGCGCTTCTTGTGACTGGGACCGTGAACGCTTTACAATGGACGAAGGTCTTTCTAAGGCTGTTAAAAAGGCATTTGTCGCTTTGCATAAAAAAGGCCTTATTTACCGTGGCACACGCCTTGTAAACTGGGACCCTATGCACCAAACAGCTATTTCGGATATTGAAGTTTCACACAAAGACATGAATGGCTTTATGTGGCACCTTAAATACCCTCTAAAGGACGGCGGTTTTGTAACGGTGGCAACAACACGCCCTGAAACAATGCTTGGTGATACTGCGGTTATTGTTCATCCTGACGATGCACGTTATACGCACCTCGTGGGTCAAACAATCACATTGCCGATTGTCGGACGTGAAATTCCTATTATTGCAGACGATTATATCGATATGGACTTTGGTTCTGGTTGTATGAAGGTAACGCCAGCACATGACTTTAATGACTATGAAATTGGCAAGCGCCATGATCTAGAAATGATTAACATCCTCACAAAAACAGCGACACTTAACGAAAATACACCTACTGAATACCAAGGTATGGATCGTTTTGATGCCCGTAAAAAAGTAGTAGCTGAGTTTGAAGCACTGGGCTTACTTGAAAAAGTAGAACCACGTCAAAACAATGTTGCCCATGCAGAACGTGATGACACAATTTTAGAGCCATATCTCACAACACAGTGGTATTTAAAAACGGAAACTTTAGCCAAACCTGCCATTGAAGCAGTGAAACGCGGTAAAGTTGAATTTGTCCCTAAAAACTGGGAAAAAACATATTTCCACTGGATGGAAAATATCCAAGACTGGTGTATTTCTCGCCAACTATGGTGGGGGCATCAAATACCAGCTTGGTATAAAGACGGTGAAATTTATGTTGGTGAAGAAGCACCCGAAGGTGAAGGTTGGGTACAAGACCCAGACACACTCGACACATGGTTTAGTTCAGGCCTATGGCCATTTAGCACACTTGGCTGGCCAGAAAAAACACCAGAACTTAATAAATATTACCCAACAGACGTTCTGGTAACAGGCTTTGATATTATATTCTTCTGGGTTGCCCGTATGATGATGTTTGGTATGGAATTTATGAATGATGTGCCCTTCAAAAAAATCTTCATCCATGCACTTGTGCGTGACGAAGAAGGACAAAAAATGTCGAAGTCTAAAGGTAATGTTTTAGACCCACTGGAAATTATCGAAAAATATGGTACAGACGCTTTGCGTTATACAGTGGCTTCATTAACGGCTCCAGGTGCTGACATTTCTTTAGGTAAAGCAAAAATTGCATCGTCACGTAATTTCTGTACGAAATTATGGAATGCTTCAAATTACGCCTTTATGAACGAAGTTAAATATGACGAAAACTTTGACCCTGCAACGGCTAAAAACCCAATTAACCGCTGGATGATAGCGAAGTTGGCTGAAGTTGTTGACGTTCAAAATAAAGCCTATACAGACTTTAGGTTTAATGACCTCGCACAAAACTTATATCACTTTACTTGGGACACTTATTGTAGCTGGTACCTTGAATTAACAAAACCTGTTCTTTACGGTAATGATGCAGACGATATTGCAGAAACTAAAGCTACAATGGGTTGGGCGCTTGAAAAACTTTTACGCCTTATGCACCCTGTTATGCCATTTATCACTGAAGAAATTTGGTTGGAACTCACAGGTCAAACAGGTACTGACGCCAACTTAATGGCGCAGCAATGGCCAGAAGTATCAACATGGCCACGTGATGAAAAAGCCATGGCAGATATTGATTGGTTAATTAATATTGTTTCATCTATTCGTGCAGCACGTAGTGAAAATAACGTACCAAACAGGGCTGAGATTGTCGCAACAGTACGTGGTGCATCAAGTGCTGATAACGCACGTTTTGAAGCACTCAACACGTTCATTAAAGGCATGACACGTACGGCAGAATTTAAGCCTCACGCAGGTGAACTTTCTAGGACAGATGTGGTTGCCGT
>JBLILN010000010.1:0-66321 GCA_047635695.1 Alphaproteobacteria bacterium
TCACAACCTTTGCTTGGTTGGCCTGTTTACTGCCTTTTTATCCACGTAAAATTCAGGTTGTTTTGGCGCTCACGGCTTGTTTGGTAAGCTTTTCTCGCATTGGTATTGGTGCGCATTATATGAGTGACGTTGTCTCTGCGGCTGTGTTAGGGTATGTGGTTGGTGTATTGATACGTGATAAGTTGAAGTTAGGGGTAAAAGTATAATAAAATGAACATAAAAATGAATAAATATAAATTAAGACAATATTTGTCGTCGTTTGTTATGGTGACATTTTGCTTTTTTGCCGTACTTTACTTTTTAGGGCTCTCTAACACAGGTTTATTTGACGTTGATGAAGCTATTTTTGCAGAAGCAAGTTATGAAATGCTTGAAACAGGTGACTATGTTACGCCGCACTATAATGGTGACCCACGTTACCACAAGCCACCCCTTATTTACTGGCTTCAGGCTGTGTCGATGGATTATTTAGGCAAGGGCGCATTTGCCGCAAGGCTGCCTTCGGCTTTATTTGCCTTTCTTTCCGTTTTTGGCTTTTACCTCTTCCTTTCTGGTATGACAAAAAACAGACGTTTTTCCTTAACGGCCAGTATTATTTTAGGCTGTAATTTATCTTTTCTTATTATTTCACAGGCGGCTACAGCCGACATGGCGCTAAACTTTTTTGTTTTAATGGCAACGCTTGGTTTTATTGCTAATTTATTTGCCCATAGACGTTCACCCATGGCGCCCGTTGTTTTGGGTGTGGTTTTGGGGCTTGCTATGCTGGCCAAAGGGCCTGTTAGTTTAATGGTACCTGCCTTTGTATTGAGCGTCGCTGTTTTCTTGCGCCCCAATATTGTTTACAACTTGAAATGTGTGAACCCTCTTTTTGTGCTTGTGGCTATGGCGGTTACGCTGGTGCCTTGGGTTCAGTTTGTGGTTGACGCTAAGGGTATCGACTTTTTTAGAGAATTTATTATAGTGCATAACCTAGGCCGCTTTACGAGCGCGATGGGTAACACACAAAGCGGTTCACCTTTTTATTATGTTGTGGTGCTGATGATTGGTTTTTTCCCTTGGGTTCTATTCTTGCCAGCGGCTATTATGGCGGCATTTAAAAACTTTTTCACAGGTTTGCGTAGCGACAAAGTGCAAGATGCACTACCAAGCTTGGGCCTTGTTTGGTTCTTGTCTATTTTTATCTTCTTTAGTTTTTCTGCAACAAAGTTGCCGCATTATATTATTCCTGCTTATGCCGGTGCTGCTTTGATGATCGCCGCGCGTCTTGAAACAATGTATGACAATCCTTTTCCAAAATGGAATATCCTATGGATGACACCTGTTATTTTTGTTTTCTCAAGTGTGTTTATACTCTTTAAGTTTGTGCCTGACCTTTTGCTGGGTCGCACAGAAAACTTGCCGATGGTTATGCAAAAAGCGATAGCATATTTACAGCTTCATTATGGTCTAAAAATAGGTGAAGTTGAAGAGCAAACAAGGTTGGCATTATCGCAAGATGTTATGATGAATGCCGCACCGTTTATGTTGGGTATGCTTGTTTTGATTGGTGTGCCACTGGCATTGTTCTTTATGTTTAAACGTAAACGTGTAGGTTTAATTGTTTTAAGCTCTGTTTCTGCCATGACATTGCTGCTTGCAAGTTATTGTGTTGTGCCAACGGTGTATAAATTCACGCAGTTGCCTTTAGCAAACATTGGTGAAAAGATTGGAACAGGCTTTAATAAAGAACATGATCAGCTTTATTTCTTGGCAATCCACCAGCCTTCTGTGCGTTTTGTGAGTGGTGTACCGTTTACATCCCTAAGTGACGCATCAGCACTTCTGAAAATAAAAGTAGCAGATCAAGAAGCTGTTTTATGGTTTGTCTTGAAGCAGGAACGCCTTGAAAACCTCAATAAATATGTACCAAAATCAACAAGTGTAACCTCTTGTGAGGGAGGGTACTGCCTTGTACAATCAAAAATGCTAGACATTAGCCAACACTTAAGAAACCGATAAGGATAAAAAAATATGAGTTCATTAGATGTATCAATTATTGTTCCAATTTACAACGAAGAAGAAACGTTACCGCACCTGCTAAGCCGTGTTGCTGAAGTTATGCGTGCAACCGACTATAAATGGGAGCTCTTATGTATTGATGATGGTTCAACCGACGACAGTGGTGTGATTATGGAAGGCCTTAAAAAGGATTACCCAGAATTTAAACCATTGTACCAAAGCCGTAATTATGGGCAAACAGCGGCAATGCAGGCTGGTTTTGACCATGCAACGGGTGATGTCTTTGTGACCATGGACGGTGATCTGCAAAATGACCCTTGTGACATTCCTATGATGCTTGAAGTGATGACAGCAGAAGGTGCTGACATTGTTTCTGGCTGGCGTAAAAACCGTAAAGATGACGGTTTCCGTAATTTCCTTTCCCGCACAGCGAATAAACTGGTGGCGAAGATGACAGAAGTATCCCTGCATGACACAGGCTGTTCTTTAAAGGCTTATCGCCGTGAAGTGATGGAAAACATGCGTATTTATGGTGAGCTTCACCGTTTTATCCCTGCTGTTGTTTCACAGTTTGGTGCTAAAGTTGTAGAGGTTGAAGTGACCCATCATGCGCGTGCTTTTGGTGAATCAAAATACGGCAATATGGGGCGTATGTTCCGTGTGGTTCTTGACCTTATCTTACTTAAGTTCCTCTTGCGTTATATTAACCGTCCGATGCATGCCTTTGGTATGACAGGACTTGCCTGTTTAATGCCTGGTGGCCTTATTTTGGCTTACATGACGCTGATTAAACTGTTTGGTGCGGACATTGGCCAACGTCCACTATTGGTGGCGGGCGTGATGCTTGTCTTGATGGGTGTACAGCTCATTGGCATGGGTGTGTTGGGTGAATTGCTTGTCCGTATATATCATGAGCCAGAAGGGCGCAAACAGTATGTATTGCGTCAAAAGCCACGTGTGAATATGAAGCCGAAAGTGGTTAAAAAAACGGCAGCGCAAAAAACAGCCTCTGTTAAAAAAGCTGTGGTTAAAAAACCTGCAGTTAAGAAGGCTACGCCTAAAAAGGCAGTTAAAAAAGCACCTGCAAAAAAAGCTGCCGTGAAGAAAAAATAAAATGATAGTGGGTGCTGCGTTATTGTATGTACACGCATTGAAATATTATATTAAAAAAAAGCCTCCGTATTGGAGGCTTTTTTTTATCGAGATTTCCCTGCACCAAGAATTTCAATTTTGTAGCCGTCGGGGTCTTCGATGAAGGCTAGTACAATGTTCGACCCTGCCATAGGGCCTGCAGGTCTGCAAATTGTAACGCCATTTGCATGCGCTTTGTCGCAGAAGCCATAAACATCATCTACCTCAATGGCGATGTGGCCGTAAGCATTTCCTATGTTATAAGCTTCTGTGTTGTCCCAATTATGGGTAAGTTCTATCACGGTACTTTCTTGTTCATTGCTGTACCCTAAAAAGGCTAAGGTAAAGCGCCCTGTGTCATTCTCAAGCTTTCTTAAAAGTCTCATACCCAAGATGTCTTGGTAAAACTGTATAGATACTGCCAGGTCTTTAACGCGTAGCATGGTGTGAAGTAGTTTCATGTGTATGTGGTTCTTTCATTTTTTTTGGCTTGTTATTGTTTTAGCATAAAGAGCCTTTCGCTGTGAAGGGGCATTAAAATATTAAGGTATGCATAAAAAAAGAACCTTAAAAGGTTCTTTTTAATACGTTGGGTTAGTTTTCTGTGCTTATGGCCTTTTCTTTTTTAATTTTACGGTTGTAGTAAAGGAGCATTAAAATGATAAAGAGCAGGCAGGAGGTGATTATACCTATGCCTCCAAAAGGTAGGCCTGTCAAACAGCCTAAAGCAAAAGCGATACGATAGTGCTTCTTATAAAAGGAATTTTCATTACCTTTGTAGTAATTGTTAAAATCTACAAGTTTTTCAGCGCAATAGACGGTTAGAAATGATATCCCTATGAGCTTTACCATGTTTTGATCTCCTGTTGTAAACACAAGTATAATGAACAAAATAATCGCCATGATGATCATTAAATCAATACTACCCTTATCAAGGGTTATGGCGGGGTTGTAGTTTGGGTCACCTTTGTCTTTGAATACCATATTATATATATTCATAGTGTCTGTGCCTCTAAGTTTTTGTTTGAATGTTTTTTAAGTTTATTAAGGATAATCATGCTCCTGTAAATATGGCGAAATGCCATGAAAAAGAAATGTGTTACATGTATTATGTATATAAATAATGCCTATGCGTTTGTTTTTCAAGTGGTTTGTATAAAAAAAAGAACCTATTAAAGGCTCTTTTTTTTCTGCCTGTGGTTGGTGGTTTATTTAAGCACTGGCTATCTTGTTTGAAGATAACTTGTTTTTAAACATCGTCACTGCAAGCCACATGCAAGGCACTATTACGAGGCCGTAAGCAAAGGTGAAATCGTAGATAGCGTTTTTCTTCAGTGGTTTAATGATGGAGTGCCAGTAGTCATTATCAATTGGTAAAAAGGCTGTTTCGGTGATTTCATAAAAACCGTAAACCATCAAATTGATAGAAAACATAATTAGGAATATTGCCGTAACCTGCATAAATAACTTCAAGTTGATCAGATGGGCGTTCTTTATCCATAAATAGCCAATAACAATCGCTAATGACATACCTAAAAATGCGCCTGTCATAAGTTTTGATGTATCTGTTTGTGCGGATAGTGTACCAATTAATAGGGCGGCCTCCATGCCTTCACGTGTGATCATAAGTGTCGTGAACATGAAGATACCAACAAAGGCCATTATATTTTCTTTATTGATATGCTTATCAATAGACCTATGTATAACCTTCCCCATGTGTTTGCCAGCTTTAAGCATAGTGAATGTGAGACTAATAACCATAACGCCTGCAATGAGTGCGGCAATGCCTTCGGTCAGAGGATTAACAACTTGTTTGCCGAGCCATAGACCAAAAATGAGAGACAGTACAACGGCTGTGGCGATACCAGCGTAAACTGGCTTCTTTAACTGCTCGCGTTCGCTAATTTCCAGATATGAAAGGGTGATGGCGATAATGAGGAAGGCCTCTAGCGCTTCGCGGAAGATTATGACAAGCGTTTCAAACATGTTATTTTTGCCTTTATGTTTATATTGGGTTTTTATAATAACACCCACCCTTAACCACAGAAAAGCATTAAGTTATGCTTATGCATAAAAAGAACCCCGCTTTAAAGCGGGGTTAAAAATATATTTGAAACTTATTGAGGGAAGCTTCGTTTGTCATCTTATAGCGATTCTAGGAGCCAACTTTTACCCAGTACCCAGCAATACTAAAGTATTGCGATTTTTAAATTTGCCTTTACCCTTTCTGTTGTTGTCGTTTTTGTACAATGCGGTCTGTGAACTTACTTGTTATGGGCGCTTTCGTTACATTGTGAGTGTTAGAGAGTGATTCCTTTGCCGTAGGTTCTTCTATATAAGTGAAGTCCTTCGAGGTAATAACATCCATTTCATCAAGCCCATAAATTATAAAAGTGCCAAGGATAGCTGTGAAACAAAGTTTTAGCATGGCATCTCTTTCATTATTATTATTGTTGTCGTTTTTATTTTTTCTTGTAGTTTTAAATCAATTCAAAATTGCACTTTTGTTCCGAGGATAAACCAAGGGTGGTTTTGCTACATATTGTTATATTGGGGGGCACTATATTTTAACTGACACTTAATATTAAATTACGCACTGCATTGTCAGTTCTAGCTGTATATTGCCCATAAAACAGCGGTTTATAGGCAATGTTTATAATGAGGCGTTGTCAGTTTTGTCTTTTTGACAGTGTTGGTACATGGTTGTAATTGGTGATATTGATTGTTTTGTTTATGATGTAAAAATGGATAAAAACATAATAAGTTTATAAAAATATACGCTTTCCTTAAAAAATATGTAGACAACTTCCCCTACATCATGTAAATAGTGCGGTGGACGATAACGTTTTTCGGCTTATATCTATATAAAGGTTAAGCATCGTCTTTGAAAATTTTTGTTGAAACTAGGTAGAACAGGTAAATTAATATGTACGCAATATTGAAATGCGGCGGTAAGCAAATCAAAGTTTCTAAGGGCGATACTGTCCTTGTGGAACGTCTTACTGGCGAACAAGGTGAAAAAGTAACTTTGGATGACGTCCTTCTAATCGCTGATGGCGAAAAACTAACAGTTGGTACGCCAGTGGTTGAAGGCGCAACGGTTACAGCAACCATTGCAGAACAAATTCGTGATAAAAAAGTTATTATATTTAAGAAAAAACGCCGTCAAGGTTATAAGCGTAAAAAAGGTCACCGTCAGTACCTTACTGTTCTTAAGATTGAAGAGATTTCTGCTAAAGCCACAGCTAAAAAAGCTGCACCGGCTAAAGCTAAAACAGCAACAACTAAGGCTGCTAAAGAAGCGTAAGTTTCTTGAAGCATTCTTAAATTTATAGGAGAGTAAATCAATGTCTCATAAAAAAGCAGGTGGTTCTACAGCCAACGGACGTAGCACAGAAGGTCGTCGCCTTGGTGTGAAGAAATTCGGTGGAGAAGTTGTTATCCCAGGTAACATCATCATCCGTCAACGTGGTACTAAATGGCACCCAGGGAAAAACGTCGGTATTGGTAAAGACCATACGATCTTTTCTCTCATAGAAGGTAGCGTTCACTTCAAAACAGGTTTTAAAAACCGTACGTTTGTTTCAGTTGAAGCTTCTGTGTAAGTTATTACCGTTCTTTAAAAATAGGTGCCTAACGGTGCCTATTTTTTTGCTTAAATAGTGCGGGTTATTTTTTTATTAGCTGCTCGCTAACTTGCGCCAACGTTTTTTTCCAATGGCGGAATAATGAATAAAGAATCTGTGTCGACTTTAAAAGGGCTTCGGTCCTTTTTTTTCTTGCGTCAATGCAGTTATTTAGTTAGCTTGTGGTGAAAGTATGCCTTTATTTAGAAGGCAAAACCTTATTTCCCTTTTTAACCTCTTGGAGGTTACCCTTATGAACTATAAAAAATTATTTTTATATTGCAAAAACTTATGTGCAAGTAATTTACTTGTACATATCAATCAAGCAGAACTTAAAGAAGTCGCTTGTAGTATTCAGGCAGGTTCAGCACCCAATTGGGACTGGTACTTACCAAAGGAATTACAAATTGGCCAAATTAAAGAAGTGCGCGCCGCTGATGTGGCTTATTTCTTATTTGTAACAACTGCCATTAATTTTTGTTATTGGACAAAAGACGAAAATGGCTTTAACCATTGGTGCTACCAAGGCAACCCTAAACTTAAAGGTTCTTCAGGTATGGCACAAATGATGGTTGATTTTTATAACGCTGGTCAGTTTCCTGGTGTTCATTTAAATGAAAGTGAAACGCTGTCTTTTTATGAAAAAGCCTTAACCGACTTGTCTATACCTTATGCGCGTCAGCGTGCGGAGGTCATGGCAACACTCGCTGATGTTGGAAAATTCAAAACATTTCTTGCACGTAGTTACTTTATTCATGACGGTTCTTATACTTTTACAACAGAAACAGCTGCCGAGCTGGCACGCTTGTATGGTCATGCTTATGGCGACGCTTTCCTTAAAAAGGCTCAGCTTTTTTATGGCATGCTTGCGGCTAATTTTAATGCCCGTTCTTGGGCTGTGGATACTGAACTAACAGCTTACGCTGACTACCGTATTCCGCAGGTCTTGCGTCATATGGGGGTGCTTGAGTATGACGATGCTTTGGCATTGGTTGTAGATAGCGAAACATTGATAGACAAGTGTGGCCCTATGGAAAAATTCATTCGGGCAGCCACCGTCATTGCTTGTCAGCAACTTGCTAAAGAGGCTGGTGTGACTGAGGCTGATGTAAATGCGTATTTATTCTTAAAAACACGTGATCAGGCGTTTATGAACGGTATTGCGCCTTTTCACCTTTGTGTCACCATTGACTATTAGTGAGTTGGTTAATAGCGTATTAAAAAAGCACCTTTAAGGGTGCTTTTTTTCGTGTAGTGGTCTCGGTCCATTTATTCAAGACGTCATTATTTTGTTGGACTTGCGTTATTTATCAACTAAAGGCAATAAAAGCTTGAATGTATACACGGTTTGGGTTAAAACCACATGATGTGGCTTTTATAAGGCCATTTTTATAATTTATTAATGTTAAAGGGTCAGCAATCTTATGAAATTTTTAGATGAAGCTAAAATATTTATCTCCTCGGGTCGAGGTGGTAACGGTTGCGTGTCCTTTAGACGTGAGAAATATATTCCAAAGGGTGGTCCTGACGGTGGTAACGGTGGTCGTGGTGGGTCTATTACTTTTGTTGGCGAAAAAAACCTAACTACGTTAATTGACTTTCGTTACACGCAACACTTCCGTGCCCCACGCGGTGACGGTGGCGCAGGTAAAGACCGTTTTGGTAAAGCCGGCGACGATATTCTTATTAGCGTACCACTTGGGACGGAAATTATTAATGACGAAACACAAGAAATTATTATTGACGTGCTAGAGCATGGTCAAAAAATTACCCTGCTTAAGGGTGGTGAAGGTGGCCGTGGTAATGCGTCATTCGTTTCTTCAACAAACCGTGCCCCACGTCAGTTTACTGAAGGTGGCTTGAATGAAGAGATGTATGTACGCCTGCGTTTGAAATTACTTGCGGACGTTGGCCTGCTTGGTAAGCCAAGTGTTGGTAAGTCGACCTTTATCTCTAAAGTTTCAGGTGCCACACCAAAAGTGGCTGAATATCCATTTACGACGCTTCATCCAAACCTTGGTGTGGTGAAGCATCACGATACCGACTTTGTTTTAGCCGATTTACCAGGGTTGATTGAAGGCGCACATGAAGGCCACGGCCTTGGTCACCGTTTTTTGAAACACTTAAGCCGTTGTTCATCCCAGCTTCACCTTGTGGACGCTTGTAGTGAAACAATTGCAGAGGATTACAAAGTTTTACGTGGTGAATTAGAAAAGTTTGATGAAATTTATGGTTCATCTATTTCTAAGTTGCCTGAAATTGTGACTCTTAGCCGTACAGACGCACTGACGCCTGAACTTATTGCTGACGCTAAGGCGCTTTTAGAGGAAGCTTCAGGTAAGCCTGTTGTTGTACTTTCTTCTCACAGCGGTGAAGGTATCCCAGAAATTTTAGCAGCACTTGTGGTTGAAGTACGTGCCTTGCGTGCCAAGTTTGATAAAGTAGAAGAAACAGGTGATGTGCCTGAAGTAACCGACGTAGAACGTGAGTCTGAATATGACCCAGGTGACCCACGCGAATACATAGACGAAGAAGATGAAACCAGCGATAAAGGCTGGTAAGGAAAAGGCGCTCTTGTAGCGCCTATTTTCGTTTTAGTTCATGTCATTGCCTAAGTGGCAACGTTCCATAACCCTCAACAAAAATATTCACCAGAATATCACTTATTCTGACGGTGACACTTTGTCTTTCTTTCTTTTTTGGCTGTAGGGCTTGCAATTGTATATGCCCCTCCCCATGTATTTATGGAAGAATTATCTTTAAACATTTTTATGCTTCATTTATGAAGCTCACACAAGAGGTGTTGCCCCTTTCTAAGGAGTCATTTATGGCTGAGTCAAATACAGATTACGCAAACGATTTTTGGTTAAATCGCAACGCAGCTTCTTTAACGGTTTTAATGGAGAGTGCAAAGGCCGACGTTCAACAGGTTCTTGATTGGATAAAAGAAGCTCGAAAAAGAACAGAGCCTTGTGAATGTTGCGGTAACCAAGAATTCTATGCACCGCTTCAGGTTTTTTGTCAAATTACAATGGGCATGAAAGGGCAGGCTGGAAAGTATACGAAAGAGGTTCTTGATTTTTGTGTAGATACAATGCTAACTGCTGAAAAACCTGATTTAGGTCATTTCTACAGTGTTGGGTCGCAGTATGTAAACGGTAGAGTTACTCAAGATGGTGAACAAAAAGGCTTTGAAGTTTTATTGGCAGGTGTCAAAAATATACCCGCTGATTGTAATGATAAGTATGCCATGGGACAATTATATTATGGATTAGGGTATTGTTATTATAATGGCGTAGGTACTGCGGCCGATAAAGACACGGCGCTGCATTATTTTGCCAAAGGCGCTAAATGCGATCATAAAAAAGCAGTTTAGCGCTTAATGGCTGTACGCCGCCAGACACGCACTAATATCTTTTAACGAATGAATAAGCACCTTCGGGTGCTTTTTTTTGTATCTGCCCCGTTTCATGTCAATGACGGTAGTTTGTGTTTTTATAAGGCATGAAATAAGTTAATTATAATGTGAAGGGGTCTGTATGGAATTTTTAAACTTAGATGCATTTGCGTTATTGCTGATAGGGGTAAGCTTTTTCACATCATTTTTAACCGCGATTGCGGGCATAGGTGGTGGTGTTATGCTTTTAGCTGTGATGGTAACTGTTTACCCACCTTCCATAGTTATTCCTGTGCACGGTGTTGTGCAAATGGGGTCTAATTTTTTCCGTATGGGGCTTATGCGCCATTTTATTGAAAGGTCTATTGTTGTGCCTTTTGCCATAGGTTCTTGTTTGGGGGCTTTTATCGGGGCGCAGTTTGTTGTTGCCCTTGACGAAGTGGCGCTTAAATTTATTTTGGCAATGTTTATCCTTTATCTTGTTTGGGGGCCACCTTTTAAAAGGGTGCACTTAAGCCGCCGTGTACGTTTTTATCTATCTGGTTTTATAACCACTTTTGCTTCTTTGTTTGTTGGGGCATCGGGGCATTTGAATTCTGCGTTTATTGGCCGTGAGGGTTTAAGAAAAGAAGGGCAGGTTGCGTCTGTTGCCGCTTGTATGTTTTGCGTACATGTTTTAAAAACAATTGTTTTTGGTATTGTTGGTTTTGTTTTTTATGACTATGCCTTATTGATGTTTTTAATGATCGTCACAGGTTTTGCGGGGACCTATGTGGGTAAACACATGCTTTTTAAATTACCCGAAAAGTTATTTAAAATAATATATAAAACAGTCATTACTTTATTGGCACTGCGCCTGCTTGTGAGCATTTTTTAGCTGAAGATATTTCAAGGTTGTTATGAAATTTAAGTTTTATACCGATATAAAGCACGTTGTGGGAAATTCTCTTTATTTTGTCTTTTACTGCTTTAATACCACTTGAATACAGTGATTGTTCTCATCTAATTCCACCTCTATTCCTATTTTGAAACTGACTTGAATTTATATATATGTCAAAAAATGTCATTTATGAAGTTTTGTAGGTTTTTGTAAAAAACTGACGTTTTATTCGTTAGAGAAATCAATTAATACAGGGCAGGGGCCGATAGAGCAGGCCGTGAGGCTGAGGCAGATAATGACAGATAATAATAATTTGTTAAACATGTTTACGCCTCCTATTTTTTATAGTTTATCAATCCTACATTGATTTGTCGAGTGAAATACACTGTCTTGCCCATTGCCGTAAAGCTTGCCCGATAAAATTAACTGCTTACGGGTTAACTCGGATCAAACGTCCCATGTTTGTGGGATCAATGGGTTAAGCGTCACGCTTATTGAGGGGGTGGGCATTATCGTGTGCGTCTTTAAGTTCACGGGCATTAATGGCAAGGTAGCGCTGTGTGGCGCTTAAGCTTTCATGCCCTAAAAGTTCCTGAATGGTGCGTATATCAGCGCCATTTTCAAGCATATGCGTGGCAAAGCAGTGGCGTAATGTATGAGGGGTGAGGTGTTCTGCAAGGCCAAGTTCGTTGCGTACACGTTTTAATATCATTTGTGCGGCGCGCGCACTTAAGCGTGCTGCAAAGCGCTGGTTGATAAATAAAGGACATGATTTGGCGGACTTGGGCAAATCACTTGCAAGATCAATCATGGCAAGCTTGACGGGTTTTGGCAGCGGCAGTGAACGTTCTTTGTTACCTTTACCAATGATGTTAATACGTTCTCCTTGAATGTCTTCAGCGTTAATGCTCAAGGCTTCACTGATACGCAGGCCGAGCCCATAAAGGACAAGCACAAGGCAATAGTCACGCTTTTCATGCATGTCGGCATTCTCGCTCGGCGGGCGCAATTTTTTTAAAATATTTAAAATATCACTTTTTTGCAAAGCTTTGGGCGGGGCGGTTTGCGCCTTAATGTTTTTAACCAGTTGGACGTGGTCGTTTTGTAATATGTTTTTGCGCTTTAACCATTTGAAAAAACTTTTAATGGACGACAAACGGCGGTTTACGGTTTGTTTTGATACTTTTTCTTTTAAAATGCCATGGGTTATAAATGCTTGTAGCTGGTCGACATTTAAGTTTTTTAAAGTGTCATTATCGGCTTCTTTGCCGAGATAGCTCTCGATAAATTGACGGAATATTTCAAGATCACGCTTATAAGCAAGCGCTGTGTGGCGGCTTGCACGTTTCTCTATGCATAAATAGTCAAAAAACGGGTCGCTATAAATAAGGCTCATTGAATTACTCTTGCATAAAGAGGGCGAGTTTATAGCTGATAACATCGCCTAAAAATTCTAACAATTCTGTGCCTTGCCCTTCATGGAAGCGCTGTATGTCGCGGCTACCAAGTGTTAAAATAGCAAAGTCTTCACCATTTGTGTTGGTGAGTTTTATAAGTGCTTCAGAGCGGATACAAATGTTGCCACCTTCATGTAAACATGTTGTTTTGTCTGACGATGTGCGTAAGCAAACAGTTTTGTTTTTTGCAAATGATTGCGCACAAATGTCTTTATAGGAAGCGCTTTGTTCGGCCTTAAGAATAACCTGAGCACTGTCGAGGTCAAGGTCGTTTTGAATCACTTCTCTAAAATGGTGCATCATCACTTCTTTGTTCTCACTGCGCAGAAGGCTAAGCGTGAGGTCGTTAATTTTTGTCGTGCTTTCAATGTTGCTGACAGCTGTTGTGATGAGGCGTTTGTTACGTTCTTCTAGCTTTACAATTTTATTGGCGAGTTTTCTGTTCTGAAAATCATTAAAACTGGCAATGTTGCCATCGATAGAGGAGGGGAGTGTCATTTTTTCTAAAATTTCACCATGACGCAAGAAAAAGTCTTTATTACCCTTAAGGTGGTTTATAATGTCTTGCTCAGTAACAGTTTTGATTATTTGTTCAGCTGTGTTATTCATTGTATTTAATGACCTTATTTAAAAAATTGTTAGCGCCTAGTGCAAAAAAAATATATTTCAAGGGCTTTTAATGTCAGAAATGTAACCAATAATATTATAAGCAGTAGCAAATCGTTTGATAAAAAAGTCAGTGCCGACATTTTTACTAAACGCTTTGTTGCGAAGCTTCCCTCTTGCTTGGGCGCGATGTTAAGTCGCGTCCGCTTTATTTTATGGTTGTCTTTTATTTATACGTTGCGTGTGGTTGCACCGTACATGGTTTTCCCCTGTTGCTTTTAATAGTGTCATGTTAAAGTGTGACCATCAAGAAATATGAGGGAATTGTTCGAAAATAATGGTGCATCAAAGCAACAGGTTTGTGGTGAGGGTTGCAACTTCCTTGGCTGTGCCTAAAATGCTTGATTACCTTTTGATTTCTAATGAATTGCCAACGCTCGGTTCTTTTGTTGAAGTGGAAGTGGGTACAAAAAAAGTACATGGCGTTATATTTGAAGTTGTAAATACATCTCAAGAGTCAGAAATTCCCCCAAAACTAAAAGAAGCTAAAATACTAGATAGTGTGCCTCCCGTGGCACTGCCTATGTTAAAGTTTTACCGTTGGGTTTCAAGATACACGATGGCGTTGCCGGGTGACCCTATTCGTGCCGCTTTAGTTTCAGGGCGTGTGCCAGAAATAGTTGCACCTGAAAAATTTATCGTACCAACCGTGGAGGTTCCAAGTAAAATAACAGCCGCGCGCCAAAAGGTGTTTGATATTGTGGATTCTGAACAATTTACGTCTCAATCAGCCTTGGCGGAAGCTGCGGGTGTGGGTACTTCTGTTGTTAAGGGTCTGCTTGATAAAAATAATTTATCTTGGCAATCTATGCCTGAAGAGACTTTGTCATTTGATATTAAACTGCCTGAACTTTCACCTTCTCAATCTACCTCTGCTGCAAGGTTAGCTTCTTCTGTGAGCCTTGGTGAGCATAAAACATTTTTTTTAGACGGTGTTATGGGGAGCGGTAAGACTGAGGTTTACTTTGACACCATCGCGCGTATTTTAGAGGCTGACAATACAGGGCAAGTTTTACTTTTAGTGCCAGAAATTTCATTAACACCTCAACTTGTTAGCCGTTTTGAAAAACGCTTTGGCTTTATCCCTATTCTCTGGCATTCATGCTTAAGTGAAAAGTCACGCCGTAAAAATTGGTGGCAAGTGGCCAGTGGCAAAGGACGGGTTATTATTGGTGCGCGTTCGGCCTTATTTTTAGGATATAAAGATTTAAAATTCATTGTTGTCGACGAAGAGCATGATAGCTCCTACAAGCAAGAAGAGGTCTTCCGTTACCATGGCCGTGATATGGCTGTGGCGATGGCACACCTTTGGGGTTGCCCTATTGTATTGTGTTCAGCGACACCTTCTGCTGAGACATGGCTAAATGTTAAAAGAGGGCGTTATGAGCACTTAATACTCGAAGGACGTTATGCAGGTGCAAGTTTGCCTGCCATGCGTTTGGTTGATATGAAAGAGGGTGCTGTCGGTAAAAAAGACAAATGGGTGAGTGCACCCATTGTAGAGGCTGTGACTAAGCGCCTCGAAAAAGGTGAACAGTCTCTTATTTTCCTGAACCGCCGTGGTGTCGCGCCTTTATTAATATGTGGTGGCTGTGGTGGGCGTACAGGTTGTCCAAGTTGTGATGCGTCTTTGGTGGTGCATCATAGCTATCTCATTTGTCACCACTGTGGCTTCCATGAACGTATTCCAGATAAGTGTCCGACCTGTGGCAGTGATAAATTACGCGCCTTTGGCCCGGGAACAAGAAAAATTATGGAAGAGCTTATTGGCTTATTTCCCGACGCTAAAATTGCTGTTGCGGACAGTGATAGTGTTAAGGGAGATAAGCAAATGGGTGCATTGATTAAAAAAATGGAAGATGGCGACATTGATATTTTGGTCGGCACGCAAATGGTGGCCAAGGGGCACCATTTCCCAAATTTAACATTTGTCGGTATTATTGATGGTGATATGGGGCTTGCTCGTGGTGAACTAAGGGCGGCTGAGCGTACTTTTCAGGTGTTAATGCAAGTTGCTGGGCGTGCAGGGCGCGAAAAGAAGGCGGGCGAGGTGTTTATACAGACACATGACCCGAAACATGCCTTGTTTGATTGTTTGTTGAATTGTGACCGTGACCGTTTCCTTAAAATGGAGTTGACCAGCCGTAAGCAATGGAATGACCCGCCGTTTAAAAGGCAAGTAGCACTTATTGTGACGGGTAAAGACGAACGGGAAGTGGCACAATCAGCCCGTGTTTTGGCCCATGAGTTCCCTAAAAGCGGTGCGGGTGAAATTTTAGGCCCTGCACCTGCGCCATTGGCAAAGTTGCGTGATCGGTATCGTTATCGTTTATTGGTGAAAAATGGTGATAACAACCATGCGGCCATTCAAAAGTGGTTGCAAGAAACAAAAATTCCGTCTTCTGTGCGGGTTATTATCGACGTTGACCCTGTAAGCTTTTATTAAAGCTTTTGGAGGAAATATTACGTCTAATCCACAAGTACTAAGTATTTTGACGTTGTGGTGGGATGTATTGAAAGCCTTTAAGTGGCAAAGCACCTTAGATAGGTGCTTTTTTTTATCAGTCTTCTATGGATACTAAGAGAGGTATGTGTGCTTAGGCGTATATTACAGGCTTTTCCCTATATAAGGACTGTCGATGTGTGTTTTTTGCGTAACTGTATTATCAGTAGGTTATGCGCGGCTTGTAGGCTGTAATTGTAAATTTGACACAGTGGGCTTTAACTATTTGGCACGTTGTTTGCTGTATACACATTGGGAAGCTTTGAATATGAATACGATTTATGGTAGCATATATCGAACTGGGAGAAGAAGAATGCGTAATTTAGTTAAAGTAATTAAAAATCAAACAGGTTTAGCCGTAGATGAGGCTATTTTAGCAACTGCTATGGTCGCGAGCCTTGGTGCCTTTGTGGTCGTTAACGTCCCATGGCAAATTATGTTTAGTGCTTCGACACAGATGCAAGAAGAATTGACTACACTTGAAACTGCCAATACTGAATTTTATCAACGACACCGCTTATGGCCACACCAAACAACGTCTGGTGACTGGCGTATGAATGTGAGTGCCCTAGTTTCACCAAAGGCAATGCGTTACCCTTACAACTCTATGACTTCTTTTAAAAATTATATCAGCGACATGTCTAAGTCTTATAGCGCCAATGGTGTACGACATGAATATGGTATAGGTGGAGCTGTAATGCAGCGCCCTGTCAGCTATAAAGGCCATGAATATATTGAAATTATTCTTGAAGGTGTGCCACTTGCGGATGCACGCAAATTGGATGCCTCGATTGATGGTGACTATAACCCTGATGCAGGCCGTGTTTATCTTGTGTTTGATGAAACGGAGAATGTTGTAGATCTTCACTATCGCGCTAATAAAATCTAATCTGCATACAAGTATTTTAAAAAGGCACCTACGGGTGCTTTTTTGATATTTGTATGGTGATGATAACGCGCTTGGCAGGGCGTTTAGGGCTGGTTTTAATATAGGTTAATTCATATTCATGCTCTGTCAGTAACGGTTCTATATATTCTAAATTATGACAATGTTGCATAAGCGTGCAACTTCCACCTTTTTTGGTGAGGTTTAAACATATTAATAACCACTGTTTTGTTTGCTCGATACTGCTACCATGCGCAAGTTGTTTACTGTTATTTTGACTACTAAAGCCCTTGTTTGTATTATGGTAAGGCGGGTTAGATACAATATGATCAAACGTGAGCGACGGTGTGTGTTTTAAAATATCCATCACTTCAAAGGTGCAGTTTGTGAGTGTATTTAATTGGGCGTTTTCACAGGCCGCTTCGACAAGTATAGGGTCTAGTTCATAGCCAATAAATTTTACCGTTGGGTTTTGTTGTGCCAGTATTAAGGCGATAGTTCCTATGCCTGAGCCTATATCTCCGACTGTTTCACCATCTTTAAAGCTGTTGACATGCTCCGTGAGCCATAAAGGGTCTGCTGTCGTACGTGGAAGGCTGTCTTTATCAACAAGTTTCAGTGAGCCATTTAAAACTGTGTATGTTCCCTGTGGCATCAACATGAAAGTAACCTTTACTGTGACTGGCCTATTTAATACGGTTTATTTTGCTTGGTGTTGGTTCAACTTTGGTGAAGATTTTATTCCCAGAAACGATATAACTATAACGTTGACGTCCCCAATGCTTATTGTGTCCTGCACATATAATGTCACTGCCTGTTGTTTGGCAACGAATAACAGCGTCAAGGGTGCCTCCATTTACAAGCGGATAAGTATAGCTAAATGACAACAATTGTTTGTTGGGGCTATAAAAACCAGACATAGGTCGTGGTTTGTCTGATGATGGGTGGAAGATTAAACCGCTGATTGGGTAAATGGTGCCAATTTTTATGCCATTATTTTCAGGTGTAATGGGGCGACGTGTGTTTGTTTTAAATTCAATGATGGACCCTACAGGTATAACATGACGTGAGCGTTCGTCATTATTTTTGTGGCTTGTTGTAATCGCATATTTACCATCCGAAAAGTTTGGTTCTTGCGTGTCAAAATCATTGATGCGACTGAATGTGAATTCATTATCTTCTGTGAAGTAAATAATACGGTCACCTTCAAGACTGAGACTATTTAGATTACCAAATATTTTTACAAATGATAGGGGTAAACCTTGGCCAAGTTTTTGATCTTCAGGTATGGTTATTTCCATTGTGTTTGGGTTGATACGGCCAATAATTTCATAGCGAGAAACCTTGCCATAATCCTCTGAAAGGTCTTTTGGTGACTGTACTTTAATGGCACCGAGACGGCTGATAAGTGTCACCTTAACAGCAAGCAAATCTGTTTGTGCTTCAGTTTGTGTTTGGCTGGCGTCATTGACAGCCGTTTTTAGTTCGTCGTGGTCATTTATAAGGTCAATGTATAAAAGTTGTGTGAATATGCCTGGGTCTGTATCTTTGCTGTTCAAGCTGTAAGCACCCACTTGTGCACGCACAGTTTCAACATATTCTTGTAGGTAAGGTCGCGCCTGTTCTATGAGTTTTGTGTCTGAAAGTATGGTAAACAAGCTGGCGGCCTTTTCATGATCACCATTTTCATAGGCTTCGATGGCACGCATGAGTGTTGTAAATTGAGGTTTAGTATTCACTAAAATGTCTCTAAAGTCAGGGCCACTTTCTGACCATAGTTTTTTAGAGTCTTCTAAGTTTTTAGTGCGGTTCATTGCTTCGGTTACAATAAATGACTTTGGAATATCCGTATATTTTTCCTGTAATTTTTGCCCTTGAAGTGCAAAGTCTACAGCTGATAATTCTGTATCTTCAGAAAGACTGTTTTTAATGGCATTTATAAGGTAAGCATGCTTGTCTTCTTCAGGGAATTTATCACTGAAATATGTGTATAATTTGTGTAGCGATACAGGTGTAGCGTATGTACCTTCCGATTTAACAATCAGACTTTTAAGAAGGTTATCTAATATGTCAGGCTGTTCAATGAAGTGTCTTTGTAAATAGGTGAATTTATCGCCAAGTATAATTTTTACACTCTCTTTGCTTTCGAGTAGCGCATCACTTGTGACAGCATTCAGTTCTTTTTGTACGCCAGACTGCGTTAAGAAATCATCAAAGCTTTGTAGCAGTAAGCTGTCTAAACTGAAATCAATACCCATTGTTTTAGATAAGAATTCCGCAAGTTTATCCATGCCTTCAAATTCATTTTTTCTCCATTTGTTTTCAAGTGCTTCAATGGTAATAGAAACGACCTTTTGACGTGATAGACGTGCAATGTCGGGCTGGAAAGATGCATACTTGTAAACAAGGTCATAATTTGCTTGGTTTACAGCATTAATCATAGCCTCGTTGAGAAGTTTTGTGACTTTCATTTTTACTGCTTCAGTGTCATTAGCTGGTAAAATAATATGCTGTATAATATTGAGAATGCTCTTGTTTGATTCTGTCATAAGCTCGGCTATTTCAAAAAGTGTTGCATTGTATTTTGTTATCATAGAAGAAGGTATATCGCCAGGTGCGACGCCATCGAATAAAATAGAAGGGTCGTCAGATTCTTTTGCATAAGCCATGGCTGGCTCCAAAAATATATCCCAAGATTTTTGATTTTTAGGGTTGGTTAATAAAGCAAGCTTAATAAACTTAAGCTCTAATGCCTTAAAGGCTTTTTTGTCTTTTTCTTTCAGTGCAAGCGTTGCTGAAACATCCTTTTCATCAATTTCTTCATCTGAAACAGCTGCTTCACTGTGTCTCATGGCACGCTCAAGAAAAACGCGGTCGCGTGACATAGCATAAACAGCGTTTGCAATATTTGCCTGGCCACGTTCTGTGCTTAAATAAGGTATGTTTGCAATTTTTAAAATATTTCTAAATTCTTGAATAAATATTTCAGTACCATTATTTGGATTTTTTTCTATCACATGTTGGTATATGGCATAGGGTAGGGCCTTGATAGCGTCATTATTGAGAGCGGTTGTATTATCAGCCTTGGTAAAGTTTTCTGTGGCCTTGTTTATAATATCCTGATCATTGTGAATATAACCGTTTATAAGCATGGCGAATGCTTGGTTAGGGTTTTTGATGACGATTTTTTTCATCAAAGCATTCATGAGTGTATTTGCAGGTGGTATATCACCCTTTATAATATGATCAGATGCTTTTTTGAAGGTCAGAATAGATATTTTTTGCATCAGTTGACCATAAGGCATTAGGTCAATAATACTCGCAAGTGCCTTAGGGTGGTGCTTACTGCGCATAAGGTTGTTTGTTAGATTTATAATGCGGTCATGTAGGTTTATGGTTGTGTCATCAACGGTGACCTCAGATTCTTTTATCTTGGTAAAGTGATGCGTCAGGCTTTCTAATTTTTGCGGTGCTTCGTCAAAACAGTTTGATTGAGCACATTCACTCAAAATAACTTCTGCTGTGAGTGTGTGGAATAATGGGTTGTTAGGCTCGTCTTCTATTTCATCAGCTAACCATTCCATGGCATCTTCAAAATTACCTTCTACGAGGTATTCTTCGATTGTTTCGACGGGATTACCAGAGCACCCAGTGAGGGTAAGTGTAAGTAAAGCCAGTACTAGAAATGGTTTTTTCATAAAATTGCCTTAATTCTTGTTGACACATAAAAATATGTTGTTATTTTACCGTTATTTTTTTAAAAGGGGCAAGAAGACCGTATTTTTGCACGTCGCGTACTGTGTCTTTGCTGCCAGACTTGCATTGTATGAAAAGCTTTATTATGATGGCGTTATGAAAATTTATATATTTATCTCTTTGTTGGCTTTAAGCCTTATAAAAGGCTCTTTGTCTATAGCCAGTGACTGGCAAAAACAGGGTGAGCGCTTAACCTTTGACGTGAAATGGTCATTTATGTCTGTGGGACAGGCTGAACTTCTCTTTCGTCCACAAGGCGATAATTA
Organism: Alphaproteobacteria bacterium; assembly: GCA_047635695.1. GTDB lineage: Bacteria > Pseudomonadota > Alphaproteobacteria > UBA2136 > UBA2136 > UBA2136. The sequence continues at coordinate 20,570 of JBLILN010000010.1, forward strand.
TCATATTATTGGCCGTGCATGGACGGGTGACGGTATGAACGCTGTTTATAATTTGCGCGACCGTATTCAAATAAAGGGTGCTTTGCAAGATAGTCGTTATGCTTTTTTAACCAACGATTATATGGCAAATTTACATGAAAATGATTATCGGGCGCACAAGACAGTTTTTTACGATAGAGATGATTTAAAGGCCACCTATACAAATGTGCATGCCGGCCATAAATCCATTGTTTCGAACATTGAAAGCGAGAGTCGTGACATGATATCGGCGCTGTATTACCTGCGAGGCCTGAATAAAAACCTTGAGCTGGGGGATGTTTATAAATTACCTATATTTGAACTGGATAAGCCTTATACACTTCATATGAATGTGCAGAAAAAAGAAATGCTGGATACTGTTTTAGGTAAGGTTGAAACTTTTCAAATTCAGCCAATATTAAAAAACTTAAAAGGCGAAAATAAAAAGAAAAAAGACAGGCTTTCAATATGGGTGACGGCAGACGGTCAATTTATTCCCGTTAAAATAGAAATTGCGCTTCGTTTTGGGTCGTTTCGTGCTATCTTGTCGCAATATGCAGCGATGGATAGCGCATCAAATGCGCCCAGTTATTTACCTGAAACGGGGTTGATAGAAATTGCTGAAGAAAAGACAATGTCTTATGGACAATTAATGGCAGACTAAGTCGCAAGAATGCAGTAAATAGCTGTGAAAAGGGAGTTTTTATGAAGGTTCAAGTTTATATTCCAAGTCGTATGGCAAGCACAAGATTGCCAGGGAAGCCGCTTGCAGAAATTGCTGGTAAAGCGATGATTTGCCATGTGTGGGATAGAGCAATGGAAGCGGACGTGGGTGATGTTTTTGTAGCTTGTGATGATGCCCGTATTGAGGCAGCTGTTACTAGCCATGGTGGGAAGGCTATTATGACGGATAGCGACCTTCCTTCTGGTAGTGACCGTATTTGGCAAGCTGTTCAGCGTCAAATTGAGCTAGGTGGCGAAAAACCTGATATTATTATTAATGTTCAAGGAGACGAACCTTGTTTACCGCCAGAGTTTTTAACCGAAGCTGTTGAAGCGTTTAAACTTGGCTGGCCCGACGTGGTTACTTTTGCCCATGAAATTACAAATGCCGACGAAATGGCAGACCCTGGTATGGTGAAATTAGTAGCCTCTAAAGACGGTAAGGCGCACTACTTTTCACGTTGTCCTATTCCACATGGTGCAGTGGCAATGAAGCGCCATATTGGTTTCTATGCTTATAAATATGAGGCGTTGGAGAAGTTCGTTTCAAGTAAGCCTTCTCCACTAGAAGAGATTGAAAAACTAGAACAATTGCGTGGGCTTGACCTTGGTTTAAACTATTATGTTGCCATGACAACGCAAGCACCTATCGGTGTTGATACGCCAGCAGACCTAGAAAAGGTAAGACGTTTAATCGAACGCTAAAACTTCTTTATAAACGACACTGCGGCAATGCCTTGGTGTCGTTTTTTTTACGAGCACCCACCGCCAAACAGACCTGTGTTGTGATTTTTACAACTTATGCGTGAATGATGCTGTTTTTATGCGAATAGAAGCGGAATAGCATAGGAATTAAAAGCGAATTGAGGGCGAATTAAAGTGGAACGAAAAGCGTATTAGGTAAATTTAAAGGCCTTTTTTACTTAAAAGTACTACCTTGAGGTTGTAAGTATTGCCTTTTTTGTGTTTTTTGAATATGGTTGTCGAACGAGATAAAATACAACCTATCGACAATGTTAGCCATTTTGAAAAAAATAATGTCAGTTATACTGATATTGTCGACAGTTTTGGTTAATTTTGCTGCGTTTTTAAGTTTGTATAGGCTCTGTTAAAAATAAAGAGTTGCCCTGTATGCAGTGGTGCGCTATTGTAGGGCTAATATACCAACATTTTCTTTTCTTTAGGGCGTTTGCCCTTTTAACTCTGGAGGCATTATTATGCGTCTTATTAAATTAATATTATGGCCTTTTCGCCTTTTTTTTTCATTAACTGTAGAACAAAAAGAAACTATAAAAAAAGTTAATTTTAAAGTAAAGCATGAAGCTTTGTATGAAAAATTAACAAAAGAACCTTGCCTAGAAAAGCAAAAACTTATCGCCATTGAACGGGCTGAAATTTCTCATCTTAGCATTAATCTTCTGTCGGGAATGGTTTGTGGTTTTATCACGTCTAATGCCTATGTATTGAAAGAAGCGGATGGAACATTAAAAATTATATGTCACGCCTGTGTTTTAACTTTAATGGAAAATGAAGGTAAAACAAACAAGCTTGATGAAGGAGTTATTTTAACCAAAGATGACCTTGTTTTGTTCCATTTAAAAACGTCATACTATAAACAGGTTATGGGCCGTAAGCCTCGTAGTTTTCACAGTTACCCTATACCTTACAACCACCTCACACCTGCATGTGACATTCAATGCAGCTGTAAATAGTTTTTTTATATAACTTTGGAGGCATATTTATGCATTTCATCAATAAGTTTTTTGCGCTTTTTTGCGCTTCAAAAAAAGAAGGTGCTATTGAAAAATCAGCACGCAGAATATCTGAACAACAAAAGGCTTATGAAAATTTAACAAATGAGCCTGACCTTGAAAAACAAAAAAATATTGCCGTTAAGCAAGCTGAGAGATCTAAACGAAGTATAGAGCTTTCTATCGGTACTGTTTGCGGTTTTATTACACTTGGCCGTTACGTTTTAAAAAAAGAAGACGGTACTTTAAATATTATTTGTCATAGATGTGTTTTTAAAATGCTAAAAGACAAACAAACAGATACACAGAATTTGATCGATTTAATATCATCAAATAAAAAGTGCCAGGTCAGTAAAAATGGTGTTTTAAATATATCTAGCACACCCTACAACTACCCCAAGCCTGCATGTGACATAAAGTGTAATTGCAAATAGCGAAATAAAAAAAGCCCTCAGATGAGGGCTTTTTTTCGTGGTGGGATATAATGGCGTTATCTTGTTAACAGTGATAACCCGAATCAAGTTCAGAGGCTCTCTACGAGATTAACCCAAGTTAAGCGTCGCACGCTTACCAACTGCCTTTATTGTCAATTTTCATACCCAGTTGGCGGTCATGTTCGTCGTAGGCTTGCACCACACGGGCAACAAGTTTGTGACGGACAACGTCCACGTCGGTAAAGCGAATTACGTCAATATCTTTCAGTCCTTCAAGTACACCTAAAGATTCACGCAGGCCACTTGGTTGGCCGTTTTTAAGGTCACACTGTGATGGGTCACCTGTGACGATCATACGGCTGTTTTCACCCATACGGGTGAGGAACATACGCATTTGCATCGGCGTTGTGTTTTGTGCTTCATCGAGCAACATAATACTGTCATTCAATGTACGTCCACGCATGTAAGCCAAGGGCGCAATTTCAATGGCACCTGACTCTAAATATTCTTTCGATTTTTCTGGGCCTACCATGTCGTTCAAAGCATCAAAAAGGGGGCGTAAGTAAGGGTCAATTTTTTCTTCCAATGTGCCGGGTAAGAAACCAAGGCTTTCACCTGCTTCCACCACGGGGCGCGTGAGGATAATTTTTTTCGCCTGTTTTGAGGTCAGGTAACTAATGGCCATGGCCATAGCAATGAATGTTTTACCCGTACCAGCAGGGCCAGCACCAAAAACAAGGTGGCTTGTGCGCAAGGCATTAACATAAACATGCTGCTGCATGGTGCGCGGTGTAATTTTTTTAAGCGGCGTGTTGATAACGGCTTTTTCACCGATAAGGTCATTAGGGCGTTTTTTAGAATCGATCAAACCGTCGGTAATGCGTAAAGCCGCATTTACTTCGCTTGCGCCGACTGTCATGTCTTTTTCTAAAAGCTCATACAGGTCTTCAAGAACAACCTTAGCTTTTTCAGCCTGTGAAGCGTCACCAAAAATAGCCAATTGGTTACCACGTACAACAAGCTGTACGGCAAGATGTTCTTCAATTTGCTGTAAGTTACTGTCATGGTGGCCACAAAGGTTGATAAGTAGCTGGTTATCGTCAAATGATAAACGCAGTGGCTTTGTCTTATTTTCTGTTGGGTTGTCGATTTGGTTTGATTCAGTCATGAATAATTTCGCCTTATCGTTGTTCTTTTTATACTTAATTGTCCCAAAAAGAGAAGGGAGAAGCAAGCACCATCATTTATATTATGAAGGTACGCACAAATTGAAGGGTATTATTTAGCGATACGCATGGCAAATGGCAGGCAAATGAAGCCAACAAAGACACCAAACCATAGCGTTGTGGTGCGAATAACAAGGGTAGACGCAATGGCAGTTTCTTCAGGCACACCAATGGCCACAAGGGAAAGTACCATCGCTGCCTCTGTGCCGCCAAGGCCCCCTGGTGACATTGTTGCGCCACCTATAATGGTAGAAAAACTATATATAAACATGGCTTGTGCGAAAGAGATATCGGCACCCATTTTTTGCAAAATAATAAAAAAGGCAAATGTGGTTGCCCCCCAACCGATCATGGAAAAGAAAACGGTAGAGCTGAAAGTTTTTGGATTGACCAAAGTTGTTATATGACGCACCATTTTTTGCATTGAGGCAAAACGGCGTGGTTTTGTGCGTTTTGTCAGCGAATAAATGCCTTTTATAATCATCAAAAATAGTTTTGGTTTGGCGAAAATAAGCATGAGGCCACCCAAAATGCCACCAAAAACAAAAAGAGATGCCGTCGCACCTCCACCAAAGGCCGCTACGCCTGCAAGACACATGATAAAGAGCGATGCAAGGTCGGTGATAGGGTCCATAATCATCAGTGGTAAGCCTTTAGAATAGGAAATGTTGTGACATTTTTTAAGAAACCATAAACGCAAGCCTGTGCCAATTTTCCCAGGTGTCACGGTCATAGACATGCCGCTAAAATAGTAAATAGCCATGCGTTTTAAAGGGACATTAAAGCCAAGACGCTGACCAAATAAATGCCACTTAAGGCCACGACCTACATAGTTCACCATAGAAAGTGAAAGCAGGGCGACCCAAACAGCAAAAGAAATGTCGTTGAATTTATCCCAAACATTTTCCATGCCTGTAAAGAAAGAAAGAACCACAAATACGACGGCAAAGATAACAATGGAAAGTATAACTGTGAATTCCATTTTTTTAATGGATTTAGGGTTAAATTCTTTGCGTTCTTTTTTTGTGTGATCCACTTTTTTTGCGTCTTTCAAAATTTCTATTCTATCGGTAGGGTGAAGCCTACTTTTTTCATGACTTTATTTAAAGTGCGGAAGGCTTCTATGCTGGCTTTTTCGGCACCCATTTTTAAGATGCGGTCAAGCTCGCCCTTGTCTTGCATAAGTTCTTTATAACGGTTTTGTACAGGTTCAATATCGGCCACTAACGCGTCGGCCACGGCTGCTTTAAATGCGCCATATTGTTGACCTTCAAATTCAGATACGGCAGCTTCAATTGAAACGCCTTGTATGGCTGAATATATTTCAAGTAGGTTGGAAATGCCGGCTTTATTTTCTTTGTCGTAGGCGATATTGGTGTCGCTATCGGTCATAGACGACTTCACTTTTTTGGCGATGGTTTTAAGGTCATCTTCCATAAGAATGGTACCTTTACCACCAATAGATTTTGACATTTTAGATGTGGGGTCTTGTAGGTCCTTTACGCGCGCCCCTGCTTTAGGTAACACAATTTCAGGGACGGTAAAAATAGGTTTCGCGTCTGGGTTATTGCCACAGTAGTGGTTGTTAAACCTTGTCGCGATGTTACGTGTAAGCTCTAAATGTTGTTTTTGGTCGTCGCCCACAGGCACTTCGTCAATTTGGTGCAGTAAAATATCGGCGGCTTGAAGTACAGGGTAAGCGAATAAACCAACATTAATGTTTGGTTTATTGTGGCCGGCCATGACGGAAAGCTTTTCATAAGTTGAGCCTGCCTTTTCTAGTGCTACCTTTGTTGCACGATTTGATTTATCTTTAAACTGCGTCATGCGTTCAAGTTCACCCATTTGCGAGAAAGTGTTTAATATCCAGCCCATTTGCGCATGAGCGCTCACATGGCTTTGCACAAACATGGTTGCTTTTTGTGGGTCAAGGCCACAAGCTAAATACCAAGCAGCAACACTATAAGTGTTATGGCGTAAATCAGCCGGCACCTGACGTGCAGTAATGGCGTGCAAGTCGGCGATAAAATACGTCACATCAGCATCGTCCTGCATAGAAACCTGTGGCTTAAATGCGCCTAAATAGTTGCCAAGTGTGGGCTTGCCCGATGGTTGGATACCGCTGATAACTTTTTTCATATTCTTCGTTGCCGTTTTTTGTTTGTATATATAGTTATGTTTTACAACAAAGGCACTTCAAACAAAAGACAAATCTGGTAATAGGCGTCTAAGGGTGATTATTTACGTTTTAAAAGATATCACCTACGTTTGTAGGCTTCCATCTTCCGCATCGCAAATACCCCCGCCTTAGTCACCTATTCTACGGTGTATGTTAAAAAAGGGGAGGGTAAAAAGTACCAGCCTAGAAAATAAACTTGTATTCAACTTGACAAGGGCTGTATACATACTTATATAACATATTAGAAATTGAATCTTTTATACCTTTTATGCAATGAGTGCGCTCATTGAGTTCTATTTTACTATTTCCCGTTTCGGGATAAGGATTTATTATGACAATATCTGATGATATTGATGGCGTTTACCGTCAAGTTATTGAAGGTGATTCACCTGCCTTTTTTGCTGATGACTTATATCCTCTAATGCTTAGAGGGGATGCAAGTGCCCTTTCTGACCTTGAGAATCTTGTTGAGGCTGGTGATATTAGAGCTCAATATATTCTTGGCTTTTACTGCCTTAAAGGTTGCGGGTTAGGGGTTGACTATGAAAGGGCGGTTAAATTGTTTAATTTGGCCGCTGAGCTAGGAGATGCAAGTGCTCAATACAACTTAGGAATTTGTTATAACTTGGGTTATGGAGTAGAGTCTGACCAAGTTAAAATGCTTGAATGGTTTCAAAAAGCTGCGTTTCAGGGGCATAAGGCAGCCCAAGAGAAAATTGAGTTTTATTCTGATCTATCGAAATAAAAGCTACTAGTGAGTATGCTATTAACAGTAAAACCACCTGAAAGGGTGATTTTTTTATGAGCTAATAACCTAATAATACTTCGTGCATAAGCATGTATTTATGGTCTTTAAAACCCACGAGTGCCTAGGCGTCTAGGGCAGGTTTCGCTATTTTAGATTCTGCTTTGTTGAGATACATGGCTTTATCGGCTGCGGCAACAAGGTCCTCTTGTGTGAGGGTGTTGTCGGCATTAAAGATTTGAATACCCATAGAGGCGCTCACATGTACTTTTTTACCATGCACGGTGACGCAAATTCCACGAATTTTCTCTTCAATAATAGCGGCTTTTCTTTCCGCTTCTTTGGTGTCGGCTTCGTTCATAATTACGGCAAATTCGTCGCCGCCAATACGTGAGACAGTGTCCGTTTCACGGAAGACTTCTTTGAGCACTTTGCCCACTTCTTGTAAAATGGCGTCACCTGCTTTATGGCCATAATTATCGTTAATGGCTTTGAACTGGTTGAGGTCGATGTAAAGCACGGCACCTTGACGGTCATAGCGCTTGGCTTGTTTAATGCTCATGGTCAGATTGTCATCAAAAACTTTGCGGTTTGAAAGGGTGGTTAAATGGTCTTGCGTGGCAAGGCGCATAAGTTCCGTTTCTTCCGACTTGCGTTTAGTAATGTCAACAAACTGAACGATAGAATAAGGTGTGTCGCTGCCTGAAACACGTGACATGCTGAGGGATATCCAAATAGATTTTCCGTTCACAGGGCGCAATTGAAGTTCGATACCGCGGTAGCTTCTGCCACAGCTTATAACCTTACTTAAAGCTTGCTTGAAAACAGCTTTGTCAATTTCTGAGAAAAAGTCAGACACGTGTGACTGCATGATAAAATTAATAGGCATGTCGAGCCATTGGCCAAGGGCGCGGTTGATCATGCTAGGTTTGCCATCGTCATTAATAAAACAAACACCATAAGGCGCATATTCTAAGGCCGTGACGTAGCGTTCGTGCTTTATGCGCACATTTTCTTTGAGCCTGATATCGTCACTGATGACACGAACGGTACCGATAATATAGTCAATACCTTCTTCGCCCATAATAGGCATAAAACGAACGTTGACATGCTGTTTACCTGCGCGACATGTGTCCCATGCGGCGTCAGTTTCGATACTTTCTTGAAAGCGCATAACCTTGCCCAATTGGTGTACAAGCCAACGGCCTGTATTTTCGTCAACAAGTTCGGTGATGTTTTGTCCTGAAACAATGTTTTTGATACCTAGAAGTTTACGCACAGCTAAATTTGCTTGCAGTAAAGAAAATTTGCCTGCATCACCTTCTACAATAAACACGCCCTCATGAATAGCGTCCAATACGAACGGCATAAGTGCGGTTAATTTAGCGTGTCCATCCAAAAACATAATATCCTTCAATGTGTTTTGCTTTGTAGTATTGTTTATACAGTGTTTAGCTTTTTTTGTCATGGCTAAATCCTTATTTTTTTAAAGTTCTATATATTCTAAATACTTAAATTCTATATCTTTACTATGAGAGGTTATTTATCTACCTAAAAGAAATATTCTTATACCCCTAAAGTGTAGTGTTTGCGTAAACCCTTGTTTTATAATGGGTGTGTAAAGTTGAAATTACAACCACGGTGTTGTTTGTATGTTTAATGCAACTATAAAAGGTATGATAAATGATGCGATGTGACGTGTTATTGGCTTGATTAAAGAAAGACAAGCTACTATAAAAGTAAGAGATGAATTATTTTTAGAAATATTATGACACCTTACTTATTAAGCATTATTTGTGACCCTGAAGACCGTAGTTCTTTAACGGTTAAGCACCCGCGTTTTGACATACATGGCAATTATGTATCGGGTATTTTAGTGAGTAAAAATGGTAATACTTACCCTGTTAGGCGTGGTATACCCAGGTTTACAGGCGAGCGTGCCCGTGTAAGAACGATGATTACAGAAGCAGAAGAGCATAGCGTATTCCATAAAAATCTTTATAAAGAGTCATGGTTGAATGAATATGTAAAGCAGACTTTTTCTTCAGAAAAGGCCTTTAAAGGCAAGGTGGTTATTGACTGTGGTGGTGGTACTGGTTACCAAGGCACGTGGATGGTAGAGCAGGGTGCTAAGCATGTTATTATTTTAGAAAATTCACAGCATATTGATGGTATCGCCAGAAAATCAACGAAGGTGCATGAAAATATTGATACCGTTCAATGTTCATTAGAGGCCTTGCCTTTCAAGTTGAATAGTTTTTCAGGTTTAATTACATGCAATGATGTTTTGCAACATGCGGCATCATTTGACAACAGCTTGAAGTCGCTTTGGGGTATTTTAAAAAATAAGGGTGAAATTGTTTTGTCTTGCCCTGTAAGACAGTCTAAACGTTGGTATCACAAGGTGCGTTATAAGGCAGTGAATATTGGTTTACGCCGCTTTTTGTCCGCGCGCTCTGTCCATGTTACAAAGCAGTATTCACGTGTTGTCTCACTATTACACCTATTACCTTTAATGAATATTTTATTGATCAAAAATAAACTTGTTCATAGAACGACAAAGCCCAGTGGTCATTTTTGTATGCATAGACGTTATAAGGACGCTTTTCACCACACCTTTGAGTATTTTGCAGGTCATAAGCATGAGCATCTTAAGACAGAGCCTGAGCTTAAACAACTTATTGAATATTTACAAAAAAACCCCCTTTATATCAAAAACGGCGAAACATTCTTTCAAAACGATAGGCCTTTAGGTTTGGCGCTTAGAATGAAGAAGGTTTCTTAGTCCTGTCCCTTAAAGTTGTTAGGCCTTTTAAACTTAAACATAATAAGAGATAGCATAAAAGTTTTTAACAATGAATACGGAAACCTTATTAGGGTTACAAAATACTTGCCGAACATATAGCTTTTAAATGCGCGCGATAATATCCTTCTGTTGAGGCTGAAAGTTTTAACAATGACCAGTATAAAGTAGGGGGTCCATGTACCTTTTGTTGCTGTTTTGACATGGCGTACAATATAACGTTCGTTATCTTGCAGGCGTTTGATAATATGACTGCTGAGCGATTTTTTGCGAATATGATAAGTCATTAAAGCACCTTTAAATACATGAAATGTATTTTCTGGATTTGCTAAAATAGATTGCCAAAGGTCATAACCTATATCATTAAAACAAACTTCATCAAAGCCACCCACGGCTTTGATCACCTTTTTGTGTACAATAACTGTACTTGTGTTGATATAATCCTTTAAAAAAAGACGTGTATGGCGGCCCTTTTTTTCACGTTCAAATTCACCAGAGCTTTCGATGTAAAATTTCCGACCCGAGGGATATCTGTGTATAACGTCATGTGCAATGATGGCGCAGTTGTGTTTTTTCATTTCTTCAATGCTGCGGGCAAGTTTTGTTGGGTGCCATTCATCGTCTGCATCTAAAAAAGCTAAATACTCACCTTTGGCTTGCTTTATTGCATTGTTTCTTGCAGCACCTGGGCCTGCATTTTTTTGCTGTATAATTCTAATAGGTACGATCCAACCTTCAAGGTTTGCCTCTTTTTGAATGACATCGAAGGTGCCGTCAGTGGAGCCATCATCAACAACAATAATTTCACATGCTTTGACTGTTTGCATGGCAATGCTATGAAGTGCACGCAAAATTGTTTCTTCAGCATTATATGCTGGGACAATCACCGAAATATCTTCCCATTCTGAATAAGTAAATCCCATTGAACCACCTTGTATTAGTAATTTTTATTTTATTATAGCTAAAAAATGAAGCAACGCGCTCTTTTTCTGCTCATTATGCAAAGTATCTTATCTTTTAGTCGCCAAGGGCGGTGAAGAAATACAACATCTATCATATAAACGTTTAATGGCACGTAATGGCTGGATTTCCATATTTATGATGAATAAATGGCGTTGTTTGTAATAGGGGCTGTTAATCTTATTTTATATTAATATAAATAAGTTATTAAGTAAGGGGGTATGAATAAAGTGACTTCTATTGCTAAAAAATTGTCAGGTATATTAACGGCCCTTGTTATTTTGGGTGGAGTCGTTTTAATGGCGATAACGATGCTCTACCAAAAAATGCATGCTTATAAAGGCGTTGATTATCCATTGTGGATGATACAGTTTGTGGCACTTATATGTATTTTTATACCGATTATTATCGCCTTTTATTATGCGATGCAGTGGCTATTAATAAAGCCGCTGGAACAAGCGACAGATCTTATAAAGCGCATGGCCGAAAGTTGTGATGTTGCTATCCCCAGTCATGACCTAAAGCGTGATGACGAATGGGGCGATTTGATGCGTGCCTTTAATGATTTTTTATTTAAAATGAAGGAATACGGGTTTAATTTAACGAAGGAACGTGACGCCGCAAACAATGCCAGACAAATTGCTGAAGTTGCAAACAGGGCTAAACGCGATTTTTTAGCAAATATGAGCCATGAAATTCGCACGCCGATGAATGGCATTATAGGCACAACAGACCTTCTTATTAATAGTAAATTACTACCTGAACAGGAAGGGTTTGCACAAATTGTGCGCCAAAGTGCAGACAGTTTAATGTCTATTATTAATGATATTTTAGATTTTGCTAAAATTGAAGCAGGCGAGCTTTCGCTGGAACTTATACACGTTAATTTAAAAGATGTACTTTCAGGCGTTGTGAATATATTTACAGCTACAGCTCAAGAAAAGGGGATCTATTTATACATACGTTACGACCCTTATATTCCTTATATGGTGATGTGTGACCCCACACGTATCAAACAAATTTTCTCTAATTTATTAAGTAATGCCATTAAATTTACACATGAAGGCCATGTTTTACTTGATGTGGGATATGATGAAAAAGAAGGTTTTATTTTTAAGGTTGTTGATACAGGTATTGGTATTAGTGAGGAACAGAAAAATAAAATATTTGATCGCTTTGCACAGGCCGATGAATCGACAACGAGAAAGTATGGTGGTACAGGCCTTGGTTTGGCGATAACGTCACAACTTGTTCACCTTATGGGCGGTGAAATTTCTGTTAAAAGCGATACTTTTCAAGGTGCTACTTTTTACTTCTCTTTAAAGTTAGATATTAATCCACCAAAGGGGATGGAGGGTCGGGACCTTGTGTCTAAAGACTGCATAGAAGGTAGAGCCATTCTTGTGGACCGCTTTGATGTGCAGGGAGAAGTTGTAAACGAACAACTTACTTTTTTGGGTCTTTCTGTCACGACGTTAACGCAAAAAGATAAAATTGTTGCATTGCTAGAGTCGGCCGCTGAGGATTGTTTTTTATATAAATATATTTTTATAAATGCGTCAGGCAGTACATGTAAGAGTGACGGTTTAATTAAACATATACGTTCTTTACCCGTTTATGATGATATAAAAATTATTACATACGTAACGAAGGAAGACTACGTTAATTATGATAAATTGTTGTTCTTAAAAGTGAACGCGCATTTGAAAACGCCCTTTTTTGTAGAGGATATTTATAAAATATTGAATGAAGTTAAGTCCATGCGTAAGGCCGACAAACCATATTTGGTTCGGGCGCGTAGTGAAAATAGACATATCAATTTTAGTATATTTAAGGGACGCCATTTATTGGTTGCTGAAGACGATACAGTGAACCAAAAAGTTATTAGTGCGATGCTGAAAACTTTAGGTGCTACTTGCGATGTTGGTTGTAACGGCTTAGAGGCGATAGAGCTGTATAAGCAAAAGAATTATGATCTTATTTTAATGGATATGCAAATGCCCCGTATGAATGGCATTGAAGCTTCTGAAGAAATTCGATCTATCGAAAAAAACAAAGGTGTAAACCCTGTACCTATTATTGCCTTAACGGCTAATGCGTTAAAAGAACATAAGGATAAATGTTTGGCTGCGGGTATGAATGATTATTTAAAGAAACCTATCACGCAAATTAAATTAATGAATATTTTAAAAGAGTATTTTGAAGCAGGTGATAAATATGTGGACCTTGTGGAGGCGTCTGTATCAAGAGAGGTTTCGGAGGGTATTAAAAAACCATCTGTCGATTTATCTATATTAGCAGACGTTGCAAATGATGACCCTAAAGTGATTGATGAATTTTTAACTGTTTACTTTGAAGGGGCACGTGATGTTGTGTTTATGCTTAAAAAAGCAGTCAAAGAAAAAGACGTCGAGGCGTGGGAGCTGGCCTTGCACCGCCTCAAGGGTTCTTCCTCTAACTTTGGCATGGAAAGATTAATGACACTATGCTTAAAAGCTGATGCACGCGAAGAGGAGGCACAATTCTCGCAAATAAAGGATATTGAGGCTGAAATAAAGGCTGTTCACTGTTTTGTAAAACAAAATAAGTATATTAAGTCTTAGGTAAAACTGCGTTTATTTCTTGAAATTATTACTGTTGTATACTATAAAGTCATTAGATTATATCTTTAACTTTTTTAACATGTATATTTGCGCGTTGCGTTTATGTATTTAATTCCTTCCTTCTTTGGGGGTGTCTATGGACACAAAAAAATCTCAAGCGTTCAATGAACGTTATCAAGCGGCGGCACTTCAAGCTCAAAAAACAGCGCGAAGTATTGCAAAAGAAGCGGAGGTACATGCCGCTTTGGTTGATGAAAACAAAAGACGAGCTGAAGCAAAAACGTCTATGGGGCAAAAGCAACGTAGCCGCTTTATGCGTAAGGTTGTGTACTTTAAACAAAGGCGTTTAAAGGCTTTTAACGACTTAGCGCGTTGGCAGCGATGGTTGTTTTTATCAGCTGCGCTTGTCTGTTTTATAGCTTTAATTCTATCCATAACCTTTTTAGCTTCTTCTGCCACGGTGGTTGCGGCCTTGGGTATATTACAAATGGTTTTAATTAAGGTGCTGTTTTTTGGCCCTAAAATTATTAAAAGTCTTTTTGTATTGGTTAAAGCTTTTACACGCACAGTGACGGGCATTATTGCGCTTAAAAAACGTCGTAACCTTTATAAAAGCCAGTTTAAACACGATACTGTTACGATAAAAGCAGGTGGACATTTGTATACGTCTGAATTAACGTCAAAATCGGGTCAAACGGTCACTTTAAAAAGTTCTACCTTAGACTATGGTTTGGACGGTTTTCGTGTCATGAATTTGGGCATTGTTGTTGTTTGTTTTAATGTTGTTCGTTATTTGCTTTCTGTTGTTGTGTCGTTATTGATGGTGACCTCTAAGGTGTTTTTGAATGTTGTTTCATTTAAATTTATCAGTGAAGGGTTGTTTAATGGTGTTGCACCTTTATGGGCAATTGTTTCACCTTCTGCGCCTGAGCCACATCACGGTAATTTTATGACGGGCGCCTTTTGGATGTACCTTATTTTTAATTTTAAAAGTGCGTATGTGCGTATGGATAAACCTGAAAATGTGGGCCCTGTTTATTTGGCAAAGCAGCCTCATATTGCGAAGCGAATTTACAATGAATTTGCGCCTAATATGGATACTGCTATTGACCCAAGTCAACCGCAAACAGTGATGGATGCCTTGGCATCTGGTGTAAATGTGACGGCGAGTGAAAAAGCAAATGACGTTTTAATTACAGCTTTAACAATACCCGGTGTGGCTGTTGCCCTTGTAAGTGGTGATTTTGCGACGGCACTTATATTCCTGGAAAACAGTGGTATGATGGTTGGTGCTGGCGGTAACCCAGATAAGCACGGCCATAGAATTTTTGTGATTGACGCTGAAAAACACCATGTGTGTATTCCAGCTGATATGAACATTACCGACTGTTTTGATACGGAAGTTGGGATGGTTATTTGTGCCAAAGGTACTTATAGTCGCCCCAAAATTGACTATGGTTTTTCTGGTTATAAAGTTGCACCTTGGTTGTCAGGTTTATTACTTGCTGTTATGGCTGTATGCGCGTCTTGGTATTTAGCAATACCTTGGCTGATAATTTCATTGCCATGGGTTATGGGTTATTTTATAGCTGTTCCTTGGTTGCGAATGTTGCTGAAAAAAATGGGTCTTGCTCAAATTTTACCGTCAAGCCGTTTTGGCCGTTTTATGAAAAAGTATTTTTCATGGGCTGTTGGTGGTCGTGTGAAGTTGCCTTATGTGTGGATGAAAAACCCACGTAATGAAAAGGAAACTTATATTTGGGAAATCTTAGTTAAAAGATAATACTTGTAAGCGAATATAAAAAGAGCCCTCTTGGGGCTCTTTTTTTTGATGTGTATAATAATATTTAACTACTTGGTAAATTATACATTTAACCATTTGGCTTATTATATAAAGATTAACCTCATCGTTATGTTAAACTATTTGGTATAAGATGTTAAGCGGTTGCTGGTCTAAGCACCATGCGCTTGTTAAGTAGGCTGTTGGTACGCACAACCACACCTGCATGCATATCTTTTTTACCCTCCATTAAAATAACGCCGCCCATTGGTGCACGCCATTTACGGCCGAGCCTTTCAAATGTTTGACTATACTTGTGTACCCATTCGCGGTCGGTGGGAGGGACGTAAAGGGCATAATTGTTTTGAACAGGCAAGAATGCGCTTTCCTTAAAGGCGCGCATTAATTGTCCTTGGCTAAAAGGCAGGCCACGTGCAAGGGGTGAAATTTCACGATGACTCCAAGCGCCTGCGCGGTTGGGCACAATGGCAAGTAGGCGGCCACAGTCTTTTAAAACGCGATTGCATTCCCACATTAACGCCGTTTCATCCTTGCAAAACTCAAGGCTATGTACCAATAAAATGGCATCAAAAAAACAATCCATAAAGGGCAGGTATTCTTCTGTCACCAAGGTGGCACGGTTGGGTTGCCTATCGGGCCAACAGACACCGCCCATGCTTGCGGGCATGGCGCAAAATACTTGGGCTTCTTTAAGCCAAAGTTTGATATAAGGTGTCCCAAAACCCAGTACCAGAATACGCTTACCCTGAATGTCAGGCCACATGTCCTGTAAGGCCGACTGAATTTGTCGACGCACAACGTGGCCCGTGGGTGTTCTGTACCAATCTCTGAGGTTTAAGATATCCAATATATTACCTGTTTTGTCCCTAGTTAAGTGCTTGCGTGCTATGATATCATGGGGACAGTATTATAAAAAGGGTGATAATTTGCTGAATATAGCGCTGACATTTTCAGATAGGGACAATCAGGCACTTGGCCTTGTAGCCAAAAAATTAGACCTTCTTGTGCCTTCTGTTTATCGGACGGGCGAAAATTCTATACCACATATAACAATTGCACATATTGACGGTGACAAAAACAATGCTGAAAAAAGGTGGCAAGTACTTATGGGGCGGGGCTTTAAGCTTGAGTATGACGTGATCATAAAATGTTTTTGTGTCGATGCGCCTTGGGAAGAAAGGGTTTATACGTCCTTTTTAATGGAAGAATTTGGTAAATATGCGAAGTTGCAGGACGCTGTGCTGCAGGCTTTTCAAGAAAAAGAAGTACATAGTGGCTTGGGCGCTGACTTTCTACCTCATATTACATTAAGTTGTCATTTAGACTTGGCGAAAGTGCGTAAGATAAAATCTATTAAGCCACCTTTTAAGCGCACAAAAGCTTATTTGACCATTGGTAGTCGTGACAGTTATGGCCGTATGGAAAAGATATTTTTTAGACATGAAATAGAAGGTTAACCATATTGTTAAATATTAATATAGTAAACGCTTTTGAAGATAATTATATCTTTATGCTGACCTGTGATGTCACGGGTGAAGTTGCTGTGGTTGACCCCGGTGATGCGGCTGTTGTTATGGATTTTTTAGGTGATCAAAAATTAGCTAAAATTTTCATTACCCACCATCACCATGACCATATTGGCGGTGTTGAAAAGCTGGTGGAAAAATATGGCTGTGATGTGATTGCCTTTAAGGGAGATCAAAATCGTATTCCATGTATAACGGCGACGGTAGGCGAGGGGGATAAGGTACAAGTGGGGCATGCGCAGGCATCGGTGATGTCTATTCCCGGTCATACAACAGGGCATATTGGTTATTACTTTGCGGATGAAAAAGCTTTGTTTTGTGGGGATACATTGTTTGTAGCGGGTTGCGGTAGGTTGTTTGAAGGTACGGCTGATATAATGTTTAACTCAATGGTTAAATTAAATTTATTGCCTGATGATACGGCTGTTTACTGCGCCCATGAATATACACTGGCCAATTTAAATTTTGCCACCCATGTTGCCCCTGATGATATCAAAATTAAAGAATCGCTAAAGCTTGCAAGCAAAAAACGACAGGCGCGCAAGGCGACTGTGCCAAGCACTATAGGGGTAGAAAAAGAACATAATGTCTTTTTAAAAGCAAAAACAGTGCAAGAATTTGCACGCTTTCGCCAATTAAAGGATAATTTTTAAGTTATTTATTTTTACGCATAACGCGGATATAACGTAATTTATCCGTTTTGTCACTTTTAGGCGCTGTCATGCCCATAAGCATGTCGCCTTTTTGTAGCGGAATGCCGTTAAACGTTTCATCTTCATCTACAATATGTGTTTTCCATACGGTGCCGATGTCACCCTTCTCATCAATGGTGATGGCGATATGCTGGTCGTCTAAAAATTGATAGTGTAATTTTGCAGGTTTATTTGTAAAATGGGATTCAAGTTCAAACCTATCTTGCGTATAGGCTTTTGCTTGGTCTGAAACCAATGAGCGCATATGCCCGTCGTCGTAAAATCCATAAATTTGTGACGGTGCAAGGTAGTCACTGTCTGAATATTGCTGGCCAAAGCTACCAGGCAAGAAGGTGACAACGTGCCATGCCCCGATTAAATTGTTTTTATTGGCGCTTACTTTCTCTGTTAAATTTTCGGCCTGTGTTGTGTTATTTATGAACGCGAAAAGTGCAAAGAGAATGAATATTTTTTTCATAGGTTTTGTATCCTTTTATTTAAGTAACCACATGCCAACGAAGAAGGCAAAAATGGAAAGGGTTACTGTGGCTGTAATATAAAGTGCAGCTTTTAAAAGCTCACCTTTGCCAATGAGGTACATGCTTTCCATGCTGAAAGTTGAAAAGGTGGTAAAGGCACCAAGTGCGCCAACCACCAAAAAGAGCCTCGTCGTTTCTGATATATTTAAATAGAGGGCGTTGGCTTCGAGCAGTGCGCCTAAGGCGAGTGACCCTAATATGTTGACGATAATAGTGGCGTATGGAAAGTTTGTGAGGCCCACAAGGTTCATAACGCCATAACGGCCAAGGGCTCCAACGGCGCCACCAGCGGCAACTGCAAGTAAAGACATTTTTTATTCCGATTTATTATTTTAAGTAGTTTAGCTTAATGCGAACCATTTGCCAATTATTCGTATATGTTTATGTTAAAGCCTTGTAATTAAGCTTTGAAGGCTTATATATGGTTTATAGATTTACTTATACGTTTAACAAAGCTTTTACAGGCTGTTGAAATTCTTTGTGGCTTATTACCACGTTCCGCACGTTTCGTGCATTATTGAGGTTATAATTATGTTACTAGAAATTGAATCATTTATTCAAAGCATATATTACAATCCTACCTTTACAGACGGCGCTATTTTCTTTCCTTGCTTTTTGCTTGTATTATTTCTTGGTGCTTTACTGGGGAATAAACTTAAAGGTGTTGGCGTTTTTTTAGCGGCTTTACCAATGCTCATTGTTGGCCTTTACGTTGATAATTTTGCTGTGGGTTACCGTCTCAGCGACATTGAATTTGTTATGTCAGCACTTGCTCTATTGATAGTCGGTAGTATGGCGCTTTACTATGCTGTGCTTTGTGAGAAAAATAAAGCTTCAGGCGATGATGAATCTCAATAGGTTGAGATTTACAATGTAAAATTTAAAATTAAATAGCGAAATAAAAAGCCCTCATAAGAGGGCTTTTTTGTGATTGAAGGGGTTTTTATTCTTCTGCATGTTTAATAAGGGGTTTGCATTTTGTGTTTGATTTATCAACGTTGCGTTTAAATGCCATATACCAAGCCTTGCGCCCTTGTTTTATGGCTTTTTGCTCGTATTTTGTGCTATACCACCACTGAGGTGCTTTTGCCCATTCGTCTGGTGATATAGCTGTGGGGAAGAATATGTCATGGTTATATACTTCACGGAGTATCCACATCATGTAATCAGGGATATCGGTGGCGATGAAAAGCGTGCCGTCTTCTTTAACGACTTTGTCAGCCAAATTTAAAAGTTCGTCGTTTATAATACGGCGTTTTTTTTGTTTGTTTTTTGGCCAAGGGTCGGGGTACAAAACAACCAATTCATCTACTGAATTTTTGGGTAACTGTTCTAGAAGTTCACGCGCGTCATCGCTGCAAATTTTAAGGTTTTGAATGTCTTTTTCTTCAATGGTGCGCACTAAAGATAAAAGACCGTTTTTATAGACCTCGCAGCCAATGAAATGTTTTTCAGGTTCGTTTTGTGAGCGTATAGCAATAGATTCACCATTACCCATACCCAGTTCAACCACTAAGTGGCTCACTTCTTTGTCAAAAAGTTGCTCGGGGGTAGTTTGGTTTGCCACAGGTACGCCATAGGCAGTTAAACGTTGCTCAAGTTTACCTTGTTCAGCTATGGACATGCGGCTAGACGTACGCCCGAAGGAACGCATGCGGCCAATTTTAACGAATGGTGTGTTTTCTGTATCTTTCATAACCCCTCTTTTAAGGTAAATTGTATGCATCTGTAAAGTATTTTTTTGTACAGTTGTCAAAGCTATGGCAGTTTGTTATAAGGCTTGTGGTTAAAAACATCTTTCTTACCTTTTTCTATATTTTATTGGAGTTCCTCTTATGAAAAAATTACATATACCTATGTTTATTGTTTGTTTGTCTTTGAGTGTTATGGCGCCCGCAATGGCGGCTGAAAAAGACATGGACGAAATTGCTTCGACCCCTTGTGAAGCTGAGGTTTTGGCAGTTATATCACCAAAACTAGAAGCTTTGCGTACAAAATTACGTCGTCAAAAAGCCGCTGATAGTCGGTCGTATTACGAAGTTTTTAAGCTTTATGAAAAGTTTTATTTAAGTTCTACAAAGTTTGACGTTGTGAAAGAGGCAGCGGACGCTGTGAGAATTTCTAGCGGCAGTGCTATATACTTTTGTAAAGTGAATGACGGCGATATGAATACAGGTGTTTCTTATAATCAAAATTTACCACCACGTCCGTCAGCCAATGAAACGATTCATGGTCAGGCCTTGCCTGCTATTGATAAGTTTTATGCCGTGATGGATGATTTTATAAAAACACATTACAACCGCAAGGTTGCTAGGCGTTCATAAAGCTATATCGAATTCAAAGAGTCCTTTTATAAGGGCTCTTTTTTATGGCCTTGAATTAATGAATGTTTTGTAGTAGTTTGTGCATACTAAGTTGTATAACCTTCACGTTTTTTCGGTATTTATACCGTGTCCTTTTATAGGCATATTTATGCTTATCTTCCTTGCGAGGTAACCCTTATGAAAAAATTAACGCTCATTCTCTGCGCTTTTTCCTTTGCTGTTAGCGCCCATGCATCTACCCTTAATTCACCAGATGAAGACTTAACGCCTTATATTTTTACACAGGTTGTTAAAATATGTCAGGCTAAAATTAAAACATCTCTTGAGCCTGAATTGGTTTTTATAAGAACATTATTTAAAAGTAAACAGGCTTTGGATGGCACAGATTACTACACGATTCATCGAAAATTGAATGTGGGTCGTACAATTAATGCGCCTGGCTATAAAAATGTTTATTTGTTAAAAAAAGAGATTGCACGCCTTTCTATGAAGGCCGTGAAGCAATGTTTGTTAAATGGCGGCCGCTTAACGAGCCTGCATGATGTGCGTATGTCAGCAAACGAACATATTATAGAAATCAGAAAACATTTACAAGCACTACCCGCCTTAATGGATTTATATATTAAAGACCATTATAATAAGAAAAATGTTTACTGATATAGCGAAATTTAAAGCCACTTTGGCAAAAAGCCTTCCTTGCGGAGGCTTTTATTATCGAAGTACTTGTTTTTGTGTATGGGGATACCTATATTTTATTTACTAAGTATGACCTACACGTTTGTCGCCTTATGAGGCGTAAAATTTCTAATTCGCACATTTCGTGCATTTTACTGAGGATTTACCTTATGAATAAATTAATTATAGTGGCTGTTACAGCTATGTTTTCACTTTCTGTTATGGCGGAGGGCTCTTTGAAGTTGAACGAGGATTATCGTGAGTATTGTAATCAGACACTTTTAGAAAGAACGAGCAGTGATAGGCAAAATCATAAGGATTTTTTCGATCATAACAAATCTGTTGACGGTAAGGCATATATTCAGATTTTTACTGATGTCGACTCTGCAAGTTATAACTTTGTTAAAAGTTATGCAAACGCTACTATTAATTATGGGGCAGCTGTTGGCGCTTGCATGATGAATGATGGCAATTTGAAGAGCTATAAAGAAGGATACCAGTCGGCTGAAGACTATCTAAAAATTAGCGTTGATGAATTTAATAACCTTAGAATACAGTTTCAGCTTTATATAAAAAATATCTACAACCCTTCACAATTAAAGCCTCGACTATAGCCGTATTGGCAAAAAAAGCCTCCGTTATGGAAGGCTTTTTTTTGTGCTTAGTAGCCGAATGGCTATAGGTTGGCTTTAATTGTGTCGACGAGGTCTGTTGCTTCCCATGTAAAGAAATCACCTGTCGGTTTGCGACCAAAGTGGCCGTAGGCAGCTGTGCGTTCATAGATAGGTTTGTTGAGTTTTAAATGCTCACGGATACCCCTTGGTGAAAGCTTCATCGACTTTTTAACCGCTGCGGCAATTTGTTCATCTGTGTAGTCGTTTGCTGTACCGAAAGTGTCAAGGTAAACAGCTAAAGGTTCACTAATGCCAATGGCATAGCAAAGCTGGATTTCGCAAGAATCGGCAAGGCCAGCGGCAACCACATTCTTTGCAAGGTAGCGGGCAGCGTAAGCGGCACTACGGTCAACTTTTGTAGGGTCTTTACCGCTAAAAGCACCTCCACCGTGACGGCTCATGCCGCCATAAGTATCGACAATAATTTTACGGCCTGTAAGGCCTGTGTCAGCGCCAGGGCCACCATAGTTAAATGAACCTGTTGGGTTGACGTAAAGACGTGTTTTTTCAGTAACCCAACCTGCGGGGAATATGCGCGCGATAACATCTTCGACAATTTCTTTTACTTCTCTGCTCGTCACGTCTTCTCTATGTTGGTGTGACACAACAATGGTATCGGCACCGACAGGTTTGCCGTTTTTATAAATAAGGGTCACTTGGCTTTTAGCGTCAGGGCCGAGGCGTGTTTCACCCGCGTGACGTAGCTTCGCCATTTCTGCCATAATTTTATGGGCGTAATAAATAGGGGCAGGCATTAGTTCAGGTGTTTCGTTGACAGCGTAACCAAACATGAGGCCTTGGTCGCCAGCACCTTCTTCTTTTGTTTCGCCTTCATCAACACCCATGGCAATTTCAGCGCTTTGGCCGTGAATGCGGTTGATAATTTCAACTGTTTCGGCGTTAAAGTCACCGCTAATATAGCCAATTTTGCGAATGGCAGTGCGGATAATGTTGTCAATATTAGGTTTAAAGTGTGAACGTACTTCACCTGCAACGGTGACAAGGTTTTTTGTGACCAATGTTTCAACGGCAACGCGTGCTTCAGGGTCTTCTGTAAGGTAGGCGTCTAAAATGGCGTCGCTAATGCGGTCGCATACTTTGTCTGGGTGGCCTTCAGAAACAGACTCACTGGTGAATAAGAAATTTTTTTGCATTTTTATTATTATTAACTTTTTTGTTGTTTTGTTTTGATATAGGTCTATAAAGCTATATGAAACTTCAATTCAATGCAACGGTCTAATTTATGTCACAGCTCTTTTTTATGTTTATTTTGTTTACACTTGTTCTTGTGCGGGCTTTGTATTTGCGCCGTCAGTCTTTTGTGATGACACCAAACGACGCCAGTGCCTCTATTGGCGGCTGGATGCTGATTGTTTCAATGCTTTTATACCCTGTATTTGAAGCCGAAGCTTCTTGGGCTTTTTCCGTAATTATTGCGTCACCTTTTTTGCTATTCATAGGCCTTTTAAAAGGGGCTGGTTTTTGGGTTATGAGCTATGCAGGGCAAACCTTACGTAAAACAAGCAATAGCAGTGCGTCATTTTTTGGATTTATTTGTATCGGCTTAATCGCACTTGGTAATGCTGTTTTTGGAGAAAACCTTTCTGTGATGCAATGGGTATCTGTGGCTATTTTAACTTTGACTGGCCTTCTGTTTACTATAAAAGGGCATTTGAATACACAAAGCCGCCGCGTACAGTCAATGTTTTTGCTGATGGTTTTTATGGGTTGCATGTTTGGGATGATTGACCATTACTTTATTTCTCATGTTAATTGGTATGGTTTACTGTTTTTAACAGGGGCGGGGATGACTACTGTGTCATTGCTTAGCCGTGGTGTTGGCTTTAAACATGTTAAGTCTTGTGTTTTTAACCGACGTACAATGAAAATAGGTATGATGATGGCTGTAAGTGAGGTTATGATACTTTCTATCATGGTAACGCATTTACCTGTCACCTTGGCCTGGGTTGCAATGACTCTGACAGGGCCTGTGATTATGGTAATTTCTTCTCTTTTATGGGGAGAGGGGCGTTGGCAAGACCAGCTGTTGATTGGCGGTGTTTCTTATGCGGCGGCTATACCTATTGCCCTTAGTATGTGATATAGGTATTGTGTATGAATGAAATGAGATACAAATAAATGCTTTTGCCTATTATAGACATAAATAAACAACCGTCAGTAAAAGTTTCTGTCGAAAATTTGTTGAATGATGCCGTGTTGGCCTTGCAAGTTAAAACACAAATACCAGAAGGTTGGCAGGATAAAACATTAGAATTTACGGTGCGCTTTTCAGACGATGCGGAAGTGCAGAAGTTGAATAATGACTTTCGCGGTATGAACAAACCGACCAATGTTTTGTCGTTCCCTTGTGGTGAAGATATGCCGTATACACCTGAAAAGTATGATAAAAACAAGGTACCTGTAAAATATATAGGCGATATTATTGTTTCTTGTGATACCCTAGAAAGGGAAGCTCTTGAACAGGGTAAGTCGGTGGATGATCATTTAAGTCATTTACTGGTTCACAGTATTTTACACCTATATGGTTACGACCACATAGATGATGCAGAGGCTGAAGCGATGGAAAATCTTGAGATTGACATTTTGGCAGGTCTTGCTATTAATGACCCCTACCATAAATAAACATGGTATATAGTATATAAGATAAACGTGGATGAGGTAACAAACAAACATTAATGGATATACATACAGAAGCGGACCTTCCTGGTCCCAGTAGCGTCGGTTTATTAAAACGCCTACAAGGCTCCCTTAAAAAAATGTTCAAAAAGGACGTTGATAATGGACTGCAAGGCCTTATCGAAAGCCGTGATACCACTGAAATGCCTTTAAGTGATGAAGAAAAGTTACTTATTGAGGCTGTGTTGAAGTTTAGTGGCATTGACGCAGACGATGCTTGTGTACCCCGTAGTGATATTGTTCACCTTTCTAAGCAAGATGATTTTGACACTGTTGTTGAGGTGTTTAAAAAATCTGGTTATTCAAGGCTACCTGTTTGTGGTAAAGACCTCGATGAAATTGTTGGGTTTGTCACTCTTAAAGACGTTTTTCAAGCTATGGCGCATGACAAAATGTTTGATCTTAAAACAGTCATGCGTGCTTGCACATTTGTACCCGAAAGTTTTGCTATTCCAGCGGTTCTCGACGAGATGCGTAACAATGCCGTGCAAATGGCGGTTGTGGTCGACGAGTATGGCGGCACAACAGGCCTTATAACCGTTAAAGATATTATGGAAGAGTTGGTCGGTGACCTCGAAGATGAAAACGAACAAGCACAAGAGATTATAGACGGTGTTGTGGAGCTTTCTGAAGGTTGTTATCAATTAGATGCCCGTGTTGAAATTGAAGATTTAGACGAAGAAATCCGTCAAAGCCTCGGTGTGAGTTTTGAAGGTGAATATGAAACAATTGGTGGTTTTGTGTTAGAGCTTGCCGGGCGTGTACCAGAAGAAGGTTCAGCTTTTGACTTAATTTCGGGTGGTAAAATTATTGTGACCAAAGCGGACGGGCGCCGCATTCAATCCATAACTTATATCCCCCCAATCGGCGCGTAAAATCCCTTTGCTTTATCCTTATGCACGTTAGGTGTGCACGTTGGGTTTGCAAAGGTGTTTTAATTAACTGATAGAATTCTCTATGGGCTTACTTGGTTTGTAGTTAATACGTCTAGGGCATTTGTGTGTTCATTTTAGGGCTTTGACTTGTCGCTTTTTGTTAAATGGAGTACTTTTGCCTGTATGTTTAAAAAAATACAAAATACATTAAAGCAAAAACCACGTTTGTTGGCAGCGCTTTTGGGGGCACTTTATACACTTGGCTTTGCACCCTTTTCATTGTGGGTTGCCGGGCTTTTGTCTTTGTCCTTCCTGTTCTTATTATTTAAAAAACAGCAAACGGCGAAACAGGCCTTTACTATAGGAGTTGTTTTTGCTGTGGCACATTATGTTACGTCGTTGCATTGGCTTATTGGTTCTTTTTACGTCACCATTGGTGATTTACCTGTGGCTATTGCTGTGGGTGGTTTGTGTGTTGTTTTACTGTCATTTTATTTGTCACTGTATATAGGGCTGGCTGGCGCGTTGGTGCAAAAATTTAAGCTATCTCCCTTTGTACCACTTTTGTTTGTACTTGCTTGGGTGTTGGGTGAATTTGTGCGTAGCAGCCTAACGCCGACCTTTGCATGGAACTTGGCGGGTTATCAATGGGCTTATGCCGATCGTCTTTTGCAGTTGGCATCCATTGGAGGGGTTTACTTACTTTCATTTGTCTTTGTATTGCTGGCTGTGTCTGTTGTTGCGTCGCCACGTTGGCGCTTATTTGCGGTTTTTCTCTTCGTTGTTTCTTTTGACTATGGTTATGTACGCTTGGCTGAAAATCCTATAATAGACGTCGAAACAGCTGATGCGTCTAAAACGCATGTGCGTCTTATTTCGGGTAACGTGAACCAGTTTGATAAATGGAAGGTGCAAAAGCGCCGTGAATTTATGCAAAATTATATTGAACAAAGCAATACGGGTGAAATTGCAGATATTGTTATTTGGCCTGAAACAGCCGTGACAAGTGCCCTTAATAAGCATGATCGTTTGCGTGGCTATTTAGCAGATCAAATAAAGGCCAAAAATCTCATTACAGGCGCGCCTTATAAAGGTGATGACGGACAATACTATAATAGCATGTTTTTATTAAGCGAAAATGGTGAAGTCGAAAGCCATTACGACAAGCGCCACTTAGTGCCTTTTGGTGAATACTTCCCTTACCGAAAATACTTTCCTAAAATGTTTGAAGATTTCCTACAAGGGCAAGGGGAATACACGCCAGGCCTAGAGGCGCAAAAAATGATTTCTGTTGCAGGTATAAATTTTGCGCCTCTTATATGCGGCGAAATTGTTTTACCTCAAACCAAGGGCTTGATAGATAGTGAAGCTGATTATATATTAAATATTACAAACGACGCTTGGTTTAAGGGGACGATAGGCCCTTATCAGCACTTTGCTTTTGTTAAAGTAAGGGCTGCAACGCTTGGTAAGCACGTTATACGTGCATCAAATTATGGAGTGAACGCGTTTGTTGATAACTTTGGTCGGCTTTTAAAAAGTGAAAATATGGATAGTATAAAGGCATTAAACCTCTATATTTGAAGGTATGTGCCATATTCCTTAGTTTTAAAAACAATGACTTATATTGAATACAATTCATGGTTGATGTTGATTTCTTTAATCTAGGACTACGTGCAAAATGGTTTTCCCTTATGGTTTTTTTTGTTTATATCGGTATTTATGTGGTATATGTTCCTGTTAGGAAGTAGCGGTGCGAATGCATAACTGTGAAATTTAAAAATAGAGAATTGGAATTTAACAATGGCAACTCCAGATCCAGTAGATTTATATGTAGGTAGCCGTGTACGTATGAGACGTACGGTCCTCGGTTTAAGCCAAGAAAAACTCGCCGATCAGCTGGGAATAACATTTCAGCAGGTGCAGAAGTATGAAAACGGTAGTAACCGTGTGGGCTCTAGCCGTCTGTATGCAATTTCACGTATTTTAAGCGTGCCTGTTTCATTTATGTTTGATGGTTATGATGATTCTGGGAAATTAATTGTTTCCGAAGAGGTTTCAAGATTTGACAAACAAATGCGCAGCCGTGAGACAATTGAATTGATGAAATCATATTACAGTATTAAGGACGAACACTTGCGTCGTAAGGTTTTAGACATGGTGAAGGCCATGCCGCAAGCGATGTCAAAATAAGTTAAAAAAACAACAAACAAACCTTGCTTAATGGGGGAAATAATTATATAGTCCGTTTTAGTAAGACAAGTTTTGAAAAGGCATTTTATATGTACTTTTAATAAAACAAGTGGGCATTCCCCGCTTTTTTTATATTTTAAATAGGTTTTTAAGGAGAAAACTGAAGTGATACAACCCGTAGAAAATGAAGTATGGCAACTGATTAAACCAGGCGTAGAAGAGCTTGGTTTGCGCATTGTGCGTGTCCGTTTTTCAGGTGGCACTGGCAGTAATGTTTTGCAGGTCATGGTTGAGCCAGTTGAAGCTACAAAGGAAAACCCTGTATCGGCAACCGTTGGACAGTGTGCGTCTATATCACGTATGTCGGCGGCACTTTTAGATGTGGAAGATACAATTCCTTCACGCTATACGCTAGAAGTTTCAAGTACAGGTATGGAACGCCCTTTGGTTTCACAGAAAGACTTTGCAGATTATGCAAATAGCCGTGCGAGAATTCAAATGGCTGTGCCGTTCAACGAACGCCGCCGCTTTATTGGCATGATGCAGGGTATTGTTGACGATGAGGTTGTTATTGTACTCGATGAAGACAAAACGGAAGTAAAACTTCCCTTTGAGCAAATTAAATATGCCCATTTGTATTTTACAGATGAAGATATGAAACAAATTATGAATATGACAGAGGAATAATAGTATGAGTTTGGAATTGTTACAGGTTGCTGATGCGGTCGCTCGTGAAAAAGATATCGACAAAGAGAGTATTCTCATGGCGATGGAAGAGTCTATCCAAATGGCTGCACGCCGTAAATACGGTATGCACTTAAATGTCGTTGCAAATATGGACCGTCTTTCAGGTGATGTTGCTCTTAAAAAAGTTGTCGAGGTTGTAAACCTTGTGACAGAGCCCATTAATGAAGAAGAGTATCGCCTTGCCCAGCGTGAACAGCGCCCAATGGAAATGCGTACTGCTTGTGATAAACGTGGTTACCCTCTAACAGAAAATAGCATGCAAATTTTATTGGTGGAAGCGCAAAAGCGTAACCCTGATGTTAAATTAGGTGACTTCCTTTCAGAAGACTTGCCTCCTATTGCTTTTGGTCGTATTGCTGCGCAAGCGGCTAAACAAGTTATTTTCCAAAAAGTACGTGAAGCTGAACGTGTGAAAGAATACGAATCTTTCAAAGAAAATGAAGGACAAATTGTTTCTGGTACGGTTAAACGTACAGACTACGGTGGCACAACGCTTGACCTTGGTACAGCCGAAGGCTTTATTCCACGTGACGAACTTTTACCACGTGAATCATACCGCAGTGGTGACCGTGTACGTGCTTACATTTATAATGTAAAAAGCGAAGTACGTGGCCCACAGGTATTCCTAAGCCGCACGCACCCAGAGTTTTTGAAGAAACTTTTTGAAGAAGAAGTGCCTGAAATTGGTAACGGTGTTATTGAAATAATGGGCGTTGCCCGTGACGCTGGTTTCCGTGCTAAAATTGCCGTGAAATCATACGATGCCAACCTTGACCCTGTGGGTGCTTGTGTAGGTATGCGTGGTTCACGTGTGCAAAACATTACAACAGAACTTCAAGGTGAGCGCATTGATATTATCGCATGGAAAGCAAACCCTGCGGACTACTTGGTAGAATCACTTGCACCTGCAGAAGTTTCTAAAATTGTTTTAGATGAAGACGAGCAGCGTATTGAAGTTGTGGTACCAGAAGATAAACTTTCTGTTGCTATTGGCCGCCGTGGACAAAACGTTCGCCTAGCTTCTATTTTGACAGGTTGGAACATTGATATTATGTCCGAAGCTGAAGAAGAAGCACGCCGCCAAAAAGAATTTGAAACAGTTTCTAAGAGCTTTATTGAAGGCCTTGACGTGGACGAAACAATTACACATGTCCTTGTCAATGAAGGCTTCACAAGCATTAACGAATTGCTGATGGTAAGTATCGAAGAAATTGCAGCTATTGAAGGCTTTAACACGGACTTGGCTATCGAAATTCAAGCACGTGCACAAAAAACAATTGATGCACAAGTGGCTGAATTGAAAAAA
Organism: Alphaproteobacteria bacterium; assembly: GCA_047635695.1. Lineage (GTDB taxonomy): Bacteria > Pseudomonadota > Alphaproteobacteria > UBA2136 > UBA2136 > UBA2136. The sequence goes on from JBLILN010000010.1 coordinate 50,061, forward strand.
GCAAAAGTTGAACAAGAGCTTGTTGACTTGCACGGCCTGAAGATCGAAAACTTACTTCATGTTGTGCGCAAAGACATTAAGACACTTGATGATTTTGCTGAACTTGCGACAGATGAACTTTTGGAGCTACTACCAGAGGGTGCTATGACACAACATCAAGCTGAAAGTTTGATTATGGAAGCACGTAAACACTGGTTTGAAGATGAAGACGAAGATGCAGACGATGTGCCGAGTGAAGTGCCTGTTGCTGAAAAGGCAACTAAAACGCACGCTAAAAACGTTTAGTTCGGAAAAGGATTAAACATGGAACAAACGGTGTATCTCTTTGAAAGTAAAGATATGGACAAAGAGAGCCGCCTGCGTTTCGTTAAAGGACCAGAGGGTGACCTGTGGTTTGATATAGATGAAAAAGCACCAGCAGAAAATGAGGTTTATATACCTTGTGAACGCGCATTATTAGTTAAAGCTATTGATGAAAAACTTTTTGAAAGTGCATTTGCAGTAACGGTCCACGAGGACTTGTTGCAAGTGGTAACCGATTTTTTGAAAAAAAAGTTGGTGGCGAGCCTGAGCATGGCAAAAAAGAGCGGTTTATCTGTTTTGGGGCTTGAAAAGGTAAAAGAGGTTTACCACAAAGGAAGCATTGCAACAGTATTTCTTGCAAGTGATGCAGGTGGTGATGTAACAAAGCGTGTGTATTCTTGGGATGTTGGAACATGTAACGAATTGTCAAAAGACGATTTGTCCCAAGCCTTAGGTGGTGAGAATATTAGTTTAGTAGGCTTGTTAGATAAGCCACAAATAGAAAATGTTAAAGTAGCGTGGGAACGTTACCATACATTTTTTATAAATGAATAAGATGGAGTAATGAATGACTGATTCAGCGAAAACGACGAAAAAAGGGACATTAAGTCTCGGTGGTACACTTAGTTTAGGTGGTGCCTCTAAAACACCGGCTGCATCTAAGGGTGTATCTGTTGAAGTGAAACGTCGCCGTTTTGCAGCGCCTACACCAGCAGCACCTGCTGAAGAAGTAAAGCCTGAAACAGAAATGGGCCAACGCCTTAAAGCGCTTGAAAATGCACAGAAAAATGCTGCTGCAGAAGAAGAAAAGCGCCTAAATGACCGTAAACAAGCGGGTAGCCTACAAGAAATGAAGGTTCAAAAAGAAGAAGAGCTTCAGAAAAAAGAAGATGATCTAAAAGCGATCGAAAACGCGAAAAAAGATCTTGCAGTGGCACAAACTGCTGAAGCTGATAAAGCGCAAGAAGCTGAACTTGAAAAGCAAAAACTTGCTGAACAGCAAGCCGCTGGTACAACTCTCGAGCAAAAAGGTGCAAACAAGCGTTTCTCTGCCGATGAATTTACAGCGAAGAAAAAAAGTGCAAGCAAGCCTGGTACAACAGCGGGCCCTGCTAAAAAACGTGGTGGCCGTAACGCTTATAAAGATAATATTTCAGCACGTGCACGCACAATGTCTAATTCTCGCCGCCGTGGTTACGGTAAGGCCGCTGAAAGCACACAAGACAAAGTACTACGTGAAGTTATTATTTCTGACATTATTACAGTACAAGAACTTGCAAACCGCATGACTGAAAAAGTATCTGATGTTGTTAAGAAATTGATGATGATGGGTCAAATGGTGACACAGAATCAATCTATCGACCAAGAAACAGCCGCACTGATTGCTGAAGAATTTGGCCATACATACAAGCTTGTGAGCGACAACGCGCTTGAAGAAAGCCTTGTTGGTGACGAAGATGCAAAAACTGAACTACAAGAACGCCCACCAGTTGTGACTGTTATGGGTCACGTTGACCACGGTAAAACATCATTGCTTGATGCTTTACGTAAAACACATGTGGCAGACGGTGAAGCCGGCGGTATTACACAGCACATTGGTGCTTACCAAATTAAAACAGAATCAGGACGTATGATTACTTTCCTTGATACACCAGGTCACGAGGCGTTTACGTCTATGCGTGCACGTGGTGCATCTGTAACGGATATTGTTATTCTTATTGTTGCTGCTGATGATGGTATAATGCCGCAAACAATTGAAGCGATTCGTCATGCTAAAGCAGCTGAAGTGCCAATTATTGTTGCGATTAACAAATGTGATAAGCCTGCGGCTGATCCTGCAAAAGTTAAGCAAGAACTTCTAAGTCATGAGCTTATCCCTGAAGACTTTGGTGGTGATATCGTTTGTGTAGAAATTTCTGCAAAAGCGGGTACAGGCTTAGAAACACTTGAAGAAATGATTCTACTACAAGCAGACGTACTTGAACTTAAAGCGAACCCAGAACGCCGTGGCGATGGTGTGGTTGTTGAATCTCGCCTTGATAAAGGTCGTGGTCCGATTGCTTCTGTCATTGTTTCACGCGGGACCATTAAAGTAGGTGACGTTTTCGTCGCTGGCTCTGTTTGGGGACGTGTACGTGCCATGATGGACGACAAAGGTAACCGTTTAATGGAGGCTGGCCCTGCAACACCTGTTGAAATACAAGGTTTGCAAAGCGTTTGTGACGCGGGTGATACTTTCCAAGTGGCTATATCAGACAAGCGTGCCAGAGAAGTTGCAGCTTTCCGTTCTCAGAAAAAACGTGAAAAAGTGGCGATGGCTCATGCGAAAACATCACTCGATTCTATCTTTAGTAAAATTGCTGAAGGTGAAGTTGTTAAGCTTTCTGTTGTTGTTAAAGGTGACGTACAGGGTTCTGTTGAAGCGATTACAGATTCCTTAAGCAAACTGGCAACGGAAGAAGTTAAAGTACAGGTTATCCACAGTGCTGTGGGTGTGATTACGGAAAACGATGTGAACTTGGCATCAGCTTCTGATGCGTTGATCCTTGGTTTCAATGTGCGTGCCAACGCTCAAGCCCGTACAGCGGCTGAGCAAGCAGGTATTGAAGTGCGTTACTATAGCGTGATTTACAGCCTTGTCGATGACGTGAGAGCGGCGCTGACAGGTCTTCTATCTCCAGACTTTGAAGAGAAAATCACAGGCCGTGCCGATATTCGCCAAGTGATGCTTATCAACAAGACGAAGATCTTTGGTGGTTATGTAACTGAAGGTAAACTTGTACGTAATGGCAAAATTCGCTTGCTACGTGAAGGCGTTGTTTACCATGAAGGTGAACTTGATAGCTTGCGTCGCTTCAAAGACGACGTTAAAGAAGTGGCTGAGAAGTACGAATGTGGTTTAACATTCTCAGGTGGCTTTGACCAAGTTGAAGAAGGCGATGAGATCGAAACATACGAAATTATCGAGATCAAACGTACGCTAGAAGATGTTAAAAAAGCTGAAAAAGAAAAGGCTCGTCTCGCTAAAATTGCAGCAGAAGAAGCTGAATTAGAAGCGGCGATGGAAAACGAATAAATTTACGAAAGTAAATTTAAAAACAGGCGCTCTTGTAGCGCCTGTTTTTGTTTCAGCTAAATATATTAAAAAAAACGGTCTCCACGAAATAGTTTCATGGGTGTTTTATTTGTTAAGGGCTAGAAAAGGTGTTTTTAAGTGCTTATTTATATAGATAAGGCAGGTGAAATGTTTTCACCGCAATATCTGGAGCGCGAGCTTTATGAAACTTTTAAAAAATATAGCATTATTTGTTATTACATCGCTTGTTGTTTTTTCTGCAAGGGCAACTGACTATTCAAACTTTACAACGGAAGACTTTGTTCGTGAAATTCATTATGAACAATGTTCAGTGATTAACCTACGCGCATTCATTTTGAGCGCGCTGATGTAGATACGTTTTTAGATGAAAATGTGTCACAGGAAACGGGTAATACTTACCGTTCGGCTTTAAATAACCATCGTGATGAAAAAGGGCAGGATCATTTTTCTTTTGATACGGTTTTTTTAGACATGCTGTCTGACATAAACCATATGTGTCGCGTGAATAATAACTCTGCTTTTTTTCAAAAAATAGCGGCTTTTGAATTAACTAAAGAAAAATTTAAGGCAGATGTTGAGGCAGATGTTGAGGCTTATGTGAATGGCGCATGATTTATCCCTCCCTCTCGAAAAAAAAAGACACCTTTCGGGGTGTTTTTTTTATGTCATTTTTATAAAAATAACAATAAACGTACGAAATGGCTTGAAATGTGCATACAATCTATATATAAGTAACTATTAATTGAATTATTGTGGGAGTTTTTAAGATGAAACAAATGTCGATGCGCCAAAAAAGAGTAGCTGAACAGCTACGTGAAGCTTTAGCACAGTCTATTGCACGCGGAGGCTTTAAAAGCCCGTTGATAGATAGCCTTATTAACATTCCTTATGTATGGATAAGCCCTGACCTGCGTAATGCACGTGTTTACTTCACAACATTGCAAGACCTGACAGACCAAGCAACAAAAGAAGTTTCAAAGGCCTTAAACGCCGAAGCTTTCCGTTTCCAGCAAGATATTGCTTCCTTTGCACGCAAAAACACACCGAAAATTAAGTTTTATGCCGACGTTGAAGGTGAGCGCACAAATAAAATTGAAGAAATCTTCTCTGCTATTACCACGACAGAGGCACGTATTTAATGCCCTTTATCTTGGCCGTCTTTATGCTTTTTTCTTTGCCAGCTTTGGCCGAAAAGCCTATATGTGATGCCGAAAATTTAAGTTACAAAGGCGAATGGAAAGAATGCCAGGTGGATAGCGATTGCATCGAAGCCGTTGGTACTTGTGGCTTTGCTGCGACGGTGAACAGCCTTTATTTAGAAGAGGCTTCTTGCTATTTTTCAAATAGCACAAAAAAACAACCAAAATGTATTCAAATGGTACAACCGCCAGTGAAAGCTGTGACATGCGACAGTGAAATTAAAACATGCACACTTATCTTTGATAAATAAAGTACGTATAAAGGCTTTACATGCATTCCTATTTATCTGAAAAAAACTTCCTTTATCTCTATCTTTATAAAATGTTTTATAGAGGCTCGACAGCACCTGTTCATATATTTACAGGTACGGGCTTGGTGGTTATGGGTGCGTCAATTACATCGGTTATATTCTTTTATGCTTTAACGATATTAACTTTAGGGCTTATGTCCCCTGTCGGTGTTTTTGTCATGAACCACTATAGCGTAAAAATAGCAGCTATGAGTTCTGTGATGTTCAGGTTTTTGTTCTTTGTATGCTTGTTATTGGTTGAGCGTGGACAGCATGACTTATTGTGGCTGGGCGCTTTTTTTTACGGCTGTTCCTACGGCATATTCCCCATGAAAGATATTATGGAGGCGATTTATATTAAGGGCAATGCCCATCGTGGTAAGCAAATGACCATGGCTATGGTGCTTGCAGGCATTATGGTTTCGATCACAGTGGCCTTGTCGGGTTATTTTTTATCTATTTATGGCTTTATAGCACTTATTGCCATTTCTTTATTTTTACAGTCCTGCTCTATTGTGGTTCTACTTAAAATGAAGGGGGAACCCCTTTGTATTGAAAATTATAAAATAAGTGACGGTTATTCTGTTGCCATTAAAGAGAGACCATTAAAGGGCATTTACCCTATGGTATGGGCTCAGCAAATGGTTTTTACAGTTAGCATTGTCATGCTGCCGCTTTATATGTTCCATGTGATCGGTGATATGAGGGTCTTTGCCTTTGTTGCCGCAAGTGCGGCACTATTAGAAGTTTTTGTGACACTTGTTTTTGGACGGTTTATCGACAAAAGTGTGACAGGTGGGGCGCAGCGTCAAGGTGCGCTTATGACGGTGATCAGTGCTGTTATTTTGACCTTGTTTGTTAAAACACCTTTAACGGCGTTGCTTGCAGACAGCTTTAATAAAATGACCATGAATATGTTGGTTGTTTCGACGAATACATCTATTCATAAATTATTGAGATCAAAAGATAAAGGGCACTTGCTTTTGTATAGTGCTGTTTGGCAAATGACTTATTCTTTTTTTGAAGTTTTTTCTTTATTAGGTTTGGCGCTTGTCTATCATTACTTTGGCCTGACTGTTTTTACAGTTAGCTTTGCAATGTTGGCTTTTGGTGGCTTTTTCAATTACTATAATTTCTCTGAAAACAAAGAAAAACAAAGGAAGATGTTACTAGATGGCGCGTAAAAAAGGGAACCATGTACACGGTTTTATCAATTTTTATAAACCTGTGGGTATGTCGTCGAATCAGGCGGTGGGTTTTGTGCGTCATATTTTTGATGCTAAAAAAGCAGGCCATGGCGGCACGCTTGACCCTTTAGCCGAAGGTATATTACCCATTGCTTTGGGTGAGGCGACTAAAATGCTTTCGTACATGCTGACGGAAGATAAGTATTATCAATTTGAAATGACCTTTGGTACAGAAACAGAGACAGACGATGCTGAAGGTGCGCCTGTCCACACATCAGACCTGCGCCCCACAGAAAAGGCGTTAAGGGCGGTTATGGATAGCTTCCTTGGTGAGATTACACAAACACCGCCTGTTTACAGCGCCCTTAAAATTGACGGCAAGCGTGCTTGTGACCGTGTGCGTGCAGGGGAAGAGGTGGTGCTCGCCTCAAGGCAGGTAACCATACACAGTATAAATTTGGATGAATTTGACGCAAATAAAGCGACGCTTAGTGTGCATGTTTCAAAGGGCACCTATATTCGCTCCCTCACGAAGGATATTGGCCGTCAATTGGGGTGCTATGCTTATGTAACACGCCTTATCCGCACAGAAGTGCCGCCGTTTAAGCTAAATGACGCTATTACGAAAGAAATGCTTGATTTATGTGCAGAAATAGGGCAAAGTCCCGCTACGCATTTATTGGATGTTGACCACATACTGGCCGATATCCCGGTATATACCGCATCTGATAATGAAGTGCAGACCTTACTAACGGGCATATCTATTGATATTAAACGTGAAAAGCTTGAAGGGCAACATAAAGCCAACAAGCCAGTTCGGGTGAAAACAGAGAAGGGGAGTATGATTTCTCTGGCAGAATTTGACGGTCAAACGTTAAAGCCAAAGAAAAACTTTCCACTATTAAATGATATCGTAAACAAGGAAATATAAAATATGTCTATTACAGCTGAGAAAAAAGCAGAGCTTATCAAAAAATTCGCACGTTGCGAAAATGACGTTGGTTCTCCAGAAGTACAAGTTGCAGTTCTTTCAGAACGCATCAAAAACCTAACTGAACACTTTAAAACACACAAGCAAGACAACCACTCACGTCGTGGCCTTATTGCTATGGTGAACAACCGTCGTAAGCTACTTAGCTACGTTAAAGGTAAAGAAGTTTCACGTTACACTTCACTTATTAAAGAACTTGGTTTACGTAAGTAACACCTCGCCAGAAGCTATTGACGCTTCGGCAAGTTTTTGAGTTTAAAAAAGGCACCTTAGGGTGCCTTTTTTATTTGTACGCATGTTAGCTACATTTGTAGCCTTTTAATCTAGAAATAAAAATATGCCCATCTAAGTTACCTATTTTACGGTACACCTTGGGTTTTTTTATATTTGGTTGGCGCTGTAGGCGTCTATCATACGCTGTGCGTCTATCATCACTTTAGATGATGAACTGTATGAATTACGAGTGTTAGAGGACGAGAAGATGTCGTCAATATTGGATTTTTTACCGTTGATAATTTGAATAAAACTTAAAGATGTTTGTTGCGTCATTTGGCGTAGCTTTTCTGAAACGCCAAGTGAGCTATTTTTTTCGAGGATACCATCAAGCTCTTTTAAAAGGGCGTTGACGTTATTTTCATCAGTAGTTGTCATGTTTTTGGCTGGTGTAAGGTTGGCATGTGCATTTAAGACGGTGTCTATTTGTACGCTGATGTCACTGGCGGCCTGAAGTTCACGATCGCTCAGGTTATTATCTTCAATACCCTTTGTTGTGGCGGCAAGCGTGATAAAGAGGTTTGTAACTTCTTTTAATTTGCTGTTATCTAGCCCTTGTAGGCTATGTGATGCATACTTATCTCCTGATGTTAGTATATTATCAAGTTCTAATATAATTGTGTCAATGGGGGTTTGGTCTTCACTTAAAATGTCGTCGGCGCTTAAAAGTTGATCGAGCTCTGTAAATAAGGCATCCGCTTGTGGCCTGGTGATTTCACCGAGGAATAAGTAACTTTCAGACGTTTGCGCAAGGTTATAGCCATGCAATTTATCAAGTTCGCCTGCAATTTCGCTAATACGGCTTTTGTCAGTCGCGGAAAAGTTCATTTCACCGAGCTGGTTTTCGATATAACGCAATTCTTCTGTGAGGGCGTCAATTTTTTCGAGTGTGCTTTTGGCTTCGGGCGAAATAGAAACACGCACGCTTTCACCATCAGTATTTTCAACAATTGTTGCACTGCTGGCAGAAACGTCTTTACCGTTTAAACGGTCATATAAATGGCTCGATGTGCCATTGTTGAGTATGCCATAGCCTTCAATTGTGCTGCTCATATACTTTTTCCTTTGTTTGAACCTTGTTATATATAAGCAATATTTAGGCCAAAAGACATGCAGGGTATGGTTAAATAAAAAAAGAACCCCAAAAAGGAGTTCTTTATAGTTTTCGAGGGGGTGGGTTAATGGTTCATAAGGTATCTAAAGCCAGTTAAGCCAGTCCATTTAGGGTTGCTTGCGTACATATTACGTGCGCCTGCGCCGCCTAAAATATCGAATCGAGACTCGATAGCTGGTGGAATATGACATTCCTGATCTTCGAATACAGAACCACATTCTTGACGTGTGTAGAATTCAGGATCATCATTATATAAATGAATATCCCCGTCTTCGTCACCACAAGCTGACTGTAAAAACTCAGGGCTAGACGTACTAATGTAATGTCCAGCATCTGCGTCGTCTTGATAATTATCCTCAGCGAAACTTCCGGCTTCCATTTCTGTATTAACAGACTTCTTAGCAATTATTGCCTGATAGTCAGTCCATTCTTTATCTTCATCAATATATTCAGATAACATTTGTGCGTCATTTGTAGCAAGTCGTTGCTCTAGAGTATCCTCACCAGCATCAGCTGATAAACTTGCAATAAGTTTATCAATAATACTGTCGTTGTTTAAAACGGCAATATCACCAACAGAATCGTCAGCTTCATCACATAACATATCATGATCTTCTAAATAATATAGATGATCTTGATGTTCTTGGCTGTCATGTGAACGTAAAGTTCCATTACTAAACCCAGTAATGGGGTTTAAGTAATCTTCCATACCTTCAGCAATAGAAGGTTTTCGGTTTTCTGTTGCCTTTAGCTTGGTTAAACTGATATCCCATTCGTCACGGTGAAACCATTGTACGCTTTTCTTTTGTTCGCCACGCCCAGTAGGGTGCTTTGAACGACTGCGCTTGATAGCTGCCGCAGAAAATTTCTGAGGAAAAGCAATAAAAGATTCTATCGCTAACGTATCAAGTTCGGACATTTCAGCAAATACAGCGTCATCAAAGTCTATAGAAGTAACTTGTTCATCTGTTATTTTAATAAATGTTGAGGTATTTAAAGTCATCAGTATGTTCCTATTAAAAAATAAGAGTGACTTTTAAAAAGATAGCTTTAGCGACTACGTTTAAAAGAAGTCACCAAAGGGTTGTTTAGTTGCATATTTATAGAGGGGTGCATTAATGGTGTGATTATTTTTCTGACAATACAAGAAATAGCCATATTGTTCATTTTTTTTAATAAAAAATCAGGTATACACTTGAATTATCACTTTCCATTCTTACCTATTACCTGTATAAAGATAAATGACTAAAAATAACGCTCTTTTCTGGAAAGAGTTTCTGCTAAAAGCCTTTGATGTTAAAGGGTTTTTATCTGAAGCGCTTTTCTCCCACGAAAAGGGCAAAACATATAAGGAAATAAAATGTTTAAAGTATTTAAAAAAGAAATGGAATGGGGCGGCCGTCCTCTAACAATTGAAACAGGTAAACTTGCCCGTCAAGCGGACGGTGCTGTTATGGTTACTTACGGTGGAACTCAAGTTCTTGCTACTGCATGTTTTTCTACTAAAGAAAAGCCAGGTCAAAGCTTCTTCCCACTTACAGTAAACTACCAAGAAAAATTCTACGCTGGTGGTAAGATCCCTGGTGGTTTCTTCCGTCGTGAAGGCCGTCCAACAGAAAAAGAGACTCTTACTTCTCGTTTGATTGACCGCCCACTACGCCCACTATTCCCAGCTGGTTTCAAAAATGAAACTCAAATCGTATTGACAGTAATGTCATCAGACGGTGAAAATGACAGCATTATTCCATCACTTATTGGTGCTTCTGCTGCTCTTACACTTTCTGGCGCACCATTCATGGGCCCAATCGCAGCAGCTGCTGTAGGTTACAAAAACGGTGAGTACATTCTAAACCCAACATACGAACAAGAAGCTGATACTGAATTGAAGCTGACTGTTGCTGGTACATCTGAAGGTGTTACGATGGTTGAGTCAGAAGCTTCTGAATTGAGTGAAGAAGTAATGCTTGGCGCTGTAATGTTTGCTAAAGACGCTTTCCAGCCTGTTATCGAAGCGATTATCGAACTTGCTGAAGCATGTGCGAAACCTGGCTTTGAATTTGTTGTTCCTGATAACTCGGAACTTCTTGCTAAACTTTCAGAAGCTTACGCTGCTGACGTTAAAGCTGCTTACGCTCACGACGATAAGTGGGACCGTAAAAACGCTATGTCTGAAGTTAAGGCTAAAGCTGTTGAAGAATTTGCTGGCGAAGAAAGCGAATACTCAGTTGACCTTGTTAAAGGCATGATGAAAACAATGGAAGGCGAAACATTACGCTCTAACATTCTTAAAGATAAAGTGCGTATCGGTGGTCGTACTTCTACTGAAATCCGTCCTATTATCTGTGAAACAGACATTCTTAACCGTGCACACGGTTCTGCATTGTTCACACGTGGTGAAACACAGGCTATCGCTATTACAACACTTGGTACTGGCCGTGACGAACAAATGATCGACGCTATCGAAGGTGAATACAAAGACAACTTCATGCTACACTACAACTTCCCTCCATACTCTGTAGGTGAAGCGGGTCGCATGGGTGGTACTTCACGTCGTGAATATGGCCATGGTATGCTTGCACGCCGCGCCCTAACTGCTATGCTTCCAACACGCGAAGAATGGCCTTACACAACACGTGTTGTTGCTGAAATTCTTTCATGTAACGGTTCTTCTTCTATGGCGACAGTATGTAGCTCATCAATGTCATTGATGGCTGCTGGTGTACCAATGAAGCGTCCAGTTGCTGGTATTGCAATGGGTCTTATTAAAGAAGGCGACGACTACGCTATTCTTTCTGATATCCTCGGTGATGAAGATGCGTTAGGCGATATGGACTTTAAAGTATGTGGTACTGAAAACGGTATTACAGCACTTCAAATGGATATTAAAATCACATCTATTAACAAAGAAATTATGGAACAAGCTTTAGCTCAAGCTAAAGACGGTCGTATTCATATTCTTGGTAAAATGGCTGAAGCTATCGACACATCACGTGACGGTGTTTCTGACACAGCACCACAAATGCACACAATCATGATCCCAACGGACAAAATCCGCGAAGTTATTGGTACTGGTGGTAAAGTTATCCGTAACATTATCGAAGTAACTGGTGCAGGCGTTGATATTGAAGATGACGGTACATGTCGTGTATCTTCAGCTGATAAAGACGGCCTAAAAGCGGCTATCGATATGATCGAAGGTATCTTGGCTGTTGCAGAAGTTGGTAAAAACTACACTTCTAAAATTGTACGTATCACCGACTTTGGTGCATTCGTTGCCATTCTTCCTAACCAAGACGGTTTGGTTCACATCAGTGAAATCTGTAGCATTCGTCTAGGCGCTGTTGATACAGTTCTAGCTGAAGGTGACGAAGTAACTGTGAACTGTCTAGAAGTTGATGAGCGCGGTAAAGTGCGTTTGACAATGAAGGGTATTGACCAGAACGAAGCTGTAGCAGCTAAAATTACTGCCGCAGAAGAAGGTGGTGACCAGCCACGTCAAGAACGTAAAGATGCTGACAATAAAGGTCGTCGTCCTCGCCGTTCTGCATAACTTTCTTTAGTTATCTGGGAAAGGGCGCTCTTGTAGCGCCTTTTTTCTTTTTACAAAGCCTCGTTTAACTTAATTAAACGTTCGGCCCTGCTCAAAGTAAAAATCCACCACAATATCACCCTTTCTAACAGTGCATTTTTGTTGGATGTTAGGCGCAAAAAAAAAGCCCCACAAAAGTAAGGCTTTATAATCCTGATAAACAGGTCGCTAGTAGATTACAATAAGTAACACAAAAGCTATTATTGGTGTGGCAACAAAAATTCTGTTACCAATCATTTTTTCATGCTCACAATCCATCTTCCGAAGAAGAAGGGATTGTACGGCTAATGAAAGACCTATAGGTGCGCTTGAAGCGATACCAAATTGTAAGTAGATAGCAACAAAACACAAAATAGCCATAAGCCATAATACATTATCAAATTTCATCATATTTCCTTAGTAGAGAATCTGCTTAAAAGTAAGTAACCACCTGGGGCAGCCGCATATAAATGAACCCATAAATGAGTCATTTGTAAAACGGTAGCGCCAAGCGGCGGGTTATAGTCATAAATATCTTATATGGTGCTTCAGTAGGTGTTTTTCAAGCTTTACTACGTTGTTATTCCTGATAACAAAAAAACCCCACAAAAGTGAGGTGCGTCATAAATAGCTTAACCTATTTTATAACCATTTATCTATCCATGAAAGGGCGCTTTTGGTTATGGTTTTATTGCAGAGACTGCACTTGCATGTGCTTTCGTTTTTATGAGCATGATGTGCCCAGTCATTGTCGGGGCTATGCCAGCCGACGAGGCATTTGATTTTTTCAAACATGAGATTTCCCTTAGTAGGCAAAGACCTACATTTATAAAAAGTAAAAGATGTTTTTGACAAACTAACCGTATACTATGTGTATGATTGGCTCAAGTTATAAATAGCCAAAACTGAAAAGTTTTAGAAACTAAAAGTAAATATCAGATGGGATAACTGCGATTAAACGTGCGACGTTTATACGGGGATGCGCATAACGAGTGCGTCTTCTGTTTCGCCTGTGAGTTCGTTGCTGTAGTAATTTTTGCGTAAACCTTCTTTGCTAGCGGCAAAGGTTTCATATAGGGCAATGGCGGATGTATTTGACGGGCGCACTTCAAGGAAAAGCTCTTTAATGCCTTTACTTGTCGCTATGCGCATGAGCTGTATCATTGAATCACGGCCGTAGCCTTTACCCTGCATTTCGGGGATAATACCAATGGTGAGGAGGTCACCTTGCTTGCCCGCAACAGAAGCCAAGGTATAGCCAATAGGTCTTTCACCTATCAGCACTAAAAAACCAAAAACGTAAGGCGTTTTAAGGAGTGAAGTAATCATGTCTCCGCTAAAAACTTCTGCGCTAAAACATTCGCCGTCTAAGGCTGCGCATAAAGGTGCGTGCTCTAATAAAACGGGTGTGAAGGTAATAGTCACTTCTTGCTACCGTCTTTGTTATAGGTTTTATTGTAGTTGAGTGGGTGTACGTAAAGGGCAGTGGTGTTGTTGACGTCGTCCGTTTTGTCGCTGTAACGGCGTTGGGCAAGCTTAGCCAATTGAGATGGGTTGATATAGGCGTACCCTTCAGGGCAGTGAACCCCTTCTGGAATATCTTCACGGTGGTTGATAACACCGTTACCAATTAATATATCGCCTGCTTTTAATAAGGAACCTGCGTCACAAGCTTTCATGGAAACAGGGCTTGCAAGGCTACCTTGTGCGTTGAAGTTTTGTACATAAATATTGCCGCCATGGGCTTCAATCCACACACATAATGTGCCTTTGCTTGCGTCAATGCTTGTGCCTTGCATGTATTGCCAAGCCAATGTTTCTAAACTTGTGAGCGAAACAATTGGCAGTTTTTGCGTAAAGGCTAAGCCTTTCGCCGCAGAAATGCCAAGCCTTATACTGGTGAAGGAGCCAGGCCCGCGCGTGACGGCAATAAATTCAAGTAGGTCGTAACCTGTTTTAGCTTGGGTCATGACCTTATCAATAGCGATATGAAGGTCGTCACTGAGGCGACGGTAAGCAAGGTCATTATAACTAGAAATTTCATGACCGTCAGTTGTGCACAATGCAACACCGAGGTGCTCGGTGGAGGTTTCAATCGCAAGTATGTATTTTGTCTTCATAGCTTAAGTTTATATACGTTTTTGATGGTTTTATAAAGGTTTTTTATGATGCTTGATAGGATGGGTGACAGGAAAATGGCAACGATATATTGTATACAGCCATATAAGCATAGTGGACAGAAGTGTATCAGGGGCATAAATTTAGATGAACAAATAGAGAGAGGCTTTATATGGTTGGTGGTGTAAACTCCATAGCAATAAGCGCCATGAGTGCCATGTCTCGTATTAGTCTCGGCGTTGAAGAGCATAGTTCAGACTTTGGTGTTGTGGCTTTAAATATTGCCAACGGTTTTGCCAATCAAGACAACCCCTTCGGTTTTTCAAGGCTAAGCCCTAACAATGAAGAAGGCCCTGCCTTTACAGATATGTCGTCCATGGGCGGTTTATCGGGTACAGCCGCTATTTCAAGCTCTATGGTGAATGCCATTCAAAATGTGAATACTGATCCACCTCATACTGACAACTCATTTATAGACGCCATTGCCGCACAAACTCTTTCAGAAGGTTTGTACGACATGGCAACTTTAGCAGAGCCCAGTGAAGAAAGTTCAACGGCGGCACTGGTGTCGGCACTTGTAGCACTGGCAGGTACAGGTGGTTCTGTTGGGAGTACAACAGCGGTTGCCGCCGTTAGTGATATAGGTGATACCAGTACAATTGGCGACAAGGCAGAAGCAACCACAGAAGGGACAGATGGCACAGGAAGTACCTCTGGTGAAAGCGCGGCTCCCCCGGCTTACACGCAACCTTCTCTTACCAGCAGTGGTGGGTCAGGCAGTGGTGAAAGTTTATCGGGCCTTGGTGGATCAAGCCAACTCAGTGGCGATGCACAGCAAATGGAAATGTCTGATAAAATAGCTGCAAATAGCGAAGCAAAATTTGTAGAAAATGACAAAACCCGTGCCGAAAGTGGTGTGGGCGTTGCAGGCACAACAAAAGATTTCCGCATACAAGAAGGGCAAATAAAACTACAAGACGATATGGAAATTTTGCATGCCAAAGTCCTTTCACAAATTCTTATGGGCGTTTAACAGGTGATCTTCAGCACATGATTTCGTTTTACCAAATGTCATTGACTAAGGCGTCAACTTCTATCCGTCTCACCGAAACCCCACATCTGAATACTATCCGTTAAAAATATTTAATAAATATCATAAAGTGCATTCACCTTATTTAGCCCTTATGCATAAAAAAAGCCCCACATAAGTGAGGCCCGCCATAAATGGCTTAATTCAATATATACGTTTAAATTAAACGCAGATTGTCGCTTTATTATGAACCCAAGGGTTTGCACCGTACTGGTGTTCAAAATGATTATTAGAAGTAACTTTTATATCAAAGAATTTTTGAAACATAGACATAAAACGGTTTTCTTTTTGCAGAATATTAATATCCAGTTCAATTTTACCTGTTTCAATTAATGCACGACGTTGTAATACGCATTGGCATCTCCGTTTTAGGTTAAAAGATAACCCAAGTGGAAGTTCATATCTCATCATGCGTGTAACTTCTTTAAATGTTACTGGAGCGATAAGATATTTATCATCTTCACTTGCAATCCAGTCGTTGTTTTCAGTTAAATAATACTTATTAAATGTAAAAGTTTCATTAGCGTAAACTTCTGTGTAAACATGAATGCTATCTGTAAAGATTGAAGACTGTTGTACATTCTCCACCTTGCTTTTAGCTCCCTTGTCTTCAGTATTGCTTGTTATAATTTCACCAGTAATTGAAGTAAAAGTAGTCATAATAGTCCCTTAGCAGAGAATCTGCTATTAAGTTTAGTTAACCGCTAACGCAGCCGCATGTAAATGAATCCACAATGGGACAAACCCCACGAATGGGTCATTTTTTAAACGGTAGCGCCAAACGGCGGATTTTTAGTTAATTACTTATATGTTTATGTAATAATAAAAAAACTGACATATTAATGCGCGTATACATAAGTATATAGGGAAAATTGGGAGAAGAAATATAATTGAGTAATATTGTCCACATCAATAATGTTGTGAATGAATCTGTTTTAAAAAGCAGTTTTTCGTCGTCGGCTCAAAATTTATCGCAATCAACACTTCTTACCTCTGCCTATAAGCAGGAAATCCCAGATATGAGTTTTACA
>JBLILN010000011.1:0-53000 GCA_047635695.1 Alphaproteobacteria bacterium
CTGACGGCAATGGCGGAACAGATACAGCCACTGTCAACATCGGCGTGATACCTGTCAACGATGCACCTATCGCTGTAAACGACGCCTTCAAAACACCTGAAGATATTGCGCTTAACATCACGGCCACTCAAATTCTTGCCAATGATACAGACGTTGACGGCGACACTTTAACTGTTACAGCTGTCGATACTGCCACAGCCAAAGGTGGCTCTGTAACATTTGACTCTCTTACGGGCGCTATTGTTTACACGCCAGCCACTGACTACAACGGCCCAGATTCATTCACATATACTATTTCTGACGGCAATGGCGGAACAGATACAGCCACTGTCAACATCGGCGTGATACCTGTCAACACCGCGCCTGATGCCGTCGATGATGGAAGTGCTACATGTACTCCTTCTGCAGGCAATCTTGAAATGGTATTTATAGATGAAGAGGCAGGCTACCAAAATACTTTAGGGTTCTATACAGTTAATGCACTCGGTGAAATTACAGCTGTTCATGTAAACTTTGAAAATACATCAAAAGTTGGTAGTGGTGGCAGTTTAATTGGTGGTATTTCAACATCAGATATTAACATTGCTGAAGGCGAGCACATTGAGTTTTTCCTTATAGCGCAAGGGAACACTAGAAATGATTACGATAATCTAGACCTTAATACTGGAGAATTAAAGTTCATCAACAGCACTGGTGCTAACGCCAATGTGAATGATAATGAAGTCCCTACCCTAACATTAACAGATGCAGGCGGTAATGCAGTAACGCTTAACGGTTATATATACCACTCTAGCAATACTAACTTAAATCACGACGGTAAAGATCATGTAAAGGTATCATTAAAAGATGCTGATACTGTAAGCCTTGGATTTGAAGATTTACCAAACCTTGGTGATCTAGATTATGACGACCCTATTGTTGAAGTAAATACAGGTGATCATAGTGTAAACGTAGCTGGTATTGTTATTGTGGGTACTATCCCTGCTGGAGCAACCGCATTCGACACAGATGAAGATACCGTACTTAACCTAACAGCAACGCAACTTCTCGTAAATGACACGGATGCGGATGGTGATACACTAACGATTACAAACGTAAGTTCAACGACTGCAAACGGTGGTACTGTTTCATACAACTCAGCAACAGGTGACATAGTATTCACCCCTAAAGACGACTTTAATGGGAATGATAACTTTACATACACAATAACAGATGGAAACGGCGGATTTGACACTGCAACAGTTTATGTATGCGTTAAAGCAGTCAATGACGCCCCTGTCGCAGTCAATGACTATCTAAACGCTATAGAAGATAACGATTTAAACTTCACTCTAAATAATATTTTAAATAACGATTTCGATGTGGATGGAGATACTCTAAGTATGACTTCATTTGATACATCAACGTCACTTGGCGGTACTTTAAGTTTTAATGCCGTGACAGAAGTATTCACGTATCAACCTGTTAAAGATTTTGCGGGAAGAGATTCGTTCGAATATACAATTACGGACGGTAACGGTGGTTATGACACTGCAACTGTATTTATTGATGTAGCTGACACACCAGATTTAACCGATGCGCCAAAACTAGAATTTAAAGGTCTATGCAACAGCTTTGGTATTAACAACTTTGAATTAACGCATGATGTCAACATAACAGACACGGATAGCACAAGCTTAGCAAGTGCAAGTATAATCATCGCAACCGGTTTCCAGCCTGGAGATGAACTTAACCTACCTAGCTATACAGTTGACGCATTAGGTAATATTGCTGGTACGGGTATTAAATTTACTTACAACAATGTAACTGGGGCACTTGCTTTAACAGGTACAGATTCACTTTCAACATATACATCTGTTATTGAAGCTTTAAGGTTTGACACTTCAGCTATCGATGGCACCAGAGAATTAAGCGTAACTGTAACAGACGATTCTGGCGCAACATCAAATATTGCTACATTAAAAGCACATGTCCTACAAACACAAGTATCAGGTACAGACAATGATGATACCATTTATGGTACTGGCAAAAATGATCATTTAGTTGGTAAATCAGGGAATGATAGGCTTGAAGGGGAAGACGGCGATGACAAGTTAGTTGGTAATGATGGCGATGATATCCTTCATGGTGGCGCAGGTGATGACCGTCTTGACGGCGGATTAGGAGATGACGTCCTTTATGCTGATAATGATGGCCAACAAGGCGATGATTGCTTACATGGCGGCTCAGGTAATGATGTTTTATATGGCTTTGGCGGTAATGACTATCTAGATGGACAAGATGGTAACGATATTATCCGCGGTGGTTTAGGCAATGATACGCTTGTTGATTTTGGCGCAGCTGCAAGCACACTACACACATACAATATTGTTTTAAATATCGATCTTTCAGCGAGCATGAATTGGACAGATGCAGTCACAGGCGCTCAAACAAGAATTGAAATTCTAAAAGATGCGTTATTAAACTTATCAAACAGCCTTGAAAGTTATGGTAACGAGGTAACACTTACACTGGTACAATTTAATGCTGGTACAAAAACAACTTCGTTTAACATGAATGATTTTGATGCATTTGAAAACTATATTTCAGACACATCCAAGTTTTATGCAGACGGTGGAACGAGATACACAAACGCCTTAGATGATGCTAAAGATATATTTGATAATTCAACTATTTCAACTAACACACATCATAATGTTATGTACTTTGTTTCAGATGGGTCACCTAACTTTGGATTCAGAGAATCAGATTTAGGGTTTGACTGGTCAGACTACTCAGATGCAAATAATATTGAAACACATGCCATTGGTATCGGTAGTGCAAGTAATAAGTACCTTGACCCAATTGATAATACAGGCACCGCAGAAATATTAAACAGTGCAGCCGACCTTACTGCCACTTTAGAAGCAAATATTCTAGGTACCGATAAACTTTATGGCGAAGAAGGTAATGACTACATTGACGGTGGTTTAGGTAGCGATGAATTATACGGTGGCGATGGTAATGATACACTTGTATTTGATGCAAATGACACTGTGATCGATGGTGGTAACGGTAACGATACATTACTTATTACTGATAGCTCTAGCCCTGTAGATTTCGGACAGTTTGGTATGAATTCTATTGAAGCTGTAGATATGAATGATGGCACTGTAACAACGCTTCAATTAAATGCAGCTGATGTTCTACGTATTTCTGATACAGGTCAAATGATGATTTCTGGTGACACAGGTGATATTGTAGATGCAAGTGAATATAGCGTGCGTGGTGCTGATAGTGAAGTAGATGGTAGCAAATTTGCCCATTACAGCAACGCAACTAACGGCACAAATATTCTTGTTGAGGTAGGCTTAGAACTCAATGGTTATGTTATTACCGAGCAATAACTTATAATAAACGTCAAAAAAAAGAGAGCCTTAAAGCTCTCTTTTTTTTGGACTCAATTACTGATCATTGATTTCGACAACCAGTGGAATTGTCACTGGCTTGCGCCCACGCTCGCGACCAAAAGCACGACGAACAGCTTGACGCATAACTTCTTCGGCTTCTAGTGGATCATCAATACGACCATTTTTAAATTTACGTGAAAGGCTACGCTCAACTTCACTTACAACACTGCTTATCACTTCAGGTTGTAATTTGTCGTCAACAATTCCTCTCGTTTGAAGAACAGGACCAAATGTGATTGATTTATTTCTAAAGTCAATACCAAGCGTTACAGTTGCAAGGCCTTCAAATGACATTTGACGACGCTCACGTAAAATATATTTATCATCATCTAAGATATTCAAACCATCAACGTAATTACGGCCCGTTTCAATACGCTCAACAATGCTTGGCTCTTCTGGCGCTAAGTGTAATTTATCACCATTGGTAACAAGTAAGCACTGCGCAAGTTTGTTATCATTCACAAATGCCTCATGCTCTTTGAGGTGATGATAAGTACCATAAGAAGGTACAGCATATTGAGGTTTAATTGTTCTATACATTTCAAGAACCTCACCCTTCATGGCATGACCACCAACGTGAACGAATTCGTTATGTCCACTCAGTACTTTCGCACCAATTTTTGAAAGACGGTTCATCATATTTTGAATAGCGCGTTCATTACCTGGAATGTGGCGTGATGACAAAATAACTGTGTCACCATCCTTAATTTGAACACCGCGGAAGTTATCTCCACCACTTAGGCGGTTCAGCATAGCATTTGGCTGTGCTTGAGAACCAGTTACAAAAATAACAAGCTTTTCACGTTTTGTATGAGCAATCTCTTTCATGTCAATTACATGATCAAGTAAATAATCTGGGAACATACCACATTCTTTAGCATACTGAACCATATTCAATATTGAGCGTCCACAATAAGCAACTTTACGTCCATGACGTACAGCAATCTCACTAACAGACAAAATACGTTCAAAGTTAGATGCAAAAGGTGAAAGGAAAATAGCTTTTTCTTGGCCTGCAATAACACCATCTAAATGTTCAGCTAAATCAGTTTCTGTTGGTTTTGTTCCTTCGCCAAAAATATCAGTAGAATCACCAAAAAGTGCAAGAACGCCTTCTTTACCTACTTCTGCTAAGCGTGCCATATTTGATGGCGCACCCAAAACAGGGTTCGGGTCTAATTTATAGTCACCTGTGTTAATAATTGTCCCATATTTAGTACGTATAACAAGAGCTGCAGCACCTGGAATTGAATGTGTGATTGAAACATATTCAACTTCAAATTCCCCAGCAGTGTAACGCTCACCTTCTTTTGTAATATTCACTTTGTATTCAGGTGCATATTGATCAAATTGAGACATTTTTCCGCCTAAAACTTTAGACGTAAACTCTGTTGCAAACACAGGTGCTTTTCCAAGTTCTTCCCATAGGTATGGCAACGCGCCGAGGTGGTCTTCATGTGCGTGCGTCAAGAATATACCTTTAAGGCGGTCAACATTATTACGAATGTAGCTAATGTCAGGTACAACAATGTCTGTACCTGGGGAGTATTCATCTGGGAATGTCAGGCCAACATCCACAAGGATCATATCGCCATCACATTCATATACCATCAAATTCAAACCAATTTCGTCTAGGCCACCAAGTGCAAGAGCTGTAAGCCCGTGATTTTGAGATTTTTTCGCCATATTATATTTTCTTTCAAAAGCGGAGTAACTAACAAATAGGCTAGCACGTTCCTTTAATTTAATATTTACTGCTACACAATTTATGTATCAGTGACTATTTTTGAACGATCGACTTATTTCTGATTGCGATCATATATCAATTTCAACCCCTTAAGTGTTAGATGTGGGTCGAGTGCATCAAACTGTTCTAATTCTTCTACCATATTTCTAGCAAAACCGCCAGTAGCAATACAAGTGCCATTTTTAACGTCTATCTCATTCCACAGTCGATTAATAAGACCTGTGATCATATCTATCGCACCAAAATAACACCCTGCCTGCATAGAATGTACTATATTTTTTCCAATCATGCCTTTAGGACGCTCCACGCCTACCTCTGGTAACTGAGGTGCTGCGGATGATAAAGAAGATAGTGCTAAGGAAACACCAGGTGAAAGAACGCCACCTACATATTCACCGTCTGCATTAATGACATCAAAACTTGTTGTCGTACCAAAATCAACTACCATTGTTGATGATTTATAGTACTCACTTAAAGCAACAATGTTTGCGAGCCTATCTGGGCCCAAGTCGCCAGCACGACCATAATTAATTTTCACACCTGTTTTGACACCAGGGACGACATGTATAGGGTCACAATTAAAAAAGCGGCGACACATACTGGTAAGCACCATATCAACGGAAGGAACAACACAGCTTACAACCGCCCCTGTTATATAATTGGCGTCAATGTCAACATAATCGAAAATAATTAAAAGCCATGTACCATATTCATCTGCCGTTCGGCCTTTTGTCGTTTCCATACGATATTTACTTATGAATTTCTCACCAGCAAAAAGACCAAATAATATATTAGAGTTCCCCACACTGATGGTGAGTGTATAACCTGCCTGTACGGTAATTTTTTAACTTTGCTCCTTATTAATAAAGCAACAACATGTTATATACGTTTGCTACTTTGAACCACAATTTCACCGCTCATAATTTCATGATTATAACCATCAACCTCTAATATAAGACTGCCACTGTCAGTAACTTTTTTTGCGATACCTTTTAAGGTTGCATCATCACTTACCCATGTAATTGCTTGTCCTATTGTAGCACATCTCAGACGATAGTCTGCCAAAAAATCAACTTGTGATTGTACAATACGCGCTGAAAGACTAGATAAAAAATCATTCAGGATCGTATCCAAAGAAACCAAAGATCCTATTTCGTTTTCAATAGAAGTACCGATAATATTTAAATCGTCAATATTAAATTTTTTTACATTAATACCAACACCTAGAACATAAAACGCATGATCACCCGTGCCACATTTTTCTGCAAGAATACCGCTTATTTTTTTTTCATTAACCAATATGTCATTAGGCCATTTAATAGAGCAATCTACATATTTAGAAAGGACATCATACACAGCTAAGGAAGCTACAAGTGGCAAAAGCTGGTTTACATTTTCCCGTAGAACAACAGAGCAGGCTATACTTTTATTCGGTATGGTAGTCCAAATTTTACCACGGCGCCCCCTACCCGCAGTCTGCCTTAAGGCAGAAATACAGCTAAAATGCGCTGCACCCTTTTTAGCCAAATCAATTGCCACATCATTTGTGGATGTGACTTCATCAAAGTAAGTAATGTTAACCATAGAAGCCAACAGCAGCCTTCAAACTTAATACAGCAAATTGGGTAACTTCAATAATACTGTCTGGGAACAGGCCAAAAACAATTACAGAAAGCACCATAAGGCCCACAATCATACGTAGTTCACTAGGTAGCTCTGGGGAATATTTTTCACCAGACTCTTCAAAGTACATCGCTTTTACAATACGTAAACAATAATAAGCGGAGATCACCGAGCAGATAACACCCACAACGGCCAACCAAGCCATACCCATATCAACAGCTGTTTTAAAGGCTGCCAGTTTAACAATAAAGCCCGCAAACGGTGGAACACCAGCAAGTGAAAACATTAAAATTAACATGCACGCGGCAAGAATGGGAGAGCTAGTC
Organism: Alphaproteobacteria bacterium; assembly: GCA_047635695.1. Classification (GTDB taxonomy): domain Bacteria; phylum Pseudomonadota; class Alphaproteobacteria; order UBA2136; family UBA2136; genus UBA2136. Next base: position 7,146 of record JBLILN010000011.1, read on the forward strand.
GACAAACCCTTAAGGTCGTCTATTGTTTCTACGAATTTATCCCTCTTACGCAAAGAAAGAAGAATACCAAAAATACCTAAAGTCATAAAACAGTAAACAACGAGATACGCAAGCATTTCATCAATAGATTCCAGTGAAGCTGTTGCAAACGGAATAAGCATAAAACCAACATTCGCAATGGAAGAATAAGCCAATATGCGCTTAAGGTTCGTTTGTACAATTGCAAGTATTGAACCTACCACCATAGAAAGAATAGACAAAACAATGACAATTTGCTGCCACTGGTCAGCAACATACATCAGTGGCTCTGTAAGGACGCGAATAAAAATAGCAATGGCTGCAATTTTAGGCACAATAGCCATATATGCCGTTACAGGGGTTGGCGCACCTTCGTAAACATCAGGTGTCCACATGTGAAATGGCGCTGCACTCATTTTAAAGGCCATACCCGCAATCATTAACACAACAGCAAATGTTGTCATAATCGGCGCGTCAGAAATGCCCGCACCATTTGCAAATGCCTGTTGAATACCGTCAAATGAGGTTGAGCCAGTTATACCGTAAATATAACTCATACCAAATAAGAGTAAGCCTGAAGCTAATGAACCAAGAACAAAATATTTGAGCCCTGCTTCTGATGATTTAACTTCCTTACGGTGGAACGCTGTCAAAATATAAAGACAAAAGCTCATAAGTTCAAGGCCAATGTACATCATAAGAAGGTCTTGCGCACTTACCATAATCATAGCGCCTAATACGCTTAAAAGGATAAGAATATCATATTCGAATTTAAATGTTTTCTTACGCATCATATAATCATTAGAAAGTGATAAACTTAAAAGAGCACAAACAATCATAAAGGCTTTGATAAAAGCTGTAAATGTATCAATAACGTAAAGTGAGCCGAGTGCACCTACCTTACCATCGACAACATCGACAACAGGGAAGGCAAATTGGCGTACAGTTGGTATATTGCTCACAACAAGTAAAAATGTACCGATTAGCGAAATAATTGTAAGATTACGTACAAACCTTCTTTCATGAAGTTTATGAGAGAATGCACCCACAAGTAATACAAAGAGGCACATTACCATTATAAACATTTCTGGCGTTGCTGCGCTATACCATATCCAATTAAATTCAGTCATTTTTATTTTCCTAAGTAAGAGATGAGTGTTTTATCTTCACGTGCTTTGTATAATGCAACGCTATCTGTGTATTCACCAATAAGGTTTGTCACAGAGGCTTCTGTAATTTTTAGTGCTCGGTTTGGCGCAAGCCCTATATATAAAACGAGTATAATAAGCGGTACAAACATAAGTTTTTCACGTAAATCCATACGCTTTAGGCGTGTGATTTCTTGTGTTACAGGTTCCCCCATAATCATACGTTTGTAAAGTGAGAGCATGTACACAGCGCCAAGTACAATACCAATACAGGCAAGCACAGTGTAAACTTGTGCACCTTCAGCACCGTAAGAACCCGTTAGAATTAAAAATTCACCGATAAAACTGTTTGAACCCGGTAAGCCAACAGCAGCCATAGTGAATAACATAAATATAGCAGCATAAACAGGCATACGGTTCACAATACCACCAAACTTTGTGATATCACGCGTGTGCATACGTTCATATATAATACCAATAAGCATAAATAAGGCAGAAGAAACGATACCATGGTTAACCATTTGCATAACAGCTCCCTGCATACTTTCAGTTGTCGCCGCAAAAATACCTAAAGTAACAAAACCCATATGTGAAACAGATGAATAAGCAATCATCTTTTTCACATCAGTTTGAGCAAAAGCGACAAGTGCTGCGTAAATAATTGCAATCGTACTTAGTACATAAATAAATGGCGTAAACAAATAACTCGCCTCTGGCATAATAGGCATTGAAAACCTTAAGAAGCCGTACGCCCCCATTTTCAATAAAATACCTGCTAAAATTACAGAACCCGCAGTCGGCGCTTGAACGTGTGCGTCTGGTAGCCATGTGTGGAAGGGCCACATAGGTACTTTTACAGCAAAAGCAGCAAAGAATGCAATAAACAGCATAATTTGAACATCTGTTGTTAAATAGAGGCTTGTCATACTTTGAATATCAAAGCTATTACCATTTTCAAGGTAAAGATAAATCATTGCGATCAACATCAACACAGAACCAAAAAAAGTATAAAGGAAGAATTTTAATGCCGCATATATGCGGTTTTCACCACCCCAAACACCGATAATAAGAAACATAGGGATAAGCATAGCTTCCCAAAACATATAGAATAGCATCATATCAAGCGCACAAAACACACCGATAACAAAGGCTTCAAGTGCTAAAAATGCGGCCATATAAACAGGCACATTTTTTGTCACCCCTTTCCATGAAACAAGCACACAAAGAGGTGTTAAGAGAGCTGTTAAAACAACAAAGAGAACGGATATACCATCCACACCCATATGATAGTTAATATTTAGACTTTCTATCCAGCTTGTTTTAACCACAAACTGCATAGCAGACGTGTCCGTTTGGAAGCCTGCAAGCATATAAAGGCTTAAAATAAATGTCACGGATGAAAAAAGCAATGATAGGTGGCGTGCATTTTTCGCTTTATTTTCGCTTACACCAGGAATAATAAGCATAATGAGTGCTCCCGCAAGCGGTAAAAATGTCAAAATGGTGAGCATATGTGTGTTAATTGTTTCCATAATTCTTTATATATTTCCCTATTTTATAAAACAAACCAGCTCATGAACGCACATACACCTAATACAAGTACAAAGGCATAGTGGAAAATGTAACCACTTTGAATTTTACGCAGTAATATGCCAGAAACGACAGTTATCTTACCGACCCCATTGACAATTAAACCATCAATAATTTTAACGTCACCCGTATGGTAAAAGAATTTAGATAAACGCATAGTAGGCTTAATAATAAGGCCCGTATAAAGTTCATCTATAAGCCATTTACGATAAACAAAAGTATAGATAAACCCAAGCATATTTGTCATTTTACCTGGTAGATCTGTCCTCCAAAGGTAGAACCATGTACCTATCAAGCCACCAAGTCCCACAATGCCAAGCGGTAGATATTTCCATTGCCATGAAATAGCATGCGCGTCCTCTAAACCTGTGTGATAACTTTGAATACTGATAGCACCTTGCCACCAATCTAAGTTACCCATATCATGTAATAACCAGCCAGAAAAAATAGCGCCCAATGCTAATACAATCATTGGTAAAAGCATAGTAGCGCCAGCTTCATGCGTATGTTTAAACACTTCCTGGTCACCGCGATGTTTACCATAAAATGTTAAGTAGAAAACACGTGCACTATAAAAAGCTGTCATAAAGGCAGCAACTGTACCTAATGCATACATCCAAAGACCCGTTGAGTTACCAGACATAAATGCCGATTCTAAGATCAAATCTTTTGAGAAGAATCCAGCAAATGGTGGAATACCCGCCAGTGCTAATGAACCAACAAGCATAAGGAAATAAGTAACAGGTAATGCCATTTTTAAAGCACCCATTTTGCGCATATCTTGTTCATCTGCCACACCATGTATCACGCTACCCGCACCTAAAAATAACAATGCTTTAAAAAAGGCGTGCGTTGTTAGATGAAAAATTGCTGCAGGATAAGCACCAATACCACAAGCAAAAAACATATAACCCAACTGTGAGCAAGTAGAGTAAGCAATAACACGTTTGATGTCGTGTTGAGCTAAACCAATTGTCGCTGCAAAGAATGCAGTGAGGCCACCCACCCAAGCAACAACCTCTAGAATTGATGGTGCAAATTCAAACAATGGCGACATGCGTGCCACCAAGAAAACACCAGCCGTTACCATTGTGGCTGCGTGGATAAGAGCCGAAACAGGTGTAGGGCCCTCCATCGCATCAGGCAACCAAGTATGGAAACCAAGTTGAGCAGATTTACCCATCGCACCAATGAACAGCAATGCAGCAACAAGTGAAAGAAGATGTAACTCATAGCCTAAGAAATTAAATGTATCGTTTGACACTTCACCAAGGTTTGCAAAAATAACAGAATATTCTAGTGTTCCCATGCTTACAATAAGCGTTAACATAGCAATTAAAAGGCCTAGGTCAGCAACACGGTTCACAATAAATGCTTTTACAGCCGCTGTATTAGCCGCTGGTTTTTTAAACCAAAAACCAATAAGTAGGTATGAAGCTAAGCCAACACCTTCCCAACCAAGAAACATTTGCAGTAGGTTTGGCGCTGTAACCAAAGCTAACATAGTGAATGTAAATAATGACAAATAGCTAAAGAAACGGCCTCGATGTGGGTCGTGTGCCATATAACCAATTGAATAAATATGCACGCAAGCACTCACAGATGTTACGACCAACAACATTGTTGCTGTGAGTTTATCCACCATCACACCAAAGTCAAGATTCAAATCACCCGTTGAAAGCCAATTATACAAAATTTCTGTAAAAGCAGGTTGCGCATGTTCTTTAAATGCCATGTGGTAAAAGGTAAAAATAGACAGTAAAGCACTTATGGTCACCGCAGTACAAGTTATGGTCATAGCACCTTTATCGCCAATAAAACCTTTAAACAGACCGGCAATAATGGAAGCCATCAGAGGTAAAAGAACAATTAAAAATACAATTTCAGGTGTAATCATTTATTTATCCTTTCATCATGTTCGAATCTTCGACCGCACCACTATGGCGATTGCGGTAAAAAATTGTCAGTATTGCAAGACCTATTGAAACTTCAGCCGCTGCAACAGTTAAAATAAAGAATGTAAATATTTGCCCTGATAAGTCGTGCGAAAATGCACTAAAAGCAACAAAATTAATATTTACAGCAAGTAAAATAAGTTCAATACACATTAAAATTGTAATAATGTTTTTTCTGTTCATGAATATACCCACAATACCCACAATAAAAAGTATTGCTGCCAATGTTAGGTAGTGGTTTAATGTTATATTTTCCATAATTTCTCTTTATTTTATTATATACTTATCATAAAAACTCAAACTAAAGCTTTAAGATATACCCTTGCCAAGTGTAGGGCTTACAATTGCTATACTATCTTCACGTTTACGATGTATTTGTTCACTAATATCTTGACGTAAAACATTTTCTCGGCGGCGATGCGTTAAGACAATAGCACCAACCATTCCGACAAGAAGAACCATGGATACTGAAATAAATGGATACATATAATTTGTAAACAAAACACGTCCAAGCTCGACAATATTTTCAACATCATCATCCATTGGTATCGAAGCGGCCACACGCCCTGTAGAGCCTATACCACCAACTAAAGCAAATAAAAGCTCAAGTAATAATACCGCACCGATAGCGAGTGATGCGTAAGTAAAGAGTACCGATTTTCGTTCCTGCACATCAACAGACATATCAACCGTCATTAATACGAATAAGAACATAACCGCAATAGCACCAACATAAACCATCATTAACAGTAACCCTAAAAATTCAGCACCGATTAAAATGAAAAGACCCGCCGCATTAAAGAAACATAAAACTAAAAATAAAACACTGTACATAGGGTTTTTTGCACTCACAACACCAATCGCGCCAAGTAACAAAACACCTGCGAACATAAAAAAGAGTAAATCTGCAATCATTTTATTTTTCCTATCTGTATTTAGCGTCAGCTTGCAAGCGTTCTGCAAGTGTAGGCTCTAATTTATCACCATTTTTCAACAATGTTTTTTTGCTGTAAACAAGGTCTTGTCTATTTTCTTTAGCAAATTCCATATTCGGGCCTTCAACAATAGCATCTACAGGGCAAGCTTCTTCACATAAACCACAGTAAATACACTTCACCATATCAATATCATATCTTGTTGTGCGGCGCGAACCATCCGCTCGCGGCGCCGCCTCAATGGTTATAGCCTGTGCAGGGCAAACAGCTTCACAAAGCTTACATGCAATACAACGTTCTTCACCATTAGGGTAACGACGTAAGGCATGCTCACCACGGAAACGAGGGGATATTGGCGTTTTTTCCCATGGGTACATAAGCGTGACATTTTTAGAAAATAGATGTTTCAATGTAATAGACATACCTTTTAGTAGGTCTAGTAGTAAAAACTGTTTTAAGAATTTTATTAAATTCATAATATTTAAAATACCTTTATTAAACTAAGTCAAAGACATGCATTGCGCCAGCAGTCAGCACAAGCCAGAACAGTGTAAACGGTAGGAATACTTTCCAACCGAGGCGCATTAATTGGTCATATCTAAAACGCGGGAATGTCGCCCTCGTCCATAAAAAGATAAACAATATAAACGCAATTTTTGCAAAGAACCAAATAAACCCTGGTATCCATGTAAATGGTGCAAAATCAAACGGCGGTAACCAACCACCCATAAACAAGATAACAGCAATCGCACTCATTAAAATCATATTGGCATATTCACCAAGGAAAAAGAGAGAGAAACTCATGGATCCATATTCAGTAAAATAACCAGAAACAAGCTCAGCTTCAGCCTCTGGCAGGTCAAACGGTGCACGGTTTGTTTCTGCCAAAATAGAAATAATAAAGACGATAAACATTGGGAATGCAGGGATCATAAACCACATACCTTCTTGAGCTTTTACAATATCGCTTAAATTCATAGACCCAGACATCAAAATCACGCTTAAAACTGTAAGTCCCATAGAAACTTCATAAGAAATCATTTGCGCACCTGTACGCACAGCGCCAAGGAATGGGTATTTAGAGTTAGATGCCCAACCAGCCATTAAAACACCATAAATACCAATAGAAGATGTTGCAAGTAAATACATAACACCAAGGTTTACGTCCGATAAAACAATACCTTCATCAAAAGGAATAACAGCCCAAGCTGCAATGGCAGGTACCATGACCATCATAGGCGCAATAATATAAACAACTTTTGCTGACCCTGCAGGTATAACATTTTCTTTAAACATAAGTTTTACAGCATCGGCAATTGGTTGCCCAAGGCCAGCCCAACCCACATGAGTAGGACCTTTACGCAGTTGCATACCAGCAATAACCTTACGTTCTGCCCATGTTAAGTAAGCAACAGATATAAGAAGTGGTGCAGTTACAGCTAAAACTTGTGCCACAATCAAAGAGAGTTCTAGAATGTTATCTAAATTAATAAGATCAAAATAAGGTTGAAGAATTTCCATCAATTTAACCTACCTTCTTCATTGCGTTTTGTTTTGCGTGAACGCCCTTAGCACAATCAGTCATAACCTTAGAAGCCTTCATAATTTCATTTGTTTTATAAAAATCGCTGACATAGTTTTTAAATGGCGCTTTCAGTAATTTACCTTTTGCCGTCACACACACCCATTTTTGAGCCTCAGAAACAGTACCAATAGAACGATAAGCTTTATATTCATTTGATATTAATGTACGTAGTTCATCAAGGCTATCAAATGGTAAAGCATGACCAAGTTCGCCTGATAAGGCACGAAATATCTTCCAGTCTTCCTTAGCATTCAATTGAGGTAATACAGACGCTTTAGATTCTTGAACACGGCCTTCTGTATTTGTCCACCAGCCCGGCTTTTCAGTATATGCAGCTGCAGGTAAAACAACGTCAGCAATATCAGCATAATCACCTTTGTGTGTACCAATAAATATTGTGAATTTAGCACCCATTAAATCTTCTGCTTTAATATCAGTACTTTCACCGTAAATAATAAGTGTGTCAACGTCACCAGCTTTAAGCGCCTTAAGCATAGTGGTTGTATCCATGCCGCCTTCTTCTGGCGTAACACCCATATCTAGTGCTGCAATAAGCCCTGGTTTATTATGAAGAACATTCATACCATTCCAGTTTGCATTAATAGCGCCCAAAGCATCAGCAAGTTTTTCGGCTTCTTTGTAAACAGCTGTACCGTCTTTTCTTGATACAGCTTCGGCACCAACAATAATCATAGCTTTTTTAAATTTAGAGAGTTCTTTGAATGCTGCACCCTTGCCTGATGCAACATCTACCAATACTTCTGTTGTGTCACCAATAAAACCATATTTATAAGTCAGGTCAACTTCGGCACCTATCATGAAAACAGGTATATCACGATGAAGTACATTTTTACGAATACGGGCATTTAACACAGGTGCTTCAAGGCGTGGGTTTGTACCAATTAAGATAATAGCGTCAGCCTGATCAATACCTTCAATAGTACTGTTCATGATGTAACTTGGACGGAATGAACCGTCGAGTTTAAAGCCACCCATACGTGCATCGACGTTTGCTGTGCCTAGTGTTTTTTTCATGAAGGCGTTAAAACTGTAAAGGTCTTCCGCGCTATGTATATCACCTGCAAGGCCTGCAATATTCTTTTTGCCTTTCAGTTTAGGTAAAAGTGTTTCAAAGGCTTTTTTCCAGCCCACTGACTGTAATTTATTGCCTTTACCTTTAATGAGAGGTGACGTTATACGATTTTCATAGAGACCGTCATAGCTAAACCGAGCGGTGTCTGAAATCCATTCTTCATTAACGTCGTCATTTTCACGTGGCACAATGCGCATAACTTTACCCGCACGGCTATGTACTTCAATGTTAGAGCCAAGGGCATCCATCACATCAATAGAATCTGTTTTGATAAGTTCCCAGTTACGTCCTGTAAATGCGTAAGGCTTAGAAGTCAAGGCGCCCACAGGGCAAAGATCAATCATGTTACCTGCAAGTTCACTGTTTAAAGCACTTTCAACGTAAGTACCCACTTGCATATTTTCACCGCGGAAAGTCGCGCCCATATCTTCTACGCCCGCAACTTCGGTTGCGAAACGGATACAACGTGTGCAGTGAATACACCTTGTCATAACAGTTTTAATTTTAGCGCCAAGGTCTTTGTCTTCAACGGCACGCTTTGTTTCTTTGTAAGTAGAGCAATCACTACCATAAGAAACGGAGATATCCTGTAAATCACATTCACCAGCCTGGTCACAAATAGGACAATCAAGAGGGTGGTTAATCAGTAAAAATTCCATCACACCTTTACGTGCTTCTTTAACCATAGGGCTTTTAGTATGAACAACCATACCGTTACCAGCGGGGAAACAACAAGAAGCTGTTGGCTTAGGTGGGCCACCTTCAACTTCTACCAAACACATGCGGCAGTTACCTGCAACACTTAAGCGTTTATGAAAACAAAAACGTGGGATTTCAGCGCCAGATGCCATCGCAGCTTCCATTAAAGAACTGCCCGCTTCTACTGTTACTTCATTGCCATCAACTGTTAATGTTACTGTGTTATTTTCGCTCATTTTTATGCGCTCTTATCTTTTTGATTTTCTTTAATACGTTCTTCAAATAGGTGACGGAAGTGTTTTAATGTACCCTGTACTGGCCACATAGCACCATCGGCGAAGGCACAAATTGTTTTACCTTCAATTTTTTTAGTTACATTATACATTTGGTCTAATTCTTCAAGCGTGCCCTCACCTTTAATAAGGCGATCCATCAAGCGTGAAACCCAACCAACACCTTCACGGCATGGGGTACACTGGCCACAAGTTTCGTGCTTATAAAAATGACTAATACGCGCCATAACACGTAATAAATCAGTGTCTTTATTCATCACAATAACAGCGGCAGTTCCGAGGCCTGTACCAAATTCACGCAAGCCGTCAAAGTCCATAATAGCTGTATTACAATTCGCAGCACTCAACATTGGCGTGGAAGATCCACCGGGAATAACAGCCTGTAAGTTATCCCAACCACCAATAACACCACCTGCATATTCTTCAATGAGTTCTTTTAAACCAATAGACATAGGTGCTTCAAAATTACCAGGCAAGTTTACCGCGCCAGAAACAGAAAATATTTTTGTGCCGTGATTATTTTCACGTCCAAATTGGCACCACCAGTCATTTCCTTTTTTAAGGATAGGTGGTACTTGGGCAATTGTTTCAACATTATTAATTGTTGTAGGGCAACCATACAAACCATAACCGGCTGGAAATGGTGGCTTGACACGGGGTTGGCCTTTTTTACCTTCTAGGCTTTCAAGTAAAGCTGTTTCTTCGCCACAAATATATGCGCCTGCGCCAAGGTGTAGGTAAATTTCAACGTCAACGCCTGTTCCTAAGATATCTTTACCGAGATAACCCGCTTTACGAGCTTCTTCAATGGCAATATTTAAACGAGAAGATTCGTCGTAATATTCACCACGTACATAAATATACCCAACTTTTGCACCTAAACAGTGACAACCAACAATCATACCTTCAACAAGTGTATGTGGGTCGAAACGTAAAATATCGCGGTCTTTACAAGTACCAGGTTCACCTTCGTCGGCATTACATACAAGGTAATTAGGTTTAATACCGTCGGGTTTAGGCATAAATGACCATTTTAAACCTGTTGGAAAACCAGCACCACCACGCCCACGTAAGGCACTGCCTTTAAGTTGCCCGATGTGTGTATCAGCGTCAGTGTTCAAAAGTTTTTTAAGGCCTTTATAACCACCACGTTTTTCATAACCCTTAATCGTCCAGTCACCTGTACCATCAAGGTTTTTAAATACTTTATCGTCGATTGAAATTTTTGTCATTTTTAGTAACCATCCTTCATTGGCTTCGTCGGCGTCGCATCAACAACTTCATGACCTTTTTTAAGGTTATCTAGAATTTGTAGCGTTTGTGCTTTATCTAATTTTGTGTAGTAATGGTTATTAATTTGCATCATCGGTGCTTCTGTACAAGCACCTAAACATTCAACTTCTGTCAGTGTAAACAAACTGTCATCAGAAACACCACCCTCACCTTTTAAGGCTGTATATTCTTTCACTGCTTCAACAATAGCGTCAGAACCACGGATCATACATGAGCAGTTTGTACAAACCTGTACGTGGTATTTACCAACTGGGTCTAAGTTAAACATCGTATAAAATGTGGCAACCTCATAAACACGAATATATGGTAAGTTCAACCGTTCAGCAGCAAGCTGCATTGCAGACGTACTTAACCAACCACCAAATTCATCCTGTGCAAGTTTAAGTACAGGAATAAGCGCCGACTGTGACTGTTCTTTTGGGTAGCGTTTTAAAATATTTTTAATTTTAGTTTCTGTTTCCTTCGAAAACTCTAAACCGCAATGACTTACACGTTTTTGAGTTTCAGGGCCTACCATTTTAATTGCCGATTTAGCCATTATCTATCAATCTCTCCAAATACAATATCCTGCGTCCCAATAACTGTCGTGACATCAGCCAGCATATGGCCTTTCGTCATCATTTCTAAGCCTTGTAGGTGTGCAAAACCAGGTGCACGTACTTTAACACGATAAGGTTTCGGCCCTCCTTCACTCACAAGGTAAACAGCTGTTTCACCTTTTGGTGCTTCAATGGCCGCATAAACTTCACCTTTCGGCACGTGAAAACCTTCCGTAAAGTATTTAAAGTGGTGAATAAGCGCTTCCATAGATGTTTTCATGTCGTCACGCATAGGTGGTGAAATTTTAAAATTCTGAACTTTCACAGGCCCTTCAGGCATATCATTAATACACTGTTCAATAATACTTAGGCTTTGACGCATTTCTTCCATACGTACAAGATAACGATCGTAACTGTCACCATTTTTACCAACAGGAATATCAAATGTTACCTTATCATAAACTTCGTAGGGTTCCGCTATACGGATATCCCAAGCAACACCGCTACCACGTAACATTGGGCCAGAGAAACCATAACTCATGGCACGCTCTGCACTTACAACACCAATGTTGACTGTACGCTGTTTCCAAATACGGTTTTCACTTAGAAGGTCTTCATATTCGTCAATACGCCCTTTCATAGCCTCTACAAATTCTTTAATTGTGGTTGTTAAACCTTCTGGAAGGTCTTTTGCCACACCACCAGGGCGGAAATAGTTAGCATGCATACGCGCACCCGAAACAGCTTCGTAAAAATCAAAACAAACTTCACGGTCACGGAAAGCATAAAGAAAGACAGACATAGCCCCGACATCAAGCGCGTGCGTCCCAAGCCACATAAGGTGGTTAAGCAACCTTGTGATCTCGCTAAACATAACGCGAATATAGCTACCGCGTTCAGGCACTTCAATTTCAAGTAATTTTTCAATGGCCATGCAATAAACATGCTCTTGACACATCATGGAAACATAATCAAGGCGGTCAAAATAAGGTAAACCTTGAATATATGTTTTATTTTCAAGAAGTTTTTCTGTACCGCGGTGCAACAAACCAATATGTGGATCGGCACGTTCTACAACTTCACCATCAAGCTCAAGCACAAGACGTAATACACCGTGAGCAGCAGGATGTTGAGGGCCAAAATTCAGCGTAAAGTTTTCGCCAAATTCCATTTCTTTTGTTGTGGTAGTTGTTGTCATTTTTTTGTCCTACCCTTTAAACTCATCTTCGTTAAACAAATTAGCGTCTTCCGCTAGGCTTGCGTTACCTGTCATTGCTTCCCATGGGGATTGAGCATCAAATTGACGGAACTCCTGTGGCATATCAACTTTTTTATAGGCAACACGCTTTTCTTCACTGTCATAATAAACTTCTACTTTACCAACAAGAGGGAAATCTTTTCTAAGTGGGTGACCGTCAAAACCATAGTCTGTTAATATACGGCGCAAATCGGGGTGGTTATCGAACTGAATACCAAACATGTCATAAGCTTCACGTTCAAACCAATTGGCCGATTCAAACAACTCACATACTGACGGCATATGTTCATCTTCATTAATAGCAACCTTCAGGCGTACACGCATATTTTTATGGACACTTAAAACATGATAAACAACATCAAAACGCTCATCACGTTTACCTAACCAATCAACGCCACAAATGTCCATTAAACATTTAAACATCATGCGGCGGTCGTCACGTAGATATTTAAGTATTGCCATAATATCACGTTTTCTAACAGTCAATGTTAATTCACGGTTTGCAAATTTAGTCTCTATAATACCATCACTAAATTTCTTAACCATCGCCTCTTCTAAGCGTACTAATTTTGAACTGTCATGAAGTTTATCAATATGCGTCATATTTATTTATTCTGTATTATTTATATTTATTATACTTTGCCGACATGCTTTTCTCTGTCGGTGTAAGGAGATTTATCACCTTCTTTGTACGCGTATTGTGGTTTCATAGATTCTTTGCGCTTAAATACGGGTGTACGTTTAATTTTTTTCTGTAATTGTAGAACGCCATAAATCACGGCTTCTGCAGTTGGGGGGCAGCCTGGAACATAAACGTCAACAGGTATAATGCGGTCACAACCTCTCACCACTGAATATGAATGATGGTAATAACCACCACCATTTGCACATGAACCCATTGAAATAACATAGCGTGGCTCAGGCATTTGGTCATAAACCTTGCGTAATGCGGGTGCCATTTTATTTGTCAATGTACCAGCAACGATCATCAAGTCACTTTGCCTAGGTGAAGGGCGAAACAATGTCCCAAAGCGCTCCATATCATAACGGCTTGCCGCTGCGTGCATCATTTCAACTGCGCAACAAGCAAGACCAAAAGTCATGGGCCAAATAGACCCAGCACGTGCCCAATTAACAACATCGTCAATAGAAGTTAAAACATAACCTTGATCACGCAAACCTTGTTCAAGTTCAACATTTGTGTCTTTTGTTAAATTACCTGGATCAACCTTAGTGATTACTCCCATTCGAGTGCTCCCTTTTTCCATTCGTAAATAAAGCCAACAGTTAAAACAAAAAGAAATACCATCATTGTCCAAAAACCAAAGAGCCCAATATCACCAAAGGCCATAGCCCATGGGAATAAAAAAGCGACCTCAAGGTCAAATATGATAAATAAAATAGCGACAAGATAAAAGCGTACGTCAAAACGCTGCCTTGCAGAATCAAAAGCTTCAAAACCACATTCGTACGGAGACATTTTTTCTGCATCTGGCTTTTTAGGCGCTACAATAAATGGAATCGCCGTTAAAACAAGGGATAACCCTGTAGCGATAATGAGAAATATTAATACTGGAAAATATTCTGTTAACATGGTCCACTTTTTTTATTATTAATATTTTTGCATAGTACTCCTGTTACTCTTTAAATAACAGAAAAATCATACAATTCCGAAAATTATATGAAGATAAAAAGCACAAATCATTGATTTAAAAATAATTTTACACCTTTGAAATTTCCACCTTAAACGCCTGCCACAATTTTTTATACACAGAAAACGAAGACAAATCAAAGTGCATATCATCAATTTGTTTTATCGGCATAAGCTCAACTGTTGAACCCGTCATAAATGCTTCATCCATAGAAGATATCTCTGACTTTAAGACAACACGCTCTTCAACCATTATATTATTCTCACAGGCAAGTTTAAGCACTACTTGCCTTGTAACACCCACTAATACACCTGTTTTTGGTGTAATAAGAACACCGTTTTTTATAAAAAAGATATTACTACGAGAACATTCCGTTACTTCGCCTTGCCTATTAATATATAAAATATCTTCAAAACCATTCGTAGCAACTGCAGAGCTTGCAATAATAGCATTCACATAATTTGTTGTCTTAGCTTCAGGTTGCGTTCGCTCAGCATCTACCGTTGCAATAGCTACACCTTGTTTATAGTATTTTTCATGAGCTGGAAATGAGTCACTAAAAGCCTTAAACGGCTCATGAATAAGTATGACTTTTGCATCAAAGTTTTTACCTACTTCCAAGCTCCAACCAATAGACTTAGGTGTGCCCTGCGTAATATATATTTTAATGACACTTTGTGGGAAGTTGTTTTTTTCAATGAGCGCCTGAACCATGTTTTTAAAATCTTTTTTTGAATAAGGTTGATCTATATTACATATATCAATACTTTTCATAAGCCGGCTTAAGTGCATGTCTAATTTAAAAGGATGTTTACCGTAAATACGTGTGAGTTCAAACACAACATTTCCACGTGAAAAACCAAAATCATCAACAGAAATAGATAGGATTTTTCTATCAACAATATCGCCATTTAAATAAGCATAGATCATTATTTATTTTTCTTTTTTTTAAGCATATATAGTACATGCCCACTTAATAGTTAAACTAAATCATCGTAAAGACGCTGAGCCTTTGCAGCCAAAACAAAATCCGCCTCGTGCAAACCGCCTATACTATGCGTTTGAATATCTAAATCAACATAGCCCCAGCCAAGATGGATATCTGGGTGGTGCATTGCCGCATCAGCTATCATACCAATTTCGTGGACAAAATGAAGTGCACGCTTAAAGTTTTTAAACTTATAGGAAACATGGAGCTTGGTTGCATCTTCATTTAAACGCCATGGTTCACCCACCTTCTCAAGCATAGACTGAGCAGGAGAAACGTTAAGGGCAACAGTACCTTTTTTTGCTGGTAATATTTCTTTATCAGCTAACATGCAAATAGTCATCATGACGTCCTTTTTTTGATTTATTTGAAGTGAATTTATAAGGTAAAAGGTTTTCGATATTCATTTTAAAATACCCTTCATCGTCAATCAAAATGACGTCAGCCTCTTGGGCATAATCAGCGATCATCTCTCGACACTTACCACATGGAGAAACAACTGAAATATCTTGCTCAGGGCGCGAAGCCCTTGGTTTTCTAACAGCAACAATAGTTTTAAATGGTAGGTCCTCAGCTAATACAACTTGACCTATAGCCACAGGCTCCCCACACACAGCCATACCACCAACATATGTGTCCATATTCACAGACGTATAAATGGCACCACTTTTACCAAGGCAAGCAACGCCTATATGGTGCCAATCTTCTTTAAAGTGTCTTTCGATGATAGCCTGAGCTTCTGCAATGAGCTTATGATCTTGTGCGTCTAAATGCTGTCGAATCATAGATAACAAACCTTATTATTATAATTTTTATGACTGTAATTGTAACACAATTCACATAACCAAGAAAAAACATTTTATTTTACATAAAAAGAACGCCCTATTAAAAAAAACACTTATGAATAAAAAAAGCTTCCTTGCGGAAGCTTTCAAATAAGTGGTGGGTGTGGGCGGACTCGAACCGCCACTGGATAGATTTTAAGTCTACTTTCTCTACCAATTGGAATACACACCCAACTTGAGAAAAGTTATATCACCATTTTTATCGATATTCCACATCTAAATTGTTTAAAAGTGAAATAACTTCTTTATAAGCATTTCCGAGTGCTGTGGTGTTGTCACTGCGCATCACTAGGCTCGTTGCCCCTTTGCCATCATGACGAAACGGATAAGAACCCAATTCTACTTCTTCATATTGTCGTTGTATATTTTCAAAACCATGACTAATAATACTTTCACCCGCGAAGACATCAATACTCTTTGAAAATATCTCACTGCCGCGTTTGAGATTTGGAATAATCGCTTCCAGCATCACACGCATAATTTTTGGTACGCCCGCCATACAGTAAACATTTTCCATACGAAAACCTGGGGCAATAGAAAGCGGGTTAACAACAAGGCCCGCGCCTTTTGGAAAATGCGCCATCTTAAGTAAAGACTCATTGGTATTGCCTTTAAAATGTTCTTCAAATGCTTGAACCGTCGCTTCATCACGCTCTATGGGTACTTTAAAAGCCTCTGCAACGCATTCAACTGTAATGTCGTCGTGCGTAGGGCCAATGCCCCCCGTTGTAAAAACATATGTATATTTCTTACGCAGTTCATTCAAGGTATTTACAATAACTTCTTTATCGTCAGGGATAACACGGCATTCCTGTAAACGCACGCCAATATCGGCCATGCGTCTCGCAATATGGTTCATGTTTTCGTCAGGCGTACGGCCTGATAATATCTCATTTCCGATTAAAATAATGGCGCAGCTTGGGTTTGTCATGAAAGGTACCCTTTTCAGTATTAATTGTTACAATCAGAATAGCAAAAGCACTTTCAAATAACAAGATGCGTTGCTATAATCACCTTAAATATATACATAAACTTTGGAGCTAAGACATCAGTTTTAATTGATCCACTGCTTGTGGCAGGGCTCTATCTGTATGCTTATAAGCAGCTTCCATTGCTTGTCTACCACGTGGTGTACGTTGAATAAAACCAAGTTGAATAAGATAGGGTTCAATCACGTCTTCAATAGTATCTTTACTTTCACCACTCGCGGCGGCCATGGTTTCAACACCGACAGGTCCACCCTTAAATTTATCGAGTAAAATTTCAAGATAACGGTGGTCATTTCGGTCAAGACCAATGTGATCAACTTCAATCGCGGTTAAAGCGATATCGGCAATAGCTTTATGGATAACGCCGTCACCTTTGACCACAGCAAAGTCACGCACACGGCGCAATAAACGATTGGCAATACGTGGCGTCCCACGACTGCGGATAGCAATTTCATGCGCGCCGGCCGCATCAATATCAACACCCAACAAACCGCTCGCCCTTGTCACAATTGAAGCAAGTTCTACGGGGTTATAATACTCAAGGCGTTGCTGGACACCAAAGCGCTCACGCAGTGGTGAAGAAAGCATCCCCGCTCTTGTGGTTGCACCCACCAAAGTAAAGGGTGGTAAATCAACCTTTACAGTTCTGGCTGCAGGGCCTTCCCCAATAATAATATCAAGTTTATGGTCTTCCATTGCTGGGTATAAAATTTCTTCGACGCTTGTGGATAGACGGTGAATTTCGTCAATGAATAAAACGTCATTGGGTTGCAACGACGTAAGGATAGCCGCAAGGTCCCCACCCTTTTCAATTACAGGGCCTGAAGTGCTATGAAAACCAACACCTAATTCCTTAGCAATAATTTGTGAAAGAGACGTTTTTCCGAGGCCTGGAGGGCCGTAAAACAAAACATGATCAAGGGCGCCGCCCCTTGTTTTAGCTGCTTGAATAAATATTTTTAGGTTATCACATAGCTTTGATTGCCCTGTAAATGATTCAAGATTTTCAGGGCGCAATGCATGGTCAACTTGATGTTCAACTGTTTGTTTTTCAGCTGAAATTTCACGTGTTATTTCAGGTGATTTTTGTGGTGTTACTGTTTCGATCGCCATTAACGCATCTCCTGTAGACTGGCTTTAAAGAGATTGTCAAAGGTCACATCACCGTCCACATTTTCAAGGGCATTAAAAACGGCTTTTTCGGCTTGGGCTGGTCTATAACCAAGGTTTGATAAAGCACTCACAACTTCCGCATTAACGCCTGTAGCTTGTGGGTGAATTGTGCCTTCTGTTGCTTGTGGCACCATTGATATAGAACCAATTTTACCGCTGAGTTCAAGCACAATACGGTCGCCCAACTTAGGGCCAACACCGCTGGCGCGTGCCATCATTTTACCGTCAGAATTTGTGACAGCCGTCACAATATCGTTTGCAGAAAGAGCACTTAAAATGGCTAATCCTACTTTAGGCCCAACACCGTTCACTGACGTTAAAAGTTGAAAACATTCACGTTCTTCTGTAGAACCGAAGCCAAAAAGTGTAAATTCTTGTTCACGGACATGGCTATGGATATGCAGTTTTGTCACTTCGCCCACCGTCAGTGAAGCCAGTGTTTTTGATGAACAAAAGGCTAAATAGCCTACCCCATTAACGTCGATAGCGAGTGACTTTTCACCCATTTCTTCGACGATGCCTTTTAAAAAATAAATCATAAGGCTTATATTACACTAAATCGACTTTTCAATAAACCGCTAAAACAGGTAAAAATACCGCCATAAGCACAGCTATAACGAGAATAACGTTATTTTACGGCGAATTTAAGCGGTATTGAAGTGGAACGAAGCCCCCTAAAAGCGGAATAGCGGTGGAACTACAGGCGAATTAGAAACATAAAACCCTCCATAATACCAACCAATGGTTAGTAAAAACGCTCGTTTAATTCCTCATTTTAAATACAAGTCGAACCGTAAGCATATTTGCCTTGCAAATTAACAATGTATACGATATAAATAAATCTGATAAAGATCCATCTCAAAGTTTTAAATGTATTGGCATTCATGCCTGCATATACCCACCCTACCCTTTTTTAATATACCACTATATTTATCTTTATATCCCACAAGGAGAACTCATATGAGTGATCAAATTTATACGATAAAAGACGTTATAAAAGCACGAAAAGCACGCCAGAAAAAAGCTGATGACTATGAAGCAAAAAATATAATTGGAAAAATGCTCTTTACTTTTGAGCGTGGCATCGCAGCAAGCATGAAAGAATTAGCAACCACGGATAACGATAGAAATGACGTTTTAGCCTACGCTAGCTTTCACTGTGATAACGCTAGAATACTTGCATTATATAAAAAAGAGGCATTTGAAACGTCATACTTTTTAATATCAGGTGTTCGAGCACTGGCTACTAAATACGGTTTAAAAAATGTAACCATAACCGCAGGCCTTGAGCCCCAATGGTACGAGGATGACATGTGTAAGAGTGGTGACTGCTGGACATACAGCGCCGATTACACTTTAAAAGCGGAGCTAGACATTTAAACCCATCCTTGCGACACAAAAAACCACGCGTTATAAAGCCCTCAATTGAGGGCTTTTTTATGTCTCACCTAATTTAACAAATCCAAAATTTGAATACCAGTCTTTTGGCCAATCATTTGATTTTGCCATCAAACAAAGGGCTGAATAATTTTCTTTTCTAGCGTAACAACACAGGCTTGACAAAATATCATTTCCATAACCTTTCCCTTGAAATTCAGGTGAAATATCCACATCTTGCAAACGACCAACAATTACTCCGTTATACTTAAATGGTACGAGGCCAATCGCACCAATAGTTTGGCCATATTTTTGAGCCAAAAACCAAGTTCCATTCAGTTTTGTTGATTTTATCTTTATATCATCAACAAAACTCTGAATCAGAGCCTCATCTTCAACACAAAATTCTTTTTCTATTATTTTTCTGATATAAAACAGCTCTACCCAATCCTGCGCACTTAAAATAGGTTGAAGTGTTAAATTAGTAGAGGTATTCAATTTAAAGGGAGTTAGTTCCAACCACATTGTCCATTCATGATTAGCAACATCAAAGCTAAAATCAGCCTCACATTTTTTTAATTGTTCTTCAGTATAAAGAACAAAGTTGCGTTTTGACAAAATTTCCAATCACTTTCGCCAAAACTCAGGCATGAGCAATATAAGTATTGTAAACAGCTCTAAACGTCCAAGCAACATTGAAAAACAAAGGATGAGCTTTTCTCCACCAAGTAGATGTGAATAATTCGACGCTGGGCCAAGGTCACCCAAGGCAGGGCCAAGACCTGTAAGCGTTGCCGCCGCGGCACTAAAGGCCTCTATCAAGTCAAGGTTATTGTAAAGGGATAGTATTGAAGCAATGGTGATAAATGAGATAATATAAAGCCCTGCAAAACTCCACACCGCTTGGACAATTTTATCGCTCACGGTACGGCCACCCATCTTTATATGGAGTAAAGCATGCGGGTGTATCATCTTCATTAACTCACGTAACCCTTGCTTGGAAATAAGCAAAACACGTAACATTTTCATCCCCCCTGCGGTAGAACCTGAACAACCACCAATAAACATGAGTATCATAGCAAACATAGGCACCATAAGCGGCCATGAAGCATAATCTTGCGTAGCGTAACCTGTCGTTGTCATGATGGATGTGATGTTAAACAATGTATGGCGCAGTGATTCACCATAAGTATCGTAACCATTCGCCAAGCCTGTAATTTGGTAAGCGAGGAAGAAAATAGCCGCGAATAAAATAAATATAAACATACGGAATTCTGTATCTTTAAAATAAATGGAGAAGCTACGTTTGGACAAAAACATAAAATGTAAGCTAAAGTTTAAGGCACCAATAATCATAAACGCCACGGCAACACCTTCAATGAAAGGACTGTCATAATAACCGATAGAAGCGTCGTGCGTTGAATAACCACCTGTGGCAACTGTTGTAAATGCATGGCATATAGCGTCAAATGTTGTCATGCCACCAAACTGATAAAGTAAGGCACATATAACCGTAAAGAGGAAATATACGCCCCAAAGTAATGTGGCCATCTCTCGTAAACGCGGCTGAAGTTTGTCCTTTTCCACACCTGGCATTTCAGCCTTATAAAGCTGCATACCACCGACACCCAAAAACGGTATAATTGCCGTTGCAAGTACAACCACACCCATGCCACCTAGCCACTGCAACAAAGCACGCCAAAATAAAATACCATGATCTACTTGGTCTAAGCCCGACATAACACTGGCACCTGTGGTTGTTAACCCTGACATAGATTCAAAAAAGGCGTCAATAAATGTTGGCACAACAGCCGAATTATAAAGTGGGACTGCGCCAAAAAGAGACAGTGCAAACCAAGCAAGAAACGTCAGTAAGAAGGCATCGCGGTGCGAAAGTTGCTTACCAGAACCCCGCGTCATCAAAATAAAAATAACACCGCAAAAGATGGTCGCCAATGCGCTGACAACAAAGCTATCGTATGCCGTACCATTTGAAAAATACGAGATAGTAGCTGGTACAAACATGGTAAAACCAAAGCTTGTAAGCAACCAACCTAAAATATTAAATATGAGCGGAAAATGCATTGAAAATTACCCTTTAAAATAGATCATCAACTTCAGAGATTTGTTCAACTGCACTAAAGAAGATAACACGGTCACCTTCACGTACAATGGTCATTTCTCTTGGAAGTATCATGCCTTTTTTAGCATTAAAAATAGCGGCAATTGTCACGCCTTCAGGTAGGTCAATATCAACCACGTGACTACCCACAATTTTACTTGTCCTTGTCACCTGTGCTTCAATCACCTGTGCTTTGCCTTCATGAATAGTATGTAGTGAGTGTACAAAACCACGGCGCACATGCTGTAAAATACGAGAGGCTGTAATTTCGAGCGGAGACACCACTTTATGCAAACCAAGGCTATCGATTAAAGGCATATAACTGGCTTCATTAATACGTGTAACAACCATTTTAGCACCAACCTGCTTTGCCATCACAGAGGCTAAAATATTGGCAGCGTCATCATTTGTGATCGCCAAGACAGCGTCCATTTGACCAACATTTTCTTGTTCGTACAGGTCCCTATCAACGGCGCTACCGTGAATCACTGTAATATCGTCAATTTGTTCAGCAAGGCGCATGGCACGTTCTTTATTGCTTTCAATCACACGTGTTTTAATGCCTCTGGCCACCAAACGCTTGCAAACTTCGTAACCAATAAAACCACCACCAATAACAAAGACACTGCGCACTTTTTTCTGTGATTCAAAACCAAAAAGGTTCATCACATCGGCAACGTCGGCACGACGACAAACGAAGAAAACTTCGTCACCGCCTTCAATATGGTCGCTACCGCGTGGAATAATACCACGGCCGCCGCGATAAATAGCCACGGCAACAAATTCAGTGTCGGCCGAATTGGTTAGGTCTTTAAGGGCAATGTTTACAACAGGTGAATTTTTTTGAATGTTCACACCGATAAGGGCAATTTCACCCTCAGCAAAGTAATTACTGTCGAACGCACCCGGAATATCGAGGTTACGGATAATAGAATCGGCCACCTCCGCTTCGGGGCTAATAATAACATCGACAGGCATGTTATCTGGCGTAAATAAGTGACCTTTTACAAGGTTTAAATAAGAAGAATGGCGCACACGTGCAATTTTTTTCGGCACGTTAAAGAGACTATAAGCCATTTGACAAGCCACCATGTTCACTTCGTCACTTTGTGTCACGGCAATAATCATATCCGCATTACCTGCACCTGCTTGTTCAAGCACGTCGGGGTGTGCCCCTTTACCATGAATGGTTTGCACATCGAGTGTTTCGTTCACAAGTTGAAGGCGTTCAAGAGAGCTATCAACAACTACAACATCACGGTTTTCCATAACAAGGTGTCTGGCAATGTTTAAGCCAACGTCACCTGCCCCAATCACAATACTTTTCATAATATTTTCTTATTCGTTTTTTAATAACAAAGTTTACTTTAGCACAAGCCGTCAACGAAGAAGAGTCTAAATTTTATATCCACACAATAATGAGGCATAAAAAGTAAAATGTCTGTGCATTTATGCAAACCCGCTTGTGAGTAGTATACAAAAAAAACCACCCATATCAGGGTGGTTTTTGGTTCGTTATATTGATTAGTTATTTACATAAAAATTCAGGAAGAAAAGCTATCTGCATATATATTGCTCTGCACTTGTCATAATCTGGCTCCAGATAGGCTTTTTCATCAGGAAAAGAATCAAGCCTATACTGATATTCTCCTTCATGGTTGGTCCTATAGCAACCTGTAGAATATTGATGAATACATCTTCCAGTTTTTTGACCTTGCTCACGTATGTAATCCACTTTATCAACGTGGTGTTTAACAGCGTCATAAATACGCTTAGTAAACTCCCGTTTATTTCTATTGGTCACTGTAAAGCTCCCCAAATAAACAAGCGTTAAAACTCTGCCATCATTATGTTGCCAGCCCACTTTTTCAGGTTCATCAAAAACAGCTTCAATCTCCGAAATTTTTTGCGCGACCAATTCATCAGTCACGACAGTTTCACCAAGGTTTTCTAGTTTAGTGTTGTATATAGCTAATGCTTTAATATAATCCAAAGACATAAATGTCTCCTTAAAAGGTAGGGACGCAAAAACACGCCGATATGTATAGTTAGCATATATATATAAGGGTATTTTATTTATTTTCAAGGGCTAAACATAAAACATTTCAAGCTTTCTAGAGATTCCAAATCACAGGCTTACCTGACGTTTAGAATGACGTACTTTTTGATGCACCGTCAGAATAGGTGATATTGAGATTCATGTTTTGTTTTTATAGGCGCGAAGTTTACAGCGTAAATGAGAACCGTAAAAAGCAAAACAGGCGCTCAAGAGCGCCTGTTCCTCCAAAAACGTAAACGTTTTTAGTTTAGATCAGCAGCAGCTGATTCACGGGATTCAACACCCAATGACTTCAGCTTACGGTGCAAGGCACTACGTTCCATACCGACAAAGTCAGCTGTACGAGATACGTTACCGCTAAAGCGCTGTAGTTGGTTAGCGAGGTAGCTTTTTTCAAACATTTCACGTGCTTGACGCAGTGGTAATGCTGAAACTTTTTCCATCATGTTGATGTCAAGCGCTTCGCTCTTCGTCATTTCTGGTGGAAGCATGTCAGGCACAATCATTTTACCTGGGTGCATGATAATGAGCCATTCAATCAGGTTTTTAAGCTGACGCACGTTACCTGGCCAGTAATAACTTGTAAGCACGGCCATTGTTGCTGGCGCAATTTTTGGTATGCTTGCACTGTCGGGTGAAACCACCTTCAAGAAGTGCTGTACAAGTGATGGAATATCCATTGAACGTGTACGCAAAGCAGGAACTTCAATAGGTACAACATTTAAGCGGTAGAACAAGTCGGCACGGAAGTTACCCATTTCAACCAATGACTTAATTTTTTTAGATGTCGCGCTAATAATACGAACATCGGCTTCAATGCGGGCACCACTGCGTGGATCTACAAGGAAACCTTCTTGCAGGAATTTAAGCAAACGTGCTTGCATAGGCGCATGTAGGTCGGAAACTTCGTCCAAGAACAAAGTACCGCCAATAGCTTGAGCGAGCATGTTGTTTAAAGCCATTTCAAAAGTAGTGTCACTGACAGCGGCTGGTGAAAGACAAACAAATGGACGTTCACGGCGCTGTGAGTTTTTGTGGATCAAACGTGCGACAACTTCTTTACCGCAACCGCTTTCACCTGTAATAAGAACACGGCTATCGCCTTGTGCAACTTGCTTCACCGTTTGGCGTACTGTTGCAATTTCACTTGAAACACCTAAGAGTTCTTGCACGTCACCGTTACGGCTACGTAGAAGAAGGTTTTCTTTTCTTAGTTGAGCTTCACGGATAGCGCGAGATGCTGTAAGAAGAAGACGGTCAGCCTGTGGTGGCTTTTCGATAAAGTCGTAAGCACCTTTTTGCGTTGCTGTAACGGCTGTTTCGATATTACCGTGACCACTAATCATAATAATTGGTAAGTCTGGTACGCGACGTTTGAGACGAGATAGAACTTCAAGACCGTCCATACCTTCCATCCAAATATCAAGCAAAACCAAATTTGGTTGGCGTTCAGATATCATGTCTAGAGCTTCTTGGCCACTCGCAGCACAACGTGTGCGATAGCCTTCATCTTCCAATAGGCCTGACATTGAAGCGCGGATATCGGCTTCATCGTCAACAATAAGAATTTCGTGTACCATTTTTAATCTTTCTTCTTACTGAGAGGGAATGTTATTTCTACACAGGTGCCGCCCTCCTCTCGACGAGACAAACGAATTTGCCCCCCATGCTCATCAACAACGCGTCTAACGATAGCCAGGCCTAGTCCTGTCCCTTTTTTACGTGTTGTCACGTAAGGGTCAAAAAGCTTGCTAACATCAATATCTTCTGGTAATCCCTTACCGCTGTCTTTGACTGTTATGAGCAGTGTACCATAATGTGACATTTCCACAACAATTTTTATTGCCGCAACGTCATTTTTTGTGTGATCCTTGTCATCTTCTTCTATCGCATTGACCGAATTCTCTATGATATTGGTGAATACCCGCGATATTTGAGAAGCGTCACAAATAATTTTTGCTTCACCTTTTTTAGGCAAACGTACATCAAATTTAATATCTGACCTTGCTTGCTGTTGCAATAAAATTGAACTTTCAATAATCGGGACAATGTCTTCTTCTACCATCACGGCGGCAGGCATACGGGCAAAGTCACTAAATTCGTTTACCATCAAGCGCATTTCTTCCACTTGGCGTACAATTGTTGCTGTTAATTGTTCGAATAACTCTTTGTCAGCGGGGTCTTCAAACTTTTTACTGTAACGACGCTTCAAGCGTTCTGCACTGAGTTGAATGGGCGTTAATGGGTTTTTAATTTCATGGGCGATACGCCTTGCAACGTCTGACCAAGCTGCCACTTTTTGCGCACTTAAAAGTTCTGTAATATCGTCAAAAGTAACAACCACATTTTTCACACGGCCACCACTTGCCATTTGTGGCACCATACGGAAAAGGAAGCGCCTTGCCTCGTCTTCAATTTTAATTTGAATTTTTTCTTGGAAGAGCGGTTGTGGGTATTTAATAAACTCTGCATAAATATCACCAAGTTGCTCATTTTGTGCCGAAAGGGCTGTGCCCACTTCAAGATGGAAGGTTTCAGCCGCCACGCCATTGGCCATTTGAATGACCCCTTCGGCGTCCAAACTAAAGACACCCGCACTCACCCCCGTTAAAACGGCTTCTGTAATTTTACGACGTTCGTTGAGCTCTTCATTCTTTTTGGTAAGCAGGCTTTGACCAGTTTGAATTTGGCTCGACATACGGTTAAACGACTGCGTTAAAATACCCAGTTCATCATCATTCAGCGGTGTGAGGCGCACATCTAGCTCGCCCGCACTCACTTTGTTTGTGGCATGGACAAGCGCTGTCACTGGCTTTGTAATGCTGAGGGCGAACTTAAAACCAAACCATACGGCTCCAGCCAAGGTTGCCAGCGCAAGCACGGCCAAACTTAGAATGAATATATAACGTACTGTATCGCTCTTACTACGCAGTTCATAATATTCCTGATAAGCCGACTTTGTGCTTTCCATACGTTTAAGCACGGTTGGGCTAATAAGTTTAGATGACACAAGGAAGTGTACTTCGTCGACCTCTGACACAGCAAAAACCTGTTTCGTTGGCAAGTTTTGCAGGGTCATACCACCCGTTAAAGGGTTGTTCATATAAGAACGGATCTTCATAGAAAGTGGCCCAGCGGGGAAGTTGTCAGCATTGACAACAAGCTCACCTGTATTTTTATAAAGGCGTAGGTCTGAAAGGAAGTTATCTGTTTTACGTTTCGCGAGGAATATTTTAACAAATTCCTTATCGGCTAAAATAGCCGCACTACCAAGCTCTGGAGATTTGGCAATTGTTTCTGTTCTAATAAGAAGGTTATTCTCTCTTTCGTCTAGGTATTCGTCTGCAACTTGCAGTGAACCATCCAGTGCTGTTGTAATACGGTCGGAGAACCATCCTTCGATCCCCTGATTCAATAACCACAGAGAACCTGCCCCCACAAGAATTGTCGGTACAATAGCAAAGGCACTAAACAACGCCACAAAGCGCAAGTTCATACGTGTACCTATTAGCCCCCTTCGACGTTCAAGTAGTAAGTGTACAAAACGATGACCAATAAACCCAAGGAACAGAATAGCAAAGAGCAGGTTAATGTTAATAAGCGCTAGGTATATAGGACCCGTCGCCGAAGGGTTCAGCACAACCGTACTCATAAGCAAGGTTGAAAAGCTTATTATACCCAAAAGAATGACCCACATGACAATGCGGAGGATCATATTCATTTTTGATTTGCTCTTATCTGGCAATGTAAAGCTCCTTTATATTTAGCGTATCGTGCAACCATGACTTAGGTAGGTAGTCTGACCATAGGGTATGCGCCCCATAAGGTTCTGCGTAGAAGGAAACATTTATGAGGTATTCCTCCCCCGTTATAAGTTCTATCTCTTCCCCTAGTGATTCCCCTATAGTAGAAAAGATATATGCCTTTATAAAATTTGTGTCTTTTGTTGTTTTTAGGTTATCTATATTTTCCCCATAGGAATAGGTGTCACTTAAGACATCGAGGCTTATATACTTACTTACTTCTACATCAGCTATATCCCCCTTCATAGAATCAATAGAATCAACCGCTGTTAGGTTTACATTATGTGCAATACGTAATGCATTCCCCGCTTTAAGTTGATCACCTATACGGGTAAAACGTTCTGTTGATGCATTTGTGATGGCATAGCTTATATTTGCCTTCCCCCCAATAGATACAACCTTGAGGTTATGAAGCGTAGCCTCTACAGCATTTGCACTGTGAGCGCTTATAAGGGACATTAACAATAAAAAGGCAAGAAACACGGCATGTAAGTGATAGTGGCGCATATTATCTCCCTCCCTTCATATAACATAATTGAACTTTTAAGATTTTGATTTTAGCCCATAATGAAATTATTACCAGCCTTCTATAAAAACAAATGCCTTATTATGCAACACAAAGACAACATAAATGGCCTTTACCCCTTGTAAATTAATATATTAATACATATACATTAAGCAGAACAAACACCGAAACATTTTAAACATGGCCTTTACGGGCTTTCGTTATATTCTTTACACATCAACAGCTCAATTTTTGAGCTAAGGAACTACTTATGAGCTCACTTTATTTCCTTTTATTTATAAGCTACAGCGCTTTAACTTACGGGGCTGCGACCGTTACAATAAATATAGGTATAGCATTTATCGTTTTAGGTATTTTATTCACTGTTCTTTCAATCTCTTGTCATTATAGACAAAGGAAGCAAATAGCAAAAATAGATGCCTTAATTGAACAATACGAATTGGAACAGAAATTTTGCGTTAGTTAACTAACCTCTCGAACAAAAAGCCACTTATGGCAAAGCCCTCAACCGAGGGGTTTTTTTGCTTATATAGATGCACCGTTAGAATAGATAACTAAGGCGGGCATATTTTAGGTGAGGTAAATGGAAGTTGCCACTTAGGCAATGACATCTTGCCGAAACAAAAATAGGCCCGCCTTAGGTGCCTATTCCCCGAGAAGAGAAAATTATCGACGGATAACTTTTCTTTCCATAATAAGGTCCATGTCTACATTAAGAACAGAAATCTTCTTACGTAATGTATTACGGTTAATACCTAAAATAGTTGCCGCACGCACTTGGTTACCACGTACATAACGTAAAACGTTTTCTAGCAATGGTTTTTCAACCTGTGACATAATTTTGTCGTATAAGTCGGGTGGTGGTGTCATACCGCCTAAGTCGTCAAAATAACGCTCGAGGCATTCGTTGCTTGTTTGTGAAAGGCCAACAAGGCTTTCCTTCTTTTTCTTTAAAATCATATTTGAATTATTATATTGTTCTGACATGTTTTTTTTCGTCCGTTACCCTGGGTGCTTACTTAAGCGACCGATTTTTCATTTGAAGACATATGTGGGTTTACACCCATGTCTCCTGCTTCTGCGCAAAGTGCGTAAAATCTCTTTGTTAGATCACGTACAACATTTGCGTCCGTTAAGGTATTTATTTGTCGGCGGAATTCATTGCCATGCTTAAAGCCTTTTGAGTACCAACCCAAATGCTTGCGCATGTGGCGCATTCCACGTAGTTCGCCGTAATGTTCCATAGAAAGATTGAAGTGCTGAAGCACAACCTCTAACTGTTCATCTAAAGAAGGATCAGGTAATTTCTCACCTGTTTCTAAGTAATGTACAACTTGACCAAAGAACCAAGGACGCCCTTGAGCACCACGGCCAATTAGAACACCGTCACAACCGCTTTGTTCCAATGCCATTTTTGCATCTTCTTCGGTGACAATGTCGCCGTTCACATTCACAGGAATGCTCACTGCTTTTTTAATTTCGCCAATAAATTTCCAGTCGGCACTGCCTTTGTACATTTGGTTTCTTGTACGTCCATGTACGCTGAGCATTTTAACGCCACACTCTTCAGCAATTTTTGCGATACGTGCGCCGTTTTTAAGTTCGTCTGACCAACCTGTACGAATTTTAAGCGTGACAGGGATATCAACAGCTGCAATAACCGCTGTTAAAATACGTCTAACAAGGTCTTCGTCTTTCATTAAAGCGCTACCCGACAAAGTATTCACAACCTTTTTCACAGGGCAACCCATGTTGATGTCAATAATTTGTGCACCTGCAAGTTCGTTCATTTTTGCAGCCGCTGCCATATTTTCAGGGTTTGCACCCACAATTTGAACGTTAATCACGCCTTGGCCTTCAAAAAAAGAACCTTTAAGCTTGGACACAATGTTGTCACGGATCATCGCTTCACAGGCAACCATTTCACTCACAACCATACCCGCACCATACTGCTTACAGATAAGACGAAACGGCGCATCGGAAATACCCGACATAGGTGCCAAAATAACGTTATTTTCTAGGACAATATTACCGATGTTAAGTCTGTTGATCACTTGTTTATGAACCCTTTAATTCTGCTTTTGAGATTTGGGATATTAGCCCTTGTTAAAAACAAAATCAAGCACAAATTGCACAAAAAATAATCATTTTTTACTTGCATTGCAAGTTAGCACTTTTAAACCCTCAAATTTAATGATTTTTACGTCATAAATATACAATTAAAAAACACCTCACACGTGTTCTTTGTTAATAAGCACAACATAGAAATTAAATTAAAAAATTGACTTGTAAAGTATTGCGCTAAACACCATTTAAATAGGCAGTAAGCTACATCTTTAAACGTTTTAACCCCTTTTTTCTATAATTAGGGACATCATTCATTCACTCTACAACCCACGGAGGTGCATATTATGCACGACCCATACCTATACCTTGAAGCCCCTAGTAAAGACCTACCCACTAAAAAGCAGAAGCTACGTGCCAATGCTTGGGGAAACAAACAAACAGCGAAAGCTGTTTCACACTTAAAAGCAACATCAAGCTATGCCAGTTTACATGCCGACGCTTGCACCATACTTGGTGATAAAGATAAAGCAATATTTGCCACCATACGTGACGATAATTTTGCCTACAACTTTAAAACCGATGAAAATAACCCTCTTGGACGCTTACGCCGAAAAGCACTGCGTGATTATGAAAATAATCGCGGTGTATG
Organism: Alphaproteobacteria bacterium; assembly: GCA_047635695.1. Lineage (GTDB taxonomy): Bacteria > Pseudomonadota > Alphaproteobacteria > UBA2136 > UBA2136 > UBA2136. The sequence goes on from JBLILN010000011.1 coordinate 37,802, forward strand.
GGATATTTTATTAGACGTTGGTGCTGTAGCAAAAAGTGAGGGCACAAATTGGAGCTATGCTGGTTCTACCTTATCACCCAACAAAAAACGTTTGATAATTAAACTATCACCCGATGGTGGCGACGCCACTGTTTTACGTGAGTTTGATATTGAAACAAAATCGTTTGTTAAAGACGGTTTAAACATTGGCCTTGGTAAAGTAAATTTTTGTTATATTGATGACGACACTTTATTGGTATCTTCTACCTGCGAAAACGACCTTACAAAATCTAGCTATGCTAGACGTGCAAGGCTTGTTAAACGTGGTAGGGCATATCAAAATAGTGAATCAATTATACGTATTGAAGAAGATGAAATGGCGGTCTATCCTTTTAGATGCCACGACACAAACTTTTCGCATACGTTTATTGAAGTTGCTTTAACCTTTTGGACATATGAACTTTATTATGTAGGTGAAGGTAACGCGCTCACAAAACTGAAATTACCGGCTAAGCTGAGTATATCCGCCATCGACAAAACCCACATCTACTTACATTTACAAGAAGACTGGAAAGTTGATATAAAGGCGAACTTATATGACGAAGGCGTGGTAGAATCAAGCGTGACGTACAAAACAGGTGACATTGTTACTGTCCATTTAGCGCAAGCTTTAAAAGGCAAACTTGATGTACAACTTGTCTACCGTGCAGATAGCAATAGTGTTATTGAAGATTTTAGCTATTTAAATGGACGCACAGCTGTTATTAGCCAAATGAAAGACGTTTGCGGCGAATTGCTGGTCTTAAAAAAATCGGCAGCTACTTGGCATGTTGATCATAAAATAGCTTTACCTGAAAATGGCTCTGTTAGTGTTGGTGCTTATATTGAAAAGCAGCATAAGCTTATTGTTTACTATACAAATCATCTAACACCCAGCACCGAATACATATACCATTTGAAAAATAGATCTTTAAAGGCCATAAAAAGCCAAAAGAGCCATTTTGATAATGAAAATATGCAGGTAACACAGCAGTTCTCAACCAGCAAAGACGGCACGAAAATACCGTACTTTATCATGCATAAAAAAGGTTTACAGCTCAATGGTAAAAACCCTACGATCCTTTATGGATATGGTGGTTTTTCTGTTAATCTAGAACCAGGTTTTTCAAACCTTGTTGGTAAATTATGGTTAGAACGCGGTGGTGTTTATGTTATTGCCAACATTCGTGGTGGCGCTGAATATGGCCCCACATGGCACACCAGCGTTTTGGAGCAAAATCGTCATAAATGTTATGAAGATTTTGAATCGGTCGCCGAAAAACTGATAGCCGATAAAGTAACGTCAACGCCCAACCTTGGTATTTCAGGGGGAAGCAATGGTGGTTTACTTGTTGGTGCTTGTGTGACACGTCGCCCTGAATTGTATGGCGCCGTTAACTGTGCTGTACCTTTACTTGATATGATCCGCTTGGAACATATTGGTGCTGGTGCTTCATGGGTTGGTGAATATGGTAAACCGAGTGACAGCCCTGAAATGGAAAGTTACTTACTGGGCTATTCGCCATACCATAATGTGAAAGAAAATGTTAAATACCCACGTATTTACTTTTCAGCCTCGCAAGCCGACGACCGTACACACCCTGCTCACGCAAGGAAAATGGTGGTATTGATGACCGAACAAGGCCATGATGTTTTATATAATGAAACAACGGAAGGTGGCCACACCGGTGGTACTGACATAAATAAGCAAGCTGAAGAATACGCACTAAAATATAGTTACTTCTTTAGTGAACTTACTTAAGTAAAAACCCACCCAAACGATAAAAGACGCTGCATTTGCAGGGTCTTTTTTTTATGTACTAAACACGGCGTTTAAAAAACCTAAAGGGGCGTTATTAAAGTTTTCATAAATTTTCCTTAGAGTAAATTACTCAATAGTAGAAATAAAGTCTTCGCATTTTTGATTTAGAACTTCATAATCAGGTAAAGCTATATTATGCAAAGAGCTTAGAGTTTTATTTTTTTATAAAAGTCGATTCTATTCTGACTTTCATATTTACCTCTTAAAGCCAGTTTAGATTGCTCTTCTAAGGTAAGTGTTTTTAATTTACAGGTTATAAGTGCTGCTGAATCAATGTGAAGCTTAGATAAACTATCAATATCATCAATATTAATAATTTTTTCACGCTGAATACGTGCAATTTCATTGGCTACAGAAAGCTTCCTCTTGTCTCCATAAAATTCAAAAGCATTAGCACGTTCAATATCATCACGGATACCGTTAGCGTTACTGTCAACACCTTCAACAGTGCTGTCATTTACTTCTTTATCAGGTTCTGGTGGTAATTCAAGTTCACGCTCGATCATCTCTTCACGTGTCTCTTCCACTGGAACTTCTGGTTCAACCACCACTGGGGATGTTACAGGTTCTTCTTTTTTATCATCACTGCCACCACAAGCGGTTACGCTAAGTGCCAGTAATGTTATGAGGAATAAATTTTTCATACGTTGTCCTTATTTTTAGTGTACCCAAAATTAAGCATATCACTATATCTCACGAAGCAAAAGCGCCTCATTTCAAAAAAGTTATATAAGATATACTCGTAGTCAGAAGTATACATAGTTGTTTTTCATTTGAATTTCAAGTGTTAGTTGTAAATAAATTCAAATATGCAATAAAGCGTCTAGTGCTTATTTGGTGCTTAGAGTGATTTTAAGGAGGTGCATTTCGGCTGAAAACTGGTGCTGCTGGGGAGAATTGAACTCCCGACTTCTACATTACCAATGTAGTACTCTACCACTGAGTTACAACAGCACACTAGACGCAATGGATAATACACCGTTTAAACGTTGATGCAAGTGTTTTTAAGCGGATGTGAGGCGCTTTTATGCATAAAAAAACCCCCAGGTAGGAGGTTTTAAACATTCGTTAAAATTATGACGCCATTAAAACAGCTTCATTTTCCGTAGCAACAGAAAGAGCTATTACAGATTTTTGCTGTAATACTGCATACGCAGCTTCTAGCTGATCACTACTGGGGAAATATTTTAAATTTAGATCACGCGTTTCACCATGTAAAGCCAAGCGCTTGATAGGATCGCAAGCTTCTGCGTGGCTATAAGTAACAACCGTAGCCTGTTGCCAATAAAATTGAGGCCAAAATATTTCGTTGCGAACGCCGCCTATGATGACAGACGTTTTATTCTCATGCGATACATAATAATAGTGCCCTGCTTCTGCTTGTAAAGTGGCAATACAAAACGTCTGAGCAGTTAGAAATAAAGGGTTTGAACTTTGCTTTTTTAATAACATAAGCTTCCTTGTTGAATAGAGTTTAATGGTTTTTTAATATAGATTTTTCTATAGAGATAATATTCCTCAACCTTATATAAGGGTGTGTTCTTTGAATATATGCCAAAAAAGTATCTTGATACTGTGGCCATTCAAGTTGTAAAAAAGTTAGAAATGGATGACGCGTTAATAAAAACAGGCCATAATCTTCAGGCTTTTCATCTAAGTAGTAAAAATTTAAAAAAGTATTTTCAGGCTCTGACAGACATGTACTCAAACACATCGCATTAAGCCCTTCTCTTATCAAATACGTTGTTTTTTGTTTTTTTAATTGAAAGAACTTCAAAATAAACTCCTGCGCCGCTAAAACGGTATTGAATTATAAAAAACGGTATAAAAGATTTTGTCTTACATTAACAAGTAATATTAGTTCACTTTAATTACAAGGGGCTGGATATAGAAAAAATGTTTTGTAGGCACAATTTTTACAATCCAGCGTTTTTAGCAGCCGCCCAACCTGCCAACATTTGATTGAGTGAGCAATCCTTTAATGGTTTTTGATGCACGTGTTTTAAATGTGTTTCCATAAAATTAAAACGTTTAATAAATTTAGCATTACACCCTTCTAACGCTTCTTCTGGGTCAAAATCTAAGTAGGACGCAAGTTTTATCACCGCAAACAATAGGTCCCCTACTTCAGCTTTTGTATGTTCTTTGTCACCACTTGCGTGGGCGCTACGTACTTCTTGTAATTCTTCTTCTATTTTATCAAATACACTGTCCATGTGTGTCCACTTAAAACCAGACTCTATCACGCGTTTTTGAATTTTATGTGCATGGTCTAAGGCATGCGCCTGATCAATCTCTTGCTCGAATACAGTAGTCATGTCCATGCTTTCATTACAGTTTAATTTCACTGGGCTTGCTCTCCGCTTTTAAAAGGTCTAAAATACGGCAAAAATCAAATAATAAAAAGGGCTAATATCATGGCAACAAATAATGCGTCTCATAACCCTATGGGCACGGATGGTTTTGAATTTTTAGAGTTCTCTTCTAAAACACCTGCCAAGCTTGACCAACTTTTTAAATCATTGGGCTTTGAAATTGTGGCCAAGCATAAAACGAAAGCCGTGACGTTATACAGACAAGGCCATGTAAACTTTTTATTAAACGAAGAAGATGTTATACAAATTAGCGACTTTAACCGTCACCATAATGGTGGTGCTTGCGCTATGGCTTTTCGTGTTCAGGATGCACAGTTTGCATATAAACGTGCACTCGAACTGGGTGCTACGCCTTATGTCAGCGCTATAAATTCAGGCGAAGAAAGCATCCCCGCTATTCAAGCCATTGGTGGCACGGCCATTTATTTGGTTGATAAATATGACGACAAGGGCTCTATTTATGAAACGGATTTCAACTTCATTGAAGGTGTCAAAAAACACCCACACGGCATGGGGCTCGATATTGTTGACCACCTCACACACAATGTGCACCGCGGTAACATGGACAAATGGGCCAGTTTTTATGAAGATTTATTTAACTTCAAAGAAATTCGCTATTTTGATATTGAAGGTAAACTCACGGGCCTTAAGTCCCGTGCGATGACAAGCCCCTGCGGTAAAATTCGTATTCCAATCAATGAATCGAGCGACGATAAAAGCCAAATCGAAGAATACCTTAAAGACTTTGGCGGTGAAGGCATTCAACATATTGCCATGTCCACTGACGATATTTATAAAACAGTTGAAGACTTGCGCGAACACGGCATGGACTTTATGTCGACGCCTGACAGCTACTATAACAATGTTGAAAAACGCATTCCCAACCACGGTGAAGACCTTGCACGTATGAAAGCCGATAGAATACTCGTTGACGGCGCCCCAACAGACGACGGTATTTTATTACAAATATTCACAAAAACGGTCATTGGCCCTGTATTTTTTGAAATTATTCAACGCAAAGGCAACCAAGGCTTTGGCGAAGGTAACTTTAAAGCACTGTTTGAAAGCATTGAAGAAGATCAACTAGAACGTGGCGTTATATAACCTATAACAATACAGATAGAAATGAAGGAATGATCAAAAACATGAAAAAATGGATATCATTTGTAAAGTCGTCGGGTATATTTTCAAAACAGGCACATGCCTGCATGCCTGAAAATACATTTGAACGTGAAGCCGGGCGTGAAGGTTTTTTTGGCCCTGCCACTCACCTGCACCACAAACACGCCCCTACAGCATGGAAAAGCTTTTCAGGCAACTTAAAGCCGCGTGCATTTGACCTTGGTAAGCTGAATCAAAAAACAAGTGCCTGCCCTTTTAAAGCCCATGAAGTTTTAAAAAATGCGGACTGCTTTTTCCGCATTTGGCATACAGAAGGTGCCATGAAGCACCTTGTGCGCAACGCCGACGGCGACGAACTGCTCTTCATACATAGCGGTAAAGGTTCTTTGTTTTGCGATTATGGCCATATTACCTTTAGCGAGGGAGATTACATTGTCATACCACGTGGCACGCTGTGGCGTATAGAAGCAACAGGCAAGGCCAGTATCATCTTAATCGAAAATACAAACGGTGCTTATCAAATGCCTGAAAAAGGCCTGCTTGGGCCCCATGCTATTTTTGACGAAGCCATGCTTGCCACACCTGAAATTAATGAAATTTTCACCGACCAGCAAGACGAAAACGACTGGGAAGTGCGTATAAAAAAACAAAATGATATCACTACCGTTATTTTCCCGCATAACCCTTTGGATGCCATTGGTTGGCATGGTAATAACTTAGTTGTACGCCTTAATTGGCGTGACATCCGCCCTATTATGAGCCACCGTTACCACGTGCCACCTTCAGCCCATACAACATGGGTGGGCACTGGTTTTGTAGTATGCACTTTTGTACCCCGCCCCTTTGAAACAGGTGAACGTGCCCTCAAAGTCCCTTTCTTTCACAGCAATGACGACTATGACGAAGTGCTGTTTTATCATAAAGGTAACTTCTTTAGCCGTGACAATATTGAAACGGGTATGGTGACACTTCATCCCGCCGGTTTCCCACATGGGCCACACCCAAAGGCCATGAAAAATGCCCTTGTACAAAATAAAGACACCACAGACGAAGTAGCCGTGATGATTGACGCACGTATGCCCCTTAGCGTTTGTGCGGGCGCCCAAAAAACTGAAGATAAAAACTATGTGAACTCATGGAAAGAAACAAGCTAAGACAACTTAACCGCAGTTGTACATGAACACTATAATTAAATGAGCAATTATACGATAATAGAAAAAGGTAGCATTTATAATGACATATGAAGATATCAAAAAAATGGCCGTGAAAGCTGTTGATTCAAGCAAAATAGTTCTTAACACACTTGATAAAGTGAAAGATATAAATGAACAATTACAATCTGTTGAGCTTAAGGAAGAAATTCTAAATCTACGTGAAGCTATGTTAAGCATACGTGAGGAAAATGTTGACCTAAAAGAAGCTATTTTTGAAATGGATATTCGAGAAAAAGCTGTTCGTGAAAGCGAAGGAAGAGTTATAAAATTTGAAGGTGATGATACACCTTATTGCCCTTCTTGTTATGATACACAAAAAATTTAAAAGTTGGCATGATTCGCACACAGAACGGATCATTAAGATGTTCTTCAAATAACTGTAAGCACATTGCAGAGCATGGAAAGCGTGCTACAAGAGTGCAGACAAGTGACTTTAGACTATGAATTTTAAAAAGAAAGGCGTAAAATGAAACTTGCATCTCTTAAAGAAGGCGGCCGCGACGGCACGCTTATTGTGGTAAGTAAAGACCTAACAAAATATGCTATCCCTAAAAACATTGCTTCCACCATGCAAGCGGCCATTGAAGACTGGGAAACGGTGTCAAATGAACTACAATATGTCTATAACCGTTTAAACGACGGCAACCCAGAACTTATTGAGGCTTTTGACCTCGACAAAAGATACCTCGCAGCCCCTTTGCCCCGTGCTTACCAATTTTTAGACGGCAGTGTTTATTTAAGCCACGTTGAACTTACGAGAAAGTCACGCGGCGCTGAAATGCCGCCAAATTTATATCATGACCCACTTATGTATCAAGGGACCGCCGACCATTTTATGGCCGCAACAGAAGACCTACCCATTGCCGATGAAAGCTGGGGACTTGATTTTGAAGCCGAAGTTGTGATCGTGACAGATAGTGTACCGCAAGGGGTAAGTGTTGAAGACGCAGGAACGCACATTAAATTTATAACCCTTATTAATGATGTGTCTTTACGTGCTCTCGCTAAAAATGAGTTAGGCAAAGGCTTTGGTTTTATCCATGTAAAACCGCATAATGCCCTCGCCCCTATATTAGTAACACCTGATGAACTAGGTGACGCATGGAAAGACAGTAAGTTACATTTGCCGATGATTTGTACATTAAACGGTGAGCCCTTTGGCAAATGCGAGGCCGGAGACGACATGTACTTTAACTATGCACAGCTCATTCATCACGCTGCAAAAACACGCCCACTTGCAGCAGGCACAGTTATTGGTGCAGGCACTATTTCTAACCACGATCGTACAAAAGGTTCATCATGTATTGTTGAAAAACGTATGCTTGAAATGGTAGAAAATGGTGAAGCCACGACGCCTTTCATGAAGGTAGGTGATACCATTCGTATTGAAATGCCCTTGCCTAAAGGCATTTCACCATTTGGCGTGATAGAGCAAAAGGTTGTAAAAGCATGATACTTTACGACTACTGGAGATCATCATCTTCCTATAGAGTACGCATTGCCCTGCATTTAAAGGGTGAACCTTTTGATGTGAAGCCTATAAACTTAGTAGCGGGTGAACAACACGCGCCTGCCTATTTAAAAATGAACCCACAAGGACTTGTACCCGCACTCGACCTTGAAAATGGTACGGTACTCACACAGTCGCTTGCTATCATTGAGTACCTTGACGAATGCTGTGCGGGGGCACCGCTGTTCCCTAAAGAGCCTGAAGCAAGGGCTATTGTTCGTGCCATGGCAAATATTATTGCCTGCGACATTCACCCATTAAATAATTTACGTACCACCAAATACCTGAGCAACGACCTCAAAATTTCGGACGAAGAAAAAGACGCTTGGTATAAAAAATGGCTGCTTGATGGATTTACGGCACTGGAGGCGATGACCCAAGACAATGACGCCTTTTTGTATGGCAACAGCCCTACTTTAGCTGATGTTTGCTTGATACCACAAATGTACAATGCGCAAAGATTTAATATTGATGTATCACATTATAAAAACATTATAAAAGTTTGTAATAATTGCAGTAACATGTCAGAATTTCATTTATCCCGCCCTGATAGATATCGTCCATAATTTAATTTAATTACCACTTAAAGTCCTTTTTCGCTACGCTTAAGTTATGAAGAATAAAAGGACCTTAAAAAAAATGAAAACACTTATATTAGTGAACAGCACCTTACTTTTTATTTTTTTTGTAATCGCCATTGCTATTGCCAGTGACGATCGCACAGCGAGAAGATACACAAGCACGCCCCTGCAAATTACGCACGGTATTATTTATAAAGACGCTTTGTATAGACAATCGCAAATTATGGCGGCCAAGGCACGAAAGCGCGTAAAAATACGCAAGGCATTTACCTATACAAATAGCGCAACATTGAAGAACGTTTATGAATAGAATAGGCCTATTTTTAATAACAGTCGTATGCTTGTTTACCGTTAAAATATATGCAAAGAATATCCCACAATGTGGCGTTGATCCTAATTTAAGAACAACCCATACAAGCGGCTGGACATTAAAACATAGCGCACGCAAAACGTATCGTTTTAGGTATATAGGTTGGCAACTAAACCAAGAAAACAATCGCAGAAAAAAGCCAAATAACGGTTGGTATAAAAATAAAAAATTAAGAAATATTGGTGAAATCAATTAAATATGTCTGTTTTTTTGTCGCTTAAATTTGTAAGCGATTTTATAAATATAGGTATCAATTTATGAAAGAGAGAAGAATGATAACAAAAAAATGGGTCGCACTTTCAGTGATGGCAGTGTCTTTACTTATTCAATCAGCAGCGTTTGCAGAAGATAAAGTCAAAACAAGTAGAGCTGACTTACAGCAGAAACATCAAGATAAACGGGATGCTGTCAAAGAACGGCTTGAAGAACGTCGTGGTGACATGCAAGACATACGTAAAGAACACCGTGATAATATGAAAGAAAAGCGTGAAGAGCATCGTGGTGACATGAAAGACAAACGCAAAGAACGCCATGATGACATGAAAGAAAAGCGTGAACAACATCGTGGTGACATGAAAGACAAACGCAAAGAACGCCATGATGACATGAAAGAAAAGCGTGAACAACATCGTGGTGACATGAAAGACAAACGCAAAGAACGCCATGATGACATGAAAGAAAAGCGTGAACAACATCGTGGTGACATGAAAGACAAACGTAAAGAACACCGTGATGGTATGAAAGAGCTAAAATCAAACAGTCGTGCAGCCAAAAAGTGAAGCATCACCCGTTAATGAAGCTTAAAAAAAAGCCTCCTAAAGGAGGCTTTTTACATATGTTCGTTATTGGGGGCATGCATGTTCTAAAACAAACTCTTCTTCAACGAGGTTATTGGCAACATCATCGCCAAGCGCCAAAGCTATTTTAGGAATAATCTCCGTTTCAAAGAGCTTATATTCCGCCCCTTGTGTGCGGTTCATAAAATGCATTTCACCTTTTATAGAAAATTTTAAAATTTTCATGTAACGCCCTGGTTTATCAATCATCTCGTCATCACTTTCAAAATGAATCTCAACCAGCGCATGCTCTTTTATATAATCAATTAAAGGTTGAAGGTCTGACAAAAACTGACTTAATTCGTCATGTTCGTCTGTTTTTGGTAAGTAATACAATACGTATTTTTGGCTCATGCGAGCACCTCGCTTAAGGTTCGGTGAATGTGGAAACATTCATAAAATGAAAAGGGTAAGTGGATTTTATATAAAGGTACTATAAGGTAAATGCCACAAATGTGCAACGCCGTATTATTCTCTAAACTGTGTATCGTCCCATTTTTTAAAAAGATGCTTTAACTTATTACGTTGATACTTCCCTGTTGACGTCACAGGTAAACTATCACCAATAAGTACTACTTTGGGGCGCTTGCTAAAGGGTAAAACCTCTAAGCTTTTTAAAATTTGTTTTTCACAAAGTGCAGCACCTGCTTCTAATACAACGTAAGCCCCCACCTCTTCACCGTACATATTATTTTCAAAACCGACTGCCATGCCAGCTTTAACACCTTTTATTTTATTAATAGCCTCGTCAATTTCAAGTGGTGAGTAATTGACCCCACCACGGATAATTAGTTCTTTCAATCGCCCTGTAATAAAGAAGAACTTACGCCCTTTTTCATCAAGTTTATAAAAACCTTCGTCACCACTTTTAAACCAACCAAACTCAAAGGCTTCCGCATTGGCATCAGGGCGTTTGTCATAACAACGCATTATATTATGGCCACGTATAACAATTTCACCTTTTTCACCTTCAGGCACACTACAGCCATTTGCTTCATGAATATCCATTTCATTACAAGGCAAAGGGACACCGATAGACGGATAACCAAATGAACGCATCCATTTTTGATAGTCAGCCTGATTTAAGTCAAAAGGTAAAAAACAACTATAGCAAGTTGTTTCACTTAACCCGTAACCGTGGTTGACTTTCACGTTAAGCGCTTCATCAAAACGCTTAGCACTTTCGACCGTTAATGGCCCTGCCCCACAAATGACAAAGTAGGCAAGACCAGCCTTATCATGCTGCATTTTTTTTAGTGGTGCTGTATTTACTTCATTATCCGCTTCACAAAGGAAAGAAAGGACCGTTGGTACAACGCTGCCGTAAGTACAGCCTTGATCTTGGATAATTCTCCAATAATGGCTGGCGCTAAATTTTTCATTTAAAACAATAGAACCGCCAAAATATAAAGGTGTTAAAAGCGTTACGATAATGCCGTTCACATGGTGCATAGGTAATATAAGCATTGCTTTATCAGCTGCTGTAAAACCATACCACTTTGCAATTTCCATCGCATCAATAATACAACTATATTGCTGTAGCAAAACACCCTTGGGCGTACCTGTGGTGCCTGACGTATAAACAAGCAAAGCGTCGCTTGCAAGCGTTGCATTACCGTTTATAAATTCATGCGAAGTACCTGCAAGCATTTCCGTAAGGCTTTCAAAGCCTTTGACGTCATCACCATTCATTTGCAAATAATTTTTTACCGTGTCGAATTTTGATTTCAAGGCTGTTATACGCGCAGTATATTCAGGCATAACAAACATAATTTTAACTTGCGCATTATTATGAATAAACAAAAGGCGTTCGTCGTCCTCACCTACATTAATGGGCACATAACAAGCCCCTACCATCCAACATGCAAACATCAGTGCGACTGTGTCGCTATGGTTATAAGCCACAGAAGAAACACGGTCATTTAACTGCACATCAAATTCTGTTAAAAGTAAATTGGCCATAGCGCAAACACGGTCATAAAACTGTCCATAGGTGTAGGTAGAGCTTTCACCTTCTTTATTCAGATAGGTTAAAAACTCTTTTGTTGGGTTTGCGGCAACACGCTGTTCAAATAAATGTGCAAAATTAGCAATGCCTTCAATATTTTCAACGTAAGGTTTATGAGGCATACTATGCCCCTTTAAAATTTGCTTTGCAGTTTGTACACTGTAAGAACTATTCATAAAAACCCCTATAGAAAATGGTGAATAAATTAATTTATAAAAGTATATCACAAAAAAAGAACACCCTCAAATAAGGGGGTTTTTAATATTAACCGTTCCACCAATCTTGTTTCATTGTCACACGAATTTCATACAAACAAAAAAAGACGCTACAAGAGCGCCCTTTTTCAGATAATAAAAGCAAGACTTACATGCCCATGCCGCCCATACCAGGCATACCGCCGCCCATACCGGCCATTGGGTCCATAGGTTTTTCGTCTGCACTATCAGTGACCATCACTTCTGTTGTGATCATGAGACCAGCAATAGAAGCCGCGTCTTGCAGTGCTGTACGCACAACTTTTGTCGGGTCAATAATACCAGCTTCGAACATGTTGACATATTCACCTGTTGCGGCGTTAAAACCAAAACCAGTTTCGTCAGATTCACTAACTTTACCAGCAACAACAGCACCATCAACACCCGCATTTGCAGAGATTTGACGGATAGGCTCTTGGATAGCACGACGTAAAATATTAACACCCACGTCTTGGTCAGCGTTTTGTGTGTTCAAACCATCAAGTGCGCGACTGGCACGGATAAGTGCAACACCACCCCCTGCAACAACACCTTCTTCGATAGCGGCTTTTGTTGCGGCTAAAGCATCGTCAATGCGGTCACGTTTTTCACGTACTTCAATTTCACTGGCACCACCAACTTTAATAACAGCAACACCACCTGCTAGTTTTGCAAGGCGTTCTTGAAGTTTTTCTTTATCGTAGTCAGATGAAGTGTTTTCCATTTCACGACGAATTTGGTCAGTTCTTTTATCTACAGCCGATTTTTCACCCATACCGTCAACAATCGTTGTGTTGTCTTTTGTGAGTGTGATGGACTTAGCTGAACCAAGCATTTCAATGGTTGCGTCCTCAATTTTGTGGCCTACTTCTTCACTAATAACTGTTGCACCTGTTAAGATAGCAATGTCTTCTAGCATAGATTTACGGCGATCACCAAAACCAGGTGCTTTCGTTGCGGCTACTTTAAGGCCACCACGTAAACGGTTGACCACAAGCGCTGCAAGTGCTTCACCTTCTACATCTTCAGCGATGATGAATAACTGGCGGTTGCCCTGTGCAATTTGTTCTAAAATTTTAACCATTTGACCCAGGTTAGAAATTTTTCCGTCGACAAGCATGATCAAAGGATCGTCCATTTCGGCAATCATTTTTTCAGAATTTGTGACAAAGTACGGCGATAAATAACCACGATCAAACTGCATACCCTTCACAGTTTCAAGCGTCGTGTCTAGGCCTTTTGCTTCGTCCACAGTCACAACACCTTCGTTACCCACAACTTCCATGGCTTCTGAAATATGTTCACCAATAGATGTGTCACCATTGGCAGAGATTGTTGCTACTTGTGCAATTTCGTGTTTCGACGAAATAGGTTTCATTTGCTTACCAAGATCTTCAACCAAGGCCATTGTTGCTAGGTCAATACCGCGCTTAAGATCCATCGGGTTCATACCCGCTGCGACAGCTTTAACGCCCTCACGGAAAATAGCTTGCGTTAATACAGTCGCTGTTGTTGTACCGTCACCTGCAAGGTCTTCCGTGCGAGAGGCAACTTCTTTAACCATTTGCGCGCCCATGTTTTCAAATTTATCTTTTAAGTTGATTTCTTTTGCAACAGAGACACCGTCCTTGGTTACACGTGGTGCACCAAATGACTTGTCTAAAATAACATTACGGCCTTTTGGCCCAAGTGTTACTTTCACGGCGTCTGCAAGTGTGTTCACACCTTTAAGCATTTTTGCGCGTGCATCTTCACTAAATCTAATTTCTTTAACTGTCATTTTTCAATACCTTATAATAATATGTTAATATTTAACTTTAGCTTAGCTTTTTATATCTAAAATATTTTAAGCTTCGTAAATAGCGATAATGTCGTCTTCTTTCATAATAAGAATATCATCACCGTTAATATTAATTTCTGTTGTTGTTCCCCATTTACCAAAAAGAACTTTGTCACCAACTTTAACGTCCAATGGGCGTACAGAGCCGTCTGTCATGACAAAACCTGAACCAACGGCCAGAATTTCGCCTTCAAGTGGCTTTTCCTTTGCACTGTCAGGGATAATGATACCACCAGCTGTCTTTGTTTGCTCTGGCAGGCGCTTAACAACAACGCGGTCATGTAATGGTCGAATACTTGTTTTACTCATATAAAGAATACCCTCATATATTTAAATTAGCCTTTAAAGGCGTTTATAGCGGGATAATACCTCTTCCCCATTAAAAAAAGCAAGCAAAACGTCAATGAATACTTGAAAAGAACACCTTTAACCATTATATATATTTTACACCTACACACATGGACTTTTAAAATGGAAAACACCATTACACCTTTAAGACATTGGCATGCATTGCTTAACCAACCTGTACTCCATAGAAGTGGCGTCATGATCGCTCGATTAAGAGAGATCTATAAAAGCTTAAACTATATTCACTCCATTAAAAATGAAGAAAATAAAGTTTTACCAGCGCAGTGGATTAAAGCGATTAACCGCCCTTATGGTAATAAGGACAGCGCCTTACATTCTTTAAAAACGTGCAAAAATAAGGCAAGCCTTGTTTTAGCTTACGTTGAGAATGCCATTATTTTTAAACCTGAAAATTGGAGTAACAATAAATGGAAAGAAGCGCAGCACTATATTGCAGATAATATTCAGTATATTATCGAAGATATTGAAAAAGAAATAGCCAAGCTAGGATAGCGAACATAAAAAAAAGCCCTTCACAAGAGAGCTTTTTTTTTGTATAAACTGTTCATATTTATATAAAACTTTAAGTGTTTGTCATACCATTCAAAAAAATGTATTATTCGATAAATTCATAACAAGAAAAGACAAGGCACCCCTCACCATGATGGAAAACGGCATTATCACTTACTTCCCATTTGCATTTAAAATGGTTATTTTTACTTATATTGCTGCACTTTTATTTAAACCTGTGAGAAATTTTCTTGCCCCTGTATCAAGCGACGAAGGCTCTAAATGGTACTTTACTTTTGGTCGCTTAACCATTTCAACGCTTATTTTAATCATGCCTTTTGCTTATGACCATTTTGTGCCTGAAGTAGCGGGTGACATTCGCTGGTATATGATGCACTTTGCAGGACTTGCA
>JBLILN010000012.1:0-48007 GCA_047635695.1 Alphaproteobacteria bacterium
TAAGCCTCATCTTCTGATGTATCACCAAATAAGGATGTATCCACAAATTCAGTATCCGCCTTGTTTACAGCAGTCACTGTATTCACATCAATTCTTTGAAGAGGTGTAGCCTCAATTTTAGTACCAGCTCGCTTCGTCGTTAAGACACTTTCTCTTTTTTGAGACGAAAGCTTTGCCATGGAAAGTAAGCTTTGATTATTATCAGCAAGGAATTGTTGCTGATTTTTATAAAGAGATTTCAAGGCACCATCTGATTTTGAACGAAAAACATAACCAGCTCTCGTTGATAGTTTAGATGAGCCATCTGTATGAATTTCAGCAGATTGTGCACTGTCTTTACCGTAAGGTATAACTGAAAAACTTTTTTTCAATATAGGACTTTGCGCCAGTAATACTTTTGGTTGATCAACACCTGAAACAACTAAGCCTTCTTTTAGTGAAATAACGCTCAACGGTATTGTATATTTTGCTTCGTCAACAATAGATAAGTCATAGTTAGGTTTATTTTTAAATTGCACCCTTGCACCAGCACCGCCATTAACCATCAATGCTTCGCCTGATTCGATATTATATTTTTTACGGATATCTGATGGAATATCAAGCGTCACAGTATCTGATTTTTCACTGACAAGCCAAAGGCTATTGTCATCTTCAAAGACAGCTATTTTATTTGTATCTGCGTCCACTTTAATTTTAAGTGTTTCACTCACATCTGACAGTGATAAAGATACCTGTGCAAAAGTAGTGACACTGATAAGCGAGAGCAATAATGAAAATGAAAACAGTTTTTTCATCTATAATTCCTTTACGCCGTGTAACACAATTTCAATCCGTCTCGCCAATTTATAGCGCTCTCCAATGGGTAAGCTTGGTGCAACATCATCAAACTTACTGTCCCCCATACATGTTGTCACAATACTTTGTACGATACCCTGTGCTTCAAGCAACTCTGCCACCCTAATAGCACGTATCATTGTAAGTTCCCAATTTGACGGAAACTGTCGTGACTTAATAATATTTGGATCTGTATGCACAGCAACCACCAAACGGTTGTCGAGGTGACGTAAAATATCACCCAGGCGAATAAAGGGAAGTTGTTTTTCGCCACTCAGTTCTGCGGTATTATTTTTAAAGACACCATCACTCGAAAATATAAAATTAAGGGTATCCAATTCATAATCGCGCGTCATATTTATATCCACTAAAATAGGGTCCTTTTTAAAGGATCCTTCTAGTAAGGCTTGAACATAATCTAAATTATCAGACTTCATAGGATCTATTTTTTCAATCGCCGTATCTTTGTCTGGATTCACCTGATGGATAGGATCACGAATAGAAAAAACGCCTGAAAATGAACCGCGTAGTTCATCCCATTTCTGAACGTCTACAACCTTCATAGAATACAATAAAACAAAGAAAGTAATTAACAAACTTACAAGGTCAGCAAAGGTTAGCAACCAATCCATACTAGGCGCTTCAACTTCTATTTCTTCATCGTCCATTTTAACCTCCCTTCCTTGTTATTTTTTATATGGCTCAGGCCTAGCGATTTTACCGCTGTCCTTGCCATCTCTGCGCACAATGTCACGTGGTGCTGCAGTTGATTTTTGATAATCCGTGATAATAATTTTAAAGAAAACGTCCACTGTTGACTCACCTGTTAACTCTGCAGAAGCAGATATATACTTTGTATCTATCCCTCTTTCAGCAAGTGCACGAATAAATAAAGCAGCTCTTCTGCCCGCAAGTTCACGTAAAGGCACCTGACTATTACCTAAATCGGTTTTATCATTTTTAACGACAACTTCGGCAACCAAACGTGAACCGGGCCTTTTTGTCGCCACAATACGTGCTACATCTTCGAAGAAATATGCCATAGCAGGACGAATACGAATAGAACCTGGTGCGAAAATTCTTTTAGTGTCGATAGACAAAAGCATTTGATCGGCATTGGTTGAAAATTTAAAGTTGTTATCAGAAATATAACTTTCTAAAACACTTTGAATTTCACGTGAAATAATATCAAAAACGGGGTTTACGGTGATCTCGACATCATCACGCATATTAACAGGTCCTGTTAATTGAAAACCAAAACCTTCCGCCACACTTTCAGATGCTTGTTTGACTTTTTCTTCGCTGGTTTCCGACATAGCATTAAGCAAAATAAAGAAGGCTAATACAATTAAGTATAAGCCAAGCATGAGAATAATCGTTCCCATTCCATCCGATTCGGGTGCTTTTATTACTTCATCGTCGTCCAACAGGTATAAGTCCTTTAAACAGGGTTTATTTATTTAAAGGTTATTGTACTACTTTTTTGATATTTCTTTAATAAGATAAGGAACATCTAAAATCATATGAACCGTACCGTCACCTGTAATGGTGGCACCAGAAATTGCACTATGGTATTCAAAGTTACTACCCAAGGCCTTGATAACAGCCTCCTCTTGTCCAACAAGCTGCTCAACAACAAGTCCAAGCGCCTGCCTTCCTTCGCTAACAACAACAACATAACCAGAACTATTATTTTCCTGCTCCTGTTGTACTTTGGCCTCTTTTTCTTCTACTACAGCCACATCTGTGCAATTTTCAACATTATCTTTCTGACCTTTAAGCGTTTTTTCTCCAGGTAAATCTTCCACAATTGTTTTTTGAATATGCCCCTTAATTTCCTGTTTTTCTGCACGGTAAGAAGGTTTTTTATGCAATGTTAATTCATGGAGATAGTAGAGCGGTAATACAGCGCCCCTAAGTTCAATAACGTCTCGATCGTTCATTTTATGTACATCAACAGGGTTATATTTAATAACTTCGTTAATGTCCCCAATAGGGATGGCAAAGCCTTCGTTGCTAGACTTAACAACCAGCGCTTGAACGATCGCCAGTGTCAATGGCAAGTAAATGCTAATTGTGGTTCCGACGCCAAATTCAGAAACAATATCTACTGTACCCTTCACAGCTTGAATAGATGAATTCACAACGTCCATACCCACACCACGACCAGATACATCACTTACCGTTTCAGCCGTTGAAAAACCAGCAGCCATAATGAGTTTTACAGCATCTTCATCGCTTAATAACTCAGCCGCTTTATCGTCAATAATGCCTTTTTTAACAGCTAAATTTCTAATTTTTTCAGGGTCAATACCCGCACCATCATCCTTCACTTGGATAACCACTTTATTACCCTCATAGAAGGCGCTCACCTTAATTGTACCCGTTGGGTTTTTACCAACAGCTTCTCGGTCTTGTGGTAACTCAATACCATGGTCTAATGAATTACGAATAAGGTGAACCATTGGATCAGATAGTTCCTCTACAAGGGACTTATCTACCTCTGTCATTTCACCTTCAATAACAACATCCACTTCACGACCAAGCTTAGTTTTCAAGTCTCGTACTTGTCTTGGGATTTTATCAAAAACCTTTTTAATCGGTTGCATACGTGTTGATAAAACGGACAATTGTAGGTCTTTTGTGACTTGAGAAAGATGTTCAATATTTGTCATAACCTCATTAATATAAGGCGCTTTTTCAAGAACACCTTTCATTTCAGGTAGGTTTAAAAGGCGCATCAAACTATTTCTGGCCAGCACAAGCTCACCCACAAGATTCATTGTCTGGTCAAGTTTACCTGTTTCCACACGAATCGTCGCTTCAGGTTTTTCAATAACACGTCTTGGTTCTTTACGGCGGTCCTCTTTTTCACGTCGTTCATCGGGTTTGCCTACCCCTCTTTTCACAACAGTTTCCTCTTTTGGATTTTCCACTTTCTCAGTGACAACTTTTTCAATAGAGCCTGTAAGGCGGTCATCAGCAGCTATTTCTGCTAGTAAGTCTTCGTTAACTTCTATAGCAGCTGTTTCAACCTGTGCAGGTTCTACATCTTCTATTGACCCTGTTAAACGGTCATCGGCGGCTATTTCTACGAGTAATTCTTCGTTAATTTCTATAGCGGGCGCTTGCTCTGTTGGAGCTTTAGGCTCGTCAACTACTACAGCTGACGCCTTTTCCACTTTCGCAGCAGGGCTGGTACCACCCTGTGTTAAAGCTTCAAGTTCAACAATCGTATCAGAGGTATCCACAGTGGCAGCATCACCACCTATTTTTTCTAAATCTAGGAGTTCTTTTAGGAAGTCATTCGTTTTTAACAAAGCGTCCATCACACGTGTTGTCACTTCCACTTTACTGCCACGCACTTCATCAAGTAAGTTTTCACCAGCATGTGCAAGTTTTGCCATGTATTCAAGGCCTAAGAACCCGGCACCTCCTTTTAATGTGTGGAGTACGCGAAAAATACGATCGACCAAGTCTGAATCATAGGTACCGCTTTCACAGGCTGTTTCAAGTTTAATCAAATCCTGTTCTAGCTCATCAAGACTTTCATCCGCCTCAGCGAAAAAGTCATCCATAATCTCCTGCATTTCATCCATAAGATCTGTCCTTTAATTTTTTATTTTTTTTAACCTACTAAACGAATAATGGCCGCAACCATACTATCTAAGGGTAAAACTTCATCTGCAATTGAAGCGACTGCCTTTGGCATACCATAAACAACGCTACTTAACTCGTCTTGTGCTAATATATAGCCACCCTTATCTTTTAAATTTCCAAAACCTTTAGCACCATCTGATCCCATACCTGTCATCATCAATGCTAACACAGAACCACCAACTTGCTCTGCTACAGAATTCGCTAAAAGATCAACTGAAGGGCGGTAAACACATTCCTTACCTGTATCTTCCTTAATACTCAAAACCAGAGAAGAACCTTGTGATTTAACTCTCGTATGTATACCACCTGGAGAAATATAAACAGTTCCTGCCTGTAATATATCACCATCTTTTCCTTCAACAACATGAAGTTTTGAAATAGAATTAAGCCTATCAGCCATTTGCCCAGTAAAGTGGTGTGGCATATGCTGTGCCACCACAACTGGCACCTTTATAGTTGCGGGCAATTTGGGAATAACATCTTGCAATGCACGTGGCCCGCCAGTACTACTACCAATAACCATAACCTTAGCTGAAGGTAGGCCTATACGCCCTATTGGTCGCCTTAGAGAGCGCGTTGGCTCCGCTATTATAGCTTTTTCAGCAACTCTTTGCTGTGAAACTTTTTGAGTATCAGTAGATCTTGCCGTTAATCTATCGACAGAATGTGAAATGGGTTTTCGTTCGGGGGCTTTTGTTACTGCAGGCTTCGCACTTAAATGCACTAAACGTGCTTGAGATGCACCATAAATTTTGTCCATCAAAAACTTACTGTTCGTGAGGACACTGGCTGCGCCATCACCCATATTTTTAGGGATAAAATCGACCGCACCATGGTCCATAGCCTCAAGCGTAGCAAGAGCACCTTCTTTCGTTAAGGCACTCACCATAACCACAGGTGTTGGACGCTCTTTCATAATGATTTTCAGAGCTTCAATGCCTGTCATAACAGGCATTTCAATATCCATAGTCACAACGTCGGGTTGAAGACTTTTCACCATTTCCACACCCTCGGCACCATCTTTTGCTTTACCAACAACATCAAAACGACCATCTTTTTCCACTAAGCGTGCCAATACATTACGCATAAAAGATGAATCGTCTACAATGATTATTTTAATTTTATCTGACAATTTTTTTCTGCCTTATGAAACGGTTAAAGTAACTTGTTTAAAATATCATCAATATCGTCTTGTTCAAGGCTATTACCAGGTAATTGTGGGCCATCTAGAAGCTCTGCCTCTGTCTTAAGTTTCTCACGGTCACTATCTTCTACATTTGTATTTTGCAAACCAAATACAACAACCATACGTAACACTTGACGTTCAACCTCTTTCAAAGTTTTAACAATTTTCATAATACGTTGACCTGTTAGGTCTTGGAAATTACATGATTCGAATATGTTTGTAACGTGGTTTTGAGCTTCAACCATTGCATCATCTACACTGGCAAGAACATCTTCATCTAGCTGAGGATCATGACTAATAAGTTTGTCAATAATACGTTGGTTAATCCCCTCAAGCTGTTCACATGAGTCCATAATAGATCCTGTTGCTTTTTCAGTTTGCTGAACAATAGCATCAAGCTGATTAGAGGCATCAGGAATATCTTGGTCTGAAAGGACATGCGGCTGAAAATCGCGCAGTTCTTTTTTTGCACCATTAATAAATTTAGCCAAATCACCAAGTTCGCCATATAATTTAACGTCTTCGCTTTCAAAGCGTCCTTCAAACAGATCTTTAACCGCTGTGATAAGGCTTCTCACCTGTTCTGCAGGGATTGTGTCTGCCGTTGTAGACTCAAGGTCTGCAATATGTTGTTGAATAGTTGTTTTTTCCATTATTTTGGATATCCTTCTTAAAGATTATAAATTACTTAAAAGTCACCAATTACTTTTGAAAGTTTTTCTTTCAAAGTTGCGGCATTAAAAGGTTTTACAATGTAGTTATTGACGCCGGCTTGTACAGCAACAATAACGTTTTCTTTTTTACCTTCAGCTGTGACCATAATAAACGGTAAAGTTTTATATTCCTCAGACGCTCGAAGCGCTTGTAAAAATTCTAAACCAGTCATATTAGGCATGTTCCAGTCTGAAACAACAAGATCAATTTTGTCATCCTGCACACGTTCAAGTGCAAGCTTACCATCTGAAGCTTCAACAACGTTTGTAAACCCAAGTTGTCTGAGAAGGTTAATAATGATACGTCGCATCGTTTGAAAATCATCTACCACAAGAATGCGCATACGTTTATCGACTGCCATGGAAAATTCCTTTTTTTTGTTATTTTTAATTACTATTAGTTACACCCGTCACCACAATTTAATTTCAAAACAAACTGACAGTGATAAATATAATTCTATTTTTTAAATGGAGGTAGTTCACTTTTTTCTGCTAACATCTCAGAAATAAGCCTCGCTTTGCCTGTATCCATTTTTTCCATTATCTTCGCTGTGCTCTTTCTAGCCATACGTTTAAACACATCAAATACAATTTTGTTATCCATGCGGTCTAATACACTCGCAGCAGACTCAGCTTTCATTGTTTCATAAATTTTAGCCAGCTCATACAATTCGTTCTCTTCTTTGTCAGATAAATTATTGAGCAGCTGTTCTAGTTGTACTTTCAATACTTCCATAGCCCCCGTCTTTTCCGTAAGACGTTTTTCAGCCAAATCAATGAGTCTCTCTCGTAATTCGAGTGCTTTTTCACGTCTATCTAAAACCACACGTCGCTTTTCAAGTTTTTGTAATATTTTTATTTCTGTTGATGTGTACTGCCTGTGTTCAAATGTCAATTGTACTTCATCTGGTGTTTGTTTCACATCAATATCGTCTTCAATAGCCATCGCAGGCAAAGACAGCAGACAAAAGGCAGCTACAAAACATACACGTAATTGAAACATAACCTTTTCTTTTATCAACATGGTTATAAGCGACCTTCCAAAGCTTGACGTAAGTCTTTTTCAGCGTCAGAAGTATTAACATTTAACTGCTGACCATAAGCCATTGCACCACCCATCGGGCTTGCCATACGTTTTGGTGTTTCGTTTTTAACTGTGTTGTTTACCACCTTTGGCGCCGGCTTTTCATGCTCATTCATACCCATTAAAAGTTCACGTTCTAATGTTTTTTGCATTTCCATTTCTAGGCGTTTAGACGCTTCTGTAACAGATGTCTGACGCGGCTGTGGTTGTGGTTGTGTCGTATTTTTCTTTTCTACTATCGTCTTATTCACAGCTGGTTTTTCACGATTTATTTCGCGTGCAGGCTGACCTGTTAATATACTTTTTTCTTCTGCTTTTGCCGCGGCAATCACAGGCGTCGAAATTCTATCCATTTTTTCAAAAGCATCGTCCATGCGCTTTAAAATACGCTCCGCCTTATCAAGCATATAGTCAAGATCTTGCACCGTTTGCTGTGCGTTAAAAACTTCTTTTTCTAATTTAGGGCCATCTTCACGCACTAAACGTGATAACTCAAAAACACCTCTATGTGCCTTTTTCAAACTATCGGCTAAACTTGAAACAAGGTTAGGCACTGCTTTTTCTGCATTTTTAAGTGTATAAAGCCTATAATGAAGCCACAAAACAAGCCCGCCCACGACAGCAAGCATGATAATAACCATGATATCTAAAAATTGTCCGCTTAAAGCCATCAACCTTCTGTTTCCTCATTATTTACATCTGTAATGTGTTTTGTTATTTTCAAAGCCTTCATATCATCAATTTTACCGAGCACTCCTTCAAGCTTTTTCTCTTGCCCACAAAGTATGTCAATAGGTTGCCCTGGCTTTGTATGTAGATGAATAGTATCACCTAAACGCCAACTAAGCACGTCCTTCAGTGTAAATATCTCTTCATCCAAAACAGCCCTAAGAGGTACGTGGGTATAAAACAATTCCTGTGCGAGGTGACTTTCCCAAATATTGTCTTGGCCAAGCTTTTCACCCATAAACTGCTGAAGCAATTGTTCGCGGATAGGTTCAAGCGTTCCATAAGGTAGGCAGAACTGAATAATACCGTCACGTTCTTCAAGGTTCACACGCATCGTTACAAGAATAGCGGCGTTACCTTCCCTTGTAATGTTGGCAAACCTTGGGTTTACCTCCATACGTTCGGCAGTAAATTGTACTGGTGCCACAGGCGCAAATGCTTCACTTAGATCGTTCAAGACCAAGTCGGATAAATTATCCATAATACGACGTTCAATAGGTGTAAAGTTGCGACCTTCAATTCTTGCTGGGCGTGCTTTACGGCCACCAAGTAAAATATCTACCACCGCATAAATAAGGCGGCTTTCATAGATCATTAAAATATAGTCATCAAGCCCAACGGCGTTCACAACAACAATACCCGCAGGTAGCGGTATAGACGACAAGAAATCACCAAAACGTACAGTGGTAATACTATCAATAGTAATGTCAACATTATCGGCTGTGAAGTGGCGTAAACTTGTAGAGAGGTAACGTTCAAATTTGTCAAACAAGACATCAAGCATTGGCAAACGTTCATAATTTACAACACTTGTATCTAAAAGTGCGCGAATACCAACGCCTGCACTATCATCGCTAGAATCAACACCTAACAAGGAATCAATTTCATCTTGATCTAGAATACGTTCGGGTAAGCCGCCTTTTTCAGCTTCTTTCTCTTCACCTGCAACAGCGTCTTCTGAACCCTCTTCATCAGCGGCCATATCTTGCCACTGTGCTAACAGTTCCTCTTCTGACGGTTCTTTTTCTTTTTCTTCTTCAGACATTCGCTTACCGTTTTTTATTTAATGTCGTACTTTTTTTCAGCACCCCTTATAAAATACCACATAATTAGCCTATAAAGCAACTATATCAAACAAAAAGCACACAGCAAAAAAGCCACAACAAGTTGTGGCTTTTCAATAAGATACAGGAACATAACCTACTGAACAAGAATTTCTTTGAACAGTACATTACTTATTTGCAACGGTGCAGCAGACTGGTTTGCACGCATTAACAAATCCTCTTTCAATCGGTAAATACCAGAAGAGCCGTTTAAATCTTCAACACGCAATTGGCGTAAATAAAGCTGATAGTCGTCAACAATACGCGGCATCACATATTCAAGTTGCACAAGATCCTCTTCCGTTGCCACTTCTAGATTCAACTTTAATTTCAAGTAACGCGTTGCGCTACCACTAGAAGCAAGATTCACTAAAATCTCAGGAACTTCATAAAAGTAAGCTGTTGGTTTAGGTGGTAATGGCTTGCCATCTTTGTCCAGCCCTTGCTCAACAACCTCCACTTGCTCTCCTTCAGGTGTTGCATCATCACCCATAAAGAAATAAGCACCTGCACCAGCACCACCAATTAAGACAACAGAAAGAATGATAATAATAAGAAGCTTAGAACCGCCCTTTTTACCACCTTCTCCCTCTTCGCCTTCAGTACCTTCTTCGTTTTCTTCTAATTCTTCTTCAGCCATAAAACTCCCTCGTGGTTCAATTTAAGAAAGATTTATATAACCCCTCACAAAACAAAACTTACATTTATTTTTATAATTAATACATCAACCAATAAAAAACCAACACCCGTAGATGCTAGTTTCATAAAAACTTAATAAATTATACCTAAATTTGAGTAATATTCAAGCAATTGCACTTTTTGACCGAGGGGTTTGTGTCTTTTCTTCGCTATTCCCCTTTGAAGAGGTTGTCTGAAAGACCTCGCCTGACGATATTTTCTGCCAAGAAACGTTTAATTGCTTCAACTTTTCAATAACATCGTCAATAGCCTCTTGATCATTTTTCATATCAACGTCAATCAGACGACGTAGCATATAACCGTATATCCTAAAGAGATTACTCGCAATTTCACCACCCTTTTGAAGGTCTACCGTATCCTGCAAATAAAAAATAATATCAGAAGCGCGCTTATTATTATTAAAGCGCTCTTGAATATCTTCGTTATCTATCGCAACCCTCGCCTGCATTAAAAACTTAATAGCGCCATTATAACAAAGCACAATACGCTCCGCTGGCGTTGCGTTCAATATTTGTTGTTCTTTATAATGCTGTGCGGCATTTTTATTCATTAATGTGCAAACTTTCTATTATTCACCAGACATCGCACTTATTTGCTGTGCAAGACTTTCTTTTAAACTATTTAATTGTAGCATTGCAATTTCCATCGCATTAAACCGTGCTTCTAAATTACTACGCTGAACATCCAAACGTAGATCAATACTTGTAATATCGTCGGTTAAATCTTCATTTTGGGTCAATAAATTTGTTTTCAAATTATCGGCTTCACCGCCCACTTTTGAAAAGTTGTCGAAGAAGTTAAACATTCTATCGGCAATACCACGTGTGAATGTTAATTCAATGTCGTCAATAGGGCCAGAACTTGGGCCACCATTGAAATAAAACATCATACCATTCGTTTCACTTAAATCAGTGGATGAAAAGGACGTGCCATTTTTAATGATCGTACCATCACCTAGGCCACCATTACCAGAAACAGCCGTTGTTTTAATATTGGCATCAAGGATAACACCGCTCGCGTCTGTACCAGAGATATTAACGTAATACGGCTCAGCGTTGCCTGACCCATCAGTTGTATAAGTCGCTCTACTACCGGCATCAATAACACTCAAACGAGAGTCTGACGTTGAGTAGTCAAAGCTGAATAACTTACGCATACCATCTAAACTATCTAATAAAGATGCATCAAAAGTTTTATCGTCCACTTTTAAACTAAAATCAGGCTCAATTGTAATACCAACTTGCCCCAAACTTTGATAACCATTTTCAACACCAGGAATACTCGCACTTACCAATGTGTTTAATTGTGTTTCAACCGTTCGAAGTGAAGCGTCAAAAGCTAGAACACCAAATTCAGCGTCACCATCTTCTTCTCTTACCTTCTCCGTTTGTTGATCTTCAATAAAAGCCTTCAGCTCATTATAGGCATTTACAAAGTCAACAATTGACGTTTTAACGGCATTTAAGTCATTTTCAACATCTACGACCACTTCAGTGCCAACCTCGGCCTTGAAAAGATCAAGCGTGACACCACCAACGATATCTGTAATTGTGTTCGACTCTCGCTCAATATCAACGCCTAAATTGTCAACACGGACAATTGAATTTTGAGCGCCTTGAATTTCTGTTTTAATGGTATCTGTCCCAGCAGAAGTTAAGCCGAGGCTATTATGAACCGCCTGCGTGCCAGAAAAAGAGATGGCGTTACTTGTACCTGTCTCATCGCTTGTCATCACTAAATAATACTCAGTAGCGCTCACACTTACAATAGATGCGTTCACATTTGTTGGGTTTGCACCTGTATTGGCGGCATTAATTTTATCACGTAAATCTAACAATGTATCAGCCGCTGTCACACTCACAGTTTCACCATTTACAGCAAAATCACCTGTCGTGAATCCAAGGCTTGATAAACTATCTGTTTTAGACGTAAAGGAATCACTTCTAATTTGGTGCGCCCTTGCCAATTGAACCACTTCAACTGTGTGTGTACCAGCAATTGCCGTATCATCAGCAGAAACACCCAAGACGGACGATGCTGTTGAAGGCATGTGCCCTACAGGGGCTGTTGCTGTCGAGCGTGAATCTGCAAAAGCAAGCTTTTGATCAAAAACATCGTCGCTAAAGAAACTATTACCACCACGAAGGCCATTTAATTGCTCCGCAAATGTTTTTGTTAGACCTTGAAGTTGGTCGTAAGCTGTTACTTTCTCACTGTTAACGGCAATCTTATCTTCTATCTGTGTTGCGGGTATTCTTTTTGCCGCAAGAATAGAATCAATAACCTTTTGAGAATCAATGCCAGACGAGATACCAGAGAACCTAACGTTCCCGCTGTCTGTTTGGCTTGTGTTGTCTAAATTAAAGTCCATACCTGTACTCTCCTAATATCAAGAGCCTACCT
Source organism: Alphaproteobacteria bacterium (assembly GCA_047635695.1). GTDB lineage: Bacteria > Pseudomonadota > Alphaproteobacteria > UBA2136 > UBA2136 > UBA2136. The sequence continues at coordinate 12,412 of JBLILN010000012.1, forward strand.
AGCTCTACATCTTACTTATGGTGGTGGATACAAATCCGTGTGTGTAATAAACTCACACCCTACCGTCTACTATAATACCACGCTCTTTTTGATTTTGCGAATAAACCTTTAAAAGGTCTACCCCCTCATAACTATTAACTAATTTTCCAGTGTTCATGTCTTTCACATGGCCCATCGGCTTTTCTTCATCCCAAACCATCTCAACATGTAGGTCGTCATAGTTTAAAACATTATTCATATAGGAACTTGCGTTCTTTAAAGCCTGCGCCTTCGCTTTATCTAGGTCAAAGTTATCTGCCAAGTTTGGCACCGTCCACTTTTCAGAAGTTGAGGCTAAAACTTTAGAAACAGGCGCTTTTTTAGAATTATCTGCAACTTGTTGCTGTTGAGGACTCGCCTTTGACTGCGCTTTACTTGTCACATTTTCAAGTTGTTTTTCGTCTATGATCAGTGGTTTTCGCATAACTCAGCCCTCCTATAGAAGTTTTATCTTACAGCTACCTTTATCTTAAGAGCCCCAATAGAACCCTTGGTTGTTCATTGGCACTTGACAGCATGCTGGTTCCTGCTTCTATCAGAAGCTGTTGCGAGGTGAGGTTTGTAATTTCAGATGCAACGTCAACATCAAGTAATGCAGACCTTGTAATTTCAGCATTTTCCATAGATGTTTGTATATGTGAAGCAGCCACTTCCATACGGTTCATGTTCGCCCCTAGGTTTGACCTTGCCGAATTTAATAAGTCCAAAGCCGCCTCAATGCTACTTTGTGCAATACTTGCAGCACCTTGCGTCAGTACATTATCCGTACTTAAACCCAACTCTGCTAAATTAATTAATGGCAGAGCAACAACAATTCTATCTTCTGAAGAGGTTGAAACACCTACCTGAAACTCATAAGTAGCGGCAACAGCCACTGCACTTATAGCAACATCAAACTCTTCGCCCGCGCCTGCATGTACAATAGGTGTCAAGTCGTCAAAGTCACTGTTCAATGTCAATGTCACACCCATTTGGCCAAAGTTATATTCATTAAGTCGTCCCACTGTTGGAGATTGAACAGAAATAGACTGTGATACAGATGTGGCTGAATTTGTTAAGGTTAACATATTAGCCGTTGTATCATAATTCACTTCAAAAACAGATGCCGGGTTAACAAAATCTTGAAATCCAAAGCCTACAATACCTGCAGTTGAATCGACATTTGCCCCAGCTGTATTTAATCCAATTTCATTCACACCACCCATTAAAGGCGCGCCGTTAAATTCTGTCTTTGTGGCAATGCGGTCAAATTCTTCCTTCATCGTTTGAAATTCAACATCTAAATAAACACGCTCAACACCACTTAGTTGTTCAGAGTTTGACTGTACGGCCAACGCGTTCATTCGATCTAGAATATCTGTCATTTTTTGAATAGCACCATCCACAATTTGCATCAAAGAGATACCAGACTGCGCGTTTACAGACGCTGCTTTAAAAACAGAAACTTCTTTACGAAGCCCTGCACCAATGGCAAGTGCTGCTGCATCTTCCTTGGCATTAAATACACGTGTACCTGAAGAGACCTTAGAAATAGCTCTTTGAGACTCGCTTGATGCTGTCCCTAAATTTCTATGCGCTACTGCCGCTGCGGCGTTACTGGTAATGGAAATTGGCATTTCATACTCTCCTTTTAATCATAAAACTTATCAATCCCGCAATAAGGGATACATTGCTTAAGTTGCATGAATCGTGCCAAAAAAAACCAGCAATCAATTATATGTATACATAGATTGACAGCCATTAAGTAACTTGCTATAAACAAAAAGAAACATACACATACTTTTACTTTTTGGAGGCCAACACCATGGCAAAAACTATCCTTTTACTTGAAGATACCGAGCGCCAACGCCTGCGTTTAACTAAAATACTAGAAGCAGCCGGTTATATCGTTATTGCCTTTGAGCACCCCAACCTTGCCCGTGCACATTATAAACGCAACGAAGGCATAGCCATTAACGCCATTGTCAGCGACTGGGACATGGGCCGTGGCAAAATGAACGGGTTCGATTTATTGCAGACTGTACGCCACGGTAGCTATGAAAGACCTAACTACAAAAGCAAAATCCCCAAAGACATTCCCTTTATTATGTGTAGCTCATACGACCCGAGCAATAACACAGAGAAAAAATATAAAGAAAAAGCGCTTCAACATGGCGCCGACATGTATCAATGCAAGTCTAGCCAATATAGCCTAGAACCAATGATTACTTACTTAAACAGCAAATTAAAAAACGAACCTTAAACGTGGTTTTATTATGAAAAAATCACTTAAAATGTTGGCCTTTGGCCTTCTATCAATCATTCTTACAGCTTGCTCACCGTCACCTGACACTGAAATTACAGAGCTCGCTCGTAATATGGAATTGGTCATTAAAGCAGAATCACTTGCTAAATACATTATGCGTAACAAAGCCAGTACACCTGCCGATGCAGTCACTACGTCGATGCAATTCAGCTTGCATTTGAAGCTTGAACTCAAGAAGTTAGACCATGCCATATCTGCATATGAAGAAACTATTAAAAAGGGCAATTTAGGCACCGATGACATTATTGAAATGGAAGGCAAATTAACTGCGCTCGTTTTTGATAAATTTCAAGAGATCTATCTCATTGCCAAGCCTTTTTACGAAAAATATGCAGGCCTACAAAAACATGGTCCGCCCGTATAAGCAACACAATCAAAACGATTAATTGTATAAATTTAGCGAACATCAAAAACACCTCTTTTAAAGGGGTGTTTTTTTATGGTTTAAATCTTAACATGTTTAAATATGTTTCTTTTTAGATTTACGTTCTATATCTTTTTTCATTTTAAGATGCGCGCGATTGTCTTTTTTGAATTCTCGGCACATTTTATATAAGACTGTCTTTTTGATACCCATTTCATATGCCAACTCTGGCAATTCACACATATATTCATAGTTATCCTTATCCATTATGCGTACCTCCATTCAAAATATTTACATATATATATTATGGGTAACATAACCCGCACTTACAGCACCCCTACCCCGCTATTTCAAGGGCACTACTCATAAAGACACAAAAAAGCCCTCTTTCGAGGACCTTTTTTAGCGCATAGTGTTTTTATTATTAGCGATAACTTTAAATCTACAATCTAAGCGTCGGTTTAATTCGAACGCACGCTTAATAACTTATTAAACCTGAGCCTCGTCACCATCGTGCGGGGCAAAAGCCTCAGTCCAAGAACCTTGCGTAGAAGCCTTTGAATATTCCGTAGAACGGTTTTCAAAGAAGTTAGCATGTTCAACACCGTTTAACATATCATCCATCCATGGAAGTGGGTTTTTCTTCACGCCGTATATAGGCTCTAAAGAAAGTTCACCCAGACGCATGTCGGCAATGTAGCGAATGTACTGACGTACTTCTTCCGCTTCAAGGCCTTCAATACCACCCATTTCAAATGCAAGGCCGATAAAGGCATCTTCTAGGCCAATAACGTCGCGACAGCATTCGTATACCTTCGATTGAAGTTCTTCTGTCCAAACTTCAGGGTTTTCATGAATGAATGTGCGGAATAAACGCATCATTGCTTCACAGTGAAGCGACTCATCACGCACGGACCAAGTAATAATTTGCCCCATACCCTTCATTTTGTTATGACGTGGGAAGTTCATCAAAATAGCGAATGATGCAAATAGTTGCAAGCCTTCTGTAAAGCCAGCAAATACAGCCATCGTTAGAGCAATACCTTCTTTTGAATCACAGTGGAATTGGTGAAGATAGTCGTATTTATCCTTCATTTCCTTGTACTTCAAGAAAGCTTCATATTCAACTTCAGGAATACCAATTGTATCGAGCAAGTGTGAGTATGCCGCGATATGAATTGTTTCCATATTTGAAATAGCGCTCAACATCATTTTAACTTCTGTTGGGCCGAATACGCTTGCATACTCTTTCATATAACAGTCGTTTACTTCAATATCACCTTGCGTGAAGAAACGGAAGATATGCATAAGCAAGTTACGCTCACCGTCAGTGATCTTCGTTTTCCAGTCTTTAACATCACCAGCCATTGGTACTTCTTCAGGTAACCAGTGCACGCGTTGCTGTGCCAACCAGTATTCATAAGCCCATGGGTATCTAAATGGTTTGTAAACAGGGCTCTCTTTCAAGAGGCCGTGGCGCTCACCCATTTCGCGGTTTTTTAGAAATTCGACTACTGACATGCTAGGCATTCCTCATAATTTGTTTCTTCTGTTGCGGCCATCGCTTCAAGTTTTTTCTTACCTGCACCTGCAAAGGAAACAACCTGAGCACGGCGGATAGATTTAGAGCGACAGTAATATAAACTTTTAACACCTTTTTTCCATGCATCAAAGTGTAGCATGTGTAAATCGCGCTTGTGCACATCTGCTGGCAAGAATAAGTTAACAGATTGCGCTTGGCAAATAAACTCAGCACGGTCAGCTGCATGCTCAACGATCCAACGTTGGTCTAATTCAAAAGCTGTTTTGAAAAGGTCTTTTTCATCGTCCGTTAAAAATTCTAGGTGCATCACTGAACCTTCATTGGTTGTAATAGATGACCATGTGTCGTCGTCATCATAACCTTTTTCAGCCAATAGCTCTTTTAGGAACTTGTTACGCACGTTGAATGAACCATCCAATGTTTTTTGTGTAAATGAGTTCGCTGCAAATGGCTCAATACCTGGTGACGCATTACCGCAGTAAATAGAGCTTGATGCGTTAGGAGCAACAGCCATCTTGTTTGAGAACCGTTCCATAACCAGTGCTTCAGCAGCGTCAGGGCATGGGCCACGCTCTTCAGCTAATTTAACAGAAGCCGCGTCTGCTGCATCTTTAAGATGCTTAAACATACGCTTGTTCCATGACTTCGCCATAACAGATTCAAATGGTACTTTGTTTTTTTGCAAGAATGAGTGGAAGCCCATTGCGCCAAGGCCAACACTGCGCTCACGCAATGCCGCATAACGTGCATTTTTCATATCGTCAGGGGCACGGTCAATAAAGTCTTGTAAGATATTATCAAGGAAGCGCATGATATCTTCAACGAATAAAGGTTCGTCTTTCCATTCATCATAAAGCTCAAGATTGACAGATGACAAGCAACATACAGCTGTACGCATACGGTTATGTTGGTCAATACCTGTTGGCAATGTGATCTCACAACAAAGGTTAGACATTTTAACTTCTAGGCCTTGTTTTTTGTGATATTCAGGGATAGCACGGTTAACAGTATCAATAAAGAGTAGGTACGGCTCACCTGTTTCAATACGGGCTGTCAAAATACGAACCCAAAGGTCACGTGCTTGTACAGTGCTGACAACATGGCCGTTTAATGGTGAAACAAGCTGCCATTCAGTGTCTTTATCAACCGCTTCCATAAATTTGTCTGTAATAACGATACCGTTGTGTAAAAACTGCGCCTTACGGTTAGGGTCGCCACCTGTTGGGCGACGAATTTCAACGAACTCTTCAATTTCAGGGTGTGAAACTGGTAGGTAAACAGCAGCGGCACCACGACGTTGTGACCCCTGCGATATAGCCATTGTTAATGAATCTTGTACACGTAGGAAAGGGATAATACCTGACGTTTTACCCACACGGCCAACTTTTTCGCCAATAGAGCGTACGTTACCCCAATAAGTACCAATACCACCACCTTTAGACGCCAACCATACATTTTCCATCCATGTATCGGTGATACCGCCTAGAGAATCTTCAACTTCATTTAAGAAACATGAAATAGGGAGCCCACGTTTTGCGCCACCATTAACAAGTACAGGCGTTGAAGGTGCAAACCACAAGTTACTCATATAATTATAAAGGCGCTGTGCATGGTCTTCGCCGTCGGCGTAAGCACAACAAACACGTGAAAAGGCCTCTTGAATAGATTCGTCCGGTAATAAATATCGGTCTTGGAGGGTTGATTTACCAAAATCAGTTATTTTGCTGTCTCGTGAATGATCGATTTTAACGTCGTACATCATGGTTACCCTTTTTTAATTTTTTGTTTGTTTTTCCCGAACATTTGCCAGAAAACTACTGTTTTTAGCAATCTACATATTGTATGGCTATATATATAAGGTACTATATGTAGGTCGCCTTAGCTAGCAATAAATTTTGCAGCCTGCTTATTTTTTAATCAGGTAAAAATTGCATAAAACCCTTTAAATACAAAAACATAACAATTACACAGCACTTTTAAACTCTCGTGAACACGTTAAGTTTAGTGCAAAACCTCTGTGTCATTTATGTATAACGAAAAAACACCATATTATAAAGGCAAAAATAACCCTTGAAATGGTACACAAAAAAAACAACTTAAGCACATTGACACTATATAATGTGATCGACATTTAACCCATAAAATGCACAAAAAAAACCAAAACTATTATTTTTCAAGCAAATAACACTTTGTTTATAATTATTTTGACACAACATATAGATACAAGCACACCATACCACCACTACATAGATGCACAATATTTAGGCAGTTAAGTTTTTTTAATAAAAAAAGCCTGGTTTTAAAACTCAGGCTTTTTTATTTTATGGGTGACTCGTTTAAACAACAATACCATCAATAGTCATATTCACACCCATCTCAATACCAATATAAATATCGCTCTGCAATGACGAAGCGTAGACTTGGAACGTCGTGTCTGTATTACCGTCTCCGTTTGTATCAACAACATCAATGCGTGTAGCAATACTAAATTCACCGCCAGTTGCCACGTTGTCGCCACTGTCACCTAAAATGTATAGCGTATCGATTGACGTATCTTTCATATCAATCACATCGTCTAAACCAATTGTAATTTCATGCGAATAGTTACCACCGTCTAGATCCAAAGCTTCTAAATTAGAATAGTCTGTCGCTAATGCAGTAAAGTCGACGTTAGCACGCATACTCAATATATCAAAATCACCGACACCACCATCGACAATAACATCGTCAGCACTGAACGCAATAGTATCACTACCTTCACCACCGTAGATATTATCGGCGCCTGAACCACCTTCAAGGTAATCATTACCTAGGCCACCATAAAGTTCGTCGTTACCCGCTGAACCATAAAGATCATCGTTACCCAAGCCGCCGTAAATGGTATCATTACCACCACTACCGTTTAGATAGTCATCACCTATACTACCGGTCATAATGTCATTACCATTACCACCATAGATACGAAATGCACCGTCAAATGTAATATTACTAAAGTCCATCACATCATCGCCTGAACCGTTCGAGATATTCACACGTGAACCAGATGATACAAATTCCTCTATAGAATTTGATGCATTAGAATAATCACCATCTAATTCGAATGTTTTCACAAAACTTTCGTGGAAAACAATTTTATCGTAACCGTCACCACCAAAAATTTGGTCACTGCCGTCTGTTCCACTTACACCTGTAAGTAGGAATGTATCATCACCGTCTTCACCATAAAGAATATCATTTCCACTACCACCATAAATAACGTCATTACCGGCACCAGCATGAACAATATCATCACCCGCGTTGACTGAAATATATTCGCCAGCGTCTGTACCTGTTTTATTGTCGTCCCCAGAACCATTAATTATGGAGGATGTATCTAATGATTCAAGAACTCTGTCTACATAAAGTGTAAATGCTTGTGTCACAATGTTAGAGCCATCGTTAATATGCATTTGAATTTCATACTCACCATATTTGTTTGCAGCAGGCCTTGCAACAACTTTGCCTTCGCTTGCGCTATATGAAATCCATGAAGGAGCAGCATCACCATTATTATCTGTAAAGGTGATCACTTCTGTGCCATTTAAGTTATCAAAAGCGCGGTCAACATCAAAGTTGAATTCGTAACGTTCAATAACATGGAATGGATCTACGAAGAATGCACCACTCACCACAGGTACATCATTGGTACCCATCACTGTAATAGTTGCTGTTTTTGAAACAAATGCGGCGCCATCAGAAACTGTGTAAGTGAAATTAACGTCTGCCGTTTCACCATCATTTAAATATTGGAAAGAATCATTTGGATTAAAATTAAATGTACCATCACCATTTAAAACAACAGAACCAAATTCTGGTGCACTGTCTAATGTATATGTTAAGTCATTAACGGCATTATCGGCATCACTCACACCCAGTGAGAATGTCCTTGTACCATCATCTTCACCAACAGACACAGCAACATCCGTTAACACAGGGGCATCATTTTGCCCTTCAATAGTAATTTCAACCGTTTGAGGGGATGAAGTGTCCTTACCGTCTGTCGCTACATAAGTAAATGAAACGACTTTAGTTTCACCCACCTGTAAAGAATCAAGAGATTCATTGACGTTAAATGTAAACTCACCAGTCACATTATCAATGGTTACAAAACCATCCGCGTCTTTTGGTGGTGTTTGCACAAGGTAAATAATGTCATCACCTTCATAATCAAAACCAGTAAATAAACCTGTGACTGTACCAGCATCTTCCAGCATGGTTTGGTTGATATCTTCAATGACAGGAGCATCATTTGTACCTGTTACAGTAATATTAAGGACGTTTTGTGTAATAATAGAGCCATCCGTCACATTATATGTAACGCTAAATTCAGCCGTTTCTCCATTATCTAAATATTGAAGTCCCTCACCTGGTGTCACTGTTAACATTTGACCAGATAAATTTAATTCTAAAATGTTTTCAGCAGGGGCATTCACGAAACTAATGTCTAGGCTATCACCATCAACATCGCTGACAGGCATCAGTATATTCATACTACCGTCTTCGGAAGTCGTTACAGAAGCAATTTCTGCAACAGGAGCATCATTTTCACCTGTCACACGGATGACAATAGTTTTTGCCGTTGTCCCGCCGTGACTATCTTTCACTTGAAGAACAGCCGTCAGATTTGCTACTTCGCCTTCGGCTAAATAATCAAATTCACCTTTTGGATCTAATTCGATCAAGCCATCACCTAAGTTTGTGAGTTGGCCTTTGGTTGGCTGTGCGACTGTATATGTCAAACTAGAAGCGTTGTCGTCACTATCTGGGTCACTGACAAATGGCTTAATATCAAAAATATGAGGCGCTTGTTCTTCCATATGGTTCATTGTAATGTCTTCAACCACAGGGTTATCATTTGTACCTACAACCGTGACTGTGGCCTGTGCAGTATCTTCTGCATCACCATCTGAAACACGATAAGTAAAGTTCACAACTTTAATTTCACCTTCTGCCAACGCATTTAGTGCCGCTGCTGGTGTGAATGAGAATTGACCATTAAGACCAATCGCTACAACGCCTTCTGTTTGTGCATCTGGCGCTGAAACAATGCTATATGTTAAAGGTTCATCGTCCACATCTGTAGCGTCAAATGAAGTTGTTACAGCATTATCTTCTGTTGTAGAAAATTGAATATCTTGTGCAACAGGGGCGTCATTTGTACCAGAAACAATAATTGTTACTGTTTCTGTTACCGTATTGCCTTCTTCGTCTGTCACGACATATTCAAATGTAATTTCTTGTGTTTCACCGTCATCAAGTTCTTCTAAGGTTGTCGCTGGTTCAAATGTAAATGTACCATCACCATTATCAATCAACTCACCTTCTGTTTCAGGGTTTGGTGGTGTTGGAACTGTTATAGTGACCGTATCATTACCATCAAGGTCTGTTACTGTACCACCAATATCAATAATAATCGGCTCACCATCGTCAACCACATCATCAATAATAATTTCTTCAGCTACTGTTGCGTCATTTACACCTGTGACTGTAAATGTTAAAGCCGCAGTATCGCTTGCGTCACCGTCAGATGCCAAATAATTTACAGAAAATGTTACTTCTTCACCTGCATTCAAATAATCAAAAGCATCAAGTGCTGGCGTAAATGTAAATGTACCATCACCATTATTAACAACCACACCTTCTGTTTGAGGGTCTAGCGCATTCAAAAGAGTGATTGTTACAGGTTCATCATCCACATCAGAAACATTAAAGTTTCTTGTCACTTCAGCAATTAAATCTTCTGTCGATGTTATGCTTACATCACGCGCATCAGGGGCATCATTAATACCAGCAACTGTAACAATGGCGTTCGCTACTGAAAAATTGCCTTGCATGTCTGTTACTTGATAACTAAATTGAATATCTCTTGTTTCACCGCTATCTAAATCTTGGAAGGCGTTACCAACATCGAATGTAAACGTACCGTCATTGTTATTCACAATAGTACCTTCATCTGGTGCACTTGAAAGTGTGTAGAACAATTGTCCGCCATCAGCATTATCGACGTTACCGTCTAATACAATCGCCTCACCATCTTCAACCGCGTCACCATGAATATCACCTGCGACAGGTGCATCTAATATAGGCTTCACTGTTATAGTAACAACAGCTGTGGATTCACCACCATTGCCGTCAGTTACTGTATACGAAACCGTATCTTCACCATTAAAGTCGGCGACTGGTGTATACGATATTTCGCCTGTTTCAGGATTAAATGCAACAACTGCACCATTAGCAGATACAGCATCAATAGCCGTTACAGTTAAATCGTCACCCTCAACATCGCTGTCATTGGCCAATAATTCAGCCACGCTGAGGTTCAGCGCAACGTCTTCATCTGTTGAAAAAGTATCATCTAAAGCCACAGGGACATCATTGACAGGGTTTACTGTAATAACTATTTCGGCAGTAGATTCACCGCCATTACCGTCGCTGACAGTATATAAAATTGTATCTTCGCCGTTAAAATCGGCAACTGGTGTATACGAAATCTCACCTGTTTCAGGATTAAATGCAACAACTGCACCATTAGCAGATACAGCATCAATAGCCGTTACAGTTAAATCGTCACCCTCAACATCGCTGTCATTGGCCAATAATTCAGCCACGCTGAGGTTCAGCGCAACGTCTTCATCTGTTGAAAAAGTATCATCTAAAGCCACAGGGACATCATTGACAGGGTTTACTGTAATAACTATTTCGGCAGTAGATTCACCGCCATTACCGTCGCTGACAGTATATGAAATTGTATCTTCGCCGTTAAAATCGGCAACTGGTGTATACGAAATCTCACCTGTTTCAGGATTAAATGCAACAACTGCACCATTAGCAGATACAGCATCAATAGCTGTTACAGTTAAATCGTCTCCCTCAACATCGCTGTCATTGGCCAATAATTCAGCCACGCTGAGGTTCAGCGCAACGTCTTCATCTGTTGAAAAAGCATCATCTAAAGCCACAGGAACATCATTTACAGGGGCAACATTCAGTTGAACTGTGGCAACATCCACATTTCCTTCACTGTCTGTTACTTCATAGGTAAATGAATCGGGTCCATTATAATTTTCTGTTGGTGTATACGAAAAAACACCCGTTTCAGGGTTAAAATCAACAACACCGCCAGCCACTGTATTTACAGAAACAGATGTCACTGTCAGGCCATTGCCTGCGGGGTCAACATCGTTCGCTAATAAGTCAGCTACATTTATTTCTAAAGCTTCATCTTCAACGGCATCAAAAGCATCATCCAAAGCGTCAACAGGGGCAACAATCACTTCCACAGGTTGAACATTTACAGTCACGGTTGCTGTATCTGTATTACCAAACATATCTGTCACGTTATAAGTGAAGGTATCTTCACCAAAAAAACCTTCAGCCGGCGTGTAATGTGCAATGCGGTCAATGAAGTTAAAGATAACTTGGCCACCATGTTCAGTAACTGGAGTTATACCCGAAATCATCCCACTAATAGGAAGAACGTCATTGGCCGTTATATCAGAAAATGATATATCTAAAGCTGTGCCTTCTTCAGCAAGAAAAACATCGTCCAAAGCGTCAATAGGCTTTTCCGCTGGCTCTTCTATTGGGTCTTCTGTTAATTCATCTTCAGACAAGTCTACTGGTTCAGTTGGAACCACCACACCATCTTCAAAAACAATACCGCTAATATCAACAATATTATCACCAACATTTACTTGGAATACAGAATCATCATAATCAGCATCTCCAAGGCCTTTTAAATCTTCAAACGAGATAACAACATTACCGTCTTCATTTAATTCAACAAGGGCGTGTGTTTCACCGTCAATATTTAAGTTATCATTGCTTGTGTGATAAACGTAGCCTTTAAGAGCCGTTGTTTCACCATCTACCGATGTAAATGTCAGCTCTGGAACTGAATCGTCATGAATATTTGCAATGCCACCCTCTGAATTGGCAAATTTAAGTTCACCTTCTTCGAGGTCAATTCTAGAATATTCTTTATTTAGATAAAAGCCATTGGCAATAATGAAGAATTCGAGATGCGCACCTTCAGGGACATCCATACCTGCTGTTGACTCTCCGCTAACTAGTTCACCACCACTATTTACTCTTGATGCATTTTCGAAACCAAAGTTAACATCCGTTATTTGACCTTCTTCATCGACAACGTAATAACCGATTGTATTTTTATACGCAGCAGTTTCGCCCAAAAAGACCATTTCAAGAGGTTCTTTAGGTGATTCAGGTATATCCGGAACACTTTCAACAGCTTGCGGTGCACCAACAACGGTATCACCCATGGTCATGCCATGTTGCACCCAAATCTGTTCACCTTTAGAACCTTCAAAGACAGAAAATTCTGAACCGTTTTCACGCACATCATCCAGCTGTGTTTCATAGTCGAACGCGTTAACGCTATCGCCTGCGTCGCCTGTAATTTTCACAACGTCTGTTTCAGACATTTTACGGGCATCCTTCATGTCGATATCGACAGAGTCATCCCCTGCATCGTCACGCATTTCAATACGCTCGACACTTTTAATTTTTTCTGCACTAATATCTAAGTGACCGTCAACAACAAGGGTATCGTCACCTTTACCACCATGTATTATCTCATCGTCAGCATCAAATATAATAGTGTCATCACCTGAACCAGCGTGAATTTTATCAGCACCTTCACCGCCGTCAAGCTTGTCATTGCCTTTACCGGCATGAAGAATATCATTACCGCCACCAGTGCGGATATTGTCATTACCTCGGCCACCACTTACCTTGTCTGAACCACTACCACCAATAAAATGGTCATCGCCGATACCCATATTGGCACGTACAGAAGCATAATCGTCACCAACCATTGTAATGACATCATTGCCAAAACCTGTATTTACTTTAAACACAGTAATATCGCTGTCGCCATTAAGCGTTATGGTATCGTCACCATAGCCAGAGCTAATTTTAAATTGATTGGTCCAACCAGATCCATTTGTTTGAGCATCCACAGAAATAGAATCATCGCCTCGACCTGTAGAAATGTTACCACGCTTTGCGCCTGTTACTTCTACGGTAGAATCTTCTGAGCCACGTAAACGCACATCAGTATGCACAAAATTGTCTAAGGAAACGTCGGTCCCACGACGTGAGGTAACCTCTACATTTTTAATAGAGTTCCAAGCACTATCAAGACTAAGATCAGCGTGGTTTGCACCAATGTCACTCGAGACACGTGCACCAGAAACCCCAACATCGGCACCAGACAAGCTTTGTTGCCCTGCTTCAATATCATGACCGTCTTTAGAATTAATATGAGTTTGATTATCCGTTTTATTACTTAAACGAACATCAACATCTTTACCCTTAGTGTTTTTCGGCATTAAAGTATTACCTTACTTATAAATTATTTTAAATCCCACATACCCAATTGACCATACATTGTATGACCTATTACCTTTTGTGCCCCGCCATTAGCGTAATAAGTATATTACTGACAAATTTCAGACAGTTACATAAAAAGGTAACAATAAAGCTGTCACTAAAGAAGATAAACCCAAGACATGCAGACAATATACAACACAAATTAATATAAGTAATATACAGAAAGCACCTTTAGTATAATGCGTATTTAGCCAACCCCATAAATAAAGTATACACATTTTACACGGTAATGACAAAATTTATTTAACAGGTGTTTAAAGCAAAAAAAAGAAGGCCCCGATGAAAAGGCCTTCTTTGTGAGTATCGGAAATCGCTAGAGCTAATAAAGTTTTATATTAAGTTATTAACTATAGTTTACTATTATTGGCTTCTATTGTAGAAGACGTAGTAGTAGTGATGGCTGTTGGTTAGCTTGCGCCAACATAGACACACCAGCTTGGATCAATACTTGTTCAGATGTGAACTTAGTGATCTCAGATGATACGTCAACGTCCATAAGTGTAGAACGTGCCGCTTCAGTGTTTTCAATAGTTACTGACAAGTTACTATTTGCAAACTCAAGCTTGTTCATGTTCGAACCAAGGTTCGCACGGGCAGCGTTTACACTATCAACCGCAAGGTCAACTTGTCCAGTCGCTATTACAGCGTTCGCTTGTGTATCAACACCTTGAATAGTCACACCAGCACCTACTAACTCTTGGTATGAACCAAGGTCAACTTGTACGTTGATAATGTCACCAGCGTTAATACCTACTTGGAAGTCCAAGTCAGCTTGCACTGCAGCTGTACCAGCGGCTGTGTTAAACTGAGAGGTTGCAGCACCAGCCAATGGATTGTTAACAGAAGCAGCAGCATTAAACTGATCATTCAATGTAATACTTACACCAATATCACTAAAGTTCAAAGTAGCCGTTTCACCAGCAGCAGGTGCCGCAGATAAGCTAATACTTTGAGATGAGTTTGTGTTGTTATTACGAACCGTAATAACATCTGCACCAGCATCATAACCAACTTCAAAAACGTCAGCTGCCGTTACTTTTGAGTCATCAAAAGAAAAACCAACAAAACCGTCTGCCGTTTCAACGTCTGTACCAATTGTCGCACCAAGGGTAATAGTATTTGAACCGCCTAAAAGGTCAATCCCGTTAAACTGAGTAGTACCAGCAATACGGTCAATCTCATTGTTAAGCAAGCCAAATTCTTGGTTAAGGAAACCAAGCTCAGTTGAAGATAGTTGTTCTGATTGAGCTGTAGTTGCGAGAGATTTCATTCGGTTAAGAATGTCACCAATCTGACCAAAAGCACCATCGGCAATTTGTAGTACAGATGTAGCTTGTTGAGCGTTAACTTGAGCAGCTTTAAGGGCTGTCACGTCAATTTTCAGACCAGTACCAACAGCAAGAGCCGCAGCATCGTCCTTAGCTGTTGGAACACGTGAACCAGAGCTAAGTTTTGCAAGTGATGAGGCACTTCTGTTAGAAGCGGAAGCGAGGTTTCTTTGAGAAATCATCGCAGATATATTTGTGTTAATTGTAATAGGCATACTTATTTTCTCCTACATGGATTTATATTTTTACTTTAAGCAGACTACTTGTCCACCTAATCTATATTATGGGCATAGATTATTCCAATGTCCACCCCTTTCTTGAAATATAACCAATTTGGTCAATCGTGAAAGTTGTAAACTTGTCTATATTTATAGTACCTCACACAAAATAAAAGCTGACATTAACTGACATCATATAAAAGGTACGTGTTTTTTGTACAACGCATGGCCTTACAAAGATGGCAAAAAAAGCATGACTTTTATAGACGACAGCGTATTTTTCGGCATAGTTTGTGCTAACATAGACAATGTATAGATATATATTAAGTTTAAACCAACGACCTCGAAAGTACAAAAATTTTGGAAAACCTTTTAGCAATACTTCGACGTATGGGTGCCGCGCGCATAGCCATGCTTGTGGTTGCCACCTTTATACTTATTGCCCTTTTATCCACCGTTGCCATAAAATCTAACGCGCCTGACTATGGGCTAATGTATGGTGGTTTAAGTAATAAAGAATCTGCTAAAATTATTGAAAAACTTGAAGGTATGGGCGTTAATTACCAAGTTAAAGCAGGCGGTGTTTATGTTTCTAAGGCAAAAATTGCCGAGTTGCGTTTAAAAGTTGCTGGTGAAGGTATTGTTGGGTCTAGCACCGCTGGTTACGAATTATTCGATAAACAATCCTCATTTGGTACCACGTCACTTGTACAAAATATCAATGCACGTCGCGCACTAGAAGGTGAATTATCACGCACCATCGCCTCACTTCCAACTGTTTCGTCGGCACGTGTACACCTTGTGATGCCTAAAAAGAAGTTATTTTCAAGGGAACGTATTGAACCAACAGCCTCTGTTGTTGTTAATATAGGTACAAGAATTTTAAGTGATGAGCAAATACAAAGCATCACCCATCTTATTTCAGCGTCTGTGCCAAGCCTAACGCCTGACAATGTAACAGTGGTTGATAACCGCGGTAACATGCTTTCAACAGGTAACAAGTCGCAAAGCAATGTTATGAACATGCACCAAAAGGTACAGCGTCAAATTGAATCGGAATATGAGTACAGCATTAAACGTATGCTTGAAAAGGTTGTTGGACCCAATAAAGCGAACGTTAAGGTAACAGCTTCAATTGACTTTGATAGCGTTGAAGAAGAATCTGAAATATTTGATCCTGAAAATCAGGTTATTCGTAGCGAACAGCGTAGTGAAGACCGTGTTACTGCAAATCAAACATCGGCCAACCAAGCGGCTGGTGCCAGTGCAAATATTCCAGGGCAAGAAGTTGGTGGCGGTGCTGGTGGTAGCAGTGAAAACCGTACATCAGCCGAAGAAACCATTAATTACGAAATTTCTAAAACTATTAGAAAACACGTTAAGGCCGGTGGCGCCGTTAACAGACTAAGTGTCGCTGTTCTTGTAGAAGGTAACTACAGCAACGAAGATGGCGTTCAAAAATACGCACCATACGACAGCGAAGAATTAGAAAAATTCGCAACCTTGGTAAAAACAGGTATCGCCTATAATGAAGAACGTGGCGATCTCGTTGAAATTATCGACATGCCATTTGCGCACACGACAGAAGAGATTATCGAAGAACCTCTTTTTACAAAAGAAGATTACTTTATGATCGCAGAGTATGTACTTATTGGTATAGGTATTTTCTTGCTCATATTTATCATTATTAAACCCATTCTTAAGGCAACATTACCACAGCATAAATCAAGCATCGAAGAGTTACTCGCAGGTACGGCTGGTGTAGCCAATATAAATACAGCAGATGTGCCAGGCGGCACACCTCTTGACTTGCCCGTCAATGAAATTGCCGAAGAGGGTTCAATGATTGATCTACAAAGCGTTGAAGGTAAAGTACGCGAATCTTCTGTGAAGAAGGTTATGAAGATCGTAAGCGAAAACCCAGAAGAAAGCATTAATGTGATTCGAGGCTGGATGACAGGCTCAGAAGAAGGAAATTAAAATGGCTGATATAAAACGTAAAAGAACCGCAAGAGAACAAGGCGCTAGAAACGCCGCGATTTTAATGCTTTCAATTGGCGAAGAAAATGCAACGACTATTTTTAGCGGTATGGATGACTTTGAAATCCGTGACGTCTCACGTGAAATGGCCAGCCTTGGGCAAGTGAACAGCACTGAAGTTGAAAGTGTGCTTAATGAGTTTACCGAAGCCATTGGTTCTGGTAGTACAGGCCTCGTGGGTGGTTGGGGCGCAACAGAGCGTTACCTTAAAAGCTTCATGGACGAAGGTCGTGTACATGACCTTATGGATGAAATGCGCGGACCTGCAGGTCGTACCATGTGGGAGAAGCTCGCCAATGTTAGTGAGGACATTCTTGCAAACTACCTGAAAAATGAGTATCCACAAACCGTTGCTGTTATTGTCAGCCGCATTAAGCCTGGCCACGCTTCTCGTGTTCTGGCGGCACTACCTGAAGAATTAGCCTTAGAGGTTATTGAACGTATCCTTATTATGGATAACGTTTCTCGCGAAATTATAGAAAGCGTGGAAGACTCTCTTAAGAACGAGTTTATGCGTAACCTTGCAGCGAAACAAAAACGTGACAGTCACGAACTTATGGCCGAAATCTTTAACAATTTCGACCGCGCTAGCGAACAAAAATTCATGGACCTACTCGATAAACGTAGCCACGACGACGCAGAGCGCATTCGTTCCCTTATGTTTACCTTTGAAGATATTGGAAAAACCGACGACAAAGGTATTCAGCTTATCTTGCGTGAAATTGAGAAAGAGAAACTACCAATGGCCCTTAAAGGTGCCAATGAAAGCATTAACGAAATGTTCCTACGCAACATGTCTGAACGTGCGTCTAAAATTCTTAAAGAAGACATGGATGCCATGGGACCTGTACGTGTGAAAGATGTCGACGAAGCACAAAACGCTATTGTTGAAGTAGCTAAACGCCTGTCTGATGCAGGTCAAATTATCATAACGGAAGAAGGTGGCGATGACGACTTCATCTAAATCATTCGTTGAATTTCTAGACAAAAGTGACTTTGCCGAAATGGCAAAAGAGCGTAAAAGACAGATCCTCATAGAGGAGAAAAAAGCGCGCGATCTACAGAAAAAAAAGGACATTGGAGAGGCTGAAAAAGCACGCATTGCAGCCTTACCTAAAATCACCGACGAAGACTTAAAGCGTGCCGAACAAGAAGGTTTTGAAAAAGGTATTATTGCAGGCCAAGAGCAGGCATCACAGGAGTTACGTGAAGAATTCAATAAACACCTTGGTCAAATGCGCCAACAAATTGAAGATATACCAAAAATAATCAAGGAGCAGCTGGCCTTGATGCAAACATCGACACTCAACCTTACGCGTGAAATTTTAAAAGCTGTTATTGCACATTCAAGTGAGCATTACAGTGAGGAAATATTGAATCACCTACTTAGCGAAGCTCTTGAGAAATCACAAAAAAAGGCTAAGCTAATCATCAACCTTGCACCGAGTAACCGTTTTTACCTTGAGCAACAAGGAAAAGACACCTTTAAAGACCTCAATGTCTCACTTGTCGAAGATGAGTCCATGACAGCCGGTGACTGCATTATCAGCTGGGACAACTCAGGTGTAGACGCACGTGTGTCTGCCATTGCATTAGAAGTTGATAAAGCCATAGACGCTGCCGCACGCGGTATAAAAGCTCAAGAAATTGAATTTGACTATATCAAACAAGAGATACAAGAAGAAAAAGCTGAAATTGAAGCGAACGCAGCTTTACCTGTCGCTTCTACTGAAAATGAAGATAATCAAATGCAAGACGAAACCGAAACGTTAGAAAATGTAGAAAAAGTGGCAGAAACAAACACATTGGAACAAGTGGAACAACCCAAAGAAATCCCTCAACCAACTCAAGAAGATACCAACAGCAGCGAAGATGTCACAAATGACAATAAAAAAGAGCCTGAGATTGCCAGCTAATATTTTCTTTTGAAAAACTTTATGGCATACTAAATGCATAATTTGTCTAAATAATAGGCAAATACTATAAATTTGCGCTCTTTATATGCGTACAAATAACAAACATTGGAAAAGCAACACATGAGTGATGAACTAGAACTTGACGAATTAGAAGGCAAAAACCCAAAAGACGCACCAGAAATAGGGCCGTCATCTTCTGACGATCCTGATGCAGGTCTTGAAGCGGTTTATGATATCCCTGTGAAAGTTTCTGCCGTATTAGGTACATGTAATTTACAAATCCACCAGCTTTTAAAGCTTGGGCGTGGTGCTGTTGTTGAACTTGACCGTAAGGTTGGTGAGGCAGTTGATATCTTTGTCAACGACCGCCTTGTCGCACGTGGTGAAGTTGTTATCGTTGAAGATAAACTTGGTATCACCATGACTGAGATCGTAAAATCTCGCTAGGTTAAGCATAAATTAAATAATAAAAATGGATAAATAATTGGATATAGCGACTCTTCTTGGTTTATTACTTGGCTTCGGTTTTGTGGCTGGTGGTATTGGTAGTAACATGCCAAGCTTCATTGACGCGCCTTCTATTTTAATTGTAATCGGTGGTACATTCTCTATTACTACTGTGTGTTTCAGCCTTAGCGATATTATTGCGGCTCAAGGCGTTATGCTAAAAACAGTACTATTTAAAATTCCTGCATCCGATGACGAAGCAAAGAATATGATTGAGTTAGCGCAAAAAGCACGTGCCAATGGTATTTTAGCGATTCAAGGTGATATTGACCAAATTCCAAATGACTTTCTAAAACAAGCCTTTGGCTTAGCCGTTGATGGAACAAACCCTGAAGTGATTGAAATGATCATGAAATCTGACACTGCAGGCATGCAAGAACGTCATATGTCAGGCGCTTTAGTCCTTAAGAAAAGTGCTGAAATTGCCCCTGCTATGGGCTTGGTAGGTACATTAATCGGTTTGGTTATTATGCTTGGTTCACTCGATGACCCAAGTTCTATTGGTCCCGCTATGGCCATTGCCTTATTGACAACGATGTATGGTGCCGTGTTGGCCAACATGGTCTTTAACCCTCTGGCTTCAAAGCTAGAGCTTAACAGCCGTAACGAATCACAGCTTCGTAAAATTTACACAGCGTCTGTATTAAGCGTTGTACGTCAAGAAAACCCGCGTCAGCTTGAACTTGTGCTTAATACAATTCTAAAACCAAGCAAACGCATTAACATGTTTGACTAAAATATAATTTAATTAGGAGGGGAAATAAGATGGCGCAAGCGCAAATATTGCTTATAGGCACTCTCAAAGATGCCGCCTCCTCTCTGACTAAAAGGGCTAAAGACCAAGGCACAGTGATACACCAAGCAGATGATATTGAAACTGCTATAAAAGTATTGTGTGACACAAAAATAGACATGGTTTTTATTGATACAAACTGTGAAATGTCCACATTCTTCACCAAATTAAACGAAAATAAAATTAATGTGCCCACAGTTGTTGTAGGTTCAGCGCAGCCTGTGCAGAATGCCGTTAAAGCCATTCGCCTCGGTGCAATAGAATATCTTTCAACCCCACTTGAGGGTAATTTAGCCAACTCACTTTTAGAGCGCATTATCCCTGTAGAAGACAGTGATGGTCCTATCCATGCCGACCCTTTAACTGTAACACTGCTAGACATGGCTAAAAAATTTGCTAAATCTAACGCGACTATTTTGTTACGCGGAGAAAGCGGTACAGGTAAAGAAGTTTTTTCAAATTTCATTCATAATAACAGTAGCCGCAAAGACAAACCATTTGTGAGTTTAAACTGTGCAGCCATTCCAGAAACACTTATAGAAAGTGAACTTTTTGGCCATGAAAAAGGCGCCTTTAGTGGTGCCATAGCATCTAGAAAAGGTAAGTTTCAGCAGGCCGATGGCGGTACACTTCTGCTTGATGAAATTAGCGAGATGGACGTTATATTACAGGCAAAACTCCTGCGTGCTATACAAGAACGTGTTATTGATCCAGTTGGGTCGACGAAACCTGTACATGTCGATATTCGCCTTATCGCAACAACCAACAGAAATTTGGAAGAAGAAGTCGCACTCGGTAATTTTAGAGAAGACCTCTACTTCCGCCTCAACGTTGTAATGCTCGACATTCCAGCCTTACGTGAACGCCCAGGCGATATTATACCCCTTGCACAATATTTTGCAGGTGTTTATGGCAGTCAAAATGGGCTAGAAGATATTAAGTTTGACCAAGATGCTATCGAAAAACTTATTGGCTGTTATTGGAAGGGTAATGTGCGCGAGCTTGAAAACACTATTCACCGTGCTGTTTTAATGATGGGTGACGACAACATAATGTCGGCAGACCATATTAGCATTTCACCAATGAGCCAAAATATGGCCTCAACGGTGGCCGATGTCCCTGTACAAACAGATATTGATAAAAAACGTGCTCTTGCGGGCGCTGCTGCTGGTGCATATGCAAATACTTCAGGTGGTTATGAAAAAGGTATGGGCGCAACCGAACCAAGCGCAAGCGATATGGTCGGCCGTACTGTGCAAGAAATGGAAGAACAGCTTATCCTTTCTACCTTAAATTATTGTAAGGGGAATCGCACGCATGCTGCCGATATTCTTGGTATCTCTATTCGTACCCTGCGTAACAAGTTAAAAGAATACAATGACAAGCAAACTCAACCCAAACAGGCTGAATCAGCCTAGTCATACATCAAATACACCCTCAAGCTATACTGGGGTTGGGGTTTTACCACACTCGTCCCCACTTAACCTCTGAATAAAACAATAAATGTCATTTTTTTATTATTGCTTAGCCATATAAGGATGTATGCTTGTATGTATGGTGTATTGTTTTTTGTGAGCACCATTAAAATTTAAGTTGTGTGTTGTGTACATCAAATAAGGGTAAAAACGTGATAAAATTTATATCAAAAGCTATTGTAGTTACTTTACTAGCTATCAATTCTTCCTATGCGGGCACATGGGGTGATATTGGTACAGTTGGCACACTTAACAACAACGAACTTTGTTACACCGACGGCACTGACATTATTTGTGACGCTGGCCTTTGGGTGAACGGTACAGCCGCACTTGACGTTTCAGGCACAGTTTCAGCCACCGCCTTTGTGGGTGACGGTTCAGCGCTTACAGGCGTAGTTGCAACATCTATTACACTTGGCATTAACGACTTAACCGACGCAAAACACGACACAGACGATTTTAGCTCACTATTTATTGGTAACGGTGCTGGTGCAAATGATGACGGTACAAACAATAAAAATATGGGTATTGGTAAAAATGCCTTAAAGACAGTTACAACAGGTAATTACAATATGGCGCTTGGTGCAGAGTCATTAAGTAATATCACAGAAGGTTGGAACAACATTGCCATCGGTTATTCTGCACTTATCAATACGACCGTCGGTTCAGACAATATTGCACTTGGTTCCTCAGCTCTTAATGCTTCTTCAGGTAACGCTAACGTCGCAATTGGTGATGAAGCTCAAGCCTTTAATGGCTCGGGGGACGGTAACGTATCCTTAGGTTATCAATCTCAAAAAGGCCCTGTAGCCGTAAATACCGGATCGTATAACGTTTCTTTAGGTTACGAAACAAACCTATTACTAAGCACTGGTAATAATAATATTGCCATTGGTGCAAACGTCAGTGTTCCTCTCCCTGCAGGTGACGACCAACTAAACATTGGTAACACTTTATATGGTGACCTTGCTAATGACTATATTGGTGTAGGCGTGGTAACACCCCTTGCCGCACTTGACGTTTCAGGCACAGTTTCAGCCACCGCCTTTGTCGGTGACGGTGCTTCCCTTACCAATGTAACAGGCCTTTGGACTTATGACACTGACGGTGGTGTATACCGTACAGATACTGTCGCTATTGGTACAGGTTACATTCCACTAGGTGCACCCGAATTACGTGTGCACAATGATTCAGGTGCTCAAATATTTATTTCTGGTGGTGGTGAGCATGAATTAACTTTTGGCCATCATGCAAACATGTCTAACGGTGGTAGTGGTATGCTAGCAGCGGCAGATGATTTAAAATTATTCACATTCTCAGGCTCTAGAGACACCACTGGTGTTATGATGACGCTAAAAGGTAATACGGGTGTTGGTATTTATACTGAAAACCCATCTTACGAGCTGGAAGTTTCAGGAACTATTTTTGCAGACGTTGTTTCGTCCACTGCCTTTATTGGTAATGGTGCGTCACTGACAAATATCGTTGCCACAGGTGTTGACTATTACGGTATTGCCAACCTACCAGTGGGCGTACAAAATATTTCAAATACTGAGCTCACAACAGCCGAGCTGACACAGCTACAAAACATTGACACAACAGTTATTTCTGCGACGCAGTTTGGCTTTGTAGGCACGATGGATCAAGCCGTGTCCACAACATCCGACGTAACATTCGCACACCTTACTGTAAGCGACGTTTCAGTAACGGGTGACGTGAGCATAACAGGGCGCCTCGACGTTGCTGATATATCTGCAACCGGTAACATCCAAGCAGCTGCCTTCATTGGTGACGGTTCAGGCCTTACAGGTGTAACAGGTGAATTTGTCGTTTCAGGCACTGCGGTGGTAAACACCACAGACGTTGCCAATAAAGACTTTATTTTCGGCGCACCACAACTTGATGACTCAGGTAATGTGGACCATGACAAACGTATGTTCTTCGATAAATCTAAAGGCGCATTTAGAGTTGGTAGAGCATTGGGTGCACAATGGGACAATGCCAATATTGGTGATCAATCAGTAGCCATGGGTTCTGAAACAATTGCCTCTGGTACCAATTCAACCGCTATGGGTGGTAACTCAAATGCTTCAGGTACCAATTCAACCGCTATAGGTGGTTCATATGCTGCTGGTAACTATTCAACAGCTATAGGTTATCATTCATATGCTGCTGGTTATACTGCAAACGCCATAGGGATTGATGCATACGCTTTGGGTTATGGTTCAACCTCTATTGGTAAAGATACACTCGCTCAGGGTTACTATTCATACGCCCTAGGCCGTGAAGCTGCAGCAATAGGTGATAATACATTCGCAATTGGTTTAGGTGACTCAAGCGGTGTTTCTGGCACTTACCCACAAGTAACGGGTGCAAGCTCTATGGGTATCTTCATGGGTGACCGCATAAACGACGACATTGTTGACGCTAACACATTCGCTATTATGGGTGGTGAGGTGGGTATTGGCCTTGTTAACCCTAACGCAGCACTTGAAGTTGCTGGCACAGTTTCAGCCACAGCCTTTGTCGGTGACGGTTCAGGCCTAACGAATGTTTCAGGGTTATGGACAGATGCCGTTGATTATATCCACCGTGATGGTTTCCTTGTTTATGTTTCAGGTACAACCATTGACCATGCTGGTTCAGACGTCGTCGCTTTCTGGGATAAAGAAAAAGGTGCTTTCCGTGCTGGTAGCCCAGGTGACTCAACAAATTGGGACGAGGTCAATATTGGTAATTACTCAGCCGCCTTTGGTTCAAATGTTAGGGCTTCGGGTAGCAATAGTTTTGCCGTAGGTGCTTCAGACGCAACTGGCGACTATGCCATTGCTATGGGTAGTGGTGCAAATGCATCAGGCAATAATAGTTTTGCAACTGGTTACAATACAGGTGCAACAGGGGTACATGGTATATCCCTTGGACATAGTTCAGTTGTAGGAAGTTACGGTTTCGCCCTAGGGGCATCAAACGTAACGTCTTATGGTACCGCTATTGGTAACAGTAATAATGTAGCAGGTGGCAGTAGTGGCCAGTACAACATGGGTATAGGTACAGCTAACATTATAACAGGTAGCCGTGGTATTGGTTTTGGTTGGGACAACACTGTGAGCGATAACACAAGCACAGGCGATAGCGATAACTACAGTATAGCTATTGGTGTTAAAAACACCCTCACAAATACAAGCCATTCGTACGCAATTGGTACAGGTATGATAGTAACAGGTAATAACTCCATGGCACTTGGTGTCGGTTATAGCGCTTCAGGCACAACCCTTGCCGATAACAACACCCTTGCTATTATGGGTGCATCTGAAGGTGTGGGTATTGGTAAAGTTTCACCAGCCTACGAACTGGACGTTTCGGGTACTATTTTTGCAGATGTCGTTTCAGCCACAACCTTCATCGGTGACGGTTCTGGCCTAACGGGTGTAACCGCAGTTATGGGTATTAATGACCTCACAGACTCTATACACGACAGTGATGACTTTAGTTCACTCTTTATCGGTAATGGCGCAGGTGCAGCTGACGATGGGACGGATAATCAAAATGTTGGTATTGGTAAAAATGTATTAACCGTTTCATCAGGTACACAAAACACTGCGATAGGTTATAGCTCACTAGTATCCAATACAACAGGTACAGGTAATACTGCACATGGTGCAGGCTCCCTTAATAAAAATACATCAGGTACAGGCAACAGCGCATTGGGTAAATGGACATTACTATCAAACAACTCGGGTAATTATAACGCCGCCTTTGGTGAAGGTACAATGTATTTTAACACCACAGGTAGTTCAAATAGTGCTTTTGGTACATATTCATTAAGGTTCAACTCTACAGGGCGATACAATACGGCCTTAGGTTTTAAAGCTGGCTTAGGTGTTGCTTCATCTTCTAACATTAACAATAACAGCCTTTTTGGTAATAGTGCAGGTTTAAATCTTTTAACAGGAGGTGATGACAACGTCATGATGGGGCATGAATCAGGTAAACTTGTAACAACAGGTGCGAGCAACACTATTATTGGTACAATGGCCGGTGATAACCTAACAACGGGTAGCCGTAACATTCTTATTGGCCAAACGGTGGATGCTTCTGCTGTGGGTGTCAATGATGAACTGAATATTGGTAACACCATTTATGGTGACCTTGCCAATGACTATATTGGTGTAGGCGTGGTAACACCCCTTGCCGCACTTGACGTTTCAGGCACAGTTTCAGCCACAACCTTCATCGGTGACGGTTCGGGCCTAACGGGTGTAACCGCAGTTATGGGTATTAATGACCTCACAGACTCTATACACGACAGTGATGACTTTAGTTCACTCTTTATCGGTAATGGCGCAGGTGCAGTTGATGACGGTACATCTAATCAAAACATCGCGTTAGGTGCAGGCGCACTCGATAATGTCACCACTGGTACTAATAACATTGCCATTGGTAAAAAAGCTGGTAACAGCACCACAGGTAATGATAATATTGCGCTTGGCACAAATGCCATGGGCAAGACCACATTTGGGACGGATACAGTGCTAACAGGTTCTGGAAATATTGCTGTTGGTACACGTGTTGGCCAGAATTTGTCAACGGGTAATATCAATACAGCTATAGGCTTGGAAGCCGCTAGAGAAATTAGAGAAGGTTCATACAATACATCTCTTGGTGGATATTCTTCTTATGGACTCACATCTGATAGTTCAAATACAGTAGTAGGCGCATTTGCTTTCTATAAAGGTTATGGTGAATCTAACGTTGTGATCGGTGCTGATGCCGCAAGAGGCGGCTCTGGTGTGCCAAACTATAACGGCTCTGTTATTATTGGTACTGGTGCTGGTTATAGCATTGATAACGGCTCGGCAAGCTATAACACTCTTCTAGGTCATTATACGGGTGACAGCCTCACAGATGGTGCCGAAAACACAATGCTTGGTAAACTTGCAGGGCAAAACCTAACCACAGGTTCACGTAATATTATTATTGGTGCTAATGTTGATGTACAAAACGTAACAGCCAACGACCAGCTAAACATTGGTAACACCCTTTATGGTGATCTTGCCAATGACTTGGTCGGTATCGGTACAAGTGCCCCAGCAGTAACGCTTGATGTTTCTGGTACACTCATGATTAGCAATGGTGGTGAAGTTTGTGATGCATCTACTGAAGGTGGTATCCGCTACACAAGTGCAAACGGTATAGAATTTTGTAACGCTTCGGCTTGGGCTTCATTAGATTCCGCAACAGTAGCTGAAATTGCCGCGGCAGATACAAGTATAAGTATTGTAGATGCAGGGACGGGTGAAATTCATATTGATGTCGACTCTGTACGTACAATTACCGTCACTGAAAGTGTTGTTGATGTTTCTGCAAGTGTTAAAGTTGCAGGTACAGGTTCTGAAGTTTGCGCAGGTGCAGATGACCTAGGTACAATGCGTTGGAACCCTGTCACTAGCAAGTTCCAAATTTGTCGACAATAATCAAAAGCGTCCATCAAAAAGCCCTCTTTAAAGAGGGCTTTTTCTGTTCCACTGTTTTTCCACTTCAATTCGCTTTCAATTCCCCTTTCGTTCGCTTTTGATTCTCTTTCAATTCCACCCTTTTATATTACATAATACGTGTTATAATAAGCATTATTAAACACATATTTTTTTTACCAAACAAAACTTAAAAGAGGTTTAGATTATGACTTCTAAAACCAAATCTATTATCATATACGACGCAGAGTATTGGGCCGATGAAGGCAGTATGCATCGCGGCTGGGGCGGTTTAAAAGACCACCCACCTTACCTTATTCAGTTTAGTGCTATTAAAGTAAAGATTGAAAAAGGTCTGCCTGAAATTGAACGCTGTAATGTCTTTATGAAACCAGTTGATGAATTTGGCAACGCCATTTCAATCACAAGATATTTCAGTGATTTAACAAACATCACCAATGATATTCTAGACAAAGAAGCTGTGAGTATTTCAACAGCCATGGCTGATATAAAAGCCTTTGTAGCAAACGATTTATGCTATAGTTATGGCGGTGATGAAAAAGAAATTGCACTGAGCTGTTACCACTGGAAACAACAACACCCTTTAACCCCAATAAACTGCCGTGACGTTAGAAAAGTACTTCATAAAGCAGGCATGTCTGAAGCAGATATTTTAGCCAATAGCAGCGGTTCGCTCGCTTCATTTTTTGGCTTAAACTTTACAGGCCATGTACATGATGCGAGTGATGATAGCCTGTCTATCCTTATGACTTTCCGTCATTTTATCGAACAACAAAAAATGACACTTAACAGCTTTAAATAGTTAATACAAAAGCCCTCCAAAAGAGGGCTTTTTTTAAAACGTCAAAGCATTATTACATGCCGCTATATTGTGGCCCACCACTGCCTTCAGGTACTGTCCAATTTATATTTTGTTCAGGGTCCTTAATATCGCAAGCCTTGCAATGCAAACAATTTGCAGCATTAATTTGCAGGGTAACAATACCATTATCACCTTCTATAATTTCATACACACCTGCGGGGCAATACTTTGTTTCTGGTGATCCAAATTTTTTATAATTAACGTCAATTGCTACTGACTCATCTTCTAATTTCAAGTGAATCGGTTGATTTTCCTCATGGAATGTATTCGATAAAAAGACAGATGAAAGTCTGTCAAAACTAATCACACCATCAGGTTTTGGATAAGTAATAGGCGTTACTTTAATAAGTGGTTTTAATTGCTCATGGTCTGCATGATTACATAAAGTTTTATTTGAGCCGATATAAGTTTCGTAACCAGCATTTATTAAGCCTTTTATAAGACCTTTGTTAAACCCTGGGCGAATATTACGCACTTTATAAAGTTCATCATAGGCCCAAGAAGCTTTGAAATTTACATCGTAAGCCACAACTTCTTCACCTGTACCGCCGGCTTTAAAATGTTCAAATATAGCTTCTGCTGCAATCATACCGCTTTTCATTGCCGTGTGATTACCTTTTATTTTAGCGACGTTTAACGTGCCTGCGCAGTCACCCGCCAACATACCACCAGCAAAGGTCAATTTAGGCAATGACTGAATACCACCTTCCACCAATGTCCTCGCACCGTAAGAGATACGCTTACCACCTTTTAACATTTTTTTAATATCGTCGTGATGTTTAAAACGTTGCATCTCTTCAAATGGAGAGAGTGTTGGATTGCTATAGTCAAGCCCCACAACAAAACCAATGTAAATTTTATTATCGCTCATATGATAAACAAAAGATCCGCCATAGGTATCATTTTTAAGTGGCCAACCAATACTATGCATGACCGCACCCTCTTGATGATTTTCAGGTGTTATTTCCCACACCTCTTTTATGCCTAAGGCGTATGTTTGTGGGTCGCAGTCAGCATCTAGATTGAAATTTTTAATCAATGTTTTAGTGAGCGACCCACGACAACCTTCTGAAAAAATTGTTTGCTTGGCATGAAGCTCAACACCTTCAGCATAATTTTCAGTATGTTCGCCTGTTTTACTAACGCCCATATCACCCGTCGCAATACCTTTAACAGTACCATTTTCATGATACAAAACTTCCGACGCGGCAAAACCAGCGTAAATTTCTACACCTAAGCCTTCCGCCTGCACCGCAAGCCATTTAGCTAATTCACCAAGGCTTACAATATAATTACCGGTGTTATGCATTTGTGGTGGCGTTGGCAAGCTAATAGAGGCCTTCTCATTGCGGAGCCACATAAACTTATCACTCGTGACAGGTGTTTTAAGTGGTGCACCTAATTCTTGCCAATCGGGTAAAAGTTCATTTAAAGCACGTGGTTCAAATACAGCACCAGAAAGTAAATGAGCGCCAACTTCAGCACCTTTTTCCACCACACAAACGGAAAGTTCAGTATTATTTTCTGCAGCCAATTGCTTTAAACGGATCGCACTCGATAAGCCTGCAGGCCCTGCACCCACAATAACAACATCAAATGGCATAGATTCTCTTAGCATCGTTTTATTCCCTTTGTTACCTTAATAAAAAAAGCATTTTATGTTTGGTTATCTAATTCTTTTATAAGAGCTGGCACAGCTTCAAATAGGTCTGCGACCAAACCATATGATGCAATTTCAAATATCGGTGCATTTTCATCTTTGTTGATTGCCACGATTATTTTTGAGTCTTTCATCCCGGCAAGGTGCTGAATCGCCCCCGAAATACCAACAGCGACATAAAGGTCTGGTGCAACCACTTTACCTGTTTGCCCCACTTGATAATCATTAGGCACCCAACCAACATCAACCGCCGCACGTGAAGCGCCAATTGCACCACCACCTAATTTATCGGCCAATTCTTCAAGCATTGCAAAATTTGCTGCTTCTTTGAGGCCACGACCACCCGAAACAACTACATTTGCACTTGTAAGCTGTGGTTTTTCACTATCACTTAATTTATGTGATACAAAAAAAGTTTTACCAAAAGCATGCGCTGCATTGATGTTTTCTATTGGACTTTCATTGCCAACGTTGGCTTTATCGAAAGCTGTGGGACGTACTGTTAGTACCATAATCTTATCATGACTTTTAACTGTTGCAATCGCATTACCAGCGTAAATAGGACGTTCAAATGTATCCGCTGAAACAATTTTCGTAACATCGCTCACCATTTGTACATCAAGTATAGCTGCAACACGTGGCATAATGTTTTTACCAAAGGTTGAAGCTGGCGCCATGATGTGACTATAGTTTACAGCCTGTGTGTGTATAAGGTTTGACATTTCTTCAGCAAGGCTATGAGCATATAAAGCATTGTTCACATAGAGCACCTTTGTTACACCTTCTAAGCTTGCGGCATGCTTAGCGGCATCATCGGCATTTTCACCTGCTACCAATATAGTAATGTCACCGCCTAGCGCCTTGGCAGCTGTTACTGTACAAAGGGAACCGACCGTTATTTGTTTTTGATTATGTTCTGCAACAACCAGTATATTCATTAACTTATCACCCTTGCTTCGTTCTTCAATTTATCCACTAGTTCTTGAACAGACGCCACGATAACACCTGCTTTTCGTTTAGCAGGTTCTGTCACTTTTAAAATTTCAATTCTTGGTGTTATGTCAACGTCGAGAATATTAACTTCAATAACATCTATTGTTTTTTGTTTAGCCTTCATTAAATTTGGTAGTGTGACATTACGGGGTTCATTTAAACGCAAGTCTACGCTTACCACAGCGGGTAATTTTACTGACAATGTTTCTTCACCTGCATCAACTTCACGTTCCACAATAAGTTGACCACCTTCAACCGTTATTTTTGAAGCAAAGGTTGCCTGTGGCCATTCCATAAGTGCCGCTAGCATTTGCGCTGTTTGATTGTTATCACCATCGATAGATTGTTTACCAAGCATGACACATTCAGGCTTTTCTTTAACAACAACTTCTTTAAGAAGTTTTGCAACTGTTAAAGGCTCTATAAGTTTGGCTGTTTTAATATGAATAGAACGGTCGGCACCCATTGCAAGTGATTTACGTAGCGATTCGCCTGCATTATCAGCGCCAATTGTGACGGTAATAATTTCGGACACAACACCTGTCTCTTTCAACCTAACAGCTTCTTCTACGGCAATCTCACAAAATGGATTCATAGAATGTTTTAAATTGGCAACATCGACGCCTGTTTCGTCAGATTTAACACGGATACGCACATATGCATCTACAACATGTTTAATGGGTACAAGAACCTTCATAAAGCCACCTTATTATATTAAATGATTGACTTAAATATTACGCTTTGATTTTTTGAAGTGCAAACAAATTACAAATCTTTTACAATCAAATTTAATTTAAACAATAATGGTTTGGCATAAATGCACAATTTGTTACAAAAAGTAATTCCTCACATTCTTATGGTTATGGCGCTCCTTGGCCTTCCTGCACAAATAGCAATTTATGTTTTTGTCGTGTTTTACACCTTAGGTGTTTTTATAAACATCAAAAAAGAAAGAGAATTAACCGATGCCAAAAACAACTCAAGCGAACACAAATGGTGGCAAGTTTTAGGGACAGACGAAACAACGGACATAACCGAGTGTGCGCGTGTGCGTAAATTATTAAGTAAAATTTATCACCCCGACGGTGGTCAAGCCCCCAATGCAGCAGCAATGAGCCGTATTAACGAAGCCTTTGAAACACGTGCGGCATTACCTGATAATGCGAATAAAATATACGCAGAGCCTGAACATATTAATTAAGGCAAGTCGAACGATATAAACTCAACACCTGTGACGGCATGAAAATGCAGTTTGTCATGCTTGTCACTTAAACCTATGCCATCTCCCTTATACAAAGATAAACGTTCTGTTTGCCAATGTGATTCTTCTAAACGTACTTCACCACGTATCATATGTAAGTATAATTTGCGGCCCTTTGGTATTTTATAAACAAGTTCAGCTTCACTTGATTCATGGCCTATATATCTCTTTACATCTTGATCGACATGCATATGGCCGACAGCATGGCTGTCGGGGCTTGCAATAAGCTTTAAGCCTTCATGAGGTGGTACAAGCAATGTTTGGTAGCTTGGCTTTAAATTTTAGCGTTGAGGTTCTATCCATATTTGCAGGAATTTTACATCGGTTTTGTCACTGTTATTAAAT
Organism: Alphaproteobacteria bacterium; assembly: GCA_047635695.1. GTDB lineage: Bacteria > Pseudomonadota > Alphaproteobacteria > UBA2136 > UBA2136 > UBA2136. The sequence continues at coordinate 45,006 of JBLILN010000012.1, forward strand.
TCACTATGAGAAACGCCCGTACCTGCCTGCATCAACTGTGCGTGCCCAGCTTTAATAAGCCCTTCATGACCCATGGTGTCTTTATGTTTTAATGTCCCACTGGTTACATAAGTTAAAATGTCCATATTACGGTGGCGATGCGTAGAAAACCCTTCAAAGGCTTAAAAACGTCATCATTTAAAACCTTCAAAGAAGAAAAACCTGTATGGTTTTTATCCCAATAACTAGAGAAGGAAAAAGTGTAAAAACTCTCAATGTCGCCATTTTGAATAGATGAAAAACCTCTATCTTCTGCAAAACGTATATACATAATTAAACTCTTATAATTTCATTTTATCATAGCATAGAGGTGATTCCTACATGAAGAAACATATGTAAAATCATGTAAAAGGCTAAAATAAAACGCCTATATATGACAAAATTCAAATGGTCATTTTACTTGTATTAAGAAAAAGCAAAGTGACAAATAACAATAACAAGCAAAGAAAATGCCAAAGAAGAAATCAACAGTTTAAAAAGGATTTTTCGTGTGCCTTTGTAGTCGCCTATCTTTTGAATTTCGTGACGCATGAAAGGTAAATGATGGGAAATAAAATTCGCCAGTAAGAAACCTAATGGTGTTGCCAACATTAAACTTAATAATAACGAAATCAGTATATTTAAATTAGGGTTTAACACAACAATAGCTGGCAAGGCCGTTAAAACGGTAAACAAAAAATAGGCAATAACAAACTGTAACAAAAAACCCAATAATAAAACAAGTTTAAGCCAAAACTGTGGTTTTTCTTTTAATTCTTCTTGTTGATTTTCGTTTTTCATTTATACGGCAATACTTCTCGTTTCAGGCATAACACGGTTTAAAAATATTTTTAGCTCAGCAGCTTCAGGGTTATGAAGTGCCTCATCAATATACGGCCATAAAATATCAATTTTACCAATAAATTCGGTACGACCATCACGGTATGCACTACGTGCAAAACGCCCAAGTACACCTATATTCCTGAGCAAACCAGTCAACTCAAAACTATTCCTGAATTTATCAACATCTTTTATATTGGCTCCTTCCACAAAATAGTCAAATAGTTCATCACGTAATTTTTTAGGGAAGCTAAAACGTGCATCATAAAGCAAACTTGCTAAATCATATGAAAGTGGGCCCAATTTAGCGTCTTGAAAATCAAGTATACCGATTGATTTCAACCCCGCACCTTTTGTTGGCATTAAATTAGGACTATGGTAATCCCACAAAATGGTACCCCATGGCACATCACAAACAGTCTTATAAATTTTTGTTAAAATAAGGTGTAGTTCAGCATACTCGGCTTTACTTGAATCCATACCATCACGCAAGGCTGGCAAGTAGTCATCAAGGAAAAAGTCACCGCGTATAGTTGCTAAATCTTCTTCATACCTTACTAGGCCTGCCAAAGGCTTACTTATTGCAAGTTTCACCAAAACATCGACAGCAGCCTTGTAATTTTGAATGGAGACGTCAGCACCTTGATAAAGATCATAAAAAGTTTTTTCGCCATAGTCTTCCAGTAAAATAAGCCCTGCGTCCTCATCAACAGCCTCAATAACAGGCACATTAATACCAATATCCGACAAATACTTATTCACCTTTAAAAAAGGCCGTATAACGCCTTCTATAGCACATTGACCGTCTTCAAGAGGCTTATCAGTAGGTGTTATCATTAATACAAATGACGTACCATCCTTTAAATGAATACGTTTATACGTACGGAAAGACATTCCCTGACAAATATCTGAAACTGTGTAAGTTTGAGATATTTTATTTTCTAAGAACTCATCATAAAAAGCCATAAAGCTTCCTTAAAATTATTTCTACTTTGTTGCAAAAAACGTGCACAACGGCGCATAGATTAACATTTTAAGTATTGTATGACCAGTATTTCCATTGACCCGCATAAGAAGCACTCGTTACAATCATACTTATGGAAATTCCAAGCTTTACATTTAAAGGTATAAACTCAGGTAAACACCTACTTATCCTAGGTGCTATACACGGTAATGAAGTTTGTGGACCTATCGCTATTCAAAAAATTATATCTGAAATAAAGTTAGGGCATTTAAATATACTCAAAGGACAAGTCACCTTTATACCTGTTTGTAACAAAGCGGCTTACGACAAAGGCATTCGCTATATAGTGCAAGATCTCAATAGGTGTATATTTTTACATGATAGCCCTAAAAATAACGAACAAAAAATAGCTAATGTGATATGTAAAGCCATTGATACATGCGATATTTTACTCGACATTCATTCAATGACAGCACAATGTAAACCATCAGCATTTGAGGACAAGCAAACGGTCGGTGATCAAGCACTTGTTGAATGCCTTCATGTTGAAACCATATTTACAGGCTGGCTCGACAAACATAATGAAAAAAATGAGTGCGCCACAACTGCATATGCGCAAAACAAACGCATACCAGCCACAACACTCGAATGTGGTCAGCACGCCGACCCTCTATCAATAGAAGTTGCTTATATAAACATTTTAAATGTCCTGTCGAAATTTGGACTGATTAAACATGATATAAAGACATTTCTTAAACCTCGGCGCATAAAATTATATGATACGTTCAGAAAAGAAGCCGATAGCACCTTTACAAGAGAATGGAAAAACTTAGATCCCCTTAAAAAGGGTGATATCATCGGAACCAAAGGCGATCATAAATTCGTAAGCCCTATTGACGGTTTTATTATCATGCCATCTACTCAGGCCAAGCCTGGTGGCGAGTGGTATTATATAGGTATTGAAATATAACGTAAGGTGTTGTTTTTTATAGAAACGGTTAAACTAATCACAAAAAAATCTGATTTAATCAAACAATTCACTTGATTTCAAAATTCACGCGGTGTATAAAGCACTCGTTAAGTTGATAAAACAACTCAACGTGGGTCCTTAGCTCAGCTGGGAGAGCGCCTGCTTTGCATGCAGGAGGTCATCGGTTCGATCCCGTTAGGATCCACCATT